>JAJXWD010000066.1 GCA_021781835.1 Pseudomonadota bacterium | reverse complement strand
CGCCATCCCCGCCGTTGCCGCCCGCGCCCGCCTGGCGGGATTTGCCGCCCCCCGCGCCCGCGCCGCCGCCCCAGCCCCTGCACCGCGTGCGCGGCCCGCTCCTGCTCACCGCCAAACCCACCGCCGCCCGCGCTTTGTGCACGGATGCCCCAACCCTCCTCCTGGCCGGGCTGCTGCTGGTCCTCAACGCTCCCGGCGCGGGCATCGCCCTGCTCGGCGCCCTGGTGGCGGTGGCCAGCGCCGCCCTCCTCCTGCTATATGCCCGCGCCGTGCTGCTGGGCGCCGACCGTCTCATCCTCACCCAGGATGTCCTGCTCTGGGAAGGCGCCTTCATCCCCACCCCCATGGCGTGGGACCGCTTCACCAAGCCGTTCCGGGTGCTGCGCACGCCGTTTTTCACCGCCGTGCTGTTTCAGGCGCCTCAGCCGCTCTCCGTCTGGCGCGCCTGGCTTGTCCGCCTCACCGGCCACTCGCACGCCTTGCTGGCCAATTACGGCCTGCCCCCCGAAGAGCTTGCCACCCTGCTCACCGACTATGCCGCCGGCGGCCCCCTGGTCCCCGAAGACGGCCAGCCGCTCCCCGCCCTGGTCACGCCCGCCTGGCTCACCGAGCCGGCGAACGGCACAGACCTCGCCGCGCTGTTCGAGCATGACAAACCCCTGAAACGGTTAAGCTGGGCGCTGCCCTTGGCGGTGCTGCTGGCCCTGCTGGCCGCGCTTTACTTCCTCAGCGGCCTCACCCCCTTCACGGCCTCGCTCGCCTTGCGGCAAACCGTGATCTCCGGCCCGTTCCCCGCCCAGCGCGTCATGGCGCCGCTGGTGCCGTTTTTCCTGGTCCTGGTGCTGGGCTGGATGCTGGCCTACCGGCTGGTGGCGGGGCGGCATGTGTTCCAGGCGCCGGGCGCGGTGGCGGCGGGCATGGCGGCGCTCTACATGGCGGTGCTGCTGTGCGCCGGCATCGTCAGCCATGTGCACGCCTACCAAACCAGCCAGGCCGCCCAGCACGATTATGGCGTCTGCGCCGACCCAGGCCCGGCCTATGCCAACCCCACGCTGGTGCTGCGCAGCTTCGCCCAGCAGATCGGCTGCACCGACGGCCAGGCCTTCACCCCCGACCCCTCCGTGCTGCCCTGACCAAGGCCCAACACCCAAGAGCGGAATGCCCCAAGGCGTACCCGCGCGCCCCTTCAAACCCGATATTGGTTATTTGCCGCCCGGCCAGGCCAGCGCGTCATGCAAATGGCCGAGATGGCGCGTCGCCGCCCATGGCCCTATGGCGGCCATGCCCACCGTCACGGGCGGGGTCAGCGCGGGGGCGAGCGTGAGCTTGAGCGCCACCGCCCGGTCAAACAGGTCGATCCCCCCGCTGGCCGTCGCCGTGCCCGCCGGCCCGCTCAACGCCGCGCTGGTCAGGGTGCAGTTGCCCTGCTTGAGCGTGGCGGCCAGGCTCAGCTGGTCAAACCAAGTGGCGCCATGGGTGGCGGCGCCGTAAATCCGCATGGCGGTGGCATGGCCGGCTTGCAGCACGTCCGCCAGCTCCGCCAGCGCAAACCCGCCGATCTGACCTTTCTGCGCGTTCAGGCTGGCCGTGCCGGCCAGGGTCGCCAGCCAGCTCTTGGCGTCAAACCCATCGGCGGCGAGCTGGGCATTGGCGTCAAACCGTCCCTGGGTGAGCGGATAGGGAAAGGCCAAGCCCAGCTTCAGGGCCCCGGCATCCAGCCCCTTGGCGCTGAGGGTGGCGGCGAAATGGGGCAGGGCGGTGGGGGCAAAGGTCACGCTGGCCGTGCCCGCCAGCGTACCGCCCGCGTAGGCCAGCGGGTCGAGGGTAAAGCCCAGCGCCTGCGAGGCGGTGAGCGTGAAATGCCCGGCAACCGGCCCGGCCAGTTCAGCAAACCCATAAGCCACCCGGTTGGCACGCAGCCCCACCGTGCCGCTCACATTGGCGGGCAGGGGCAGGCTGGCGGGCAAGGTCATGCCTTTTGTCAGCACGGGCAGCGCCAGCGTATCGGCGTCGATTTGCCCCGAGAGCCGGCCCTTGTTCACCATCACCTGCCCGGAGGCGTTCAATTGCCCAAGCGCGAGCTGAAAATCATTCAGCCCGTATTGGTCATGGGCGAGGGTAAAGCGCGCGCGCAGCCCCAGCGAGCCGGGGCCCGGAAACAGCACGCCCTGGCTCACCCCAAACAGCCCGAGCGCGGCATCGGCGCTGGGGTTGCGCAGGGTCAGCGGGCCTTGCGCGCTCATGGCACCCAAATCGAGCACCGGGGCCGCGGTGAGCGTAAAGGCGCCCAGCCGCGCCACCGCGCTGGTGGCCAGCGCGCTCGGCGGCCCGCCGGCGGCAAACACCAGGCTGAAGCGGTTTTTGAGCAGGGCGGGCGGCGGGGTCAGCCCGGCGGGCAGCAGGGCGTTGGCCAGGGGCTGGGCCTGGGGCAGCAGCACCATGCCGTGCGCGGCGGTCACGATGCCGCCGGCATCCAGGCTCAAACTGCCCGCCGCCACGCCGCCATACAGGCTGGCGCTGGCTTGGCGCACGGTCAGGGTGCCGTCCACCGTGCCATCTAGGATCAGATTGGTCAGCTTCACCGGCCCGGCCTCGGCGCGGGCCGCGCTCAGCTCGCCATCGAGCGCGAAGCCGCCCGCCGGGCGCTGCTCGAGCCAGGCCGCCAGCGGCAGCAGGGCCAGATGGTCAAAGGCCAGATGCCCATGCGCGCCCTGGCCGTTCAGCACCAGCGCCCCGCTCACATGGTCGGCCCCCAGCGTGCCCGAAAGCGTGCTCAGCACCGGGGCGCCCAGCGTGCCGCCCAGCGTCGCGCTCAGCTGCGCGCCGGGCCAGGCGGTCTCGGGCGCCAGCCCATAGGCGGCCAGCAGCGCGCCCAGCGCCGGGGCCTGCAAACCGAGCGCGCCGCTCAAGCGCCCATCGGGCGCGGCGCTCACATGGCCGCTCAGGCTCGCCCCGCCGGCCAGCGTCGCCGCCACATTGGACAGCACCAGCCCCCGCGGCCCGGCATCCAGGGTCAGGTTCACGGCGGGCAGCATCTGGCCCAGGGCGCGCACATTGCTCAGCGCCAGCTGCACGCTCACCGGCACGGGCGGCAGGGGCGGCATCTGGCCCAGGCTCACCCCCGAAACATCGACATTCTGCCCCGTCAGCGTGGCGCGCACCGCGGGGGTGCCAAACTCAAACGCCACCCGGCCGGTCAGCGCCGCGGCCCCCTGGCTCAGGCTCAGCGGGTCGAGCGTCAGCCCCTGGCCATCGGCGGTGAGCGTGGCGCTCAGCGTGGCCTGTTGCGGCCCCGTGGCCTGCAACTGGCCGCTCAGCGTGCCGTCGCCGTTAAGCGTGCCGTCAAACCCGGCGCCCGCCAGCGGCGCCTTCACGCTCACATCCAGCGCCGCCCCGCCATCGAGCGCGGGCGCCGCCAGCGTCACCTCCAGCGTCACCGGCACCGGCCCGGCCATGGCCGCGCCGGTCAGGTTCACCCCGCCGCCCGGCAGGGTGTGGACATCGGCATCCAGCCCGGTCAGCACCGCGCCCCCCAGATCGAGCGTGCCATCCGTCACGCGGGCCCGGAGGGTGGTGATCGGCGTGGCGGCCAGCAGCGCCTTGGGCCCGCCCGGCAGCGGCCAGGGCAAGGTGATGACCGGCCGCGCCAGATCCAGCCGGTCGGCCGCGATCCCGCCTTGCAGCAGCGCCCCCACCGAGAGGTCCATGGTCAGCGCCGCGGCGGTCACATCCTCGCCCTCGGGGCCGCTCAGCTCTATGTCGGTGGCGGTAATCTCGGGCCTGGGCAGCAGGTGCAGGGTCAGTTCGCCCTTTATGCTCACCTTGCGGCCGGTCAGCGCGCTGGCCACGCCCTCCACATAGGCGCGGTGGGCGCTCGAACTCACAAAGCCTGGCAGGGCGAGCAGCAGCCCAAGCAGCAGCGCGCCCAGCGCGCCGGGCACCCCCACCAGCCAGTAAACCCCGCGCCGGCTCAAGCGGGGCCGCCATAGCCGCCGCCGCCCGGCGTCTCGATGATCACGGCATCCCCGGCCTCCAGCGCCGCCTGGGCCACGCCCGCCAGTGCCTCCACCCGCCCATCGGCGCGCTCTATGCGCTGCGTGCCCACGGCGCCCGCCGCCCCGCCCTCAAGCCCAAAGGGAGGCACAATGCGCGAGGAGGCGGTGATGGTGGCGATCATAGGCTCTAAAAACCTGATTTTGCGGATTGCGCCATCCCCACCGTGAAAAATTCCCGCGCCGCCCGAGCCGTGGCGGATGGAAAACCGCTCCACCCGCACGGGGTAGCGCAGTTCCAGCACCTCCGGATCGGTGATGCGGGTATTGGTCATGTGGGTCTGCACGGCGTCCGCGCCGTCAAAACCGGGCCCGGCTCCGGCGCCGCCGCAAATCGTCTCGTAATATTGGTGGTGGGCATTGCCGAACAGGAAATTATTCATGGTCGATTGCGAAGCCGCCGCCGCTCCCATGGCGCCCAGCAGCGCCGAGGTTACCGCCTGCGAGATCTCGGTATTGCCCGCCACCACCGCCCGCCCGGGCGGCGGCGAGAGAAACGTGCCATCGGGCACGATCAGGGTCAGCGGCCGCAGGCAGCCTTCATTGAGCGGCAGCTCCGTGCCGGTGAGGCAGCGAAACGCATAGAGCACGGCGGCATTGGTCACCGCCCGGGGGGCGTTGAAATTCCCCGCCGAGGCTCCGCTCGTGCCGGTGAAATCGATCACCGCCGCGCCGAGCGTATGGTCTATGCGCAGCGCCAGCCGCAGCACCGCCCCGTCGTCCAGCACGCAGGTGAAGGTGGCATCCTTGAGCCCCCTGATGGCCTGGCGCGTCGCGGCCTCGGCCTGGTCCATCACATGGCCCATATAGGCCCGCACGGTGGCCAGCCCGTGGCGCGCCACCATGGCGCTCAATGCCTGGGCGGCGGCGTCGTTGGCGGCGATCTGCGCCTTCATGTCGGCCACGTTCTGGTCGGGGTTGCGCGCCGGGTAGCGCGCGCGCGCCAGCACGGCGCGAAACGCCGCCTCCAAAAACCGCCCATCCGCGCGGATGAGCAGATCGTCGATCACCACCCCCTCTTCCTCGAGCGTGGTCGAGAAAGGCGGCGTCGAGCCGGGGGTGAGCCCGCCAATATCGGCATGGTGCCCGCGGCAGGCGGTAAAAAACACCAGCTCGCCGCCCTCGAAGACGGGGGTGATGAGCGTGATGTCGGGCAGATGCGTGCCGCCCGCATAAGGGTTGTTGAGCGCGATGGCATCTCCAGCCTTGAGCGTGGCGCCCCGCGTGGCCAGCACATGGCGCACCGAGGCGCCCATCGCCCCCAGATGCACCGGCACATGCGGCGCATTGGCGATCAGATTGCCCGCGCCATCGAAAATCGCGCAGGAAAAATCCAGCCGCTCCTTAATGTTCACGCTGCGCGCGGTGTTGCGCAGCACCGCCCCCGCCTGCTCGGCCACCGCCATGAACAAATTGGCGAACAGCTCCAGCCGCACCGGGTCGGCCTGGGTGTCCGCCTCCGCCCGCTCGGCCGCGCGCGCCGCCACGCGGTGCAGCAGGCAATGGTTGCGCGCCGTAATCTCGGCGGCCCAGCCGGGCTCCACCACCGTGGTCGCCAGCGCCTCGGTCAAAATCGCCGGCCCGGCGATCCGCGCCCCGGCGCCCAGCGCCGCGCGCTCATAAACCGGGGCGTCGTGGTGCGCGCCATCGGCAAACAGCGCCACGCGCCCCAGCGGGGCGGGCAGCGGGGCAGGGGCTAGGTCTGGTTCGGCCAGCACCTCGCCCGCCGCCGCGCACTCGGCCAGCAGCGTATCGGCCACCAGCCCGGCTTCGGGGGTGATAAACCCAAACAGCCGCCGGTGCGCGGCCTCAAACGCGGCCACCATCTCCGCCAAGCTGCCCAGCGCCACGGGCAGGGCGGTATCGGTGCCCGCATAGCGCAGCAACAGGCTAAGCCTGGTGCGCCGCTCGCCATTGGGTGCCTGCGCGGCCACCGCCGCCTCGGCTTGCGCCCCCAGCGCGGCGGCGCGGGCCTGCAACCCGGGCAGGGCGGCCGGCGTCAGCGCCAGCTCCACGGCCTGCTCGCGCAGCACCGAAACATCCGAAAGCCCGATGCCAAAGGCCGACAGCACGCCCGCGAACGGGTGGATGAACACCTGATCGATGCCCAGCTCATCGGCCACGCGCAACGCATGCTGCCCGCCCGCGCCGCCAAAGCACACCAGCGTGAACGCCGCCGGGTCCAGCCCCTTTTGCACCGAAATCTGGCGGATCGCCTGGGCCATGTTGGCATTGGCGATGCGCGTGAACCCCTCGGCCAGCTCATGGGGGGTCATGGTCTGGCCGGTGGCCTGGCTCACCTCGCGGGCCAGGCGGGCAAATGCCTCCACCACCACCGCCTCATCCAGCGGCTCATCGCCATGGGGGCCGAAAATGGCCGGAAAATAGTCCGGCCTGATCTTGCCGAGCAGCAAATTGGCATCCGTCACGGTCAGCGGCCCGCCCTTGCGGTAACAGGCCGGGCCTGGATTGGCCCCGGCGCTTTCCGGCCCCACCTTCAGCCGCCCGGCCTCAAACCCCAAAACCGAGCCCCCGCCCGCCGCCACGGTGTTGATCGCGAGCATCGGCGCGCGCAGCCGCACCCCGGCGATCTCGGTCTCGAACACCCGCCCATAGGCGCCGTCATAGAGCGAAACATCGGTGCTCGTGCCGCCCATGTCGAACCCGATCACGGCCTCAAACCCGGCGGCGGCGGCGGTCTTCACCGCCCCCACAATGCCCCCGGCGGGACCGGAGAGAATCGCATCCTTGCCCGAAACCGCGCCCGCCCGCGCCAACCCCCCGTGCGACTGCATGAAATAAAGCGCGGGCGCCCCGGCCGCGCCGGGGGGGCTTAACCCGTCCGCAACCTTGGCGAGGTAGCGTGCCAGCACGGGCGAGAGATAGGCATCCGCCACCGCCGTATCCGCCCGCGGTCCCAGACGCAGCAGCGGAGAGGCGACATGCGAGAGCGTAACCTGTTCAAACCCGGCCTCGCGGGCGAGGGCGCCGAGCCTGAGCTCCAGCCCCGGATGCGCCCAGGCATGGATGAGCGCGATGGCCACGGCCTCGAACCCCTCCTGGCGCGCCTGCGCCAGCATCTCCATCGCCGCCGCCTCGTCCAATGGCTCGACCATCTGGCCGTCCACGGCGACGCGCCCGGCAATCTCGGCCACCCGCCCATAAAGCGGCGCCGGCCGCGTGATGGCGAGGTCAAACAGCCGGGGCCGCGCCTGGGTGCCGATCGCGCATAAATCCGCAAATCCCTGGTTCACCACCAGCAGCGTCCTGGCGCCCTTGCGCTCCAGCAGCGCGTTGGTGGCCACCGTGGTGCCCATTTTCACCCGCGCCACCAGCCCGCCGGGCAGCGGCGCGCTTGGCGCCAGCCCCAGCACGCGCTTTATCCCCGCCACCGCCGCGTCGTCATAATGCTCCGGGTTTTCCGAGAGCAGTTTCAGTGTGCTAAGCCGGCCCGCGGGGGTCTTGGCGACAATGTCGGTAAAC
The DNA here is from genome assembly GCA_021781835.1 of Pseudomonadota bacterium. Lineage (GTDB taxonomy): Bacteria > Pseudomonadota > Alphaproteobacteria > Acetobacterales > Acetobacteraceae > Acidocella. The sequence goes on along the minus strand of JAJXWD010000066.1, from coordinate 4,650 downwards.
GTACCGCCCCGGTCGATCCAGAATTCCCAGCCCATCTCCGCTCTCCCGCTTCCCGGCAACACAGCGCCCCCGCGCCGTTTTGTTGGCCCATTGTCCGGTTGGGTTCAAGCCCATACTCATGCTAGGCTGGCGCCATGAGTTACTGGGGCAAGTTTCTGGGCGGCATGGCGGGGTTTGCCATGGGTGGCCCGGTGGGCGCGCTGTTCGGCATGGCGCTCGGCCACGCGGCCGATGAGGGCAAGTTCGGCGGTTTTGCCGGGTTCACCGGCTTTCCGGGCATGGCGGGGGTCATGGGCGGCTATGGCGCGCCCAACCCGGCTTCCATGCTGGGCGGCAAGGCGCAGGTTTTCGCGGTGTCGGTCACCGTGCTCGGCGCCAAGCTCTGCAAGGCCGATGGCCCCGTGTCACGCACCGAGATCGAGGCGTTCAAGCGCGTCTTCCTCATCCCCCCCCAATCCGCCGCCGAGGTCGCCCGCCTGTTCGACAGCGCCAAGGAAACCGCCGCCGGCTTCGAGGCCTATGCCCAGCGCCTCGGCCAAGCCTTCGCCGACGATCCGGGCGCCCTCGAGCAGGTGCTCGCCAATCTCTACCACATCGCCCGCGCCGACGGCCCGGTGAACGGCGCCGAGCGCGTCTTTCTGGCCGAGGTCGCGCAAGGCTTCGGCCTGCCGCCCGCCGCCCAGGCGCGCGCCAGCGGCGCGGCCAGCGGGGCAGGGGGCCGCGCCACGGCATCGGGCGCCGAGGATCCCTATAAAGTCCTGGGCGTCGGCCGCGCCGCCAGCTACGAAGAGATCCGCATCCGCTGGAAACAGCTGGTGCGCGAACACCACCCCGATGCCCTGACCGCCCAGGGCGCCTCGCCCGCGCGGGTGCGCCAGGCCTCCGAGAAAGTGGCGCGCATCAACGCCGCGCATGACAGCATCAAGCGTGAGCGCGGGCTCTGATGCCCGCGCATCTCGGGCTGTTCCTGGCCGCCAGCCTGGGCTTGGCGCTGTTTCCGGGGCCAAGCATCCTGTTCGTCTCGGGCCGCGCCCTGGCGGCGGGCCGGGCCGAGGGCACACTCTCCTGCCTGGGCACGGGGCTGGGGGGCATGGTGCATGTGCTGGCCGCCACGCTTGGCCTCTCCGCGCTGCTGCTGGCCAGCAGCCATCTCTTCGCCCTGCTCAAATTCGCAGGCGCGCTCTATTTGGTGTGGATGGGGCTTGGCCTCATCAGTGAGGCTGGCAGCCCGCCCAGCCCGCAGGCGCTCACGCCCCTGGGGCCGGGCCGGGCTCTGCGCCAGGGTGTGCTGGTCGAGGCGCTGAACCCCAAAACCGCCTTGTTCTTCCTGGCTTTTCTGCCCCAGTTCATCAATGAGCCGGCGGGCCACGTGGCCCGCCAGTTTTTCGCGCTGGGGCTTGTCACCTGCCTGCTCAACACCTTGGCCGATCTCGGCGCCGTGCAGGCGGCGCACGGCGTGCGGGCAAGGCTCCAGGGCGGCGGCGGGCTGCTGCGCTGGGTGCGCCGCGCCTTTGGCGCGCTGCTCGTCGCCCTGGGTGCCGAGCTTGCCCTCACGGCCCGGCCATGATCTTCAAACCCTCCCCCAATTTCGCCCCGCGTGAGAGCCAGGTGGAATTCCTGGTGCTCCATTACACCGGCATGCCAACCGCCCAGGCCGCCATCGACCTGCTGTGCGACCAGGCGGCCGAGGTCTCGGCCCATTACGTGGTCGATGAAGACGGCGCCATCACCCAGCTGGTCGAGGAGCAAAACCGCGCCTGGCATGCCGGCCTCTCCTGTTGGCGCGGCCGCTCCGCGCTCAACGATGCCTCCATCGGCATCGAAATCGTCAATCCCGGCCATGACTGGGGCTATCGCGCCTTCCCCCAGGCCCAGATCGCCGCCGTCATCACCCTCTGCCAGGGCATATTGGCCCGCCACCCCATTCCCGCCCGCAACGTCGTCGCCCACTCCGACATCGCCCCCACCCGCAAGCGCGACCCCGGCGAGCTGTTCCCCTGGCCCGCGCTGGCCGCCAAAAATATCGGCATCTGGACCGATGAATTCGCCGCAAACGGCGACCTGCCCGCCGACCTCGCCAGCCTGGGCTACGACATCACCCAGCCCCTCGCCGCCGTCATCACCGCCTTCCAGCGCCATTTTTTGCCTCAAAACCTCACGGGCGAAGCCGACGCCCCCACCACCGCCCGCGCCCGCGCGCTCAGGCTGCTGGTTGACCCGGCCGCCCGATCAGGCTAGCCCCCACCCATCCAGACGGTTGGACGGCCGCTGGCGGGGGTCACCCCCCGCGAGAGGAAAGTCCGGGCTCCACGGAAACACGGTGCCGGCTAACGGCCGGCGGGGGCGACCCCAGGGACAGTGCCACAGAAAACAAACCGCCTCCTGGCCTGCCAGAGGTAAGGGTGAAACGGTGCGGTAAGAGCGCACCGCCTCGCCGGCAACGGCCGAGGGCATGGAAAACCCCACCGGGAGCAAAACCGAATAGGGGCGGCCGGCGCCAGGGTGCAAGCCCTGGGCGCGAAGCGGTTTCCGGCTCGCCGCCCGGGTTGGTTGCTTGAGGTTCGCGGCAACGCGCGCCCTAGATGAATGGCCGTCCAGCGCGCGAGCGTGGACAGAACCCGGCTTACAGACCGTCTGGATATTTACCTTCAACAACCTTCCGCAACTTGTTGGAAAGCTTGTCCCCTCCGCGCGCACCGCCATGCCGCGGCGCACAAGCGCGAAAACCCCAGGAAAAGCTTGGCATTTTTGGCGCACCCCCCAGCCGGCGTCCGGCAATTTACTTTGACGGGGGCAGGGGCGTGTGTTAGGGGTATAAAAACCCACGTTTTCCCATAAAGTGGCAAAAGGACCCACGAGTACCCCGCGATGAAAGACCTCTTCGGCACCCACGAGAACAAGCTGGACGCCAAGGGCCGGGTCTCGGTTCCGGCTTCGTTCCGCAATGCGTGGAAAGACGTGCCCGAGATGACCCTGATCATCCGTCCCAGCGCCGTGCCTGATTGCCTGGAGGTCTGGCCCGAGCCGACCTACGAGCAATTCCGCCAAGAGGTCCGCGCCCTGCCCAAAAACACGCCCGAGCGCCTGGCGCAGGAGACCATCGTGTTCTCCCAGGCCGTCCCCGCCGAGATCGACCCCCAGGGCCGCATCTCCATCCCCGCCGATCTGGCCGAGGAAATCGGCCTTTCCGCCAGCGTCTGCTTTGTCGGCCGCGGAGATTATTTCCAGATCTGGGATCCCGCCAAGGCGAAAGCCTTCCTCAAGGCCACGCGCGCCCATATCCACAAGGTCGCCATCGAGGCGCCATCATCATGACCGGTTTCTCCCACATCCCCGTGCTCATGACCGAGGCGATCGACCTGCTCAACGTGCGCGATGGCGGCGTGTATCTCGACGGCACGTTTGGCGGCGGCGGCTATGCCCGCGCCATTCTCGCGCGCGCCAATGGCACGCTGTTCGCCATCGACCGTGACGACGAAGCCGTGCGGCGCGGCCGCGCGCTGGAAGCCGAATTCCCCGGCCGATTCGCCATTCTTCCAGGCCGCATCGGAGATCTTCAAAACCTCCTGGCGGCGCGAGGGGTTTTTCAGCTCGATGGCGCGGTGTTCGATCTAGGTGTATCTTCCTATCAGATCGACGATCCCGCCCGCGGTTTTTCATTCCGCTTCGATGGTCCTCTCGATATGCGCATGGGCAATCAGGGACAAACCGCGGCCGATCTCGTCAACACTTTCCCCGAATCGGAACTTGCTGATATTTTCTTCAAATTCGGAGAAGAGAAGGCGTCGCGCAAAATCGCGCGGGCCATTGTCGAGCGCAGGGGCGTGGCGCCATTCGCCACCACCGCTGATCTCGCCAGTGTCATTCGGGGTGTTGTGAGACCAGACAAATCGGGCATCGACCCGGCGACCAGAAGCTTCCAGGCGCTGCGCATCGCGGTGAACGAGGAATTGAGCGACGTCGACGCCGCGCTCACCCAGGCGGCCGGCCTGCTGGCGCCGGGCGGGCGGCTGGTGGTGGTGTCGTTCCACTCGCTCGAAGATCGTCTGGTCAAGCAGTTTTGCGCCCAGGCCGCTGGCCGCGCGGCGGGTGCGTCGCGTCACGACCCCGCGGCCCTGTTCACCCGCGCCGAGACGCCGGCATTTCACTTGCTCACCCGCGCCCCCGTGGTGGCGTCGGATGCCGAAACCAAGGCCAACCCGCGCGCGCGCAGCGCCAAGCTGCGCGCCATCGAAAGGCTCGCCGCATGATTGTCCGACCCTTCACCCTCGTTTCCGGTCTGCTGTTCGCGGTCTCGGGCGCCTATCTGTTCGGGGTCAAGCTCCAAAGCCAGAAGCTCGACCAGCAGATCACCGCGGTCAACGCCGCCACCCAGCAGGATGAGCAAAGCATCCGCGTGCTCCAGGCCCAATGGGCGCTGGAAGCCGACCCCGCGCGCCTGGCGGCGCTGGCCGCGCAATTCACCGGGCTTCAGCCCATGAAGCCCTCGCAGCTCGTCACCCTGGCCGATCTCGGCCATGATCTGCCCCCGCCCGGCAGCCCCGTGCCCGGCGCCAACCCCGATGATCCGGTGCCGGCCCTGCCCCAGATCGCCGCCGCCGCGCCGGCGCCCGTCCCGGCCGCTCAGCCCGTCCAGCTGGCCGCCGCCCA
>JAJXWD010000075.1 GCA_021781835.1 Pseudomonadota bacterium | reverse complement strand
GGCAGTCATGCGCGCCAGCACCACGCGCCCGGTATGGCCGAGAAACTGCGCGAGGCGGTGGGCGGCGCGGTAGGAGCCCCAGATGAGGGCGCCCATGACCACGGCGGCGAGCAGCGAGCCGATATAGAAGCCGCCCATGCCCGTGAGGTCGGCCGGGCGGGCGGTGCCCAGCGAAATGGCCACCGCGATGGTGCCAGGCCCGGTGGTGAAGGGCAGGGTGAGCGGAAAAAAGGCGAAGCTCGCCAGATCCTCGGGCTCGGCGGCGGCGGCGGGCGCGGCCTCGCGCTGTTTGCGGGCCTGGGTATTGTCGGGCGCGGAGAGCATTTCATAGGCGCGCACGGCCAGCACCAGCCCGCCGGCAATGCGCAGCGCGTTGAGCGAGATGCCGAAAAAACTGAGAATATACGTGCCCGCCCACATGGCGACGAGAATGACCAGCGTGGAATAGACCGCCACCCGCGCCGACAGCTTCACCCGCGCGCCATGGGTCTGGCCGGTGGTGATCTCGCTGAAGATGATGGCGCTGCTGGGCGGGTTGACGATGGAAAACAGCGCCGGAAAGGCGAGCAGAAAGGCGGCCAGGGCGGGCGGGAGCAGGTTCACAGCCCCGCCATAGCACGAAATTGGGCTTCGGTGAGGATGGCGATGCCAAGCTCGGCGGCTTTTTTGGCCTTGGAGCCGGCATCCTCGCCAACCACCACGTAATCGGTCTTTTTGGAAACCGACTCGGTGACCTTGGCGCCCAGCGCCTCGGCGCGGGCCTTGGCCTCGGGGCGGGCCATGGAGAGCGTGCCGGTAAACACCACCACCTTGCCGGCGAGTGGCGAATCGGAGAGGGCGGCGGCCTGGGCGTCCTCGATCGTGACCGCCTCGGTCAGGGAAGCGAGCGTGGCGAGGTTGTGCGGCTCGGCGAAAAAGGCGACGAGGTCTTGCGCGATGGTCGGGCCGATGCCCGAGATCGAGCCCAGCTCCAGCCTGGCATCCGAGCCAATGACAGTGGCGGCCGCCATGGCCTCGCGCCAGGCGGGGTAGGAGCCGTAATGGCGGGCGAGCAGCCGGGCGTTGTTTTCACCGATGCGCCGGATGCCCAGCGCGAAGATGAATTTCTCCAGCCCCATGCGGCGCCGGGCATTGATGGCGGCCGAGAGCTTGGCCGCCGAGACCGCGCCCCAGCCGTCGAGCGCGGCGATCTCGGGCTCTCTGGCGGGCAGGGCGAAAATATCGGGCGGGGAGGTGAGCCAGCCGCGCGCGAAAAAATCCCGCACTGTCTTCTCGCCCAGCCCCTCGATGTCAAACGCCCCGCGGGCGCAAAAATGGATCAGCCGCTCCACCACCTGCGCCGGGCAGGACAGCCCGCCCGTGCAGCGGCGTATGGCTTCATCCTCATCGCGCGCCGCATGGGCGCCGCAGACCGGGCAGGTGGCGGGGAAGCGGAATGGCTGCCCCTCGCCGCGTTTGAGCACGCCCAGAATTTGCGGAATGACATCGCCCGCGCGCTGCAGCTCCACGATGTCGCCGATGCGGATGTCCTTGCGGGCGATTTCGTCTTCATTATGCAATGTCGCATACGTGACCAGCACGCCGCCGACATTGACGGGCGTGAGCCTGGCGCGCGGCGTGAGCGCGCCCGTGCGCCCGACCTGGATTTCGATATCCTCGAGCAGGGTCGAGGCTTTTTCGGCCGGGAACTTCCAGGCCGTGGCCCAGCGCGGCGCCCGCCCGACAAAGCCCAGGCGGTTTTGCAGGGCGAGATCGTTGATTTTATAAACCACGCCGTCAATGTCATAGGCCAGCGCGGCGCGCTGGGCGCCGATTTGGGCCTGAAACGCCTCTGCCCCGGTCTCGGGGATGAGGGCCGAGAGCGGGTTGACATCAAAGCCCCATGATTTGAGTTTTTGTAGATATTCCCAGTGGGTTTGCGCAACGGGCTGGGAGGTTTCGCCGCTGGCGTAGGCAAACAGCGAGAGCTTGCGGCTGGCGGTGATGCGGGAATCGAGCTGGCGGAGCGAGCCGGCGGCGGCGTTGCGCGGGTTGGCGAATTGTTTCTCTTGCGCCTCGTTCAGGGCCAGGAAATCCACCTTGGTCATGTAAACCTCTCCGCGGATCTCGATGAGGTCGGGGGCATCGGCGGGCAGTTGGCGCGGCAGGCTGGGCAGGGTGAGGATGTTGGCGGTCACGTCCTCGCCCTCGGTGCCATCGCCACGTGTGGCGGCGCGGGTGAAGGTCCGCCCCTCATAGGTCAGCGAAATCGAGAGCCCGTCGATCTTGGGTTCGGCCACGAATTCGAGGGCCGACTGGTCGAGCCCGAGAAAGCGCCTGATGCGGGCGAGAAATTCGGTGAATTCCTCGGGCGCGAAGACGTTGTCGAGCGAGAGCATGGGTTGGAGGTGGCGGCGCTTGCCAAAGCCCGCCGCCGCCCGCCCGCCAACCTGGGCGAGCGCGCCGGATTCGGCCCGCCATTCGGGGTGGGCGGCCAACAGCGCCTCGGCCTCGCGGCGGAGCGCGTCATAGGCGGCGTCCGGCATCTCGGGGGCGTCGCGCTCATGATAGGCGGCGTTGGCGGCTTCAATCTGCGCCATCAGGCGCGAAAAACGGCTTTTATCGGTCATTGGCTCAACAGGCTGAGGGCGGCGTCGCGCGCGGCATCGGTGACATGGGCGCCGGCCAGCATGCGGGCGATCTCC
>JAJXWD010000065.1 GCA_021781835.1 Pseudomonadota bacterium | reverse complement strand
GGGGGGCGCCTGGGGGGCGGGGGGGGCGGGGCCGGGGAGGGGGGGGGGGGGGGGGGCGCTGGGGGGCGGGGTCAGGCCCGCCAGCGCGCCCGAGGCGGGGGCGGAGATGCCGGTTTGCGCCTGGGCGGCGATGGCCGCCTGCGCGCCAGGCTTGGCGGCGGGCAGGGGCGGGGGAATGTCGGCCAGGTTGGGGTAGGGCAGATTATAGCCCGGAGGGGGTTGCCGGTTTTGCGCAATCGCGCCACCTTCGATCTGGTGGTACGTATCCACGCCGGCCGAACAACCGCAAAGAAGTCCCGCCAGACCGATCAGACAGACCGAATTGAAACGCCACCTCGTCATGTTTTCCCTCACCCGAATCGCCGGCCCCGCCGGCTTTGGGTGTTTTGCCCGAGATTGGCGCGCACGGAAAGGAGAGCCTCATGCCCCCCGCTGACAGACCAGAGCCCCAACCCGACATCGTGCTGCCCGACCCCGAAAGGCTCGGCCGGTCGATGGCCGACATCGCCGCGCGCAGCCAGCGCCTGGTGGGAGACTGGCTGAAGCGCCAGGCCGCCGAGGGCGTGTCGTTCGATCCGCTCAATGTCGGCAATGCCTTTCTGGAAATGACCGCCAAGCTCATCAGCCGGCCCGGCTCGCTGATCGAGGCGCAGTTCGGCCTGTGGCGCGACTATATGCTGCTCTGGCAGACCACCGCCGAGCGCATGCTCACCGGCACCGCCCCCGACCCCGTGATCGCCCACGACCCCAAGGACAAGCGCTTCGCCGATCCGGCCTGGAAGGAAAACGAGATCTTCGACTTCATCAAGCAATCCTACCTGCTGTCCGCGCGCTACATCAACGATGTGGTCACCGGCGTCGATGATCTCGACCCCAAAACCGCCCAAAAGATCGATTTCTACGCCCGCCAGTTCATCAACGCGCTAAGCCCGAGCAATTTCGCCCTCACCAACCCCGAGGTGCTGCGCCGCGCGCGCGAGACGGGCGGGGAGAACCTGATCCAGGGTCTCAACAACCTGCTGAGCGACCTCGAGCGCGGACGCGGCAATCTGCACATCAAGATGACCGACCAGGACGCCTTCACGGTCGGCGGCAACATCGCCTCGTCCGAGGGCAAGGTCATCTACCAAAATGAGCTGATGCAGCTCATCCAGTACAGCCCGGCGACGGAGAGCGTCTATAAGCGCCCGGTGATGATCCTGCCGCCCTGGATCAATAAATTCTACATTCTCGACCTGCGGCCCAAGAACTCGCTGGTGCGCTATCTGGTCAATCAGGGCCACACCGTGTTCATGGTGAGCTGGGTGAACCCCGATGAAAGCCTGGCCGAGAAGAATTTCGACGATTACATGGCCGAGGGCCCGCTCGCCGCGCTCGAGATCATCGAGAAGGCCACCGGCTCGAAAGAGGTCAACGCCATCGGCTATTGCCTGGGCGGCACGCTGCTGGCCGCCACGCTGGGCTACATGGCGGCCCGCAACGACGAGCGCATCACCTCGGCCACCTTCTTCGTCACCCTCACCGATTTCACCGATGCCGGCGAGCTTGGCGTGTTCATCGACGAGGAGCAGCTCAGCCAGCTCGAGGAGAAGATGAACAAGCGCGGCTATCTCGAGGGCTCGGAGATGGCCACCACCTTCAACATGCTGCGCGCCAACGACCTGATCTGGTCCTTCGTGGTCAATAACTACCTGATGGGCAAGGAGCCGTTCCCCTTCGACCTGTTGTACTGGAACGGCGACGCCACGCGCATGCCCGCCGCCATGCACAGTTTTTATCTGCGCAACATGTACCAGAAAAACCTGCTGGCCCAGCCCCGCGGCATCTCGATGAAGGGCGTGCCGGTCGATCTCTCCAAGATCAAGACGCCGCTTTATTTCCTCTCCTGCCGCGAAGACCACATCGCCCCCTGGACCAGCACCTATAAAGGCATGAAGAACTTCACCGGCGCGCCGGTGCGTTTCGTGCTGGCGGCGTCTGGCCATATCGCCGGGGTGGTCAACCCGCCCGAGGGCGGCAAATATAACCATTTCGTCAACAAGGACCTGCCGGCCGACCCCGAGGCCTGGTTCGAGAACGCCACCGAGGTGGCCGGCTCCTGGTGGCCGGACTGGAACCGCTGGGTGACTGGTTTCGACGCCGAGAAGCTCCCCGCCCGCGTGCCCGGCAAGGCCAAAGGGGTCAAGGCGCTCGAGGAGGCGCCGGGCTCTTATGTAAAGATCAAGGTCTGAGCGGCCCCGCGCGCCGCCAATAATCCGCCCGCGCGGGCGGGTTATTGGCGCGCCGCCGCCATTCATGCCGGCCATGATTTAAAAAGCCATATTTGCCGGGCATAAGGCCGGCATGTACTCCGAATCAGATATCGACGCCGCCATCCGCGCCGGCACCCTCACCCAAGATGACGCCCGCAAATTCCGCGCCGCCCTCGCCGCCCAAAAAGGCGCCCCCGCGGTCGATGAGGAATATGTCCGGCTGCTCACCGGCTTTAACGATATTTTCGTCAGCATCGCGCTGTTGCTGGTGCTCACCGCCGTGGGCGCGCTCACCTTGTTCACCGGCCTGCCGGGGCTGTGGGTGGCGGCGGCCTCGTGGGGGCTGGCCGAATATTTCACCGCCCGGCGCCGCATGGCGCTGCCCTCGGTGCTGTTGCTGCTCAGCTATTGCGCGGGCATCGCCTCCAGCCTCGCCTGGTTCATCGGCATTCATGCCGGGCTGTGGGGGGCGGTGGCGCTGGCCCTGGGCGCGGCGCAACCGGTGGTGATGGGGGCGCTGCTCGTTGGCCCGGCGCTCATGGGCGCGGCGGCCTGGGTGCATTGGCGGCGGTTTCATGTGCCCATCACGGTGGCGGCGGGGGCGGGCGGCGTGGTGCTGTTTGGCCTCTCGCTGCTGGTGTCGCTGTTTCCTGGCCTGCGCGCCGCCTGGCCGGTGCTGTTGCTGCTCTCCGGGCTTGGCGTGCTGGCGCTGGGGCTGAAATGGGACATGTCCGACCCCGCGCGCCAGACGCGCCGGGCCGATGTCGCCTTTTGGCTGCATTTGCTGGCGGCCCCGCTCATCGTGCACCCGCTGTTTCACATGCTGGGCCTGCTCGCCCAGACCGCCCCCGGCCTGGCCCGCGCGGGCGGCGCGATCGGGGTGTATCTGGCCCTGGCCGCGCTGGCCCTGGCGGTGGACCGGCGCGCCTTGCTGGTGTCGGGGCTGGCCTATCTGCTTTCGGCGCTGGGCGCGGTGCTCAAGGCCTCGGGCTTTGCCGGGCAGGATCTGTCGGTCACCGCGCTCATCGCGGGCGGGTCGCTGCTGGTGCTGTCGGTTGCCTGGCACCGGGCGCGGGCGCTGGTGCTGGCCCCGCTGCCCCGCGCCATGAAAGCCCGGCTGCCCCCGCTCTAGTTATATTTTAACGATCATTTTCATGGGTTTAGCTTGCGTCTGTCGACTCAATCCAAACCCATATTGATCTAAATCGCCGTCAGCAGCCGGGGCAGCAGCACGGACATGATCACCCCCACATTGGTCTTGGTGGTGTCGATCAGCAGCCCCTGCACCAGATTATGGGGGTGGAGAACGGCCAGCCCCGCCTTGCCGGCCTGGAACTGCAAAAACAAAAACCGGTCGAGCGCCGGAAACCCCGAAGTGGCCAGATGCTGGTCGAGCATCTGGATGAGCTGGGCGAGCAGCGCGGCCGCCACGGGGTTTGAATTATAACCAACCAGCGGCAGGCCGGTTGACTGGTCCCAGATGCTCCCCACCAGCAGCGCGCCTTTCAAAACCGTCTGGGCCTGCGCCATGGCGGCTTCCAGCCGGGCAATGTCGATCGTGCCGCTCATTCACGTCTCCTCATGGCGCCGCGCGCCGGTTTGTTGGTTCGCGCGCCTGGCGGGAGGACAGGCCCCGCGATAACGCTTAAGGAAGTCTATATCCGAAAACGGCACAGCCTGGCTATGGTCTCGCCGCCGGTTTGCCCGCCCCCGCCAAAAGCGGCTAAGCACGCGCCCAGTATCTCCAACCCGGTGCAGGAATGAGACCCGTTTTTCAGATCGTGGCCGGCGCGCCGTCCCGCCGTTTCGCGCTGGTGCTGCTGGCGCTGGTGCCGCTGTGTCTTTTGCATGCCGTCTCTCTGGCCGAGGCGCTGATCGACCTCATCGCCGGGCTGTTTCTCATCCGCGCCGCCCTCACGCGGGATTTCGCCTGGGCGCGGCTGGCCTGGGTGCGTCTGGCGCTGGTCTGGTGGGCGTGGCTGGTGGTTTGCTCAACGCCCTGGCCCTGGCCGGGCTTTGGCGCCGCGGGCTGGCGCGATGGCTTTATCCAGGCCCTGGTGACCGGCCGTTTGCTGTTGTTCACGGTGGCCTTGCAGGTCTGGCTGCTCACCACGCCCGCCGCCCGCCGGCTGGTGCTGTGGGGGCTGGCGCTCTCCTGCCTCTGGATCGGCATCGAATCCTGGCAGCAATTGCTCACCGGCCATAATCTGTTCGGCTATCCGCGCTGGGGGGATGGCTCGCTCACCGGCCCGTTCCGCAAGCCGCTGGCCGGGCCGTTATTCGGGCATTTGCTGTTCATCGCGGTTTTGCCGGCCAGCGCCTGGCTGGCGCGGCGCGGCGGCTGGGGCTGGCGGGCGGCGGGTGGCGGGCTGGTCACGCTTGGGCTGGTCAGCTGCGTGCTCATCGGCCAGCGCATGGGGGTGGTGTATGGCGCGCTCGGGCTGGCGGTGGTGGTGTTTTACCGCCCGCGCCTGCGGCTGGCGGCGCTGGTGGCGGTGGCGGTGGCGGGCGCGGTGCTGCTGGCGCTGCCGGTGCTCTCGCCCCCCACCGAGGCCAAGCTGGTGAACGAGACCCGCACCAATCTCAGCCATTTCTCGAAAAGCCCCTATGGCGAGATTTTCACAGTCGCGACGGTGATGGGGCTGGACAGCCCCTGGCACGGGCTCGGCTATCGCGGTTACCGCGCCAGCTGCCTCGCGCCGCGCTTCAATACCGGCCTGCCGTGGCTTGGCATCGGCCCCACCTCGCGCTGGCTGGGGGCGTGCAACCTCCACCCGCAAAATTACTATCTCCAGGCGCTCACCGATTCGGGCTTTCCCGGCCTGCTGCTGTTCGTCTCTCTCATGGGCTCTTGGTGCTGGGCCGCCGCCCGGTTTTTGCGCCAGCGGCCAGACCCGCTGCGCCTGGGGCTGTTCACCTCCCTGTTCACCTTCGCCTGGCCGCTCGCCTCGACCGACGAATTTCCCACCCTTTATATGCTGGGGTGGTTTTTCCTGATCCTTGGCTTTGCGCTATCTTGCACCGATATAGCGGCCAGAACCCCAGAAGCGGATATGTTACATGACTGACCAGATCCCCGTTACCGTGCTCACCGGCTATTTGGGCGCGGGCAAGACCACCCTGCTCAACCGCCTGCTCACCGGGCTGCACGGCAAGAAATATGCCGTGGTCATCAACGAATTCGGTGAGCTGGGGGTGGATAACGACCTCGTCGTGGATAGCGACGAGGAAGTGTTCGAGATGAATAATGGCTGCATCTGCTGCACGGTGCGCGGTGATCTCATCCGCATCATTGGCGGGCTGATGAAGCGGGCCGGCAAGCTGGATGGCATCATCGTCGAGACCACCGGCCTCGCCAACCCCGCCCCCGTGGCGCAGACTTTTTTCGTCGATGAGGATGTGCGCGCCAAAACCCGGCTGGACGCCATCGTGACCGTGGTGGACGCCAAATATTTCCAGGAGCGCCTGGCCGATTCCCCCGAGGCCCAGGACCAGGTGGCGTTCGCCGATGTCATCGTGCTCAACAAGCTCGATCTGGTAACGCCCGCGGAGCTCTCGGCGGTGGAGGCCCAACTCAAGGCCATCAACCCCTATGCCGTCATCCACACCGCCACCAAGGGCGATGTGCCGGCCGATGAACTGCTCGGCCTCAACGCGTTTGATCTCAAGCGCGTGCTCGAAAACGTGCCCGACTTCCTCGAGGATGACAGCCACACCCATAACGAGCATCTGACCAGCATCTCCCTTTCCACCGACAAACCCCTGGCGGCCGAGAAATTCCAGGCCTGGATCGGCCATATATTGCAGACCCAGGGCCAGAACATCCTGCGCACCAAGGGCATTTTGGCCTACCGCAACGAAGACCGGCGCTTCGCCTTCCAGGCCGTGCACATGATCGCCGATGGCGATTTTCTGGGGCCTTGGAAGGAGGGCGAGCCGCGCACCAGCCGCATCGTGTTCATTGGCCGAGACCTCAACCGCCCGCAGCTTCGCCGTGGCTTCGAGGCCTGCGCAGCTTAAAATATTGATATTATTAAAAATTTTTGAGGGGTTTGGGGAGCTTTTTATAAAAAGCTCCCCAAGTTTTCCGCCCCTTTTTTGAAAAAAAGGGGCGGCCCCAAAAAACTTTTAAAACTTAATAAACCCCGCCAGGTGCCGCCTCGGGCAGCGCCCCGCCGGCCTTGAAGCGCCGGGCCAGCGCCTCGGTGCCGCGCGCGAGCAGCGAGGCATCCACCCCCACCGCCGCGAAATTGCAGCCCCGCGCGATATAACCCCGCACAACCTCCTCGTTCGAGGTGAGAATGCCCGCGGCCTTGCCCGCCTCGCGAATGCGCGCGATCGCCTCATTGATCAGCGCCTGCACCTCCGGGTGATCGGGCTGGCCGGGAAAGCCGAGCGAGGCCGAGAGATCGGCCGGGCCGATGAAAATGCCGTCCACCCCGTCCACCGCCAAAATCTCCCCGAGCTTCTCGAGCCCGGCCTTCGATTCCACCTGCAGCAGCAGGCACACGCTGTCATCCGCCTGGTCCATGTAATCGGCGATGCGGTTCCAGCGCGAGGCGCGCGCAATGGCCGAACCCACGCCCCGCACGCCGCGCGGCGGGTAGCGCACCGCGGCCACCATCGCCTCGGCCTGCTCGCGGGTCTCGATCATCGGGATGAGCAGCGAGCGCACGCCGATATCGAGCAGCTGCTTGATGATATGCGTCTCCCCCACCACCGGGCGCACCACCGGCTCGGCGCCGTAAGACGACACTGATTGCAGCTGCGAGAGCACCGAGCGCAGGTCGTTGGGGGCGTGTTCGCCATCGATCAGCAGCCAGTCAAACCCGGCGCCGGCGCAAATCTCGGCGCAATAAGGGTCGGCCAGCGTGACCCAGAAGCCGATAACGACCTCGCCATTGGCAAGGCGCTGCTTGAACCTGTTCTCCATGGCGGCCGACATGCCGGGCTCCTTAACGAATTCAGGTCATGGTCTATGGTGTATTTTGTGTTGCGGCAAAAGACGGGTTTTGCAACGCGGCATGGGCTTCGGCCTGGCGCAGCAGGCGCAGAAAATTCCCGCCCCAGATCAGGGCGATCTCCGCGCGCCCAAAGCCCCGCCGGGCCAGCTCGGCCGTGAGGGCGGGGGCCTGGCTGGCGTCCATAAAATCGCGCACCCCGCCGCCGCCGTCGAAATCCGAGCCGAACCCCACATGCTCAACACCGATCCGCCGGGCGATATACTCGATGTGATCGACAATATCCCTGACCGAGACATCCTCCGTCCGCGCCTTGGGCCGCAGAAAGGAGGAGACCATCGTCACCTGCGCCAGCCCGCCAGTGGCGCCCAGCGCGTCGAGCTGCTCATCGTCGAGGTTGCGCTTATGCTCGCACAGCGCGCGGGCGCAGGAATGCGTGGCCAGCACCGGCACTTTCGAGCGCTCCACCGCCTGCATCATGGTGCTTTTGGCGCTGTGCGAAATATCGGCCAGCACGCCAAGCGTGTTCATGCGCGCCAGCACCTCCTGGCCATAATCCGAGAGCCCGCCATAACGCGTCTCGTCATCGCCGAGCGCGCGCAGGGCAATGGCGGCATCGCCGATCTGGTTATGGCCGTTATGGGTGAGCGTGACATAGCGCACCCCCAGCCCGGCGAACTCATCGAGATTGGCAAGCTCCAGCCCCAGCCCGTAGCCGTTTTCGATGGCCGGCACCACCGCCACCCGGCCGGCGGCAAAGGCGGTCTCTATGCCAGCGGCCGAAGGCGCGACCACGCCGCCCTGCGGCCCCTGCGCCCCCATGGCGTTGATCTCGCCCAGCATCTCGCGCGTGCGCGCCACCGCCTTGGCATAGCCCGCCGCGTCACGCAGCCCTTGCGGGATATAGGCGACAAAACACACCGCCCCCAGGCGCCCCCGGCGGAGCTTGGGAAAATCGACATTGCGCGGCCCGTCCTCAAAGGCGCTGGGGCCGGGCGGCCAGGGAATATCGACATGGGTGTCGATGGCGAGCACGCCGTCATGCGGATCAATCGTCATTCCCGCCAGCTTCGAGCGCGCTGAGCGCCGCGTCAAGCGCCTTGCGCATCACGCTGGGCACGGGGGCGGTTTTGGCCGGGGCGCGCTCGTGGCTGTTGGGCAAATGCCGGCAGCGCGCCACCAGCACCGCCAGATCGAGCGTGAAATGGGTGAACACATGCGAAACCCGCCCGGCCAGGCGCCAGCGCGCCGGGGGGCCTGGCGGCGCGCCGGGCAGCACCAGCATGCCGCCCAGCAGCCCGCGCGGCGGGTTGCGCTCAAGCAGCACCTCGCCCTGGCGGTCGATGAGCGCATAAACCTCGCCGGTGCGGTGCGGCTTGGGCGGCTTGGGCGCGCGGCGGGGCAGTTCGGCGGCCAAACCCCGCGCCCGTGCCACGCAGCCCTCCGCCCAGGGGCAGGCTTGGCAAGCGGGGCTTTTGGGCGTGCAGATGGTGGCGCCCAGATCGAACAGCGCCTGGGCGAAATCGCCCGGCTGGGCGCGCGCCGCCGGGTCGTCCATCAGCCGCCCGGCGGTTGTTGCCAGCAGGGGCTTGGCGCGGGGCAGGGGGTCTTCAATGCCAAACACCCGCGCGCTCACGCGCTCCACATTGCCATCCACTGGCAGCACGGGAAGCTGAAAGGCAATGGCCGCCACCGCCCGCGCCGTATAGGGCCCGATGCCGGGCAGCGCCTGCAACCCCGCCACATCCGCCGGAAACCCGCCCAGCGCCGTCACCGCCTGGGCGCATTTGTGCAAATTGCGCGCGCGGGCATAATAGCCCAACCCCGCCCACAGCGCACACACCTCCTCCACGCTGGCCGCCGCCAGATCCTGGACGCGCGGAAAGCTTGCCAGAAATTTAGCGTAATAGGGCTTTACGGTTGCCGCCACCGTCTGTTGAAGCATGATCTCGGAGAGCCAGACATGGTAGGGCGCCGCCGCCTCGCCAGGTTTGGCCCGCCAGGGCAGGTCGCGGCGCGCGCGCGCGTACCAGGAAAGGAGCCGGGATGCCGAAGGAGCCGAGCGTGAAGAGGGGGAAGAAGACCGATGCGCCACAAGCGCCCTTTGTGCCGCCGCCCGAGCCGCCGCGCAACTACGGCCCGCGCGGCATTGCCGCGCTGCTCGCCCCCATCACCCGCCCGGCCTTTAAAAAACGCGCCCCCGCCGCCGCGCAGCTGTTTGCCGACTGGCCCCAGCTCGCCGGGCCGGAGCTTTGCGCGCGCGCCAGCCCGGTCAAATTCGCGGGCGGCACGCTCACGCTCGGCTGTTCGGGCCCCACGGCCATGGAGCTGCAATTTCGCGAGGTCCAGATCATCGAGCGCCTGAACATGGGGCTTGGCCACGGCACGGTCGAGCGCCTGCGCTTCGTGCAGGCCTCGCCCCGCCTGCCCGCGCCGCCCGCTCCCCGTCCGCGCCCGCCCAACATCGCCCCCCCGCCCGGCCTGCCCGAGGGCGAGCTTGGCGAAGCCTTGGCAAAACTCTATGCGGGCCTAAAAACCCGTGGATAACCTCAGATCCCGATTCGACTCCCGCGCGCAAATCTGCCTACACTATATATAGGAGAAATCATGCTGATTACCCGTCGTTCCACACTATCCCTGGTAGGTGCTTCATTGCTGGGCGGGCCCGCCCTGGCGGCCCAGTCGGCGGCGGCGGCGCCCGTGGTCAACCCCTATTCGCAGCGTTCCATCGGCTCGCCCAAGGCGCCGGTGGTGGCGCTGGAGTTTTTCTCCCTCACCTGCACCCATTGCGCGCATTTCGCCACGGTTACCATGCCGCAGGTCAAACCCAAGCTGATCGACACCGGCAAGCTCCAGATCATCTACCATGATTTCCCGCTCGACCAGGTGGCGCTGAAAGCCGCGCAGGTGGCGCGCTATCTGCCGGCCGAGCAATATTACCCCTTCATCGAGGCGCTGTTCGCCGCCCAGGATGACTGGGCCTTCCAACCCGGCGAGGATTACCACGCCTCGATCTTCAAATATGCCGCGCTCGCGGGCATGGACCAGACCACCTACAACACCGCCTGGAACGACGCCAAGCTCGCCCAGTTCATCCTGAACGGCCAGCAGGAGGCCGAGAAGATGTATAACATCAACGCCACGCCCACCTTCGTCATCAATGGCGCGGTGCATCCCGGCGCCGCCGAATATGATGATTTCGCCGCCATGGTCGAGGCCGCGGCCAAGGCGGCGGCCAAGAGCTGAGCCATGCCGGCCCGTTTCGCCCGCCTGCGCATCGCCGGGTTCAAGAGCTTCGCGGATGCCACCACGGTGGAAATTCTGCCGGGGCTGACCGGTGTGGTCGGGCCGAACGGGTGCGGCAAATCCAACGTCATCGAGGCGCTGCGCTGGGCGATGGGCGAATCGAACGCCCGCCAGATGCGCGGCGCCGAGATGGAAGACGTGATCTTCGCCGGCACCACCGGGCGCGCGGCCCGCAATCTGGCCGAGGTCACGCTCTCCCTCGAGGAAACCGCCGGCCTCGCGCCGCCGCCCTTCCACGAGGCGGGCGATCTGGAAATTTCACGCAAGATCGAGCGCGGCACGGGCTCGAGCTACCGGGTGAACGGCAAGGAAGCCCGCGCCCGCGACGTGCAGACCCTGTTCGCCGACCTCGCCTCCGGCGCGCGCGCCTCGGCCATGGTCTCGCAGGGGCGGGTGGGCGCGC
Organism: Pseudomonadota bacterium; assembly: GCA_021781835.1. Classification (GTDB taxonomy): domain Bacteria; phylum Pseudomonadota; class Alphaproteobacteria; order Acetobacterales; family Acetobacteraceae; genus Acidocella. The sequence goes on along the minus strand of JAJXWD010000065.1, from coordinate 1,504 downwards.
TGGTCGGCGCCCGGCCCGAGGAGCGCCGGGCCTTGCTCGAGGAGGCCGCCGGCATCACCGGCCTGCATGCCCGCCGCCACGAGGCCGAGCTGAAGCTCAAGGCCGCCGAGGCCAATTTGCTGCGCGCCGATGATTTGAAGGGCCAGGTCGAGGCCCGGCTGATCGACCTCAAGAAGCAGGCCCGCCAGGCGAGCCGCTATAAAAACATTTCCCAGCTCATCCGCCAGGCCGAGGCCGAGCTGCTCTCCCTTCAGCGCGCCTTGGCCGAAGCCGGGCGCGCCGCCGCCGCCGAGGCCTTCGCGCTCGCCGAGGCGCGGGTGGTCGAGGCCGTGGCCGCCGCCACCCGCGCCACCGCCCAGGCCGCCGAGACCGAGGCCGCCTTGCCCGCGCTGCGCGAGGCCGAGGCCCAGGCCCGCACCGTGCTCGAGCGCGCGCGCATCGCCGCCGAGCAGGTGGGCGAGCAGGAAACCCGCGCCCGCGCCGCCCTCACCGAGGCCAGAACCCGCCACGCCGCCCTCACCCGCGACCATGCCCACGCCCTGAAACTCACCGGCGATGCCCAGGCCGCCGCCACCAGGCTCGAGGATGAGCAGCGCAAACTCGCCGCCGAGACGGTGGCGGCGCCCGCCGAGATCGAGGCCGCCGGCCAGGCCGAGGATGAAGCCATCGAGGCGCTGCGCGCCAGCGAGGCGCTGGTCAATCGCTGCACCGAGGAGGCGGCGCGCATCGCCGCCGAATCCGAGCAGGCGCGCCGTGCCCTGGCCGAGGCCGAAACCCGGGCCAAGCGCGCGGCCCAAAAAGCCGCCGAGACCCAGGCCGAGCACGACCGGGTGAGCGCCGGCCTGATCGCCCCCGCGCGCGTGGCGGCGGCCGAGGCGGAGCGGGTGAGCGCCGAAGCCGCGCTGGTGGCCGCGCGTGAAGCCGTGATCGCCGCCGAGGCCGCCAAGCTGCGCGCCGAGGAAGACGCCCAGAAAGCCCGCCAGAGCGCCGAGGCCGCGCTGGCCGAGGCCCGCGCCCGCGCCAGCGCCCAGGATGCCGCGTTGGCCAAGGTGAGCGCCGAATATGACGCGCTGAACGCGGTTCTGGCACAAAAATTCGGCCGCGAGGGCGCGCCGATCCTCGACCAGATCACCGTGCCCCCGGGGCTGGAAGCCGCCCTGGGCGCGGCGCTGCGCGAGGAGCTTTCGGCCTCCGCCGACACGGGCGCCGCCCGCCATTGGCGCAAACTGCCAGATCTAGACCTGCCCGTGGTGGCGCTGCACAGCTTCGCCCAGCTGGTGAAGGGGCCAGAGGCCCTCACGCGCGCGCTCAGCCATATTCTGCTGCTGCCCGAGGGCGCGCAGGGCGATCTCCACCAGGGCAACCTCACGCCCGGCCAGATTCTGGTCTCGCGTGAGGGCGCGGTGTGGCGCTGGGATGGCTATACCGTGCGCGCGGGCGCGGCCTCGGAGGCGGCGGTGCGGCTCAAGCAGCGCAACCGGCTGGCCGAGCTGGCGCAGGAGCG
>JAJXWD010000064.1 GCA_021781835.1 Pseudomonadota bacterium | reverse complement strand
CTCAGCGCCGCGCTCTGCGCGCCCGTGGCCGGGTTGAACACCGGCAGCGCGCGCGAGCCAGCGCCAGGAACGGCCTGACCGTTAATAAAATGACCCAGGGTTTTCATGGTAAAATCCTTAAGCAACAAACAATCCAATATCGGTATAATTTTGGGCGCCCAGCGCATTGCGCTGGACGCCCTTGCACGCGAGCGCGCAGGTGATAACGCTTACCCCTTAAGCCGCCGGTTCAGAACTCGTATTTCAGGTACAGGCGGTTGCTATAATAAGGGTTGTTGTAGCTATGACCCGCTTCCGCGCTGTTATTCTGAGCAAAGGCCGCATCAGCGTCCCATGCGACTGAAAGTCCCTTCAGCACGCTCGAAAGATCATAAGTGGCCGCCAAGTCAATGACGTAAATTTTCTCGTTGTGGATTGCCGTCTCACCCGCGGGAAAGCCATAAGAGCCACCATAAGAGAACGTATTTCCTCCAAACCCATAATCGGCATTATATTCGACATAAGTCGGCGAGATCTTCAGTTTTTCATCAAGCGCCACTACCGTTCCGGTAATTCCAAAGGCATATCCGGGCCCGAGATCCTCAAGACCGTTTTGCATCGTATCGGTGAAGATGGTTCCAGAATTATCATTATAGGGATGGATAAACCCGCCATGATGGAAGGCATTATAGGATTGTGGACTATAATCGCCAATCAGCGCGATATTATCGTCACCAAAATCCATGCCCATCTTGCCGCCAAAAATATGTGAATCAACATGGCCATATTGCGAATGACCAGATCCTGAATCACCTTCCGCCGAGACCTGCACAGCGCCGAACAACTTTCGATCGCCACCAACTGATGTCGCAAAATCTCCTTGACCATACAGGATCTGGCCGAGACCGTAGAAATCATAATACCAGCCCTGCAAGCTGACATCAAAATTATCGAGCGTATTCTGATAACGCGCGCCCAGCATGATGAAACCGTTCGAATGAACGAGATAACGGTTACCATCTGTGAAAGCACTGCTGTAGCGGCTATCATAGTCGAAAATCCTGGCGCCGAAGATAGCCAGATTAGCCGTGCTCGTGGCCAGGCTAAGCGGGGCTTGGTCATTATCGGCTGCGTTGACACCTATAATGTTTACGATCCCCGCAACGCCCGTGAAGGCACGTGGGCTGAACGTGTACCAATCCTGGTTGGCATACGGGGTGTTGAGCATTTGCCGGCCGCCGCGCAACTCCAGCCAACCATTTTCATATTGCAGATAAGCCTCACGAATTGACTGCAGGCCGTGCGTTCTTCCCGTCAGCTCCGTATCGTCATGGTTCTGATTTTTGGAATACAAACCTAATGACTGCCCCGTATAACCACCGAGCCCAACGCTGAAGCCCTGAAATGCGCCCGTATGCACGATCACATCGCCACCAACACCAAAACCGTTGGAGGTGTAGGGCGAATGGCCATTATTGAGATAGGCGAAATCAGTAGCACCCAGCTGTCCTGAAACGGTCGTCTGGGACAATGCATCCTGCAGGGACTGTGCATGCGCGGCGCCTCCCAGCATGGGTAGCAACCCCGCCGCAAGCACAGCCCCGCGCTTGCCCATAAAAATAGATCCCGTTTTTTCCTTGTTATATTTAGACATTTCAAACCTCCTGTTTTTTATGTGATTTACGTCTCTCAACCGGACCTCCGGCCGAAGCTTAGCCGTCAGACAAAGCCTCTCCTTTGCCGCGACGAGTGTCGCGGACATTCCATGTGCCGTCAGGTGGATTTACGTCAGATCAGCCAACCTCAATCCAACATTTCTCTTCCGATGATCTGATCGCCGCATCTATGATCTTTTGGATTTCCCAGGCCTCCCTGAAATCCGGCCCCTGATGCGATTGCCCAGCGACAGCGCAAAGAAACTCAGCCATCTCGATGGTCTTGAGATCGTTGAACCCCAGCTGATGACCCGGCGCGACACAGAACAGACCATAAGGCGGATGCGCAGGTCCGGTCTCGATTCTGACAAATCCGCTGCCATTGGCTTTGTAGTGCAAAATTTCGTTCAGCCGTTCTTGGGTAAAAACGAGTGCGCCCTTGCTGCCCGTCACTTCAAAACCAAGCTGCATCTTGCGCCCCGTGGCAACCCAGTTGGCCTCAATGCTGCCCCGGCAGCCACGCGCAAAGCGAACCGTGAGGCGCGCGATATCATCGACCAGAACCGCGCGACGCTCGGCCGCCCTCGATGCCACGGGCCGGGTTTTGACAACCGTTTCTAGATCGGCATAAATTGCCGCAACGGGACCAAGGAGGAACCGTGCCATACCGACAATATGGCTGCCCAAATCCGCGACCGCGCCACCGCCCCCCGATGGGTCGACGCGCCAATTATATGGAATATCGGGATCCGCCATATAATCCTCGGCATGGATCCCACGAAATCCCGTGATCTCGCCAAGCTCTCCTCCGGAAATCATCTCACGGGCCAACTTCAACAGTGGATTTTTGATATAATTATATCCCACCTGCGTTATGCAGCCGGCCTTCTCAGCCGCCTCCATCATGGCCCGCGCGTCGGCCGCGTTTGGCGCAATCGGCTTTTCGCAATGGACGTGCTTGCCGGCCGCGATGGCGGCGAGCGCCATCTCGCGATGCACGACGTTCGGGGTCGTGATCGAAACCACTTCCACCGAATCGTCCGCCAACATGGTTTTCCAATCCGCGCTCCAACGCTGAAAGCCAAACTGCGCGGCCATCGCCTCCGCCGCGCGGCTGTTTATGTCTGCGACAAGCCGCAGAACGGTGCGCGGACACTCGGAAAAGATGGCCGGAGCGGCACGATACGCGATCGCATGCGCCTTGCCCATGAAGCCGGTTCCAATGACACCGATACCAATTTCACGCATTGATCGTCCTCCTGACATCAAACCCGCACTGTCTTTCCTGAAAGCGCCGCTTCCAGCGCCGCATCAGCCAGGCGGAGAGCCTGGCGCCCATCGCGCACCGTCACGGGCATTTCACCATTATTGCGCACCGCCCCGCAAAACTGCTCGAATTCAATGCGATAAGCATCCGCATAGCGCTCAAGGAAGAAATTCAGCAGAGGCTCGCGCGCCTCCGTGAAACCACCGCTCCAGCGGCGCAGCGTCGTGGCGCGGAGATTCTCGTTGAGCAACATACCCTTGGAGCCAAACACCTCCATCCGCTGGTCATAGCCATACGCCGCCGTGCGGCAGCAATTGATATGACATTGACGCCCCGAAGCGGTTTGGAGATTGACCATCACTGTATCGAAATCGCCAAACTCCGCGAGGGTCGGATCGATTAACCGGCTTGCGGTCGCGGAGACAAGCACCGGCTCTTCACCAAGCAGCCAGCGGGCCATGTCGAAATCATGGATGGTCATATCACGAAAAATACCGCCGGAATGCTCGAGATAAGCGCGCGGCGCGAAGTCGGGATCGCGGCTGCTGATGATGACCTGGCGCAAATCGCCGATCTCCCCCTCGTCCATTCCCTTGCGCATCGCCTGGGCGGCGGGGTCGAAGCGGCGGTTGAACGCGACCATGACCCGGCCCTTCAGCCGTTCGATCTCGGCGACCGCCTCATCGACTTTTCGCAGATCGAGGTCGATCGGCTTTTCGCACAGCACCGCCTTGCCGTTGCGCACGGCCTCCAGCGTCAGCGCCACATGAGTATCGGTTGGAGTGCCGATCACCACCGCGTCAATGTCAGAGCGGGTGAGCAGGGCGCTGGGGTCCAGAGATGCCTCACAGCCCCATTCAGCTGCAAGCTTCGCCGCATTGTCCCCAAAGGGGTCGGCCACCGCGACCAGCTTTGAGTCGCGGCACAGGGCCGCATTGGCCGCATGAATACGGCCGATACGGCCCGCACCCAGCACTGCTACACGTAACATCTTCAACTCCATTGCGTTAGAAACACACCCGCGCCGCATGGTCACGATTGACCACCAACGTCTGGTCGAGCCGGCCGGCGAAGAAATCGAGTATATTTTGCACCGCCATGGTCGACATCCTTGTCGCGCATTCTTTGGTTAACCCCGCGGAATGAGGGGTCAGAATGACATCGTCACTGGAAAATAAAGGATGCGCGCTGATGGGCGGTTCGGTCTCGAACACATCAAGCCCCGCTCCAGCCAGGCGCCCCTCGAGCAACGCCGCCGTCAGTGCCGCTTCATCAACCACCCCGCCGCGCGCCGTGTTGATGATCAGGGCGCTCGGCTTCATCAACGCCAACTCGTCCGCGCCGATCACCGCCTTGCCATTGATCAGCGGCACGTGAACGGACAAAATATCCGCGCGCCGCAATGCCGCCGGCAGATCCCCGACCCGCAACGCGCCATGCTCCATGATCGCGTCGGGGGCGGCATAGGGATCATAGACCTCAACCCGCAGCCGAAACCCCCACGCGCAGCGCGCAACCGCCCGCCCGATCCGACCAAAGCCCAGCAACAGCAGCGTCTTACCATCCAGATCGGTGGCGCCCAAACTATCGCGATAGGCCCAATTGCCGGCGCGTGTCGCGCGGTCATAGCGGGTCACGCGCTTGGCCAAAGCCAAAATCAGCATCATCGTATGCTCGGCCACGGACGCTGAATTCGCATCCCCGACGACGCAAAGCGGAATACCCCGCCGGTTCAGCGCCTCGACATCGATGCTGTCATAGCCAACTCCGTGGCGGGAAAGGATCTTCAGGTTTCTGGCACGGTCAAGCACGGCGCCCGGCAGGGGCTGCGTGCGCACGAGGATGGCGTCAGTCGCCTCGAGCAAAGGCCGCACCTCGACCGAGGTCATGTCATCCACCATGTCGAAGCTGATGCCCGGCGCCGCGCTCAGCAGGGCGAGCCCGGCTTCGTGAATCCGCCCGCCGATGAGTATGTGGGGCATCTCAATATCCTCCCGCCACGCTCTGGGGCGCGGCGGCGGCAGGCGCTTCGCTCAGCAACCCGCGTGTCGCCTCCACGCTGCCGCGCGCCGCATCGGCCAGGAGCCTGACGTCATTGCTGATGGTGACCAGATCAAACCCCCATCGCACCGCCTTCGCCGCGTAAGCGGGGGTGCCGTTATGCAGGCAGGCACGCACGCCGGCCCGATGGGCTTTCTCGAGTATGGTTAGGATCGCCGCGACCATCTCCGGCTCCTCACGGTCAAAGCCCGTGCGATATGCGCGCCCCGTCAGCCCAAGTGTCAGATCGGCCGGGCCGATATAGACGCCGTCCAGCCCCGGCGTGGCCAAAATCGCCTCGAGATTGGCGAAGGCCTCGGCGGTTTCGATCATGGCGAGGCAAATCACCTCCCGGTCGGCAAAGCCCCCATAATCGGCTCCGGCCGAAAAATTCGCCCGGGTGGGGCCAAAGCTCCGCACACCGTGCGGCGGATAACGGACATAAGAGACCAGCCGCTCCGCCTCTTCGCGGGTGTTGATCATCGGACAGATGATGCCATATGCCCCGGCATCGAGCATCTTCATGATCATGCCCGGCTCCAGCCAGGGCACCCGCGCCATGGGCGTGACACCGCTGGCGCGCATGGCCTGCAGCATGCCAACCGCCGTCTCATAGCCGACGACGCCGTGCTGAAGGTCAATCGTGATCGAATCATACCCCTGCGCGGCCATGATCTCGGCGGTAAAGGGACAGGCGATGGAGAGCCAGCCATTGAGCACCGGCTCGCCCGCGGCCCATTTGCGAAGAATGTTATTAGCGATCATGAACGTCCTCCCTCAGGCCACGGCTTGGATCAATTTGACGTTCAGGAAATCCAAGATCCCCTCGGCGCCGCCTTCGCGCCCCGTCCCGCTTTCCTTAATGCCGCCAAAGGGGGCCTCGGCGGCGGCAAGGGCAAAGCTGTTCACCCCCACCATGCCGGCCTCAAGCCGCTGAGCCGCCTCGCGCATTCGCCGCGCGCTCTTGGTGAACACATAAGCGGCGAGACCGAACATATTATCGTTGGCCCGGCGATAAACCTCCTCATCATCGGCAAAGCGGGTAATGGCGGCTATGGGGCCAAAATTCTCCCCTGCCAGAACCGCGGCATGGTCTGGCGCGCCGGAGATCACCGTGGGCGCGAAGAAAAACCCCGCCGCCTCGGTCTGAGGACGCACACCACCGGTCTCGACGCGCCCGCCGGCCCGCTCAGCCTCGGCCACCACGGCGGCGATCGCATCGACCCGACGCCTGTTGATCAGCGGGCCCATCTGGGTTGCCTCATCCAGCCCATGGCCCAGACGCAGCGCCGCCGCGCGCGCCGCAAACCCCGCCACGAAACGGTCATGCAGGGCATCATGGACATAAAACCGATCGGGCGAGACGCAGACCTGGCCGGCATTGGCGAATTTGGTCGGCACAGCGAGGTCGAGCACCGCCTCGACATCGGCGTCCTCGAACACCACCATCGGCGCATTGCCGCCGAGTTCCATGCTGGTGCGCTTCACGGTCGCGGCGGCATCGCGCAGCATCTGCTGGCCGACAGAGGTCGAGCCGGTAAGCGTGACCTTGCGCACGGCGGGCGCTTCCATCAGCGGCGCGTAGGTGGTGGCGACCGGCCCGATCAGCAGATTGACAACACCCGGCGGCAGTCCGGCCTCGCGCAGACAATCAACCAGCACCATGGCGACGCCCGGCACCTCGCTGGAGGGGCGCAAAATGACCGAGCAGCCCGCCGCCAGGGCGGGCGCGATCTTGCGCGCCGCCAGCACGGCCGGAAAATTCCACGCCGTGAAAGCCGCGACAATGCCGACAGGCTCGTGCAAAACCTCGATCCGCCCGCCCGGCGCCCGGCTCTCTATGATGCGCCCGTAGAGCCGCCGCGCCTCCTCGGCATACCAACGAAACTGATCGACACAGAGCCCCCATTCCCGCCGCGCCTGGGCCAACGGCTTGCCGGATTCGAGCGTGATCATGCGCGCTGCCGGCTCAGCGCGGCGCAGCATGACATCAGCCACGCGATGGAGAAAATCCGCACGGCTCCAGCCCGGCACAGCCCGCCAGAGCGCCAGCCCCCGCCCAGCGGCATCCAGTGCCTCGGCGGCATCATCGCGTCCGGCCGACGGCACATCGCCCAGCGCCAGCGCGGTCGCGGGGTCAATCACCTCGATCCGCTCGGCCACGCCCCGGTTCCGCCACGCGCCACCGATAAATAATCCATAAGTCTCATACATGTCGGCATTTCCTCGGCTTTGTTCTTGAGGCGCGCCCGCAAAGATCTTTGCAAGACGGACCAGGCAAGCTATAGTCAGCGCAACCCGTTTTTGGAAAAAGAACCACCGGCCGCCACAAAGACGCGCGATCCGGTAAAAAACATGACGATCAGAGAGGTATCACCTGTGCCATTGCTGTTTTTTCCTCCTCGCCACGGCGCCGAAGCCCCAATGGACGCACAACATAAATTGCATTAAATTGTTTTTTGCAAATTTTTTTCCTAAACGCAAGCCTTGATTTGCAGCCAGCAACATATGTTGCAGAAAGACGCCTCGCGCGGCAAAACCGCCATAAGGAGACCATCAATGGGCCAAAGCAACACCAAAAGCGGCAAAACCATGCCCGAAAATTACGAGGGGATCGTCAATCTGATCACGGCGGAATACGTCAACCTGTCTTCAGGCTTCCAGAAGATCGCGCGCTATGTCACGCAAAACCCAAATGTCGTGGCCCTCGAGTCGATCAGCCATATCGCGGCCAAATGCGAGACCCACCCCTCCAGCCTGGTACGATTCGCACAGGAATTCGGCTATTCCGGCTTTAAGGAGATGCAGGCCGTGTTCCAGACGCGCCTCGCCACCGCCGCCCCTGGTTTCCGCGAGCGCGTGAAGGCCCTCGATGGGGAATTATCCCGCAACATAAATTCTGGAAATCGGGGCTACCTGCGCGATCTGGTGGTGCGCGACATCGCGGCCCTGCAGGATCTGCTCGAGCGCGTGCCGGAAGAAGACCTTGCCGCCACCGCCGAGCTTCTGACCAAGGCCGGCACGATCTACATCGCCGGGCAATTGCGCTCGGAGCCCATCGCCTCACTCTTTCGCTATCTGCTGACCATGCTGCATCGCCGGGTCGTCTTGCTGAACCCGGCCGGCGGGCTGGCGCAGGAAATGGCCGAAACCATGGACATACACGATGTCGTGGTGGCGATTTCCTTCCGCCATTACGCCCAGGAAGTCGTCACCATCGCCGAGCGCGCGGCTGGAAAATCCGTGCCGGTCATCGTCATCACCGACAGCCAGCTCTCCCCCCTGGCCAAGGATGCGACCGTGCTCTTTACCGTACCCGAGGACGAATACAGCTTCTCGCGCTCGCTGGCCGCGCCGGTCTGTCTTGTCCAATGCCTGGCCGTTGCCGTCGCGGGGCTTTTGCAATCGAGCCCGATCACGCCGCCGCGCATCCCGACGGTCACGGAAAAGCTCCGCACCGGCCGTAACGCCGCCTCCAACCCCAAACGCCCTCCCAAGCCGCGCTCATGAGGCAAAATCAGGGTTTCCCAAATTTTACCGCAAAAATACTTGCAGAAAAAATTTTTATGCAATAGACATTTCCCAACACTTAAAGGCGACGGCTGCACTTTGCCGTCAGTTGGGAGAAAAACGGATGACCACAGTGCGTTGCACGATGGCGCAAGCCTTGGTTCGGTATTTGTGCAACCAATATACCATCATTGATGGTGAACGGGCGCCTTTGTTCCCCGGCGTGTTTGCGATTTTTGGTCACGGTAACGTGACCTGCCTGTCGGAAGCACTCGAGGCCGTACAAGACAAGCTGCCCACGTGGCGCGGACAAAATGAGCAATCCATGGCGCTCGCCGCCATCGGCTTCGCCAAGGCCAAGCGCCGCCGCCAGATCATGGTGGCCACCGCCTCCATTGGTCCTGGCGCGCTGAACATGATAACCGCCGCCGGCGTGGCGCACGCCAACCGCCTGCCCGTGCTGTTGCTGGCGGGCGATACCTTCGTCAACCGCCGACCCGACCCGGTGATGCAGCAGGTCGAACATTTCGGCAATCCGACCATCAACGTGAACGACGCCTTCAAGGCCGTGTCGCGCTATTGGGACCGGATCACGCACCCCGAGCAAATCATCTCCTCCCTACCCCAGGCCGTGGCAACGATGCTCGACCCCGCCGATTGCGGCCCCGCCTTCATTGCCCTGCCACAAGATGTGCAGGAAATCGCCTGGGATTATCCGGAAGCCTTCTTCCGTGAGACGGTGCACGCCATCCCCCGCCCCCGCCCCGACCGTGACCGGCTGGGCGAAGCCGTGCGGCTGCTCAAGGGCGCCGAACGCCCGCTGATCATCGCGGGCGGCGGCGTGCGTTATTCGGGCGCCGAGCAGGAACTCGCCGATTTCGCCCTGGAGCACGGCCTTCCTCTGTGTGAGACCATCGCGGGCAAAGGCGGTGTCACGCATCATCACGCGGCCCATGCCGGGCCAATCGGCATTGTCGGCTCAACCTCGGCCAATGCTTTGGCCGCGCAGGCCGATGTCGTGCTGGCCATCGGCACGAGGCTGATGGATTTCACCACCGGCTCCTGGAGCTGCTTTGCGCCGGATGCCAAATTCATCTCGATCAACACCGCCCGCTGGGACGCGACCAAGCACCACGCGCTGGCCGTGACAGGCGATGCGCGGGAAACGGTGACCGAACTGCGCGCCGCGCTCAGCGGCTGGCGCGCCGCGGCGGGCTGGACCAGGCTGGCGGAAGAGGAATTCGCGGCATGGAACAAGCTGCTCGACGGTTACCAAGCCCCAACCAACGCCGCCGTGCCAACCTATGCACAGGTGGTCGGCGTCGTGCACGCCCATGCCGATGAGCGCGATCTGCTGATCACCGCGGCCGGCGGACTGCCCGGAGAAGTAATGAAGAACTGGCGCGTCAAAGCCCCGAACACGTTCGATTGCGAATTCGGCTTTTCCTGCATGGGCTATGAGATCGCCGCCGGCTGGGGGGCGGCGATGGCCGACCCCACGCGCACGCCGATCGTCATGATCGGCGACGGCACCTATATGATGATGAATTCCGACATCTACTCCTCCGTGCTGGCGGGGCATAAATTCATCCTCATCGTCTGCGACAATGGCGGCTATGCGGTGATCAACCGCCTGCAAAACGCCAAAGGCGGCGTGTCTTTTAACAATCTGCTCAAGGATTGCCGCGTCAAGGAGGCATTCCCCGTCGATTTCGTCGCCCACGCAGAGGCCATGGGCGCGCTCACACGGCGGGTCGAGAGCCTGGCCGAGCTGGGGGACGCGCTAGAATGGGCCAAAACCACCGACCGCACGACCATGATCACGATTGTCTCGGATGCCTTTGCCTGGACGCCGGGCGATGCATGGTGGGATGTTGGTGTGCCAGCGGTCAGCGCGCGTACAGAAGTCCGCGAGGCCGCCGCCGCCCAACAGCTTGGCCGTACCAGGCAGCGCGTCGGCGTCTGAGCCGCCCCCTCCCTCCAAACTCTGACTTCACAGGATCAATGCGCATGAAAGCGAAACTCGGGATCGCCCCGATCGCGTGGTCAAATGATGACCTGCCGGAACTGGGCGGCGACACCACGCTGGAAACCTGCCTAAGCGAGGCGCGCGACGCGGGCTTTAGCGGCGTTGAGACCGGCGGCAAATTCCCCAAGACCGCCGCCGAGCTGGGGCCGAAGCTGCTGGCTCACGGGCTGTCGCTGGCTTCTGGCTGGTATTCGGGCACGGTGCTGGACGCTCCCGATGACCTGGCCGCCGAAAAAGACCAGGTGCTTGCCCAGCTTCAGCTCTTCCGTGCGCTCGGAGCGCCGTGCCTGGTGTACGGTGAGACCGCGGGCACGCTACAAAATCGCCGCGATGCGCCGCTGGCGCTCCGCCGCCGCCTGTTTGAGGATGAGATCAAACTCTACGGACGGCGCCTAACGCGCTTTGCCGAGTATTGCGCCGAGCAGGGCGTGCCACTGGCCTTTCACCACCACATGGCCACCGCCATCGAGACCGAGCGCGATCTGGACCTGCTGATGCAGCACACGGGCGAGGCGGTTGGGCTCCTGTTTGACACGGGCCATCTGCGCTTTGCCGGCGGCGATCTCTTCCGCGTGCTCGAGCGCCACGGCAAGCGCATCGTTCATGTCCACGCCAAGGATATTCGCGCCGAAGTGATCGATGGGCTCGACCGTGAGCAGCAATCCTTCCTCGATGCGGTGCTGGCGGGCGCCTTCACCGTGCCGGGCGACGGCGCCATTGCCTTTGGCCAGGTGGTCAAAAAACTCGCCGAGATCGGCTATCAAGGCTGGTTCGTCGTCGAGGCTGAGCAGGATCCGATCAAGGCACCGCCTGCGGAATTTGCAAAAATCGGCTTCAAGGCCCTGACTGGGGCGCTCACTGAGGCAGGCTATGAAATCGAGGGAGACGTGACATGAGCCAATTGGACGGAAAAATCGCCCTGATCACGGGCGGCACGCAGGGGCTGGGCGCGGCAATCGCTCGGCTCTTTGCCGAACGGGGCGCGGCGGGAATCGTGATCTGCGGCCGCTCGGCTGACAAAGGCACGGCAATGGCGGCCAAGATCCGTGCTGAAACGGGTACCGATGTCCGGTTCGTGCGGGCCGATCTTGGCGTTGTCGAGGATTGCCGCGCCCTGGTCGCGGCGACAGATGAAGCTTTTGGCCGCATCGATGCCCTGGTCAATGCCGCGGCGATCACCGATCGCGGCACCATTCTTGATACCTCCCCCGAACTGTTCGACAAAATGTTCGCAACCAATGTGCGCGGCCCGTTTTTCCTCATGCAGGATACGCTCAAGCTCATGCGCCGCGACGGCATCGAGGGCACGATCGTCAATATCTGCTCAATGTCGGCCCTGGCCGGGCAGCCCTTCATCTCCGCCTATTGCGCCTCCAAAGGTGCCTTGGCGACGCTGACGCGCAACACCGCTTTTGCGATCATGCGTGACCGCATCAAGGTCAATGCCCTCAATATCGGCTGGATGGCATCAGACGGCGAAGACCAGATCCAGATCAAATATCACGGCGCCAACCCGAACTGGCGTGCGGAAGCAGAAGCCAAGCTGCCGTTTGGCCGCCTGATCGACCCCGTCGAAGTCGCGCGCGCGGTCGCCTTTCTCTCAAGCTCCGAGTCTGGGCTGATGACCGGCTCGGTCGTCAACTTCGACCAATCCGTCTGGGGGGCCTACGACGATACCCCCGCGCCACTCAAAACACTCTGAGCGGCCACGAAGCCCCAGACCAGCTTCGCTTTTATAAATATAAATACGATAAACCAACGAAAGCGCTGCATGGTGTGGCGCTCAGGGAGAAGACCATGAAATCCAAGACCTATTTTCCTACTGGCCTGCTGGCTTTGGCTGGCGCGTGCTCGATGACGGCGCTGCTGGCCGCGCCGGTGACGGCCCGTGCGGAGACGCCGCAATATACGTTTGCGATGATCACCCATGCTCAACCTGGCGACACGTTTTGGGACATTGTCCGCAAGGGCGCGGAGGCTGCCGCGAAGAAGGATAATGTGAAGCTCGTTTATGATG
>JAJXWD010000063.1 GCA_021781835.1 Pseudomonadota bacterium | reverse complement strand
TGCCGGCCGCGCCCGAGAAAGAGTGGGGCGCGACCAAGACCATGACCGTGCGCGAGGCCTTGCGCGAGGGCATGAGCCGCGAGATGCGCGCCGACCCGGATGTGTTTCTGATGGGCGAGGAAGTCGCGCAGTATCAGGGGGCTTATAAAATCTCGCAGGGGATGCTTGATGAGTTTGGCCCCAAGCGCGTGATCGACACGCCGATCACCGAGCATGGCTTTACCGGCATGGCGGTGGGCGCGGCGATGAACGGGCTGAAGCCGATCGTCGAGTTCATGACCTTCAACTTCGCCATGCAGGCGATCGACCAGATCATCAACTCGGCCGCCAAGACGCTTTATATGTCGGGCGGGCAGATGGGCTCTCCCATCGTATTTCGCGGCCCCAACGGCGCGGCGGCGCGCGTGGGGGCGCAGCATTCGCAGTGCTATGCCTCGTGGTATGCGCATTGCCCGGGCCTGAAGGTGGTGGCGCCGTGGTCGGCGGCTGACGCGCTGGGGCTGATGCGCGCCGCCATCCGCGACCCGAACCCGGTGATCGTGCTGGAAAACGAGATTCTCTATGGTCACTCCTTCGAGGTGCCGGTGGATGAGGATTTCATCCTGCCCCTCGGCAAGGCCAAGATCGAGCGGGCGGGCACGGATGTGACCATCGCGGCGTTTTCGATCATGGTCGATACCGCGCTCAAGGCCGCCGATGCGCTGGCCGAGAAGGGGATTTCGGCGGAAGTCATCAATCTGCGCACCATCCGCCCGCTGGACGTGGAGACGCTGGTGAACAGCGTGAAGAAGACCAGCCGGTTTGTCAGCCTCGAAGAGGGCTGGCCTTATGCGGGCATCGGCTCGGAACTGTGCACCACGGTCATCGAGCATGCGTTTGACTGGCTCGATGCGCCGCCCGTGCGCGTGGCCGGCATCGATGTGCCGATGCCTTATGCCGCCAACCTTGAAAAACTCGCCCTGCCGCAGCCCCAATGGGTTGTCGATGCCGTGCGGAAACTCTTCTGAGCGCTGGGGAAACAAACATGGCCACCAATATTCTCATGCCGGCGCTCTCGCCGACCATGACCGAAGGCAAGCTCGCCAAATGGCTCAAGAAAGAGGGCGATGAGGTGAAGTCGGGCGACGTGCTCGCCGAAATCGAGACCGACAAGGCGACCATGGAAGTGGAAGCCGTGGATGAGGGCTATCTCGCCAAGATTTTGGTGGCGGATGGCACCGAGGGCGTGGCGGTGAACGCGGTGATCGCCGTGCTGACCGCCACCAAGGGCGAAGCGGTGGATGCACCCACGCCCACCGCCCCCGTGGCGGCTGCCCCGTCTGCGGCGGCCCCGGCCGCCGCCGCCCCCGCCGCGCCGGCGCCCATGGCGGCGCCGGTGGCGCAGGGGGCGCGTATTTTCGCCTCGCCCCTGGCCAAGCGCATCGCGGCGCAAAACGGCATTGACCTGAAAACGGTTAATGGCACCGGCCCCAACGGGCGCATTGTGCGTGCCGATGTGGAAAAAGCCCAGGCCGCGCCCAAGGCCGCCCCGGCACCGGCCACCGCGCCGGCCGCGCCGGCCGCCGCCGCGCCCAAGGCCGCCCCGGCTGTGGCGATTACCGCGCCCCACACCAAGATTCCCCACAGCACGATGCGCAAGGTGATCGCGCGCCGCCTGACCGAATCGAAGCAGAGCGTGCCGCATTTCTATCTGACGGTGAACATCGAGCTCGATGCCCTGCTCAAGCTGCGCGCCGAGCTGAACTCGAAATCTCCCAAGGATGGGGCCGGGGCGTTCAAGCTCTCGGTCAATGATCTGGTCATCAAGGCCTGCGCCGTCGCGCTCAAGCGCCATCCGGGGGTGAATGCCTCGTGGACCGATGAGGCGATCGTGCAATATGACGAGGTCGATGTGTCGGTGGCGGTGGCCATTCCCGATGGGCTGATCACCCCGATCGTGAAGGGGGCTGACCGGCTGGGGCTGGCCGCCATCTCGAACGCCATGAAGGACCTGGCCGCGCGCGCCAAGACCGGCAAGCTCAAGCCCGAGGAGTTCCAGGGCGGCGGCTTCTCGATTTCCAACCTCGGCATGTTCGGGATCGCGGAATTCTCGGCCATCATCAACCCGCCCCAGGCGGCGATTTTGGCGGTGGGCGCGGGTGAGCGCCGCCCGGTGGTGAAGGGCGACGCCATTGTGCCCGCCACCGTGATGAGCGCGACCCTCTCGGTCGATCACCGCGTGATCGATGGCGCGCTGGGCGCTGAGTTCCTCCAGACCCTCAAGGGCCTGATCGAGGAGCCGCTGAGCCTGCTGCTCTGATGAACGCTGGGGCTTGGGGCAAGCCTGCCCCAACGCTCCCCCCCCCGAATTCATGAAAGTTTTGGTGCCGCGTTTTACCCCTGAGCGGCGATAAGGAACCAACCAATGGCTGACAATTTTGATGTGATTGTGGTCGGTGGCGGGCCGGGCGGCTATGTCGCGGCCATTCGCGCCGCGCAGCTTAAATTGAAGACCGCGCTGGTGGAAGCCAAGCATCTGGGCGGCATCTGCCTGAACTGGGGCTGTATCCCGACCAAGGCGCTGCTCCGCTCGGCGGAGGTGAAGCGCCTGTTTGACCATGGCGCGGACTATGGCGTGACCGCTGAGAACGTGAAAATCGACCTGCCCAAGATCGTCGCGCGCTCGCGCGGGGTTTCCAAGCAGCTCTCGGGCGGCATTGGGCATTTGCTCAAGAAAAACAAGGTGACCGTGTATGATGGGTACGGCACGCTCGAGGGCGGCGGCAAGCTCTCGGTGACCAAGGACGGCAAGAAGATCGCCGACCTGACCAGCCCGCATATCATTTTGGCCACCGGCGCCCGCCCGCGCCAGATTCCGGGGCTTGAGGTGGATGGCAAGCAGATCATCTCGTATTTCGAGGCGATGGTGCCCGAGACCCTGCCCAAATCGCTGCTCATCATGGGCTCGGGCGCCATTGGCATCGAGTTCGCCAGCTTCTACCGCACCATGGGCTCCGAGGTGACGGTGGTGGAGATGATGGACCGCATCATGCCGGTGGAGGATGCCGAGATTTCGGCGCTCGCCCGCAAGGCGTTTGAGAAGCAGGGGATCAAGATCCTGACCTCGGCCACCGTCAAATCGGCCGTGAAAGGCCCCAATGGCGTGAGCGTGACCGTTGAGGCCGGCGGCAAGGCCCAGGTTTTCGAGGTCGAGAAGGTGATTTCGGCGGTCGGCATTGTCGGCAATGTGGAGAAGCTCGGCCTTGAGAAGACCAAGGTGAAGGTGGACCGCACGCATATTGTGGTGGATGGCTATGCCCGCACCGATGAGCCGGGCGTTTATGCCATTGGCGATGTCGCCGGGCCGCCCTGGCTGGCGCACAAGGCCTCGCATGAGGGGATTGTGTGCGTGGAGGCGATTGCCGGCCTGAAGCCCCATGCCTTCGAGACCTGGAACATTCCCGGCTGCACCTATGCCCACCCGCAGGTGGCGAGCGTGGGCTTGACCGAGGCCAAGGCCAAGGAGGCCGGGTATGAGGTGCGGGTCGGCAAGTTCCCGCTCATCGGCAATGGCAAGGCGATTGCGCTGGGCGAGCCGGACGGGCTGGTGAAGACCGTGTTCGACGCCAAGACCGGCGCCCTGCTCGGCGCGCACATGATCGGCCCCGAGGTGACCGAGATGATTCAGGGCTACACCATTGCCCGCCAGCTCGAGACCACCGAGGCCGAACTGATGCATACGGTGTTCCCGCATCCGACCGTCTCGGAAGCCATGCACGAATCAGTGCTTGACGCTTATGGGCGGGTCATCCACTTCTGAACCCAGCGGCGCCCCTCTCAACCAGGGGCGCCACCGGAGCAGTTTTGACCATGGCTACACGCATTGAGATCGACCACCGGGTGCGCCACCCTGAGAAACAGGGACGGCCGGACAACCCGATCAGCCGCAAGCCGGCCTGGATACGGGTGAAGGCGCCCACCAGCGCCACCTATAACGAAACCCGCGAGCTGATGCGCGAGCAGAAGCTCACCACCGTGTGCGAAGAGGCGGCCTGCCCCAATATTGGTGAATGCTGGACCCACCGGCACGCCACCATGATGATCATGGGTGAGATCTGCACGCGCGGCTGCTCGTTTTGCAATGTCTCGACCGGCATGCCCGCGGCCCTCGATACGGATGAGCCACGGCGCGTGGCCGAGGCGGTGGCGCAGCTCAAGCTCCGCCATGTGGTCATCACCTCGGTTGACCGCGACGATCTGGCCGATGGCGGGGCGGGGCATTTTGTCGCGGTGATCGGGGCGATCCGCGGGCTGACCCCCGATGTCACGATCGAGATTTTGACCCCCGATTTTCTGCGCAAAGCCGGCGCCATCGAGCAGGTGGCCCGGGCGCGGCCCGATGTGTTCAACCATAATCTCGAGACCGTGCCCAGGCTCTACCCGGCCATTCGCCCGGGCGCGCGCTATTTCCAGTCTCTGCGGCTTTTGGACCGCGTGAAGCAGGTGGAGGCGCAGAGCTTTACCAAATCCGGCCTGATGGTGGGGCTGGGCGAGACCAAGGCCGAGATTGGCCAGGTGATGGACGATCTGCGCATCGCGGATGTCGATTTCATCACCATCGGGCAATATTTGCAGCCGACCGTGAAACATGCGGCGGTGGAGCGGTTCTGGACGCCCGAGGAATTCGAGGAGCTGGCCGCCATGGCCCGCGCCAAGGGGTTTTTGCAAGTGTCGAGCACGCCGCTCACCCGCTCCTCTTACCATGCCGACGCCGATTTTGCCGAGCTGAAGGCCACACGGCTGAAGAAACTGGCGACGGCGTGACCAAACACAGCGAACAGCGCGTGGTGCCTTACAAGGCCAGCGAGCTTTACGCGCTGGTTGCCGATGTGGGGGCTTACCCGAAATTTCTGCCCTGGTGCGTGGGCGCGCGGGTGCGGCGAAATGACGGGCGCGAGATGGTCGCGGATCTGATCATCGGGTTTGGGCCGTTCCGCGAGAGCTTCACCTCGCGCGTTGGCTTGCAGCCGCCGGACGAGGCCGAAGGGCCGTGCGCGATTACGGTGGCTTATGAGAACGGGCCGTTCAAGTTTCTCACCAATCGCTGGGGGTTTGCGCCCCACCCCGAGGGGTGCGTGGTGGATTTTTTCGTCGAGTTCGAATTCCGCTCGAAAGTGCTGCAAAAGGCCATCGGGGCGGTGTTTACCGAGGCCGTGCATTTGATGGTGGGGGCGTTTTTGAAGCGCGCCGCGGCGGTGTATGGCACGCCCAAGACCCCAGGCACGCTGGCCCGGCCCGCGACCTGAGATACGCGACAGGCAGACGCCCGAAACGCTCGCCCCCTCACATGAGCGTCATCGCACTCTCATGCCATCCGGCTTTAAGAGATTGTTTTAAAAGCAATACTTTATAATCATTTGAAATTATTAAAAATTTTACTTTTAAAACAGTCTCT
This sequence comes from Pseudomonadota bacterium, assembly GCA_021781835.1. GTDB lineage: Bacteria > Pseudomonadota > Alphaproteobacteria > Acetobacterales > Acetobacteraceae > Acidocella. Next base: position 7,096 of record JAJXWD010000063.1, on the reverse strand, counting down.
AAGGCGCCCAGTGCAGGCCGTGATGGTCGAAGGGCTCGGGCATGTCGGGTTTGATGATGCCAAAATAGGGGGAGAGGTCGAAATCGCGCGGGACGAACAGGCCGGTCTGGTGGATGTGGTAGATTTCGCGCGCGCTGCGGACCTTGGCCTTGCTGTCATGCGGGTGAGTGATTTCGGGCAAAATCGGGTAGGCGACCGCCTGGAAGCTCTCGGCCACCAGGGTTGAGCAAATGGCGCGCGACGGGTCGCCCGAGCCGAGCGCGATGGCCCGCCGCCGCCAGGCGCGGGGCAGCGGCAAAGGCAGCAGGTAGCGCGCCAGATCGGCCACGTGCTTGAGGTCATATTGCGCCCCCAGCCGCGCGCGCGCATGGGCGATGACACAGGCCGCATCCTGGGCGGTGAGGCTGAGGGCGCGGCAGATGCGGACGCGGTAATGGGCCAGCTCGGCCAGCCGGAAACTGCGCACCCCCGCCACCATGTCGGCTTCTATGCACTCGCCATCGCCCGCATAGAGCACGGCATGCGACCAGGTGGACTGGGTGAGATATTTGATGACCGTGGAAACGCGCAGATTGCCCTCGACCAATATGACATCGGCCGGGCGCAGATGCTGGGCCAGCACGGCGGTCTCGAGCGGCAGGGCGGGCTCGGCCAGCACGCGCTGGGTGAGGAAATCGGCGATCAGCGCGCCGAGCGCCAGGCGCACGCCGTTCATGTGCCGGTTTTGCGCGCGGTGCGGGGGGCCAGCAGCGGGGCCAGGAATTTACCCGTGTAGGAGATGGGGCTTTGCACAATGTCCTCGGGCGTGCCGGTGGCGATGATGCGCCCGCCCCCCGCCCCGCCTTCGGGCCCGATATCGATCACATAATCGGCGGTTTTGATGACCTCGAGATTATGCTCGATGACGATGATGGTGTTGCCGGCATCGACCAGCGCGTGCAGCACTTCGAGCAATTTGCGGATGTCTTCGAAATGCAGGCCGGTGGTTGGCTCATCGAGGATATAGAGGGTGCGGCCCGTCGCGCGGCGCGATAATTCCTTGGCCAGCTTGATGCGCTGGGCCTCGCCGCCCGAGAGCGTGGTGGCCTGCTGGCCGAGCTTGATATAGCCAAGCCCGACCCGCGCCAGCACGCTCAGGCGGTCATGGATTTTGGGCACGGCGGCGAAGAAGGGCAAGGCCTCATCGACCGACAGATCCAGCACATCGGCGATGGATTTGCCCTTGAACTTCACCTCCAGCGTTTCGCGGTTATAGCGCTTGCCCTTGCAGGTGTCGCAGGTGACGAACACATCGGGCAGGAAATGCATCTCGATTTTCAGCAGCCCGTCGCCCTGGCAGGCCTCGCAGCGGCCGCCTTTGACGTTGAAGCTGAAACGCCCCGGCTTGTAGCCGCGCTGGCGGCTCTCGGGGAGTTCGGAGAACCAGTCGCGGATGGGGGCGAACAGATCGGTGTAGGTGGCGGGGTTGGAGCGCGGCGTGCGGCCGATGGGGGATTGGTCGATGTCGATGATCTTGTCGAGCTGCTCCAGCCCCTCGATCCGCTCATGCGGGGCGGGCACCTCGCCCGAGCCCATGAGCCGGCGCGACACGGCTTTGTAGAGCGTGTCGATGACCAGGGTGGATTTGCCGCCCCCTGAGACGCCGGTGACGCAGCTGAACAGGCCGAGCGGAAATTCGGCCGTGACATCCTTGAGATTATTGCCGCGCGCGCCGATGAGCTTGATGGTGCGGTTGGGCTGCACGGGGCGGCGGGGCGGAAGCTCGATGCGCCGGCGCCCCGAGAGATAATCGCCGGTGAGCGAGGCGGGGTTGCGGGCGACCTCGGCGGGGGTGCCTTGCGCCACCACATGCCCGCCATTGATGCCCGCCCCCGGTCCCATGTCGATGAGATGGTCGGCGGCGCGGATGGCGTCTTCGTCATGCTCGACCACCAGCACGGTGTTGCCCAGGGATTTGAGGCGCGCGAGCGTGGCGAGCAGCCGGTCATTATCGCGCTGGTGCAGGCCGATGGAGGGCTCGTCGAGCACGTAAAGCACGCCGGTGAGGCCCGAGCCGATTTGGGAGGCCAAGCGGATGCGCTGGCTCTCGCCGCCCGAGAGCGTGGCGCTGGAGCGGGCGAGCGTGAGGTAATCCAGCCCGACATCGAGCAGGAATTGCAGCCGGTCGTGGATTTCGCGCAGGATGCGGCGGGCGATTTCGAGGCGCTGGGGGGTGAGCGTGTCGGCCACCGTGGCAAACCAGGCCGAGGCCTCGAGAATGGACAGTTCGGCCACCTCGGCCAGATTATGCCCCGCCACCTTGACCGCCAGCGCCTCGGGCTTGAGCCGCGCGCCGTGGCAGGCGCCGCACGGGCGCTCGGCATGGTAGCGCGACAATTCCTCCCGCACCCAAGCGGAATCGGTGTCCTTCAGCCGCCGCTCGAGATTGCGGATGACGCCCTCGAACGGCTTGCTGGAGGTGAAGCTGCGGGTGGAATCGCGGTAGGTGATTTTCACCTCCTCCGCCGTGCCGTGCAAAATCGCCGCGCGCGCCGCCTCGGGCAGTTTTTCCCACGGCGTGGTCATTTTGATATCGAGATGCTTGGCCAGGCTGGCCAGGGTCTGATCGTAGAAAGCGGAATGCACGCCGGTCCAGGGGGCGATGGCGCCTTGCTCCAGGGTTTTTTGCTCATCGGGCACGACCAGATGGGCATCGAAATAAATTTCGTGACCCAACCCGTCACATACCGGGCAGGCGCCGTGAGGGGAGTTGAAGGAGAACAGCCGGGGTTCGATTTCCTCGATGGTGAAGCCCGAGACCGGGCAGGCGAAACGCGCCGAGAAAATGGTGCGCTCGGCTGTGTCGTGATTCTCGGCATAGACGATGCCGTCGGAAAGCCCCAGGGCGGTTTCAAAGGAATCGGCCAGGCGCTGTTCGAGGCCCGGGCGGACCACGATGCGGTCTATGACCACTTCGATGTTATGTTTGAGCTTTTTATTGAGGTTCGGCGCCTGGTCGATCTCGTGGAGCGTGCCGTCGATCTTGGCGCGGGTGAAGCCTTTGCGCAGCAGCTCGGCCAGTTCTTTTTTATACTCGCCCTTGCGGTCGCGGATGACGGGGGCGAGGATGAGCAGGCGCGTGCCCTCTTGCATCGCCATCACGCGGTCGACCATCTGGCTGATGGTTTGCGCTTCGATGGGCAGGCCGGTGGCGGGCGAATAGGGCACGCCGGCGCGCGCCCATAACAGGCGCATATAATCGTGGATTTCGGTGACCGTGCCGACCGTGGAGCGGGGGTTTTTGGAGGTGGTTTTCTGCTCGATCGAGATGGCGGGCGAAAGGCCCTCGATGGCATCGACATCGGGCTTGCCCATGAGTTCGAGGAACTGGCGGGCATAGGCCGAGAGACTCTCGACATAGCGGCGCTGGCCCTCGGCGTAGATGGTGTCGAACGCCAGCGAGGATTTGCCCGAGCCCGAGAGGCCGGTGAGCACGGTGAGCTGTTCGCGGGGGATCTGGAGATCGAGGTTCTTGAGATTATGCTCGCGCGCGCCGCGGATGGTGATGAAGCCCGCGCCCTTGTTCTCAACCATGATCGCCCCGGATGTTCATGCAATGTTCGGGTAATGTAGGGTGCGGCGGCGGTGATTGCAAACCCCCTGCCCCGCCCGCCGCGTGAGCCCGCGGCACGGGCGGCTCTGTTGTTCACCCCCCCCCAAAAAAGAAGCCGCCCCTTGAAAAAGGGGCGGCCCCGAAAAGCTTCCGCGTATTATTCACGCGGGAAAAGACAGGCGGCCTGCTCTTGTTTAGGCACGCAATTTCATTGGGTTAGCCGCCGAAACCCACCACGCCCTTGATCTCGAGGAATTCCTCAAGCCCCCAGACACCCCATTCGCGGCCATTGCCGGACTGTTTATAGCCGCCAAAGGGGGCGTTGAGGTCGAGGCGCGGGTTGTTGATATAGACATTGCCCGCGCGCAGCTGGCGCGAGAGTTTTTGCGCGCGCGCATGGTCGCCCGACTGGATATAGGCGGCCAGGCCATAGACCGTGTCATTGGCCATCTGCACCGCCTGCGCCTCGGTCTCGTAAAACAGGATCGAGAGCACGGGGCCAAAAATTTCCTCGCGGGAGATGCGCATGTCGGGCGTCACATCGGCAAACACGGTGGGGCGGACATAATAGCCCTTGTTCAACCCCGCGGGGCGGCCGGTGCCGCCGGCAACCAGGGTCGCGCCTTCGTCGATCCCGGATTGGATGAGGTCCTGGATCTTGTTATATTGCAGCTCCGAAATCACCGGCCCCATGTACACATCCGGGTCTTCCGGGTTGCCCACCTTGATCGCCTCGGCCGCGCTCCTGGCGGCGGCGAGGGTCTCATCGCGGAACCGCGCCGGCACGAACATGCGGGTCGGCGCGTTGCAGCTCTGGCCGGTATTTTGCATCACATCGACAATGCCGCTGGCGACCGCTTTGGCGATGTCGGCGTCATCGAGCAAGATATTGGGGGATTTGCCACCAAGCTCGAGGTGCATTTTCTTCACCGTCTCGGCCGCCGCCCTGGAGATGAGGATGCCGGCGCGGGTTGAGCCGGTGAAGGAGATCATGTCGATGCCCGGATGCGCCGAGATGGCGGCGCCGACATCGTGCCCCAGGCCATGAACGAGGTTGAACACGCCCGGCGGCACGCCCGCCTCATCCATGATTTCCGCGAACACGATGGCATCGAGCGGCGCGATCTCGGAGGGTTTGAGCACCATGGTGCAGCCCGCCGCGATGGCCGGGCAGACCTTGCAGGTGATCTGGTTCATCGGCCAGTTCCAAGGGGTGATCATGCCGACCACGCCAAAGGCCTCGCGGGTGATGAGCGTGCCGTTGGGCTGGGTCTCGTCGAACTCGAAATCTTCCAGCACCTTGATGATCTGGCCGATATGCCCGGCGCCGATGGCGGCCTGGGATTTTTGGGCCAAGGTGACGGGGGCGCCAAGCTCGAGACGGATGGCCTCGGCGACATCGTCATAACGTTTGGCGTAAACCTCGGCGATGCGCCGGAGCAGGGCCAGGCGCTCGGCCTTGGTGGTTTGCGAGAAGCTCTCAAACGCCTTTTGCGCGGCCTTCACCGCGCGGTCGACATCGGCCTCGGTGCCGATGGCGATTTCGGTGAAGGCGGTTTCGGTCGCGGGGTTGATGACCGGGAGCGTGCGCGGGCTGATGGGATCGACCCAGGCGCCATCGATGTAGAATTGCAGATTATGAGACATGTGACCTCCTGATTATTTTTGGGCGCGCCAGGCGCGGGCGGCTTGGCCGAAATGGGCGAACAAGGCACGGTTGGGGGCGTTTTGCGCGGGGCGGAATTCGGGATGCCATTGCACGCCGATGGCGAAGGGCTGGCCCTCGGCCACCACCACTTCCGGAATGCCGTCGGGCGCGGTGCCGGCCACGCTCAAGCCCTCGCCGATCCGGTCGAGCGCCTGGTAATGAAGGGAATTGACTTCGAACCGGGCGCTGCCGAACACCTCGTCCAACCCTGCCCCGGGCTTGAGGATGACCTCGTGGTGCGGGGCGTAGCGGTCCTCGTAGGGCGCGTCCTCGGGGGAGTGGTGGGCGTCGGGGTCGGGCAGGCCGGTATGCAGCGTGCCGCCATGGGCGACGTTGAGCTCCTGCAGGCCGCGGCAGATGAACAGGCAGGGCATTTTGCGCGCCAGCGCGGCGCGGATGAGCGGCAGGGACAGCGCGTCGCGCGCATCGTCGAACGGGCCCACGCCCTCGCCGGCCTCGCCATAGAGGTGCGGGCGGATGTTGGAGGGGCTGCCGGTGAACAGGAAACCGTCGAACACATCGAGCAGGCGCTCAATGTCATTGCCGGTGCGCGAGGTGAGGATGGCGAGCGGCACGGCATCGGCGAATTCGGCCACGGCCTGGGCGTATTTATCGCCCAGCACCTGAAACGGCATGCCACCCAGGTCGCGCATATCGGTGATCAACCCGATGACGGGTTTTGGCGTGTTGGTCATTCATCCCTCAAAGCAGCGTTTCGGGGGAGAGTAGGGGTTGAAAATAATAAACGTCAACAACCGAGCTTTGCCCGCCAAGCGCAGCCGCCCTGCGCGTTCGGTTAAAATATTAGCCGAGCGCGGCGCACAATACCCGGCTCAAAATGGCGAAGGCGGGGGCGATGGCGTCTTCGCGCACGCAGGCATAGCCCAGCAGCAGGCCGCTCTGCGGGGGGGCTGGACTGCGGTAATAGCCACTCAGGGGCCGGGTGACGATGCCGGCCTGCACGGCCTCGCGGGCGATGGCGCGGTCATCGGCGCCGTTGAGGCCGAGGACCAGATGCAGCCCGGCATTGTCGCCCGTGACGGGCAGATGGGCGCCAAACTCCCGCCCGATGGCGGCCAGAAGCGCCTCGCGCCGGGCCTTGTAGAGCCCGCGCATGCGCCGGATATGGGCGGCGAAATAGCCTTCCGAGATGAAATCGGCCAGCATGGCCTGCTGCTGGAGCTGGCCTTCGCGGTACAGCTCGGCCACGCCCTTGGCGAATGATTCGGCCAGTTGCGGGGGCGCGACGATATAGCCCAGCCGCAGGCCGGGAAACAGGGTTTTGGAAAAAGAGCCGACGTAAATCACCAGCCCGTCGCGGTCCAGCCCCTGGAGCGAGGTGATGGGCCGGGTGCCGTAGCGGAATTCGCTGTCATAATCATCCTCGACAATCCAGCTGCCATGGGCCTTGGCCTGCTCCAGCAGGGCCTGGCGGCGCGGCAGGGTCATGACCATGCCGAGCGGGTATTGGTGCGAGGGGGTGGCGACGATGAAGCGCGGCGGCGGGCTTTTGAGCCCGGCCCAGTTCAGCCCCTCGGCATCCACCGGCACCGACTGCAATTTGAGCCCCAGCGAGTGGAGCGAGTGGCGCAGGCCCCAATAGCACGGGTCTTCGAGCCACACCGTATCGCCTTGGTCGGTGAGCAGACGGGCGGTGAGGTCGATGGATTGGTGGATGCCGGTGGTGATGACGATCTGCTCCGCCTCGCAGCGCACGCCGCGCGCGGTGCGCAAATGCTCGGCCAGCGCCACGCGCAGCGCCTTCAGCCCGCCGGCCGGGGCATAGGTGAGGCGCT
>JAJXWD010000016.1 GCA_021781835.1 Pseudomonadota bacterium | reverse complement strand
GCGCCCCCCGCAGCGCGGGCCGCGCTCTGGCCGCTCTACGCACCTGCCATCGGCGTTCGGGAAGATCGGGGGGTTTGACCGGCTCGGAAATCATCGCCGATGGCGGAATGACGCGGAAAATGATTTACGAGGCTTGAGGGAAATGGCCAGGCCGCTTGAATCATCTCCGTGAAATCATTTTGATATTAAACCGTCCCTCCCGGAACGCGCCAAAATGGCGCAGCGTGGGGATGGTTTTGACGCACCCCGTCCTGCTGTTAACCTTGGCTCAATAAATTCCGCCACTGAACGCGAGGCGCGCGGAAGAAACCAGCACAGAGGAAACGCATGGCCATTCATCTCGAGCGACTCGACGCCGCGATTGCCGAACTCAAGACCACCCTGCGCGACGGGCTGATCGCCACCGACATCTGGGACCGTAACACCGGCCTGCCGCTGGTTGGCTTCAACTCCAACCCCACCGCCGTGGCGCTGCTCACCAACATCATCGCCAATCTCAACAATCATCTGGATGCCTCGGGATTTCCACAGCTCGATAAATTCTTCTTCGCCATGCTCGAAAATCATGAGGCGATCATGATCATCGCCCATGGCGAGGATTTGCTGCAGGGCGTGCTGGTGGACATGCAAAAAACCAACATCGGCGTGCTGCTCTCGGTGGCCTTGCCACGCATGCTGGCGCGGGTGAATATTCCGCCCGAGGAGGATGCGGTCTGGGCCCGCGCGCTGACCGGGCCGGAGCCGAAAGTCTCGGCGCTGGCCACCCGCCTGCTGATTGCCCGCCTGCGCGACGAGGTGAAGCATGCCCCCGCCAGGCTGACCCCGGCCATTGCCCAGCTGCGCGGTTTTTTCGCCAATAACGCCTTCGCGCTGCGCGACCTCGACACGCTCTGACCTCTGGAAGTGACAAGCTGATGCGGAATCTGTTTCTTACCCACGCCGAGGCGGCGGAACTGATCGCTGGTGGCGCCGTTATGTTCGTGGCCGGCAGCGCCGAGACACTGGCCTTGCTGCCCAAGGGCAAATGGATCGGCGGCTCGACCCCTTATTTCATGACCGAAACCGGCGGGCGGCTCGATGCCGGGCGGGTGTTTTGCACCGTGCTCGACGAGGCGGAGAACAGCCGCATCGAGATCGTGCCGGCCGGGAAACTCGAAGATCTGACCAAGGGGCGTTTTGCCAATGGGTTTTCCTATGTGCTCATTCCGGCCTTTTCGGAGACCTTGCGGCGTTTCGCGCTGGAGGCGCAAAACCTGCCCGATATTTACGCCCAGCCGCTGATTGGCTGGGTGACGGGCATAGACCTCGCCGATCTCGGCAAGGCCAAGCCGGTGGTGGTGGATGGGCGCGATGGCCGCGCCCATGAGGATGCCGCGGCGGTGATGCATGTGGCCCTCAACCGCACGCGCTCGGCGGAGGCCGATATCGTCAATCTCTTCACCCCCGATGAGCGCCACGCCATATGTTTCCCCGAGACGGGGTTTTCGGCCAGCCTGTGCAACGTTGACGGCGTGGAGCGCAATTTTGCCGATTGGCTGCGCGAGGTGGGGGCCGATACCGCGCTGCCGCTGGTGTCGTCCTACGCGGGAGCGGTGGTGAATGTGTCGTTGCAGGCGATGCATGAGGACCATGTGGCGTTTTACGCCCCCGTGATCGCCGGGCGGACTTACCATCTGGCCCAAAGCGTGGCTGATTATCCGCATGCCTATGGAATGCTCTGCGCCGCCCAGCCACCCCAGGATGAGCAGGCCGGCACACTCTCCTTCAACTGCATCCTCAATTACCTGCACGCCAATCTCGAAGGCCGCAAGACCGGCCATTTCGTCGGGCCGGTCACGTTTGGCGAGATTGCCTATATGCTGCTGAACCAGACGCTGGTGCGGCTGGATTTGCGCGCCGGCAATGTGTTTTGAGCCTTAGCGGCTGATTTAAACGTCTCCCCCCCCCACCCTTTTTTGTAAAACTGCGAGGGAAGCGCCACTGGTTCAAGCGACCCGAGCAGGCGGCCCTGAGGCTGACTGGCATTACAGATCGCGGGTTGCCGCTTTGGGCCAGCGGCGGTGCAGCCAGAGCCACTGGCCGGGGGTTTCGCGGACCCAGGCTTCTATGAGCTGATTCATGGCCAGGGTGAGGGCATACATATCGCCCTCCTTGCCGCCGGTGTCTGGCAATACCAAAGGCGGCGCGCAGATGATACGGATGCGCGCCGGACCCTCGCGCAGGGTGCGCACGGGGTAAACGGGGCAGCGGAATTTGAGCGCGAAGGCGGCCATGGCGTCCATGGTCATGGCGTTATGGCCGAAGAAGGGCACGGAGAGGCCGGTATCGAGCTTCTGATCCACCAGCAGGCCGAGCTGGCCGCCCTTTAGCAGCCAGCCATAGGCCGCGCGCGCGCCCGCCGCGCCCTTGGGAAACATGACCGGCGGGCGGCCCGTGGCCTCGGCGCGCAGGCGCAGCAGACGGGCATTGACCAGCGGGTTGGAGGCCGCGCGGTACATGAAGCCCAGCTCATGGCCGTGGGCATGGGCGACGCTGGGCAGCACCTCCCAGTTGCCGAGATGGGCGGTGAGGAAAATGCCCGGGCCGTTTTGGGCGAAGCTGGGGGCGATGTTGTCCTCCCACCCCTCGACGATATAGCCCGGCCCCTTGGTTTCCGGACCGATGGGGCGGATGCGGCCAAGATGGGCCAGCTCGCCCGCCGTGGCGCCAAACGAGGCCCAGCATTGCCTGACGATGGCCTGGCGCTGGGCCGCGGTGAGCTCGGGCATGGCGAGGCGCAGATTGCGGTCGGCCACCTTGGAGGTGGGGATGAGCGGCCCGAGCGTGCCCGCCAGCCAGCCGCCAAACCGCGAGGCGCGCGTGGGGCCGAGCGCCTTGAACAACGCGATGAGCCCGGCCACCAGCGCGTCTTCCAGCCGGTAGGCGAACGTTATCTTGTCTTTGCTCATGGCAGGAATTTTTCCAATGCGGCCGGGTCTTCCCAGGCCAGCTCGGCCCGCACCACCAGGGCGGAGGCGCGGAAGCTGGGCGGGAGCTTGACATGGTCCTTGGTGGTGGTGACGAGCCGCGCGCCCTCGGCCCGCGCCTGGTGCAAAAGGGCGGTCAGCTCGGGCAGGGCGTAGGCGTGATGGTCGGGGAAGGATTTGGCGGCGCGCAGATCGGCGCCCAGCGCGCGCACGGAGGCGAAGAATTTTTCCGGCCTGCCGATGCCCGCGAAGGCCAGCAAGGGCTGGCCGCGCAGATCCTCGGCGCAGCGTGGCACGAGGCGCGCGCGCAGCACCGGCAAATAGCGCGGCAGGGCGGCCAGGGCGTTGGTTTCATCGGCGCCGATGAGCACCGCCGCCCGCACCCGGGCACAAGCCGCCGCCACCGGCTCGCGCAGCGGCCCGGCGGGCAGCAGATAGCCGTTGCCAAAGCCGTAGCCGCCATCGATGACCAGGAAGGAAAGGGTTTTCTCGACGCCGGGGTTTTGCAGCCCGTCATCCATGACGATGGCGCTGGCGCCCTCGGCCAAGGCCAGGCGGGCGCCGGCCGCGCGGTCTCGCGAGACCACGGTGGGCGCCTGGGCGGCCAGCAGCACGGCCTCGTCGCCGACCTCGAAGGCCTCGTGGCGGGCGGGATCGACCAGCACGGGGCCGCTGAGCGCGCCGCCATAGCCGCGGGTGAGCGCGAAGGGGCGGCCTTGCAGGCGGGAGAGCAGGTCTAGCGTGACGATGGTTTTGCCCGCCCCGCCCACGCCCGCATTGCCCACGCAGATGGTGGGAATGGCGAGGCGCAGCCCCGGGCGCGCCACGCGGCGCGCGGTGAGGATTCGGGTGATGAGGCCAAAAGGGCGCAGGAGCTGGGCGGGCAGCGTGCGCTGGGCCCAGAAGGCGGGGGCTTTCATGCGCCCAGAATGACGCGGACGAGGCGCGCGGGCAATTCCGAGGTGGCGGCGAAGCAGGCCGCCGCCGCCTGCCCCGCTTGGGCAGCGGCCTGGGGGGTTGCCAGCCAGGCGCGCACGGCGGCGCGCAGCGCCGGCTCGTCGGCCACGCGCACCAGGGCGCCGGTTTTCTCCAGCAGCTCGGCGGGCTCCTGGAAATTTTCGAGATGCGGCCCGGCGATGATGGGGCAGGCCAGCAGGGCGGGCTCGATGATGTTGTGGCCGCCCGGCTCGAACATGGTTTTGCCCATGAAGGTGAAGGGGCAAAGCCGGTAGAACAGCCCGAGTTCGGCGAGCGTGTCGGCGATATGGACCCCGCCTGGGGCGGGGGCTTGGCCGAGCGCGCGGCGGGTGCTGCCGGGGAGTTCGGCGGCGATTTCGGCGCCCCGCTCGGGGTGGCGGGGGACGATGATGGTGGTGAGGGTGGGAAATTCGGGCAGCAGGGCGGCATGGATGCGCGCCGCCAGTGCCTCCTCGCCCCGGTGGGTGGAGGCGGCGAGCCAGCACGGGCCGGGCAGCGCGGCGCGCAGGGCGGCCAAGGCGGCTTCATCGGCCGGGAGCGGGGGGGTGACGAATTTGAGATTGCCCGCGACCTCGACATTGGCGGCCCCTAGCGCGGTGAGGCGCGCGGCATCGGCCGGGCTTTGGGCGAAGATGGCGCGAAAGCCGCCGAGCAGGCGCCGGGCCGTGGTGGGGGCGCGGTGCCACTGGCGGGCGGAGGCCTCGGAGAGCCGGGCATTGACCAGGAAGCGCGGGATGGCCCGGGAATCGAGCCCTTGGAGCAAGTTGGGCCATAGCTCGCTCTCGACGAACACGGCGGCATCGGGGCGCCAATGGTCGAGGAAGCGCGCGCCCCAGGCGGGGACATCGAGCGGCGCGAACTGGTGGAGGGCGTTGCCCGGCAGGCGCTGGGCGGCCAGATGCGCCGAGGTGAGCGTGCCGGTGGTGAGCAGGATGCCCGCTCGCGGGCTGAGCGCCGCGATGAGCGGCAGGAGGGACTGGGTCTCGCCCACGCTGGCGGCGTGCAGCCAGATGAGCCGGCCCGGCGGGCGCATGCGGGTGGCGTGGCCTTGGCGCTCGGGCAGGCGGGTTGGGTCTTCCTTGCCGCGTGCGGCGCGGGCGGCGAGGTGGCGGCGCAGCCAGGGCGCGGCGGCCTGGGCGGCTAAACGGTAGAGGGCCAGGATCATCGCGCGGCCTCGTTCTGCGCGGCGGTGATGGCCGCCTCGATGGCCGGGAGCGCGGCTTGCCAGCCACCCTCGCCCAGCGCGATGGGCGCGCCGATGACCAGATGGGCGCGGCCGAACGGCAGGGTGAGGCGCATGGAATCCCAGCTTTTGAGGGTGATGGCGCGCGACGCGAAGGCGCCGCAGGGGATGACCCGCACCCGCGCCAGCCCGGCCAGCTGCGCGACACCCGGCGCGGCGACACGACGGGGACCGCGCGGGCCATCGGGCGTGATGGCGACGTTGGTGCCCGATTTGAGCAGGCGGGTGAGCGCGCGGAACGAGGCCGCGCCGCCCTTGGAGCTGGAACCCGAGACCAGCCCCAGGCCCAGATGAACCATGATGTTGCCGATCATCTGGCCGTCGCGGTGTTTGGAGGCCAGCACCACGGTGGGGCCGATGCCCTGCTGTTTGGCCACCCGCCAGAGAATGGGCATGACGGGCAGGGTCTCGTGCCAGAAGGCGGCGATGACGGCCTCGCCCGAGCGGGCGACCTCGGCGAAATGCCCGGCGCCGGTGACGCGCCAGAGCTGGGTGCGCAGGGTGAGGCGGACATAGAGCGCCAAGCCCCAGGCCAGGGCCGATTGAACGGGCGCGGATTTGAGCAGTGTCTTCACGTGCTGGCGGTAGCATCAAACCCAGGCCAAGGCCACTCGGCCCCGGCCCAGGAGATGGCGAGCTCCTCGCGGAAGCCGAAGCGGACGAGGTGGCGGGCGACGACATCCTGGAGCTTTGGCATCTCGGCGGGGGGCGCGGCGAGGGTGAGGCTCAGGCTGGTGTCATCGGCGTTCAGGCGGCACTGGCCGATGGGGAAATTCACCTCGCCATGATCGTTGGTTTCGGCGCGCGCGGTTTCGAGCTTGTGGGCGAAATGCTTGACGAACTGGCCGAGATAGCGGCGGGCATGGCCGGTTTTGATGACCGCGTGGGCGATGGCGGGAGGGTGGGACATGTTAAAGCTCCTCGATCTGGCGGGCGGTGTCGTCGAGCAGGGCGGCGATGGCTTTGATCGCCTCGGGGGTGGCGGGGGATTTGAGGCGGAGCGCGGTTTTGAGGTTTTCCATGGCGCGGATGATGGGGGCCATGACCTCACGCGGGGGGACGGCGCGCAGGCGGGCGAGCAGGGCCTCGATGGCGCTGTGGGCCTCGCCCAGTGCCGCGCGGCCGGGCGCGGTGATGGTGTAGAGTTTTTTGGCGCCGGCGGTGGCGGTTTCGGCCTGACCCAGCTCCTCGAGATAATTGAGCGTGGGGTAGATGACGCCGGGCGATGGCGCGTAGACGCCGCCGGTGAGGGTTTCGATCTCCTTGATCAGCTCATAGCCGTGGCTGGGTTTTTGGCCGAGCAGATGCAGGACGAGGAGGCGCAGATCGCCATGTTCGAGCAGGCGGCGCAGGCCGCGGCCGCGCCCGAACCCGCCGCCATGGCCGCCATGGCCGTGGCCAAAGCCGCCGCGCATGAAACGCCGGCCGTGGCACAGGCCGTCGGCCCCGAGGGGGGGGGTGGAACGCTGGGGAAGAAAACGCATGATGAGGAAAACTCCGGTTGGGAAAAGGCGGGCCTGGCCGCGCCTTGAAGGCCGAACGGTCGGCTTCGATGGAGTTTAGATATATCTAGATAGCATCCGTGTCAAGCGGATTCGGGCGGGGCCAGGGTGCGGGCGGCGCTGAGCACGGCGCGGGTGAGCTTGGCCAGCACGGCGGAGTGGAGGCGCGCGACGGTCCAGTAGAGGTGAACCTCGATCCGGTGGGCGGGGGGCAGCTCGGTGAGGCGGCCCGTGGCCAGATGCGGCGCCACCAGGGCCACCGGATGCACGCCCCAGGCCAGGCCGTGGAGGGTGAGGTCCAGAAACCCCTGGGTGGAGGGCACGAAATGGCTGGGGCCGGTGAGAGGCTGGCCGTGGGCGGCCTGGGCCCAGAGGGATTGCAGATTGTCGCGCCGGTCGAAGCGGAGATGGGGGGCTTGGGCGAGGGCGGCTTGGGTGACGCCGTGCGGAAATTCGCGGGCCATGAAGGCGGGGCTGGCGCAGGCGGCATAACGCAGCGCGCCCAGGGGCGTGGTTTTGCAGCCCGGCACGGGGGCGGCGACCGAGGTGATGGCGGCCAGAACCTCGCCATTGCGCAGGCGGCCGGCGGTGTGGGCCTCGTCATCGAGGGTGAGGGAGAGAAGCGCGCCGCTCTCGGCGCCAAAACGGGCGGCGGCGGCGGGGAACCAGGTGGCGAGGCTGTCGGCATTGACCGCCAACCCGATGGTGGGCGGCGCGGCCAGGCCGGTGAGCGCGGGGGTGAGGCCGGCTTCGAGCAGGCGCACGCGGGCCAGATGGGCAATGAGCCGGCGGCCGGGCGGCGTGGCCGTGCAAGGCTGGCCGCGCACCACGAGCACGGCGCCGAGCCGGTCCTCGAGCCCTTTGACGCGCTGGGAAATGGCCGAGGGGGTGAGGCCGAGCGACAGGGCCGCGCGCTCGAAGCTGCCTTCGGCGATGACGGCGGACAGGGCGGACAGGGCGGCGTAATCGAGCATGGATTTAGAGTGGCTTAATCTGGATTAGAAAAACAAGTTTTACTTAAAACCTGGCCCGCGCCAGAAGCGGGGCATGGATGAGGTTGTGACTCCGTTTGTGACTGGCTTTTTGGCCTCGAGCGCGCTGATCGTGGCGATTGGCGCACAGAATTTATTCGTGCTGCGCCAGGGGCTGCGGCGCGAGCATGTGGGGGCGATTGTGCTGTTTTGCGGAACCGCCGACGCGCTGCTGATGAGCGCGGGCGTGGGCGGGGTGGGCGCGCTGCTGGGCGCGGTGCCGGTGCTGAAACTGGCGCTGGCGCTGGGAGGCGCTGGGTTTTTGGGCTGGTATGGGGTGGGCGCGCTCAGGCGCATGGCCGCGCCGGGGGCCATGAATGTGACCGGAAACGAGGGCGTGACGCTGCCCCGCGCGCTCGCCGCCACCGCGGCTTTCACGTTTTTGAACCCGCATGTGTATTTGGACACCGTGCTGCTGCTGGGCACGCTGGGCGGCGCCCTGGCCCCTGCCCTGCGCCCGGTATTTGTGGCGGGCGCGGCGATGGCGAGCTTTGTGTGGTTTGCCGGGCTGGGCTACGGGGCGCGGCTGCTGCGCCCGGTATTCGCCAAACCCCAGGCCTGGCGGGTGCTGGATGCGCTGGTGGGGACGGTGATGCTGAGCCTGGCGGCGAGCCTGCTGTGGCGGGCGCTGGGATGAGGAAGGAAGTTTGGGGAGCTTTTTATAAAAAGCTCCCCAAGCCCCGCAAAAATTTTTAATAATTTTAAATTGTTATAAGAAATGACCTATGAAACAGTTTTGGGGGTCAGGCGGGCTTCGCCGCCCGCCATTCGCGCTCGAGCGCGGCGTTGAGTTCGGCGCCGAACAGGATGACATAGGCGCTCCAGTAAAACCACATCATGAGGCCGATGAGGGTGGCGAGCGGGCCATAGGTGATGGAATAGGCCGCGAAATGGCCGACATAGAAGCCAAACAGCCAGGACATGGCCAGCCATAGCAGCGTGGCGACGAGCGCGCCCGGCGCATAGAGCGCGCGCCGCCCGCCCGCCGGGCCGAACCGGTAGATGAGCCCGATGGCCAGCAAAATGAACAGCACCATGGCCAGCGAGCTGATGGCGTTGACCAGGAATTTGAAACGCAGCGACACGCCCAGATGCGCCAGCGCCACCGGCACCGCGACCAGAAACCCGATGGCCAGCGCCGTGCCCAATATGGCCACCAGCGTCATGCTGAAGGTGACCAGGTAGAAGCGCAGGAAGCCGCGTGTTTCCGATTCGCGGTAGGCCAGCGACAGCGCGTTGATGATGGATTTGGTGCCCAGATTGGACGACCAGAAGGCTATGGCCAGCGACAGCGCGAAGCCCAGCCCCAGGCGCTTGGACGGCAGGCTGACGAGCTGCTGGATGCGGTCGGAGATGAGCTGGAAGGCCGCGGGCGGCATGAAGCTTTGCAGGTAATGGAGCTGGGGCTGGACGCTGGCGGGGTCGTAGACCAGGCCGTAGAGGTTGATGAGCATGGTGATGGCCGGAAACAGCGCCAGCGTGGCGTAAAAGGCGCAGCCCGCCGCCGAGAGCGAAACGCGCTGGGACGCCGTGTTGCGCCCCGCCGCCACCAGGGCGCGGCGGCATTTACGCCAGATCAGGCAAAGGCGGGGCGGCTTTTCCATGCTGCCGGTTTAGCGCGATCTGGCGGCTTGGCAACGGCGCAACGGCACGGTCAGCGGGCCGCCAGAAAGGCCTGGAGGCGGGCGATGGTGGGGGCGTCCATGAGCGCGGGGGCGTGGCCGGCGCCCGCGACCTCCAGACCCTCGGCGCCTTCGGCCAACATGCGGGCGTAGGTCTCGGGGGGCAGCAGGTCGGATTGGGCGCCACGCACCACCAGACGGGGAATGTGCACGGCTTCCCAGACCGGCCAGAGATCGGCATCGACGGGCATGGTGGCGCGGATGGGGTCGGCGATGGCGGGGTCGTAATGCAGGGCGAAGGTGCCGCCGGGCAGCGGGCGGGCGCTGATCTCGGCCAGATAGCGCCACTGCGCGGCGGTGAGCGGGCCAAACGGCGCGTGGATGAAGCGCAGATGCGCCTCGAGCGCGGCAAGAGACGCGAAGGTGAGCGGCGGGCCGCTCATATAGTCGCGGATGCGGAGCAGCGCGGCTGCCGGAATGTGGGGGCCGAGATCGTTGAGCACCAGGCGGGTGATGGGGCTGTTTTGGGCGGCCGCCAGCATGAGCCCGCAAATGCCGCCAAGCGATGTGCCAACCCACGCCACCGGCTTGTTGAGCTGGGCCAGCAGATAGGACAGCGCCACCACATAGGTGGGCGGCTGATAGGCCATGCTCTCGGCCAGCCACTCGGACGCGCCACGGCCCGGAAGATCTGGGCAGATGACGTGAAAATCCTTGGATAATGCCTGGGCCAGGGGCTCGAAATCCCGGCCATTGCGGGTGAGGCCATGCACGCAGACCACCGCCGGCGCGGCGGGGGAGCCGTATTCGAGATAGGCCATGCGGTAGAAGCGCTGGCCCAGAAGATAATCGACCGTGGCAAGGCTTGGCATGTTTTGCGCTCTCCGGTTGGGTCATTTAGAGGGTAGAGGATGAGCGCGCCCGCCACAACCAACCCCGCCCCGATGAGCCTGACACGCGCGGCCGTGGCGGCGGGGCTGGCCTTGAACCTCACGCTGCTGGCGCTGATGGCGCTGGGCGGGCAAAGGCTGAACTCGGATTTCATGGCGTTTTGGTCGTTTCCGCGCTTTGTGGCCGGGCATGACCCGCGGCTGATTTATGACGCCCCGGCGCTGATGGCGTTTCAGCGCCGGCTTTATCCGGGGTTTGGGAGCTTCTACCCCTATTTGTACCCGCCCACCCTGCTGGTGGTGACCGCGTGGCTGAAGGCGCTGGGGTTTGGCCCGGCGCTGCTGGTGTGGAACGCGCTGGGGCTGGCGGCGCTGGGCTTGGCCGTGCGGGCGCAGTTTGGCCGGCGGTGGGGCGCGGTGATGGCGCTGCTGCTGGGCGGCCCGGCGGCGCTGATTACCGCCTCGACCGGGGAGACGGCGTTTTTTACCACCGCCCTGATGCTGACCGGCTATGGCTGGCTGGGCAAACGGCCCTGGGCGGCGGGGGTGGCGTTTGGGCTGCTCACGCTCAAGCCCCAGCTGGGGGTGATGGTGCCGTTTGTGCTGCTGGCGCGGTTTGAATGGCGGACGGCTTTGGCGGCCACGCTGGTGGCTTCCGTGCTGGTGGCGCTGTCCTGCTTGGCATATCCGCCGGATTTATGGGCGCTGTGGTGGCACACGCTGCCGCGCTATCAGGGCCAGTATTTTAATGCCACTTCATTGAATTTGAACATTATTGTTACCCCGGCGGCGAATTTGGTGGTGCTGGGGGCGGGGCAAAGACTGGCGTGGGTTGTGCAGGTTTTGGTGGCTTTCGTGCTGGTGGCGCTGGTGTGGTGGGCGGCGCGCAAGGGGCGCGTGGAGCTTGCGGGGGCGCTGGCCATTGCCGCCACCTTCATCGCCCAGCCGCACGCTTATGCCTATGATGGCGTGGTGCTGGGCGTGGCGCTGGTGTGGTGGCTGGCGCGCGCAGGTTTGAGCCCCGGGCGGCTGGCGCTGGCCGGGCTGGTTTATTTTGGCCCGTGGCTGCTGCTCAGCCCTTGGCATCACTGGTTTTTGTTCTCGCCCGTGATCGGCGCGCTGGTTGTTGCGCTGGCAGGCCAGATTGCCGAAAATGACGGTTGACGCGGCGGCGCATTATCCTGGATCATGACGATCCGATGAGCTTCAAACCCGCGCGCCGCCCGCATTTTTTCTACACCACCGCGCCCCTGCCCTGCCCCTATCTGGCCGGGCGGATGGAGCGCAAGGTGGTGACCGAACTTGCCGGGGTGCTGGCCGAATCTCTGCACGACAAGCTCTCGAAAGGCGGGTTCAGGCGCAGCCACAACATTGCCTATGCGCCCGTGTGCCCAAGCTGCAATGCCTGCGTGCCGATACGGGTGCGCTGCTTTGATTTCGCGCCCTCGCGCACACAGAGGCGGGTGGCGCGGGCCAATGAGGATTTGAGCGTGCAGGAAATGCCGCCCCGCGCCACGCTCGAGCAATACAGCCTGTTTCAGGCCTACCAGAAGCAGCGCCATAATGACGGCGACATGGCGACGATGAGTTTTTACGATTACCGCGCCATGGTGGAGGATACGCCGATCGAGACCTCGGTGGTGGAATTCCGCTTGCCCTCGGGGGAGTTGGTGGGGGCGTGCCTGATGGACCGGCTGAATGACGGGCTCTCGGCGGTTTATTCGTTTTTCGATACCAGCCTCGATGCCCGCTCGCTCGGCACCTTCGCGGTGCTGTGGCTGATCGGGCGGGCCGGAGAATTGGGGTTGCCGTTTGTGTATCTGGGCTATTGGGTGGCTGAGAGCCGCAAGATGGCTTACAAGACCAAATTCCGCCCGGCGGAGATTTTGCGCGGCGGCGCCTGGCGGGAATTGGGCGCGGTTGAGGGCGCGAAGGCCCGCGAGACGGCGGGCTGATAAACACCACCAGAAAATTTGCACAAGTTTTTGGGGCGCCATTTTTCAAAAAAGCACGAAAAAACCTGCATTTTTTGAAACTTAAACCTCGAGCAGCTCGGAGTCCCAGTAGAGATAATCGCGCCAGCTTTCGTGCAGGTAGTTGGGCGGGAAATGGCGGCCGCGGTCTTGGAGTTCGAAGCTGGTGGGGCGGCGGGGGGTTTGGCGCGGAATCATGCCGCATTCGCGGGGCATTTTGGAGCCCTTGCGCAGATTGCACGGGCCGCAGGCGGTGACGACGTTTTCCCAGCTGGTGCGCCCGCCCTTGGCGCGGGGGATGACATGGTCGAAGGTGAGTTCCTGAGTTGCGCGGCGGATGCTGCAATATTGGCAACTGAACGAATCACGCAAGAAGACGTTGAAACGGGTGAAGGCGGGGGTGCGGGCGGCGGGGACGAAATCGCGCAGCGCGATGACGCTGGGCAGGCGCATGGCGAAGCTCGGGCTGCGCACCACCTGCTCATATTCGGATAAAACGCTGACCCGGTCTAGGAACACCGCTTTCACGGCATCCTGCCAGGTCCAGGTCGATAACGGGAAATAGGAGAGCGGACGGAAATCCGCATTCAAGACAAGCGCGGGGAAGGAGAACCCGCCGTCAGGCATTACTGAACCTGTCCCAGAACGGGAGGATTTGGAGGGGGGTAGTCACGCAACCCGCCCATATAGTGGTGCAAGCCCGAGTCATGCCCAAAATATGACAGGCGGGGCCTGGAGAAACAAGCGCTGTTTCGCGCTTGTCAGGGATTTGTCACGCGGCGTCCTCGAGCAGGGTGGCGAGCAGGGGCGCGCCGATTTCCAGCCCTTGTTCGGAGAGCGCATGGCCAAGGCCGCGCTCATAGACCGAGCGGACCGGGAAGCCGAGCGCGCGGAGCGACAGCTCGGCGGCTTGCGAGGCGCCGACGGGGACGATGTCATCGCCCGTGCCGTGGGCGAGCAGGATGGCGGGGTGGTTGCGGGCCTCGGTGGCCAGGGTGCCGCCGCCCAGCAGCGCGCCCGAAAACGCCAGCACCGCGCGCGGCGCCCGGCGCGCGCGCGGGCCGAGATGGAGCGCCACCATCGCCCCCTGGCTGAAGCCGAGCAGGGCGTAATGGGTGAGGTGATGGCGGGTTAATTCAGCCTCGATATAGGGTTCGAGGGTTTGGGCGGCGTCGCGCGCGCCTTGCTCGAGGCGGAACGGGTCCAGGCTTTGCAGGGAAAACCATTGCCGGCCGAAGGGGGCCATGTCGAACGGGTGCGGGGCGTGGGGAGCTATGAACAGCGTGCCGGGCAGGCTGGGAGCGAAATATTGGGCGAGGTCGATGAGGTCGCGGGCATCGGCGCCGAGGCCGTGGAGCAGGAACAGCGCCGAGCGGGGCGCGCCGCCAGAAAATGGCCCCCAGCTCAGGGCCTCGATGCTCGCCATGCGCGCGCCTCCACTCTACACTGCGCTTATATGAGCATCGTCAGCCGCTTCGCGCCAAGCCCCACCGGATATTTGCACGAAGGCCATGCGTTTTCGGCCTGGATGGCGCGCGCGCGGGCGGACTGGCTGTGGCTGCGGCTCGAAGACATAGACGCCACGCGCTGCCGGCCGGAATTTTACCCGGCGATTTTGGAAGATCTCGCCTGGCTGGGCATTGAGTGGCAGGGGGATGTGCGGGTGCAGTCGGCGCATCTGGCCGAATATGGGGCGGCGCTGGCCGGGCTGGAGGCGCGCGGGTTGCTGTATCGCTGCTATTGCACGCGCGCCGAGATCGCCGCCGCCATGAGCGCGCCGCATGGGAGCGGGCCGGTTTATCCGGGCACCTGCCGGCATTTGAGCCCGCAAAGCCGGGAAAAACGCGAGGCTTTGGGGGCGCCGTTCGCGCTCAGGCTCGATATGGGCCGGGCGCTGGGCGAGGCGGGCGCGGGTTTGCGGTTTTTCGAGGAGGGGCAAGGCTGGGTGGCGGCGCGCCCGGAGCGGTTTGGCGATGTGGTGCTGGCGCGCAAGGAGGTGATGGCGAGCTATCATTTATGCGTGGTGCATGACGATGGCGCGCAGGGCGTGACCCATGTGGTGCGGGGCGAGGATTTGCGCGACGCCACCCATGTTCATGTGCTGCTGCAACGGCTGCTGGGGCTGGAGACGCCCCTTTATGCCCACCACAGGCTGCTGACCGACGCCACCGGGCGGCGGCTGGCCAAGCGGGACCAGGCGCAGACCCTGCGGGCGATGCGCGCGGCCGGGGTGCGGGCGGAGACGATCATCGGGCGGTTTGAGGAGGCGCTATGAAGCGTGTGCTGGCGTTTTTGGGCTGGGTGATGGTGCTGGGCGGGCTGGGCTTTGCCGCCATGGCGGCGCTGGGTGGGGGGCTGCTGGCGCATCCGCTGGCGGGGCCGGGCCGGCGGGCGATGGCCATGGCCGGCGATGTGGGCGCGGGCAGCGGCGCGATGCTGGCGCTGTGGCTGATGCTGTTTGACCGGCTGCCCGGCGTGGCGGTGTGGCCGCGCCCAGGCGCCAGGCTGGGGCTGGGCGCGGGGATTTGGGGCATGGCCGGGTTTGTGCTGGCCATGGCGGTGGGTGGCGGAGGCGCGATGTTTGCGCTCACCGACCTTGTGCTGCTGCGCGTGATGGCGCGGGCGGGCGGCGTGCCCGACCTGGGCGGAGCGGCGTTTTTGGGCACCGCCACCCTGGCCGGCGAGCTGGCGGCGGCGCTGTGGCTGGCCTGGGTGCTGCGCCGCCTGGGCACCGGCGCGCGCGCGGCCGGCTGGTGCCAGGCGCCGGCGCGCGCTTATGGCGCGGCGCTGCTGCTGGCGGTGCCGATTTTGGCGGTGGTGGCGGGGATTGCGCGCATCAGCCCGCCGGATGCGGCCAGGCTGGACCGGCTGGGCCTGACCGTGCTGCTCGATGGGCCGGTGGCGTTGCAGGCCGCGATGCTGGGGCTGATTTTGCTGGCCGCGCCGGTGGTCGAGGAAATCTGCTTCCGGGGAATCGCGCTGGGCGGCATCAGCGCGCGGCTGGGGCGGTTTTGGGGGGTGGTGATCACCAGCCTCGCCTTCAGCGCCCTGCATGCGGGAGAAAAGCTGGCTTATCCGCCGGGGTTTTTGGATGTGGGGCTGCTGGCCCTGGGGGCTTGCTGGCTCAGGTTGCGCTTTGGCTCGGTCAAGCCGGGGATTTTGCTGCACATGGTTTATAATCTGGGCGGGCTGGCGGTGGCGGCCATGATGCGCTGACAAGCCATTTGGCACCGGCGCGCAATCAGGCTACACCGGGCCCAAACTTTTGGGTGGAGAGGATTGGATTATGGGTGGATTGAGCATCTGGCATTGGCTGGTGGTGCTGGTGGTTGTGCTGCTGGTGTTTGGCACCGGCAAGGTGAGCAACCTGATGGGTGAGTTCGGCAAGGGAATTAAGAACTTCAAGCAGGCCATCAATGAAGATGACACCAAGAAGGATGCCAGCATGAGCGAGAGCGCCAAGCTGGACGCGCCCGCCCAGGCGCCCGAGTCTGTGAACAAGACCAACATCAACCAGGGCTGAGCATGGTGCCCGACGCTTTGGCCGCCGCGCTGGCCGATGCCGGCGCGCGCATGGATGCGCGCTTTTGGGTGCCGGGCTCGGCGGGCAATCTCTCGGCGCGGATCGATGGCGCGCGAATCGCCATCACGCGCTCCGGGATCCACAAGGGGCGGATCAAGCCCGAGCGCGATGTCATCGCGGTGGATTATGAGGGGCGCGCGCTGGTCGAGGGGCAAAAACCCTCGGCCGAGACCGGGTTGCATTGCCAGCTTTACCGGCTGTTCGCGCCCATAGGCGCGGTGCTGCATGGCCACTCGGTGGCCGCCACCGTGCTCTCGCAAAGCGCGCTCAAGGCCGGGACGCGGATTGTGTTCTCGGATTATGAGCTGGTGAAGGCCTTTGGCTTTACCAGCCATGAGGGCGACGTGGTGCTGCCGGTGTTTGAGAACGACCAGGATATTAGCCGGTTGGCGGCGTTTATAGAGCCGCTGCTGCTGCGCGACCCGCCGATTGGCTATGTGATCGCCGGGCATGGCGTTTATGCCTGGGGCAGCTCGGTGGAACATGCGTTTTGGCGCTACGAGGCGCTGGAGTTTCTGCTGGCCTGCGAGCTGGAGCGGAGGAAGATGAAATGAGCCGTCTGACCGTTTATGGCGAGGACGCGCCGGGTGTGGCGCTGTTTGACGACACCGAGGCCGGGCCCGTGGCCGCGGAGCTGGCCAAGATCAATGTTGGGTTCGAGCGCTGGGAGGCGCCGGTGCATCTGGCCCCCGACGCCCCGGCGGAGGTGATTTTGGAGGCTTACCGGCCATACCTCGACGCGCTGATGGGCAAGACCGGCGCGGGCTCGGCGGATGTGGTGAAGCTGACGCCCGACCACCCGATGGCGGGCGCGCTGCGCGAGAAATTTTTGCAGGAACACACGCATTCGGAGGATGAGATCCGGTTTTTTGTCGCCGGGTCTGGGCATTTTGTCATTCATGAGGGCGGCAAGGTGTATGTGGCGCTGTGCGAGGCGGGCGATTTGATTCGCGTGCCGGCGGGGGCCAGGCATTGGTTCGATGCCGGACGCGCGCCCGAGTTCACCGCGCTCAGGGTGTTTACCCACACCGAGGGCTGGGTGGCGCAGTTCACGGGCGATACGATCTCCGACCGGTTTCCCTTAGCGTGATGCCGCCGGCGGCCATCCTCACCGATATCGAGGGCACGACGACGCCGATCAGCTTTGTGCATCGGGTGCTGTTTCCTTATGCGCGGGCGCGGATGGCGGGGTTTGTGGCCTCCAACCACCCGGCGCTTGACGATGTGCCCGAGCCCAGGCTCGAGACCTTGCTTGGCTGGATGGACCGGGATGAGAAAATCACCGCGCTCAAGACCATCCAGGGGATCATCTGGGCGGAGGGGTATGAGAGCGGGGCGCTGACCAGCGAGATTTATGAGGATGTACCCCCCGCCTTGCGCCGCTGGGCGCGGGCCGGGCTGCGGCTTTATGTTTATTCCTCGGGCTCGGTGGCGGCGCAGAAGCTGCTGTTTGGACATTCGAGCGCCGGGGATTTGAACGGGTTGTTTCAGGCGAATTTCGACACCCGCGTGGGGCCCAAGCGCGAGGCCGCGAGCTATGGCGCGATCGCCAAGGGAATCGGGCTGCTGGCCGAGGAGGTTTTGTTTCTCTCGGACGTGGAGGCAGAGCTGGACGCGGCGGCCGAGGCCGGGCTGAGAACCTGCCAGCTGGTGCGGGAAACCGACGGCACGGTGGCCAGCACCCGGCATGCGACAGCGGCGGATTTTGGTGAGGTGGCGGCGGCCTTTGGGCTGGCGCGGGGGTAAGTTTTAAAAAATTTTTGCGGGGTGTGGGGGGCTTTTTTTAAAAAGCCCCCCACGAATTTCCGCCCCTTTTTTGAAAAAAAGGGGCGGCCCAAAAAACTTTTGATTTGGGACCGGGCATGAGACCGAGGCGAATGATGGGCGCGGCGCGCGCCTGGGTGGCGCAGCGCGACTGGGCGCAGGCGTTTTTGTGGGGCGTGCTCTCGGCCGGGGCGCTGCCGCCCGTGTATGGCCTGCCCCTGCTGCTGTTCGCGGTGCCGGCGCTGCTCGGGCTGATCGGGCGGGCGCCCAGCATTGCGCGGCTATTCGCCATTGCCTGGTGTTACGGGTTTGGGCTGGGGCTGGCCGGGCTTTACTGGATTACCGAGCCGGTGCTCACCGAGGCCTCGACCTTTTGGTGGCTGGTGCCCTTTGCCGCGCCCTTGATGGCCGCGGCCGTGGCTTGCTATGCGATTCCGCCCGCGCTCGCCGCCTGGGCCTGCAAGCGCCCCCTGCCCCGGCTGCTGGTGTTCGCGGGCACCTGGGTGGTTTCCAACCTCGCCCAGCAATTCATGTTCTCTGGGTTTCCTTGGAATTTTTGGGGCACGGATTGGGCCGTGCCGGGGCTGGTGGGCAATGTGATGCTCCAGCCCGCCGCGCTGGTGAGCGTGCATGGGCTGACCCTGGCCACCGTGCTGCTGGCCGGGCTGCCGATGTTTGGCCGGCGCGGGCTGGTGGCCTTGGTGGCCGCGCTGGCGCTGTGGGCGGGCTATGGGGCTGAGCGGCTGAAAACGCCGGTGGGCACGACCGGGGTGAATCTGGCGCTGGTACAGCCCGATTTTCCCGAGCCGCCCGATTATTCGCGCGCCGCGCTGAACATGAGCTGGGCGACCCTGCTCAACATGAGCCAGGCCGGGCTGAATGCCGGAGCCGATGCGATTGTGTGGCCCGAGGGCTCGAGCCCCTGGCTGCTGCCCAACGACGTGAACGCCCGCGCCCAGCTGGCCGCCGTGACCGGCACCACGCCGGTGCTGGCCGGCACGCTGCGCGAGGTCTCGCCCGACGATATACGCAACTCGCTGGCCGTGATGGCCGGACCCGTGCCGCCGCTGGCCATTTATGACAAATGGAAACTGGTGCCGTTTGGCGAGTACACGCCGAAATGGATCCCGCTCAAGATCATTCCCGCCATGCTGGGCCAAGGCTTTACCCCAGGCGCGGGGCCGGAAACCATAAGCGCCGCCGGGCTGCCGCCCTTTGGCCCCGAGATTTGCTATGAGGACGTGTTTCCCGGGGAGATGGTGGACGAGGCGCACCGGCCGGACTGGATTTTGACCGTGACCGACGATGCCTGGTTTGGCGACTCGGCCGGGCCGCGCCAGCATTTCGCCAATGCCCGCCTGCGGGCAGTGGAGGAGGGCCTGCCCTTTGTGCGCGACGCCAATTCGGGCGAGAGCGCGGTGATCGACCCGCTCGGGCGCGTGATGGCCAGTTTGCCGCTTGATTATAAAGGTGTTTTGGTTGCCCCCCTGCCCGGCCCGCTGGCGCCGACGCTGTTTTCGCGGCTTGGGCTGAAATTTCCCTTCATGCTCGCTCTGGCTGTAATTCTTGCCGGGTGGTTAACTTCCCGCTTGACCAGACATACAAATTTTGAGATTGATCGCTGATTGTCTCTTCAAAATAACGCACTCTGATGGTTTTGAGTGCCGGCGGTTTGGGTATCAGAACGGCTTTGTTGGCATATGGTAATTTATGCTGCATTGTGACACCTGGCCTTTCGGCAAAATGAACGACAGGTTGCGTTATGGTCAGGTTAACCATTCCCCCAAAATCCGGGGTTCCTGACCGGCGGACAACGAGTTAAGGTTTATACCCAACAATCGCTGAGGTTGTCGGCGCTGACGGAGAGTTTGAGAGTGATGGCTGAAGAGAATAGCGACCGTCCCGAGCGCGAGAGCCGCCCGAGCCCGATCGATGTGCATGTGGGGTCACGCGTGCGGCTGCGGCGCACGCTGCTTGGCATGTCGCAGGAACGGCTGGGAGACGCGCTGGGCCTGACCTTTCAGCAGGTGCAGAAATATGAGCGCGGCGTGAACCGGGTGGGCGCCTCGCGCTTGTTCGACATCTCACGCGTGCTGGATGTGCCGATCTCGTATTTCTTCGACGATATGCCCGAAGGGTTGCAAGATACCCCGATTTCGGGGCCGCGCGGGCGGATGTATGGCTTTGCCGAGGCGCAGGAGCCGTTTAACGCCGGGGTGGACGACCAGCTGACCAAGCGCGAAACGCTGGAGCTGGTGCGGGCTTATTACCGCATCACCGACCCGGCCATGCGCAAGCGCATGTTTGACCTGATGAAGTCTCTGGCAACCCCCGAGGCCGCGCTCGACAAGGGCTGAGGCCGGCAGGATTTGAGGCAATGCCGCCCCCTCCCCTGACCGGGAGGGGGTTTTGTTTGTTTCACGCCTCCTCGTCGTCGCTCAAGCCCAGCAGGGTTTGGGCGGTTTGGCCTTCGACCATTTCCACGGTTTTGAGCACGCGGGCGACGGCGCGGGTGCGGGTGCGGGCTTTTTCGATGTTGCTGGCCATGGTCTGGGCGTTGGCGGCCAGGCGGATCAGCACATCGTCCATCTTGGACATTTCGCTGCGGGTGGCGCCCAGCAGCTTGCCGATTTCGCCGGCGCGCTTTTCGAGGTCGAGCGTGACATGGCCGAGATGGATGGTTTGCAGCATCGCCGGCAGCAAGGTGGGGCCGAGGATGATGATTTTCTCCCGCGCGCGTATGTCGTCGATCAGGCCGGGCGTGCGGGCGATTTCGGCGAACAGCCCATCTGAGGGCAGGTACATGACCGCGAAATCGACCGTTTCGGGGGGGCTGATGTATTTTTCGCGGATCTTGCGGGCCTCCAGGCGCACGCGGGTGGTCAGGCCATCGCGCGCCTGGCGCTCGGCCTCGGCGTCGGCGGCGTCGGCGGCGGCGAGCAGGCGGTCATAATCCTCGGTGGGGAATTTGGCATCGACGGGGAGATAGAGCTTTTCACGCGAGGGCATGCGGAGCGCGAAATCGACCCGTTCGCGCGCGCCCTCCTTGACCGCGAAATTGCGCTCGAAGGCGCCGGGGGGGAGCACCTGCTCGAGCAGCGCGCCGAGCTGGGCCTCGCCCCAGCCGCCACGGGTTTTGACGTTGGAGAACAGGCGCTTGAGGTCGCCGATCTGGGCGGCGGTGGCTTGCACCTCGCCCATCGCCTGCTGGACCTGGGCGAATTGCTCGAGCACGCGGGCGAAGGAGACGCTCATTTGCTGCTCGACCGCCTCGTGCAGTTTTTCGTTCACGCTGGCCTGGATGAGGGCGAGGCGGGATTCCAGCGTTTGGGTGGTTTTTTGGGCATCCTCGGCGGCTTGGCGGCGGAGCGAATCGAGCGTGGTGGCGACCGACTGGGTGGCCGCGCCGATTTGGCCGAAGGCTTGCTTCAGGGCGTCGGTGGTGCCGGACTGGATGGCGGCGGTCAGGCGGCCTTCCATCGCCGCCAGATTGGCGCGCAGGAATTCCGATTCGTTGCGCTGGCCGGAGAGCAGCTTTTCGATGAGCAGAGTGAGCCGCTGGGGCGCGGCCTTGGCCGATTGCCAGGCGAGAAAGGCCAGAACCGCGGCCAGGAAGGACAGCGCGATGGCGAGGATGAGGTAGGGGTCCATGCGCAAGGGATAAGCTGTTGTCCGAGTCGCGGGAAAGCCGGATTGGTGCTAACCTGGCGCCACGTTCACACGGAGCCGGACAATGTATAACAGCTATAACAGTGCCGTGACGATCATCGCGCTTTTCTTCATCGCGCTGGGCGTGGCGTGCATTTATTTCCTGAGGATGATGCCGGTGGGGGGGGCGCTGATCGCCATCGGCCTGGGGCTGGGAATGACGCTGCGCACCTGCGCGGAATGGGAGCGCGCGGTGATCTTGCGCCTGGGGCGCTTTGCCGGCGTGCGCGGGCCGGGGCTTTATTTTCTCATCCCCGCTTTTGAGGCGGTTTATACGGTGGTGGATACACGCCGGCAAAGCACGCGCATTTCGGCCGAGGATACGCTGACCGCCGATGCCGTGAGCGTGACCATGGACAGTATTTTGTTTTGGCGGGTGATCGATGTGAAGCGCGCCGCCACGGAACTGACCGATTACCGCTCGATGGTGGCCCAGGTGGCGCAAACCAGCTTGCGCGAGGTGATTTCGGCAACCAGACTCTCGGCGCTGCTCTCGACCCGCGAGCAGGTGGATGAGATGCTGCAAGGGCTGATCAAGCGCAAGACCGATGGCTGGGGGATTGGGGATATCGCGGTTGAGATCCGGGATGTGAAGATACCGCCCGAGCTGAACGACGCCATGAGCCGCAACGCCCAGGCCGAGAAAGAGCGCGAGGCACGCGTGACGCTGGCCAGCGCCGAGGTGGCGATTGCCGAGCAGATCGCCAATGCCTCGCATATTTACGCAACCAACCCGGTGGCGTTGCAGATACGCCAGATGGGCCTGATTTACGACATGAACAAGGACCGGGGCACGACCATTTTGGTGCCGACCGGCATGGCCAACGCGCTGGGGGCTTCGATTGCGCTCAATGTCGCGCCGCCGCCGCCCGCCGACGCGGCGCCGCCGCATTTGACGCCACGGCCCGTGCCGCCGGGCCAGGGCGGGTCGGTGCCGAGCGCTTAGGGAGCGAGGACATGGAGACGATCTTGCCTTGGGTGCCAGGAAGGGCAAGATGGCGGGGGCGATGGCGGATATGAGCCAGCGCCGACGCGGCTTGGCCAAGGGGAGCGGTATGAAGGTCTATCTGGTTGGGAAAAGACGGGCGATCACCAATTGGCTGGAGGATACGGAGGCCGGGCTGCGCGCCGCCGGGCATGAGGTGCGGACCGGGATTTTTCGCAACCCCAGCCTGGCGCCCACGCTCAACCGCCTGCTGCTGGCCGAGGCCGCGGGCGCGCCGCTGTCTCGGCTGGTGGCGGCCGATATGCGCCGGTTCAAGCCTGATATCATCATTGTCGTTTCGGCCGTGAAAACCCCGCTCGAGCCGCTGGCCCGGCTGCGCCGCGCGGCCAAGGGCGTGCCCATGGTGGGCTGGGTGGGCGATGTGTTTGACGAAAGCCACAAGCCGCTGAGCGCCCTGCTGGACCTTGTGGCCTATACGGATAGCCGGTTTTTTGAGCTGCACGCCCAGCTGGGGCTGACGACGCCGGCGATTTTTCTGCCCCATGCCGTCTCGCCCGCCGACCGCCTGCCCGCCGCCGCCCCGCGCGATCCGGCGATGGCCTTTGTCGCCAACCCGACGCCAGGGCGGCTGGCGCTGATTGGGGCCGTGAAAACCCCGCTGGCGCTGTATGGCCCCGGCTGGTCGGCCAGCGCGCAGGCGCCCCACCAGGTGTTTGCCCGCCGCTACAGCCCCGCCGAGGTGCAGCAGCTTTATGCGCGCCATGCGGCGGTGCTCAATATCCGCCATGAGAAGAACGTGCTCTCGGGGCTGAACCAGCGCAATTTTTCCCCCTGCCTGCAAGGCGCCGCCGTGATCACCGATTGGCAGGATGATCTGGAACGCTGTTTTGAGCCGGGAACGGAGGTGCTGGCCTACCGCGATGCCGACGGGCTGAACGAGCTTTATGCGCGCGTGCGCGCGGAGCCTGAGTTTGCCGCGCGCATTGGCGCGCGCGGCCAGGCGCGGGTGCTGGGGGAGCATTTATTCGGCCACAGGCTGGAGCGTTTGCGGGCCGAGCTGGGGCTGAGGGCCGGGTAAAACGGTTTATTTCGACATTTCGCGCCCGCCGCGCCTTTGCTATGAGCTTGGATCTGACGATTGGGAGAGAGGGGAAACCATGTCACTGAAACTGGCGCCGGCGCTGAAACTGGGCAATGGCGTGGAGATGCCCCAGCTGGGGCTGGGCACCTGGCCGATGGACGACGCCCAGGCGGCGGTGGCGGTGCGCCAGGCGATTGGGCTGGGGTACCGGCTGATCGACACGGCCGAGAATTACGGCAACGAAACCGGCGTGGGCCTTGGGGTGCGCGATGCCGGCGTGGCGCGCGGGGAGATTTTCATCACCACCAAGTTCAACCGCCAGTGGCACAGCAAGACGGGCGCGCGCGAGGCGGCGCTGGCCTCGCTCAAGCGGCTGGGGGTTGAGTATATCGACCTGCTGCTGATCCATTGGCCCAACCCGGCGCAGGACCGCTATGTCGAGGCGTTCGAGGGGCTGACCGGGCTGCTGGCCGAGGGCGTGGTGCGCGCCATCGGGGTTTCCAACTTCAAGCCCGCGCATTTGCGGAAATTGTTCGATGCCGGGTTCGTGCCGCATGTGAACCAGATCCAGCTCGACCCGTACCGCCAGCGGCGCGATATCGTGGAGATCCATAAGGCGCGGGGGATTGTGACCGAAACGTGGAGCCCGATCGACCGGAACGGCGCGCTGCTCGATGATGGGTTCATCCAGGGGCTGGCGGCGAAATACGGCAAGACGCCGGCGCAGATCGTGCTGCGCTGGCATGTGCAGGCGGGCTATGCGACCACGCCGAAATCGGCCGATCCGGTGCGCCAGGCGCAGAATTTGGATATTTTCAGCTTCGCGCTCACGGATGCGGAATTCGCGGCGCTGAACGCGCTCGACAATCCCGCCGCGCCGGTGATGGATTCGGACGCGTTCGGGCATTAGGGATTAGAAATTTTGGGGGGGTGTGGGGGCGTTTTTTAAAACGCCCCCACATTTTCAACGAAAAAAACCGCCCCCTTGAGGGGCGGTTTTTTTGGGGAGGACGTGGACCTTTTTTGAAAAAAAGGTCCACACCCCCAAAAACTTTTAAAACATTACATCGCCGCTTCGAAGATGGCGATGACCTGCTTGAGCGTCGCCTTGCGCGGGTTGGTGAGCATGCACGCATCCTTCTGGGCGTTTTGCGCCATCACCTCGTGGTCGGCCTGCTTCACGCCAAGCTCGGCAAGACCCGAGGGAATGCCAACGGCCTTGGACAGCGACTTGATGGTGTCGATGGCAAGCTCGGCGGCCTCGGTGGTGCTCAGCCCCTCGGTCTCGGCGCCAAGCAGCTCGCCGATGGTGGCGTAACGCTCGGTTTTGCCGATGAGGTTGAAGGTGCAAACATGGGGCAGCAAAATGGCGTTGCAGACGCCGTGCGGCAGATTATAGAACCCGCCAAGCTGGTGGGCCATGGCGTGCACATAACCCAGCGAGGCGTTGTTGAAGGCCATGCCGGCAAGATATTGCGCGTAGCACATGGCGGCGCGGGCTTCCATGTCCTCGCCATTCGCCACCGCCTTGGGCAGGAACTCACCGATCAGGGAAATGGCCTTTTCGGCGCAGGCATCGGTGATGGGGGTGGCGGCGGTGGAGACATAGGCCTCGACCGCATGGGTCAGCGCATCCATGCCCGTGGCGGCGGTGAGGCTGGGGGGCATGGCAACCATCAGGCGCGGATCATCGATGGCGATGAGCGGCGTGCAGCGCCAATCAACGATGGCCATTTTCACATGGGTCGAGGAATTGGTGATGATGCAAAAGCGCGTCATCTCGGACGCCGTGCCGGCGGTGGTGTTGATGGCGATGAGCGGGGTCATCGGCACGCTGGATTTGTCGATGCCCTCATAGTCACGAATATGGCCGCCGCCCGCGGTGACCAGGCCAATGCCCTTGGCGCAGTCATGCGAGGAGCCGCCGCCGAGCGAGACGATGAAGTCGCAGCCATTGTCCTGATAGACCTTGACGCCGTCATGAACGTTGAGGTCCGTCGGGTTGGGTTCGGCGCCCGCGAAGATCACGGCTTGCAGCCCGGCCTCGTGCAGATAGCCCTCGATGAGGGTGGAGACGCCCATTTTGTGCAGCCCCGCATCGGTGACGATGAGCGCCTTTTTGGCGCCCAGGGCCTTGGCGCGCGGGCCGGTCTCGCGCGCGCAGCCGGGGCCGATGAGCGTGACGCAGGGAATGAAGAAACTGTCGGTACGGTCGGCGATGTTATGATAGCTCATGAACGTTTCCTGATCGTTTTGTTTGCGGGCGAAGCGCAAGGTTCGTGGCCACTCTCGGGCGAGAGTGTCTTGCACGAAAAACCTGCACGCAAAGGCATGAAGCAAGAGACATGCCAACCACGGGCAGAGCCAAAAGCCAAGCGGACGGCGCGCGCATGTGCTTCGTTATGAGACAGGCATGGCACATAATACTGTGGCGAGACGGGACAGGTGGCGCAAAACGGAGGGGCAAATGGGTGAATTGACAAGCCTGGGGGCGCACGCTTCCCTATAGGGAAACCACGCGAGGGAATGCCGTGACCAAATTACTGACCGAGACCCATGGGGCGGTGAGTCTGATCCGGGTGAATGACCCGGCGACGCGCAATGCGCTGACCATGGAGATGATCGACGGGTTGTGCGAGGCGCTGGCGCGCGAGGAAACACGGGCGCGGGCGATTGTGCTGGCCGGGCGGCCGGAGGCCTTTTGCGCGGGCGCCAATCTGGGCGGGCCGGGCGGGGGAATCTCACCCGGCGAGACGGATTTGGGGCGCTCGGTGGAGCGGCATTTGAACCCGCTGGTGCGCAAGGCCCGCGATCTGGCCGTGCCGCTGATTTGCGCCGTGCAGGGCTGCGCGGCGGGGTTTGGGGTCTCGCTGGCGCTGCTGGGGGATTTGATCGTGACCGGAGAGAGCGCCTATTTCGCGGTGGCGTTCGGCAAGATCGGGCTGGTGCCCGATGGCGGCGCGCCCTGGCTGCTGACCAAGGCCGTGGGCCGGGCGCGGGCGATGGAAATGATGCTGCTGGGCGACAAGGTGACCGCGCCGCAGGCGCTCTCCTGGGGGCTGGTGAACCGGGTGGTGGCCGATGACAGGGTGGAGGCCGAGGCGCTGGCCATGGCCGCGCGGCTGGCTGGGGGCTCGGCCAATGCGCTGCGCCTGACCCGCCAGGCGGCGTGGGCGGCGTGCGGATCGACGCTGGATGAGGAGCTGGCGCTGGAGATCACCAACCAGCGCGAGGCCGGGCTGCACCCGGATTTCGCCGAAGGGGTGGCGGCGTTTTTACAAAAACGCCCGGCGAGGTTTGGCTAAACCAATGAGATTGATCGCTAAACCTCGCGGGCGGTGCAGAGGGCGAGTTCGAGCAGGCGCTCGAGCACTTCGGGCTCCTGGGCGCCGGCGATGGCGTGTTCGCCCTCGATGAGAAAGCAGGGCACGCCGTTGATGCCCAGGCGGTGGGCGTGCAGGTTTTCGGCGTGCACGGCCTCGGCGCCTTCGCCAGATGCCAGAAACTCGGCGGCCTGGGCGGCGTCGATGCCGCTCTCGGCGGCGAGGGTGGCCAGCACGGCGTGGCTGCCGATATCTTGCCCCTCGATGAAATGGGCGGCGAAAATACGCTCGACCAGAGGGGTGGCCATGCCCGCGCGCGCGGCCTCGCGCACCAGGCGGTGGGCATCGACCGAATTGGGGGTGCGGCGGATGGCGGCGAAGTTGAAGGTGACCCCCTCATGCACGCCAAGCTCGGCGATGGAGGCGTAGAGCCGGCGCGCCCGGTCCTCGGCGCCGAATTTGCGGATCATGTAATCGGTGCGGGGCATGCCGGAGCGGGGCATGTCGGGGTTGAGCAGGAAGGGACGCCAGCTCAGCTCGACCGGCACATCCGGGCGGCGGGCGAGCAGCTGGAGCAGCCGGCGGACGCCGAGATAACACCAGGGGCAAACGAAATCGAACACGATCTCGATGGTGAGGCGGGCGGGCCGGGACGCGAGGGAGTTCATGCCCCCGATCTTAGCCCAGCCACGCCCACGGCGCGAGACATTTGCACCCTGGCGCCATGAGAGCCCGCCCGCGACCCTGCCCTGCCCGCCCGCGCCCTTGCAAGCCGGACGGACAGGGTCTTATGGCTGAGGGCTGATGAAGCCCGGCCTTGCCGGCCACCCGGAGACCAAAATGCCCCGCCTGCCCACAACCCTGCTCGCCTGCCTGACCCTGAGCCTAGGCGCCACCCCGGCGCTGGCCCGCTCTTACCTCACCCCGCCGCCCTCGGGGGAGGTTATTCATCTGTTCGGACCCGATTCGGTGCTGAACCAGATGCCGGGCATGGGCGGGACCGCGGACAGCGGGACGGCGGCAATGGCGGCCGGGACCGGCGATGCCAGCGCCGCCACGGCGGCGCAAGGCGCGGGCGCGCAGGCCGAGCCGACGCTGCATGACGTGCTGCACCAGATGTTTGTGACCGGCGACCCCAACGCCACGCCCGGCCAGAGCTTTGCCAAGGGGCGCCAGAACGCGCCCTGAGCGCCCCGCCGCGCGGACATGACAAAGGCGCCCCCGGCTTGACCGCGGGCGCCTTTTTTGCGGGCTGGTCTGGCTTTTGGCGCTCAGTCCTCGGCGCGGAGGGCGTTGGCGCGCTGCTCGAGATGCTGGGCAATGTCATCGAGGCGCCAGGCCTCGATGTCGTAGAAGGTGATGTAGCCGCGGTTTTTGGTGTCGATTTGGCTGAAATGCTCGACGATGGGGCGGAAATTGGCGGCCTTGGCCTGGGCGAGGGTCAGGTGGCCATCATGGCTGGTGTTGGCGGCGTAGAAATCGAGCAGCATCCGCGCGGGGTCGAAATCACCGCGATGGGCGGACATCATGGGGCCGTCCATGCCGGGGCCATAGGGCGCGGGGCCATAGGGCGGCGGGGGCATGGCGGCGCTTTGGGCCAGGGCCAGGCCGGGGGCCAGGGCCAGAAGGATGGCGAGGGGAACTGGGCGCATAGGGGTCTCCTGCGACGTTGGCGGTTGCTGTGCCAACGATGTAGGGCCTGCCTGTAACGCGCATGTCTCTCTCTGGTGACAAACAAAAAACGGCTGAAAACGAAAAACGGCGCCGCGAGGGCGCCGTTTTCCATGCCTGTGGGAGGCGGGATTAACGCGAGTAGAACTCGACCACCAGGTGCGGTTCCATCTGCACGGGATAGGGAACATCCGACAGCTTGGGGGCGCGCACGAAGCGGCCCTTCATGGCGCGATGGTCGATCTCGACATATTCCGGCACGTCGCGCTCGGCGGACTGCGCGGCATCGAGCACCACGGCGAGCTGCTTGGACTTCTCGCGGACCTCGATCACGTCGTCGTTCTTGACCTGATAGGAGGGGATGTTCAGGCGCTTGCCGTTCACCAGCACGTGGCCGTGCGAGACGAACTGACGGGCGGCGAAGGGGGTGAGGGCGAGCTTCATGCGGTAGATCACCGCATCCAGACGGCGCTCGAGCAGCTCGATCAGGTTCTCGGAGGTGTCGCCCTTGCGGCGCACGGCCTCTTCATAATATTTGCGGAAGGATTTTTCCGAAATGTTGCCGTAATAGCCCTTGAGCTTCTGCTTGGCCATCAGCTGCACGCCGAAATCGGACGGCTTCTTGCGGCGCTGGCCGTGCTGGCCGGGGCCGTATTCGCGCTTGTTGACCGGGGACTTGGAGCGGCCCCACAGGTTTACGCCAAGGCGGCGGTTGATCTTGAATTTGCTTTCAGCGCGCTTGGTCATGGCGCGGACACCTTTCTCGTTCGAATTGCACCGGTAGTCTCCTCGGGGGTTCTCTCGAACACCTTGAGGAGCGGGCGCAAGCGACCACCGCCTGTCCACGTTCCCGGCAATGGGGGCGGCGGGTACAGGGTTTGGGGGGGGAGGTCAAGGGGGGGTGGAAAAACGGGCCCAGCTTTGGGCGATGGCCGCGAGGGTGAGCGTGACCTCGGCCCGGGCCTGGGTGAGGGACAGCTCGGCGCGCGCGCCCATCCAGCTGCCGGTATCACCGATGGCGGGCGGGTGCCAGCCCACACCCAGGCGCAGGCCTGGGGTGGGGGCGAGGCAAATGGAAAGGTCGCGCCAATCATCGGAGGCGGGGTTGGTTTCGGCCGGGGCGGCGATGGGGGCGAGCAGCGTGAGGTGGCGCATCGGACGGGGGAAACAAAAACGCGCCAAACGCCTGGTGCCGGCGCGGGTGATCTCGGGCCAGACGGCCAGGCCGGCCGCGAAAGCCTGGAGGCGGGGCTGGTAGGCGCGGGTGAAGCCCTGGGCCTCGGCCTCGCGCGCCAGGGCCTGGCGGGCGCGGGTGAGCTTGAGCCCGCCCGTGACGATGGGCGCGAACGGCCGGGCGGCCGGCGAGCGGCGCCCGCGCCCGGTATAGAGCGCGGCGCGGTTGCCGGTATCGAGGTAGGATTCGCAGGCCAGGCCGGCGGCGAGCAGGATGTCGTGGCGGTCCAGCTCCAGGTGGTAATAGCTGGCGGCCTTGGCGCCGCGCTCGCGCGTGATGGTGGCGCCGTTGACCAGGGCGGTGACCGGGATGAGCACGCCTTGGAGGAACAGGCAGTGATTGGGCGAGAGGCGGAGCGCGCGCGCCGGGCGGCCGGGGCCTAAGGCGTGGGGGGCGATGAGCACGGGCCAGGCCTCGGGGCCGGTGGCGCCGGCGAGGTCGAGCGTGCGCCAGCCCAGCCAGCGCACCGGGCGGGTTTGGCCAAAGGCGGTGACCACAGGGTCGCCAGGGGAGAAGCTCTCGACGGGGCGGTAGCCATGGGGGGTGAGGATGGGCGTGCCGCGCGCGAAACAGGGCAGCTGGCCGTTGACAGTGAGCAGCGCGCCGCCCGCATTGTCGGAGAGGGTGGTGAGGGTGCCGCCGCTGAGCGCCAGGGAAAACGCCGCCACGCCGCCGATTTCGACCATGCCGCCCGCATAGCCGACCTGGCTGGGAGTGATGCCGACGAGATCTATGCCATCGCCCCCCGCCATGCCAGACACGGGCAGGGCGGCCTGGGTTGGATCATCGAGGATGAGCAGGGCATTGCCGCCCGCGAAGCCGATGCCCCCTGCCCCGCTTGCCGGGCCCGCCAGCGCCAGCGTGCCGGTGGCGGCGATGTGCAGGCTGCCCGAGGCGCTGAGCGCGCCGCCCACCAGCAGCTGGCCGCCCACGGCCTCGAGTCCGCCAATGACGGTGAGGGACGCGGTTTGGATGACGCCCTGGCCGGTGAGGGTGCCGGTTTCGGTGAGGGCGGTGGCGGCCAGCGTGCCGCCCGCCAAACCGGCGGCCCCCAGCGTGGCGGTGGCGCCTGCCTCGATGAGCCCGGCGGCCTCGACCTGCCCGGCGGCCGCGCTGAGCCCTGTGACGGTGAGCGTGGCGCCCGCCCCCAGCGCCAGCAGCCCGCCGGTGAGGGCGAGCGTGCCCGCGATGCCAAGCGTGGCCTGGCCGCCCAGCGCCAGCGTGCCCGCGCCCATATAGGCGGCGAGGCTGGTGGAGGTGGCATCAAGCAAGCTGGTGGTGCCGGCATTGTCGAGCGTGCCGAGGCCGAGCGCGGCGGTGCCGAAGGCGCGCAGGGTGGCGCCCGCCGCCAGGCTGGCCGTGGCGGCGGTGAGGTGGCCAGATATCGCGAGATCAGCGCCGCCAAGCAGGGTGAGGGCACCGCCAATGCCCGCCGTGCCGGCGATGAAGGCGCGGCTGCCGGGGGCTTCGGTGAGGGCGCCGGTGACCGAGACGGCGGTGCCCAAGATCTCGAGCTGGCCGGGGCCTGAAGCATCGCCCAGCGTGACATTGCCGGTGAGCGACACGCTGGCGGCGGGACCAAACAGCGCCGTGCCGCCGGCATCAACCAGCAGGGCCGTGCCGGTGAGGCCGGTGGCGTTCACGGGGGCCTCGAAATCGGTCAGGCCGGAGACGGCCAGCCCGCCAACGGCCAGCGGCAGGGCGATGGCGCCGCCGCCACCCGCGAAACTGACCAGCTCGGCCGCCGTGAAGGCCCCGCCGGGGGTGAAGGCCACCGTGCCCGCCGGGGCCGGGGCGATGGCCAGGGTTTCATTCAGCCCGCCGGGAATGCCAGTGGTGGCGGTGAGGGTGAGCTGGTCGGCCTGGCCAGTGCCGAGATAGGAGAGCGCGCCCAGCCCGGCATTGAGCGCGGCCAAATTGGCGCCCGAGAGGGTGAGCACCGGGGCGAACGCGCCGCCGCCGACCCCAAGGCCGCCATGGGCCGCCGAAAGCGTGAGGCTGAGCGCGCCGGTGGCGGGGGGGCCAAGCGCGAGCGCGAGACCGGCCAGGAGCTGGGGGGTGCCGGCGCTGGCGGCGAGCGGGGCGGCCTGGCTCACCTGGGCCGCCGCCGCGCGCAGATAGAGGCTGGGGTCGCCCTGGGCGTCGGTTCCGGCGGCGAGGGCCAGCCCGGCGGGAATGGCGGCGGCGAAGGTGAAGCTTTGGGTGGTGCCGGATTGATCGACGCCCGCGACATCGAAGCCGGTGGCGGTGACGTTATAGGCGCTGACGCCGGTGAGACCGGGGAAGATCAGCGCGTCACCCGCCTGGAAGCCCGCGATGGTGCCCGCGAAATCCTGCGGGCCGGAGATGATGAAGGCGCCGCCCAGCCCGCCCAGCGTGCCGGCATAGCCGCCGGTGAGCGCCTGGCCGCCCGCGCTTAAAAAGCTCAATGTGACGCCGGAGGCGATGGTGAGCGGGGTGTTGAGGAACACGCCGTAAAGCTGGGACAGCGGGCCGAGCACCATGGCGCCGCCACCTTGCACCGCCAGATCTATGCCGCCCGTGACCGCACCCGCGGCCAGGGTGAGCGTGTCGCCGCTGGGGGCGAGAATGGTGCCCGCGCCCGTGATGAGGCCGGATTCGGAGAAATAACCGACGCTGAGCTGGCCGGCGCCCTCAAGCACGGCGCCGGCGGCGAGGGAGATGCCCTCGGTATAGTCGGTGGGGATGGCGCCGGCGGCCGTGAAACCGTTGGCGAACGCGATTTGGGCGTTGGGGCCGAGCTGGACGAGGCCGGCGATGGCGGGCGCGGTGGCGGTGAGCAGCGTGCCGGTGACGCTGAGGGCGGCGGCCGAGACCGCGCCTTGCACGAGGCTGGTGCCGGTGAGGGTGAGGCCAGCCTCGGGCACCAGCAGCTGGGCGCTGGGCGCCAGGGTGAGCGCGCCGGTGGCGGGGCCGATGATTTCGGTGAAGCCGGTGAGCGGGGCGGTGAGCGCGGCGGCGCCGAGACTGAGGGTCTCGCCGCCCAGGGTCAGCGTGCCGGTGGTGGTGAGCGTGTGGGGGGTATAGATGAACAGATTGCCGCTGGTGACGGTTTGGGGCAGCGGGCCGGTTAAATTCCAGAGTGTGTAATAGAGGTTTTCGCCCCATTGCTGGGCGCCGGTGAAGGCGAGGCCGGCGAGCAGGCTGTTGATTTCGGGGAGGTCGGCGGCGGTGAAGGTCAATTCAAGGCGGTTGCTGCCGACGCCGGTGGCGGCCACGGCGTCTTGCGCGGTGAGGTTTGGCAGCAGCAGCACGCCAGACGCCACCGAGAGGGTGAGGCTGAGGGTTTCGCTGCCCCCCAGCCCCATGCCGGCAAGACCGGCGGCGATGGGATCGGCGAAGAGCAGGCCGGGCACCGTGACCACCGTGCCCGCCATGAGCGACACCAGCGTGGGCGGCGAGACGAAGGCCGGGCCGATGGTGGAGATGGCCGCGGCCTCGAATGTGGCGGCGGCGCGCAATGACCCGTCGGCCGCGGTGAGGGTGAGGAGATCGGTCTGGGTACCCGCGGGTTCGGTGAGGGTGAGGCTGGACAGGGCCACGTTGAGCTCGAGCAGGGAGCCTGAGAGGGTGAGCGCGTCTCCCCCGCCGGAGAGGGTGGCGCCCGCCGTGGCGCCCACCGCCAGCACCGCCAAGCTGTTGCCCGCCGCCAGCGTGACGCTGAGCGTGCCCGTGCCGCCGGTTTCAGCCAGGCCGAGGGCGGGCGGCAGCTCCATGAGCGAGGAGGGTGAGGCTGACCCGGCCAGGATGCTCAGCGTGGCGGGGGCGGTGATGTCGATCTGGCCGGGCACGGAGGCAGGTTATACAATCTCCACATAAAGATAAATTTATTTATGCAACTTATGAGTGTTTGCCGGCGGGATTTTTTTGCGCCCGGCATGGTTCTCGCGCGCGGCACGCCCCATACTGGGGACATGAAGACCGTGCATAAAAAACCCCGCGCCAAGGCCCCCAAACCCGCGACCGGCGAGGCCGCGCCGCCGCCCAAGGCCGCCAAGCCCGGCAAGGCGGCGAAGCCTGGCAAAACGCCGCGCGTGCCGCCGGGGCTGGAGGAGCAACAGGCAAGCCCCCTGCCCTCACGCGAGGCGCTGCGGGCTTATCTGGCGGAGGCCGAGCACGCGCCGCATATGCGCGACATCGCGCGGGCGTTTTCGGTGCCGCATGAGCAGAAAAAGGCGTTGCGGGGGCTGCTGAAATCGCTCGAGGGCGAAGGGGCGGCCGAGCGCGCCGGGCGCAAGCGCTTCAGCGATGCCGGGCGCCTGCCCGAAACCGCGCTGGTGGAGGTGACGGGACTGGACCGCGACGGCGAGGCGATTGCCCGCCCGGTGGTGTGGGATGGCCCTGGCCGCCCGCCGGTGATCTTCATGGCGCCTGAGCGCAAGGGCGCGGCGGCGCTGGCGCCGGGCGCGCGGGTGCTGGCCAGGCTGCGCCGGGTGGGGCCGGATAAATATGAGGGGCGCACGCTCAAGCGGCTCGAGGAGCATGGGGGCACGATCATCGGGGTGTTTCACCCCATGGCGCATGGCGGCGGGCGCATAGAGCCGGTGGAGAAGCGCCAGAAAACCGAATGGCACGTGCCCGAGGGCGAGACCATGGGCGCGCTGGACAACGACATTGTGCGCGCCGAGCCGCTGCCCGGCAAAGCCTTTGGCCCCAAGCCCGCGCGGGTGACCGAGCGCATCGGCTCGGCCAACGATGCGCGGTCTGTGTCGATGATCGCCATCGCGCAGGCGGGGATTCCGGTGGAGTTTCCCGAAGACGCGCTCAAGGAGGCGCGGCGCGCGCGGCCGGTGGCGCTGGGCAAGCGCACCGATCTGCGCGATCTGGGGCTGATCACCATTGATGGCATAGACGCCCGCGATTTCGACGACGCGGTGTTCGCCAGCCTGGAGCCGCACGGCTACCGGCTGATTGTGGCGATCGCCGATGTGGCGCATTACGTGAAACCCGGCTCGGCGCTGGAGCGCGCGGCGCGCGTGCGCGGCAATAGCTGCTATTTTCCCGACCGCGTGGTGCCGATGCTGCCCGAGGAACTCTCGAACGGGCTGTGCTCGCTCAAGCCCGGCGAGGAGCGCGGGTGTTTGTTTGTCGAGATGCACATAGATGTGCACGGCAACAAGCTGCGCCACGCCTTTGGGCGCGGGCTGATGCGCTCAACCGCGCGGCTGACTTACGAGCAGATCCAGGCGGAGTTTGAGGAAGACCCCGAGCGGCACGCCACGCTCTATGCCGCCTTTCATGCCCTGCACGAGGCAAGAGAACGGCGCGGCACGCTCGATCTCGATTTGCCCGAGCGCAAGGTGGTGCTGGGCGAGGATGGGCGGGTGCAAAGCATTAAACCCCGCCCGCGCCTGGCCGCGCACAGGCTGATCGAGGAATTCATGATTTTGGCGAATGTCTGTGCTGCGGAAGAGTTGGAGCGGCTGAAACAGCCCTGCATGTATCGCGTGCACGCCCCGCCCTCGGCGGAAAAACTGGACCATCTGCGCGGCTTCCTGCACACGCTCGACATCTCGCTCAAGGCCGGGGACCAGCTGCACCCGCGCGAGCTGGACCGGATTTTGAAGCTGGTGGAGGGCACGAAACAGGCCGTGCTGGTGAATGAGACGATTTTGCGCTCACAGTCTCAAGCCGAGTATAGCCCTGAAAATATTGGGCATTTTGGCCTGGCGCTGGGGCGATACGCGCATTTTACCTCGCCCATCCGCCGCTATGCCGACCTGCTGGTGCACCGCGCGCTGATTGCCGGGCTGAAGCTCGGGCGCGACGGGTTGAGCCCGGATGACATGGCGGGCTTCACCGACACGGCCGAGCATATTACCGCCACGGAACGGCGCGCGGCGCTGGCGGAGCGCGATTCGACCGACCGGTATCTTGCGCTCTATTTGCAACACCGCGTGGGAGAGTTGTTTGAGGGCCGGGTTTCGGGGGTGACGAAATACGGGCTTTTCGTCACTTTAGTGGAGAGCGGGGCAAGTGGATTCTTGAGCATGGCAAATCTGCCGGATGATTACTGGGTGCATGATGAGGCCACCCAGAGTCTGTCCGGCCGCAAGAGCCGGGTGGTGTTTTCGCTGGCCCAAGACCTGAGCGTGCGGCTGAACGAGGCCAAGCCCATGACCGGCGGGTTGCTGCTGGGGCTGGGCGAATGGCCCGAGGGCGCCAAGGGCAGCCAGCCCGGTCTGAAGCACAGACGCGCCAAGCCCTCTCATTCCAAACCCCCACGAGAGAAAAAGCGGCGCAGGTGAAACGGGCTGGGCTTCTATTTTTGTTCATGATGTGGCTGCCGGCGACGCTGGCGGCACGCCCGGCCATGGCCGCCGCCGCGGGCTTTGACCCGGGGCTGGCGGGGGCCGTGTGGTCGGCCGCGCTGGCCTATATCGCGCCGCGCTCGTTGCAGCCGCTGACCCTGCCGCAAATGACCATGTGGGGGCTGAACGGGCTGGCCGCGCTCGACCCCGACCTGACCACCAACATGCAAGATGGGCAGATCCGGCTTTATGGCCCCAACGCGCTGCTGCTGGCCGTGCCAGCCCCCGGGCCGGATGGCACCGCCGATGAGTGGGGACAAGCGGCGGCGCAGGTGGCGGCGGCGGCCTATGGCGCCTCGCCCGCCCTGCAGCAGGCCGGCACGCAGGGTATCATCAGCAATTTCTTCGACGAGCTGTTCAACCATTTCGATCCCTATTCGCGCTATGAAAGCCCCGACCGGGCGGCCCAGGATGAGCTGATGATCCTGGGGTTGGCCGGTACCGGGGTGACGCTTTCGGCACAGGGGGGGCATGTGGTGATCGGCGCCGTGGCGGCCGACAGCCCGGCCGCCAATGCCGGGCTGCTGCCCGGGCAGCTGGTGCTGGCCATGGATGGGCGCGCCACCAGCCCCGCCCAGATCGGCAACCTCAACGCCGCCATGAACGGCGTGAACGGCAGCACGGTCAGGTTCAGCATCATCGACCCCGAGGCGGGCGACGGCAGCACCCCGCCAACCCCCGAAGCCGTGACGCTGACCCGCGCGCTGATTCCGCCGCCCACCGTGTTTACCGAAACCCCGCTCGCCCCCGGCATCGCGGTGCTGCGCATCACGGGCTTCAACAAGGGCACGGGCGACCAGTTTTCGCAGGCGCTGGGCGCGCTGATGCAACAGACCCCGCCGCCCCACGCGCTGGTGCTGGATTTGCGCGGCAACCGTGGCGGCGTGCTCTCGCAGGCGGTGCTGGTGGCCGATTCGCTGATGGGCTCGGGGCTGATCGCCGAGACACAGGGGCGCGACCCGGATGCCGACCAGCAATTCAAGGCCGAGGGCGCCGATTTGACCAATGGCGCGCATATTGCCGTGCTGGTCGATGGCCAGACGGCCAGCGCCGCGGAAATCCTCTCCTCGGCGCTGGCCGATAATGACCGCGCGGTGGTCATCGGCTCGGGCACGCTGGGCAAGGGGCTGGTGCAGACCCTGACCGCCCTGCCCGATGGCGGCGAGCTGTTTATTACCTGGAGCCGCGTGCTGGCGGCGCGCGGCTGGCCGCTGCAGGGGCTGGGCGTGATGCCGCAAGTGTGCACCAGCCTGGGCTCGCTGGCCGCGCAAACCCAGCTCAACGCGCTCGATGCCGGGCATAATCTGATGGGCTCGACGGTGGCGCGCGAGCGCGGGCTGCGGGCGCCGGTGTCGATCGATACCGAGCTGGCGCTGCGCGACCAGTGCCCCGCCGCCATCGGCACCGATCTGGATTTGAGCGTGGCGCTGAATGTGCTGAACTCGCCCACCGCCTACCAGGCCGCGCTGGTGCATTGAGCGAGAGAAACCCTTGACGACCCCAACTTGTTGCGGCATACG
This sequence comes from Pseudomonadota bacterium, assembly GCA_021781835.1. Classification (GTDB taxonomy): domain Bacteria; phylum Pseudomonadota; class Alphaproteobacteria; order Acetobacterales; family Acetobacteraceae; genus Acidocella. The sequence continues at coordinate 17,859 of JAJXWD010000016.1, read as the reverse complement.
CGCGCACCTGGAGATTCTGAAATATGGCAAAGTCTAACGTTGTTCAAATCAAGCTCGTGTCCACCGCGGATACCGGGTATTTTTATGTGACCAAAAAGAACGCCCGCGCGCAGACCGGCAAGCTTGAGCTGAACAAGTATGACCCGGTGGTGCGCAAGCACGTGAAGTTCAAGGAAGCCAAGATCAAGTAAGATCGGGCACGCCCCCGCGGGCGTGTTTCGCTTTCCTTAAGGCTCACCCACCCGGCACGCCCAGGCGTGCCGGGTTTTTCTGTTTCAGACAGGCGTGCCGTTTCAGACAGGCGCGCCCAGGCGTGCCGTTTCAGAAATGCGTCCAGCCGGTGCGGGGGAGCGGCAGCTCGGTGCCATCCGCCGCCAGCACGCGCACGCCCCTGCCCGGCGTGAACTGGCCAATGCGGGTGATGGGCACGGAACCGCAGGCGGCGCGCAGGGCGGCTTCGTGCCCGGGCGGCACGGCCAGCAGCAGCTCGTAATCATCGCCGCCGGTCAGGCGCTCGGCCAGGGCGGCGGCGCCCTGGCGGGCGGCGGCCGGCGAGGCGGGGACGGCGGCGGCATACAGGGTGGCGGCCAGGCCCGAAGCCTCGGCGATATGGCCCAGATCCTGCACCAGCCCGTCGGAGACATCGATACAGGCATGGGCGAGGCCGTGCAGGGCGAGGCCAAGGCGCGGCTCGGGCAGCAGGGAACGGCGGGTTAAGACGCCGTCCTCATCCGCCCAGGCGCCCAGACGGGCCTGGAGGCCAAGCACCGCATCGCCAATGGTGCCGGTGACCCAAAGCTCATCGCCCGCGCGGGCGCCTGAACGGGTGAGCGCGCGGCCCCTGGGCACCGCGCCCAGGGCGGTGATGGAGAGCGCGATGCCGGATTTGCTCGACGACGAATCGCCGCCCATGAGGGTGAGGCCGTATTCGGCCTGGTCCTGGGCCAGCCCCGCCGCGAATCCGGCCAGCCAGGATTCGGGGGTTTGGACGGGCAAGGCGGTGGTGAGCAGATAGCCCAGCGGCGCGGCGCCCATGGCAGCCAGGTCTGACAAATTGCGGCGCAGCAGCTTGCGGGCGATGAGGGAGGGGTCATCGCCCGGCAGGAAATGCACGGATTCGAGCATTTGGTCGACGGTGAGCACCAGCTCGGCCCCCACAGGCGGGGTGAACAGGGCCGCATCGTCGCGCAGGCCCAGACCCGCCGGGCCCGCGAGGGGCGCGAAATAACGCGCGATGCGGGCAAACTCGCCCGCCATCAGGCGGCGGGGAATTCCGCCGGGCGCAGCAGATGGGCGAGCCTGTCCAGCACGCCATTGAGCATGCGGGGCTCGTCGCCCGAGAAGAAGCCGTGGGCGACATCGAGAAACTCGTTGATGACGACCTTGGCGGGCGCGGCGTCGTTCAGCCACAGCTCGGCGCCGCCGGCGCGCAGGGAGGCGCGCAGCACGGGGTCGAGGCGCGACATGGGCCAGGCTTCGGGCAGGGCGTTGGCGATCATGCCATCGATCGTTTCCTGCTGGAGGGTGGCGGTGCGCACCAGACGGGCGAATAGCGGCACGTCGGCCTCGGGCAGTTTGCCGTCCTCGATGGTCTCGGCCCCCGGCAGGGCGCCGAGCCGGTGGCGCACGAACTGGTCGATCACGGTTTCGGCGTTCAGCTCGGCCTGCTCGGCCTGATAGAGCGCCTGCACGGCGGCCACGCGGGCCAGGGTTCTGGGCCGGGGCTTCATGCGCCGAACCGGCGTTTGAGGGCGATCTGGCCAAGGCAGGCGGCGGCGGCCTCGGCGCCTTTGTTGGCGCCCGTCTCGTGGCTGCGGGCCATGGCTTGGCCCAGCGTGTCGACGGTGAGGACGGCGGTGCCGGTGGCGAGCCGGTGCGCGGTGGCGACCTGCAAAATGCCGTGCATCACCGAGTCGCAGATGAATTCGTAATGGTCGGTCTCGCCGCGCACCACGCAGCCGAGCAGCACGAAGCCGTCGAACCCGGCATGGGCGGCGAGCGCCAGGGCCTGGGGCAGCTCATAGGCGCCAGCCACCTCGATCTGCTCGATCTCGGCGGCGGCCTGGGCGAACAGCTCAAGCGCGGCGGCCTGCATGCCCTCGATCACCTGACGGTAATAGGGGGCCTTGATGAGCAGGATGCGCGGCGCCGGACCCGGCAGGGCGGGCGCCACCGGCGCGGGGGCGTGTTGGGTGGCCAAGTCAGTTCTCCTCGGCCGTGACGGGCCGCTGTTCGACGATGTTGAGCCCGTAACCTTCGAGCCCGATGATGTGGCGCTTGTGGTTGGAGAGCAGGACCATGTCCTTGACCCCCAGATCGAGCAGGATTTGCGCGCCGATGCCGTAATCGCGCAAGCCCAGCGTTTGCGGCTTGTGCTCGGACAGCTCGCGGATGCGCTCGGACAGGGCGGCCTTGCGCTGGTCACGCACCACCACCACCACGCCGCGCCCCTCGGCCTCGATCTGGCTCATGGCGCCGCGCAGCGAGGTGATGTGGGGGGTGCCCAGCACATCGCCCAGCAGGTCGGCGGCGTGCATGCGCACCAGCACCGGGGCCTCGCCCGAAATATCGCCCTTGATCAGGGCCAGATGCTCGAGATGATCGACCTTGCTTTCGAAGGCGATGGCCCGCCAGCCCGCGCCCGTGCCGGTGGTGACCATGCCCTGCTCGACGCGCTTGACCAGACGCTCGGTGCGGCGGCGATAGGCGATGAGGTCGGCGATGGTGCCGAGCTTGATGTTGTGGCGCTGGGCGAAGGCCACCAGATCGGGCAGGCGCGACATGGTGCCGTCATCGTTGATGATTTCGCAGATGACACCGGCGGGGATGAGCCCGGCGAGGCGGGAAATATCGACCGAGGCCTCGGTGTGGCCGGCGCGGACCAGCGTGCCGCCGTCGCGCGCCATGAGGGGGAAGATATGGCCGGGGGAGACGATGTCATCGCGCCCAAGCTCGGGGTTGATGGCGACCGCCACGGTGCGCGCGCGGTCGGCCGCCGAGATGCCGGTGGGGACGCCTTCCTTGGCCTCGATGGAGACGGTGAAGGCTGTCTCGTGGCGGGTGCCGTTGGCCTGGGTCATCAGCGGCAGGCCAAGCGATTCGCAGCGCGCGCGGGTCATGGCCAGGCAGACCAGGCCGCGGGCGTGTTTGATCATGAAATTGATCGCCTCGGGGGTGGCGAACTGCGCGGGGATGACGAGATCACCCTCGTTTTCGCGGTCCTCGTCATCGACGAGGATGAAGATGCGCCCGGCGCGGGCCTCTTCGATGATTTCCGATGCCGGCGAGATATACTCGTTCAGGCTCGATTTTTTGAGACCTTCCATGAGGTGTTTTCCCTGCTCGCCCGCGTTGCCGCCAGGCCTTATGAACCATTGCAAACGAAGCTTTAGGCTTTGCTAAACGCCAATTGACGGGCGACATAGCGCGCCAGCATGTCGATTTCCACATTCACCTCGTCACCCGGCTTGAGCGTGTGAAAATTGGTGTGGGCGAGGGTGTGGGGGATGATGTTGACGCCAAAGCGCTGGCCTTCGACCTCGTTGACGGTGAGGGACACGCCGTTCAGCGCCACGCTGCCCTTGGCCGCCACATAGGGGGCGAGGGCGGCGGGCAGCTCGAAGAGGAAGCGGGTGGAGCCGTGCTCGGGCGTGACGCTGAGCAGGCGGGCCAGGCCATCGACATGGCCAGAGACCAGATGGCCGCCGATTTCCGCCCCCAGGCGGAGCGAGGCTTCGAGGTTGACGCGCGTGCCGGGCGCCCAGGCGCCGAGGCTGGTTTTGGAGATGGTCTCGGCCGAGACCTCGACCGCCCACCAGCCCGGGCCGGACTCGACCACCGTGAGGCACACGCCCGAATGGGCGATGGAGGCGCCGATTTCGGCCACATGGCCGGCCCAGGGCGCATGGGCCGGGGCTTCGATGGTGAAGCGGGCATCCCTGCCCTGCCCCAGCGCGGTGACCGATTTGACCGTGCCGACGCCGGTGATGAGACCCGTGAACATGGGATCAGAATTTCCTGAAATGGGTGACGATGTCCTCGCCCCAGAGCTGGCGCGAGACTGCACGGAATTTTGGCGCGAATTCCAGGCTTTCAAGCCCAAACCCCTGGGCGGAGGGCCAGCCATCGCCGCCGATGAGCAGGGGGGCGTGGAACCAGCTGAGGCGATCGACCAGATCCTCGCGCAGCAGGCCCGCCGCGAGGGTGCCGCCGCCCTCGGCCAGCACGCGGGTGAGACCGAGCTGGGCCAGCACCTTGAGCCCGGCCTTGAGATCCACCCCCGCGCTGGAGGCGGGCAGCTCGACCAGCGTGACCCCGGCCTCGCGCAGCGCCTTGATGCGGGCGGGGTCGGCGCCGTTGCGGTGGAGGATGATCAGCGGGTCTGTGTGGGCGGCGCGCACCAGCTTGGAGAGCAGCGGCGTGCGCAGATGCGAATCGACCACCACGCGGGTGAGCGGGGCGGCGCGGTAGCCCTCGATGCGGCAGGTCAGCTCGGGGTCGTCGGCCAGCACGGTGCCGACGCCGACCAGCACCGCATCGTGCCGGCCGCGCAGGGCATGGGTGGCGCGGCGGGACTCGGGGCCGGTGATCCATTGCGACTGGCCGGACGCGGTGGCGATGCGGCCATCGAGCGAGGAGGCGAGCTTGAGGCGCACCAGCGGGCGGGAGGCGCGGAGGGTGAGGGCGAAGCCCTCGATCACCGTCTCGGCCTCGGGGGTGAGCACGCCATCGGTCACGTCGATGCCGGCCTCACGCAACCGCTTGATGCCGGCGCCATTGACCTTGGGGTGGGGGTCGTGGGCGCCGATGACCACGCGCTGGATGCCAGATTGGATTAAGGCCTCGGTGCAAGGACCTGATTTGCCGGTAAAACAGCAAGGCTCCAGGGTGACGTAGGCGGTGGCGCCGCGGGCGGCTTCGCCCGCCATGGCGAGGGCGTTGATCTCGGCATGCGGGCGCCCGCCGGGCGAGGTGGTGCCCCGGCCGAGCACGCGGCCAGCCTTGACGATGACGCAGCCGACCGAGGGGTTGGGCGCGGTTTGCCCCAAGCCCCGGCGGGCCAGGGCGAGGGCGGCGCGCATGAACAGCTCATCGCTGACGGAACTGGCGCGCGCCCCGCTCACTGTATTGGCTCGCTCCCCGCTCACTGTGTTGGCTCGCGCCCCGCTCACGGTGTTGGCTCGCTCTTCGCTCACGGTGTTGGCTCGTCGGTGGCGAGGGGCGTGCCGTCGAGGCGGCCGAGGAAATCGTGGAAATCCCGGGCTTCGCGGAAATCGCGGTAGACAGAGGCGAAGCGGACATAGGCCACCGCGTCGATTTCCTTGAGGGCGGCCATGACCTCCTCGCCGATGGCGCCGGAGGTGATTTCGGTCTCGCCGCTGGCTTCGAGCTTGCGCACGATGCCGTTCACGATCCGCTCCTGGCGCTCGGCATCGACGGGGCGCTTGTTGAGCGCCACGCGGATGGAGCGGGCCAGCTTGTCGCGGTCGAAGGCGACGCGCCGGCCATCGGCCTTGAGCACCACCAGCTCGCGCAGCTGCACGCGCTCGACGGTGGTGAAACGCTGCCCGCAGGACGTGCAGAAGCGCCGGCGGCGGATGGCGCTGCCATCTTCCGTCGGGCGGCTATCCTTCACCTGGCTGTCGGCCTCACCGCAGAACGGGCAGCGCATGAGAGCCTCAGCGGTAGATGGGGAAGCGCGCGCACAGCGCCTTCACGCGCGCGCCCACTTCAGCTTCGGCGGCCTCGTTGGTGCCGTCGTTGGATTTGGCCAGGCCATCGAGCACCTGGCCGATCATCTGGCCGATCTCCTTGAACTCGGCCAGACCGAAGCCGCGCGAGGTGGCGGCCGGCGTGCCGAGGCGGATGCCGGACGTGATGGCGGGCTTGGCGGGGTCGAAGGGGATGGCGTTCTTGTTGGCGGTGATGTGGGCGCGCTCCAGGCTGGCTTCCGCCGCCTTGCCGGTGGTGTTTTTGGGGCGCAAATCGACCAGCATCAGGTGGCTGTCGGTGCCGCCGGTGACGATGTCGAGCCCCTGCTCGACCAGCGTTTCGGCCAGCATTTTGGCGTTGGCCACCACCTGCTTCTGGTAGGCGACGAATTCGGGGGTCAGCGCCTCGCCGAACGCCACCGCCTTGCCGGCGATGACATGCATGAGCGGGCCGCCCTGAAGGCCGGGGAAGATCGCGGAGTTGATCTTCTTGGCGATGTCCTCATGGTTGGTGAGGACCATGCCGCCTCTGGGTCCGCGCAGGGTTTTGTGGGTGGTGGTGGTGACCACATGGGCGTGGGGCAGCGGGTTGGGGTAGATGCCCGCGGCCACCAGCCCGGCGAAATGCGCCATGTCGACCATGAAATACGCCCCCACCTCATCGGCGATGGCGCGGAAGCGCGCGAAGTCGATGAAGCGCGGATAGGCCGAGCCGCCGGCAATGATGAGCTTGGGCTTGTGCGCGCGGGCCAGGGTCTCCAGCTCCTCGTAATCGAGGAGGCCATCCTCGCGGCGTACGCCATATTGCACGGCGTTGAACCATTTGCCCGACATGTTGGGCGCGGCGCCATGGGTGAGATGGCCGCCAGCCGCCAGCGACATGCCCAGAATCGTGTCTCCGGGCTGGATGAGGGCGAGGAACACCGACTGGTTGGCCTGCGAGCCCGAATTGGCCTGCACATTGGCAAAGCCCGCGCCAAACATCTGCTTGGCGCGCTCGATGGCGAGGCTCTCCACCTCATCGGACGGGCCGCAGCCGCCGTAATAGCGCTTGCCCGGGTAGCCCTCGGCGTATTTATTGGTGAACACCGAGCCCTGGGCGGCCAGCACCGCGGCGGAGACGATGTTTTCGGAGGCGATCAGCTCGATGCCGTCCTGCTCGCGGGCGAGTTCGCGGCCGATGATGGCGGCGACCGCGGGGTCGGTCTCGGCGAGGGAGGCCTGGAAGAAACGCGCGAGGCGGGGGGAAATCGTCTGGTCGTTCATGGTCACACAGTCTCCGAAGGAGCGGGGTTGAGCTTGGCCAGGCGGCGCTCATGCCGCCCGCCCTCGAATTCGGTGGTGAGGAAGGCGCGCACGATGTCGAGCGCCACCTCCTCGCCCACAATGCGCGCGCCGAGCGCGATGATGTTGGCATCGTTATGCTGGCGGGTGAGGCGGGCGGTGGTGACATCATGCACCAGCGCGCAACGGATTTTGGGGTGGCGGTTGGCGGCGATGCTCATGCCGATGCCGGTGCCGCAGACCAGAATGCCGAGATCGGCCTCGGCCCCGGCCACCACGCCGCACACGGCATGGGCGTAGTCGGGGTAATCGACGCTGGCTTGGTCATGCGTGCCGAAATCGCGCACTTCGTGGCCGGCCTCGATGATCGCCTTGGCCAGACGGTTTTTCAGGCTCACACCGCCATGGTCGGCGCCGAGCGCAATGATCAAAGAACGAGTCATGCGCCCCCTTATCATGGCCGCCTCAAGAAGGGAAACAACCCCGCGCCGACCCGGCCATGCACAGAGGACAAATAACCCCGGCTTTTGGGGGCGCTTTTTGAAAAACCGCGCCGCGAAGCCCAAAACCCCATGAAAACTTTTGATCCTTAAAGTTTTTGCCGGCTTTATTGAGAGACCGTGGGATTAGAACACCAGCCCGCCGATGCCGCCCAGAACGCCGAAGGCGCAGGTGATGGCGCAGACGGTGGCGACCGCCCAGAAATAGCCGCCCTTGAGCCGCTGGTGGGCGGGGAGCGTGACCTGGGCGAGACGGACCAGGAAGCCCAGAACCACGGGGAGCAGCAGGGCGTTCATGACCTGCACGCCGACATTGAGGCTGACCAGATTGGGCCATACCCCCACCAGCACCGCGCCGCCGATGACGCAGAGCGCGTAGACGCCGTAAAACCAGCGGGCCTTGAGGGGGTGGTATTCGAGCGAGCGGCGATAGCCCGCCACCTCGCCCAAGCCCCAGGCGAGCGCCAGCGAGGCGACGATGGCCGCAACCAGACCCGCCCCCAGCACGCCAAGCGAAAACACCACGCGCCCGGCCTCTTGGCCGAGATAGGGGGTCATGGCGTCGCTCATCTGGCCGACGGTGGCGAGCGAGGCGCCGGGCGCGCTCGGGCGGATGGAAGCCGCCGCCGCGATGAGCACCGCCGCCATGACCAGCTGGGTGATCACCGCGCCGATCGCGGTATCCCAGCGGGCGGCATGGAAATGCTGGGCTTCCAGGCGCTTATCGGCCACCGCCGATTGCTGATAGAACACCATCCAGGGCATGATGACCGCGCCGATATTGGCCGCCACCAGATATTCGTAGGAGCCGTTGAACAGCGGTACATGAACCGCATCGCGCGCCATGGCGCCGATATTGGGGTGCGCCACCCAGGCCACGAAAAAAAACGCCAGCTCGAACAGACCCACGGCCAGCGCCACGCGCTCAACCCGCCGGTAGGAGCCGGTGACCACGATGGCCAGCAGCACCACCACCGTCAGGGACAGCGAGACATAATGCGGTATGCCGAACAGGTCGCCCACCCCGGCCACGCCCGAAAACTCGGTGAGCAGCGCGCCGATGGTGGCAATGCCGAGGCCGGTGGCCGAAAACCACGCCCATTTGGGGCCGAATGCCTCGCGGATCAGCTCGCCATGGCCCTTGCCGGTGAAAATGCCGAGCCGGACGGTGAGCTCCTGCACGATGTAGAGCACGGGGATCAGGATGATCTGGGGCAGCAGCAGCTTGTAGCCCCATTGCACGCCGCTTTGACCGGCGGTGATGATGGAGCCGACATCGGTATCGGCCAGCATGACCACGAGGCCGGGACCAAACACCGCGATGAGATTGCCCCAGCCCGGCAAATGCCAGCCACGGCGCCGGCGATGATGCGGATGCGCCACGCCGCTCATGGCGCCCTGCCCTCCGTTTGGATGTTTCGCCGGGCCGTCTCCGGGCCTGTTTCCGCGCGACTGCAAATCATTCTCACCTTTTTGGCACGCCCGACAGGTTTCACAAAACTCTCCGTCCGTTCATTGATTTGGATCAATCGTTAGTCCGCGTTTTTATTTGCGACTAATTCTTATTTGCAAATAAACATGACACCACACAATCCCACCTGTCAAGCGGCTTCTGCGCGCGGGGAAAGCGGGCTATAGGCAGGCCCATGACCATGCCCCGCTTCCCCACCATCCGCCTGCGCCGCAACCGTTTTGACGATGCCACGCGCAGGCTCGTCGCCGAGCATCGCTTGAGTGTCGATGATCTGATCTGGCCGATTTTCATCCGCGAGGGAAATGGCGAGCCCACGCCGGTGGCCACCATGCCGGGCGTGTTCCGCACCGGGCTGAACGGCCTGGCCAGGCATGTGGAAGAGGCGGCGAAGCTGGGGATTCCGGCCATCGCGCTGTTTCCCGCCACGCCTTCGGCGCTGAAAACGCCGGGCGGCGAGGAGGCGCTGAACCCTGAGAACCTGATCTGCCGGGCCAGCCGGATCCTGAAAGCCGAATTTCCCGAAATCGCGCTGGTGGGCGATGTCGCGCTCGACCCTTATACCGACCACGGCCATGACGGCGTGCTGGTGGATGGCTATGTGGCCAATGACCAATCCGTGGAGATTTTGACCGCCCAGGCGGTGAATCAGGCCCGGGCGGGGGTGGATATCATCGCCCCGTCCGACATGATGGATGGACGCGTGGCTGCCATTCGCGGCGCGCTCGACGAGGCCGGGTTCATCAATACCCGCATCATGGCCTATGCGGCCAAATATGCCTCGGCCTTTTACGGGCCGTTCCGGGATGCCATCGGCTCGGGCGGGTCGCTGAAGGGCGACAAGAAAACCTACCAGATGAACCCCGCCAACACCAATGAGGCGCTGCGAGAGGTGGCCCAGGATATCGCCGAGGGCGCCGATATGGTGATGGTGAAGCCCGGCATGCCCTATCTCGACATCATCCGCCGGGTGCATGAGCGCTTCGAGGTGCCGACCTTCGCCTATCAGGTCTCGGGAGAATATGCGATGATCATGGCCGCCGCGCAAAATGGCTGGCTCGACCATGACAAGGCGATGATGGAAAGCCTGCTGGCCTTCAAGCGCGCGGGCTGCGCGGGCGTGCTGAGCTATTTCGCCCCCCAGGCGGCGAAACTCTTGAAGGCATAGCAGGGGAATTTTACCCCAAGGAGCGGTGGAATGACCGGGACGACGCCTCCCCTCTGGCCCGGCGCCGCGCGGCCCGACCTCGCGGGGCGGCTGGCCATTGTCACCGGCGCCAATAGCGGCATCGGGTTGCACACGGCGCGCGGGCTGGCGGCGGCGGGTGCGGATGTGATTTTGGCCTGCCGCGCGGCCCCCAGGGCCGAGGCCGCTCTGGCCCAGATTGCCCCCACGGCGCGCGGGCGGGTGTGGGCGGAGACGCTCGATCTCGCCGATTTGGCCAGCGTGCGGGGCTTTGCCGCGCGGGTGAAAGCAGCGCATGGCCGGGTTGATCTGCTCATCAACAATGCCGGCGTGATGGCGCCCAAGCGGCGCCTGACCACGGCGCAGGGGTTTGAGCTGCAATTCGGGGTGAATTTTCTCGGGCATTTTCTGCTCACCGCCCTGCTGCGCGAGCCGCTGATGAGCGCGCCCAGCCCCAGGGTGGTGCAGGTGGCCTCGCTCGCCCACCGGCAGGGGCGGATTGATTTTGCCGACCCGCAGGCCGAGCGCGCCTATGTGCCCTGGCGCGCCTACCGGCAATCCAAACTCGCCATGCTGGTCTTCGCGCTTGAGCTGGCGCGCCGGGCGCAGGCCGGAGGGTGGGGGATTTTGTCGGTCGCGGCGCATCCGGGCATTGCCGCCACCGAGATTGTGCGAAACGGGCCGGGGCTTTCCAGCCTGACCGCGCTGGCCATGCAGATCGGCAAGGCGTTTGTGGTGCAGCCGGGCGAGGCCGGGGCCTGGCCGGTGCTGCTGGCCGCCACCGACCCGGCCGCCGCGCAAGGCGCCTATTACGGGCCGACCGGCTTTATGGAATGCAACGGCCCGCCGGGGATGGCGCGGATCATGCCCCATGCGCGCGAGGCAGAGACCGGACGCCGGCTTTGGGAACTGGCCGAGGCGCTGACCGGCGAGGCGTTTATACCCGCCCCTTGATGGCGGCCAGCAGGGCGGCCAGATAATCGCCCGCGCCGCGCCGGGCGGGGCAGGTCTGGCCGGCTTGCAGCCTTGCCAGATCGCGCGCGGCCAAGGCCGCGCCGAGCCAGGCGGCCGTTGTGCCCTTGGGCGGGCGGACGGTGAGCAGGGCGCGGGCCTGGGCGAGCAAAATCTCGGGCGGGGCCTGATCCTCGGCCCGGGGCTCGGCCTTGCGGGCACGGCGATATGCGGCATTGCGCACCAGGCCGGTGAGCGCCTGGGCGGTGCCGAGATCCTCGATCGCCTGATTATCGGCCCCCAGCACGCCGCCGGCAATGCGCGCCAGCGCGCCGCCGGTGGCACGGGCGAAGGCCGGCAGTTCGGCGGGCTCCAGCCCCTCGGCCTGAGGCTCACGCGCCTCGATCAGCGCCAGCAGGGCAGCGCGGGGCAAGGTGCCGGCCGCCAGCGCCGTGGTGAGCGGGCCGGTCAGCTCATGCTCATGCGCCGCGCCCGCCACCAGCTCGCGCCACCAGTGCAGGCGGATGAGGGCGAGCGGCGGGGCGGAGGCGGCCTCGATGGCGCGGGCCAGCTCGTGGTTGAACAAATAAAGCAGCGCCAGCGGCGCCCGCAGGGGGGGCGGCGCGAACAGGGCGGCGAAATAACGGTCGGGGTCTTTGGCCCTCAACCCGATCATCAATTGGTCGCTTGACGGGGGCATCGACACTCCATAGCTAAGTCAGCACGACGAAACAAACATCTGGAGAGTGCCCCATGGCGTTTACCCTGCCCACCCTGCCCTTCGCTTACGACGCGTTTGCGTCGCTTGGCATGTCGGCTGAGACGTTTGAATACCACCACGGCAAGCACCACAACGCCTATGTGGTGGCGCTGAACGGCCTGGTGGAGAAAAACGCCGACCTGCAGGGCAAGTCTCTGGAAGAGCTGGTGAAGCTCTCGCACAACAAGCCCGAGCTGACCCCGGTGTTTAACAATGCCGGCCAGCACCTCAACCACAGCCAGTTCTGGGACAGCCTCTCGGCCAAGGGCGGCAAGATTCCCGGCAAGCTGGAAGCCAAGATCGTTGAGGATTTCGGCTCGGTGGAGGCGTTCAAGGAGGCCTTCAAGCAGGCCGGCGTGACGCAGTTCGGCTCGGGCTGGGCCTGGCTGGTGCTCTCGCCCGAGGGCAAGCTGAAAGTGACCAAGAGCCCCAACGCCGCCACCCCGCTGGTGACCGGCGAAGGCAAGATCCTGCTCACCTACGATGTGTGGGAGCATGCCTATTACATCGATTTCCGCAACCGCCGGCCGGACTATATCTCGAACTTCCTCGATAAGCTGGCCAATTACGACCATGCCGAGGCGCTGCTGCTCGGCGCGTGAAAACCGCGTTATCCCGCTGTGGATAACCAGCCCCCCGGCGCCCGGCGCCGGGGGGTTTTTGTTGGCGCCCCCGCCAGGGAAAGCGCGGAAAACCGGCCTTTATGCGGGATTATCCACAAACTCCACCGCCGGGGTGGGCTGTGGATAAACTGGTGATCATTGGTTGTATAAAACTAATAAATCAAAGCTTAACAGCGCGACATTTGTTAAAACCGGCGGTTACCCCACGCGCCGCGCCGCCATGGGTTGATTTTCATCCCCCGCCCCCCAACATCTGGCCTGCCTTTAAAGACAGGAGCCTGCATGTTTGTCTGCACTGGTTACGGCACCACGGATGCCGCCACCCCCCTCGCGCCGCTGACCGTCAACCGCCGCGATCCTGGGGAATTCGATGTCGAGATCGAGATACTTTATTGCGGGGTCTGCCACTCCGACCTGCATTTCGCGCGTAATGAATGGGGCTTTACCCAATATCCCGCCGTGCCGGGGCATGAGATTGTCGGCCGGGTGGCGCGGCTGGGCGGCGGCGTGACCAAATACCAGGCCGGCGACCTCGTGGGCGTGGGCTGCATGGTCGATAGCTGCCGCAGCTGCGCCTCTTGCCGCGAGGGGCTGGAGCAATATTGCGATGGCGGCTTTGCCGGCCAGACTTACGGCGGGTTCGAGCCGGTGCTGCAAGAGCCCAGCAAGGGCGGCTATGCCGAGCGCATCGTGGTCGATGAGAATTTCGTCCTGCGCATCCCGGCCAATCTCGACCCCGCCGCCGCCGCGCCGCTGCTGTGCGCCGGAATCACGCTCTACTCGCCGCTCCGGCACTGGGGTGCGGGACCGGGCAAGAAGGTCGGGATCATCGGGCTGGGCGGGCTTGGGCATATGGGCGTCAAGCTGGCCCACGCGATGGGCGCCGAAACCGCGCTCTTCACCACCTCGACCAACAAAACCGAAGACGCCAGGCGCCTGGGCGCCACCCATGTCATCCTCTCGAAAGACGAGGCCGAAATGGCCAAGCACGCCGAGAGCTTCGACCTGATCATCGATACGGTCGCCGCCGCCCATGACCTCTCGCCCTATTTCAACACCCTCAAGCGCGAGGCCACCATGGTGCAGGTCGGCGCCCCAGATAAGCCCCTGCCCTTCAATGTCTTCCCCCTGCTGATCAAACGCCGCAACTTCGCGGGCTCGATCATCGGCGGAATCAAGGAAACCCAGGAAATGCTGGAGTTCTGCGGCACCCATAACATCACCGCAGATATCGAACTGATCCGCATGGACCAGATCAACGAGGCCTATGAGCGCATGCTGAAGTCAGACGTCAAATTCCGCTTCTGTATCGACATGGCCACGCTGAAGGGCTGAGTGCCCCAAGGGGGCGCTGCCCCCTTGGATCCCCCGCCAGGGGCCGAGCCCCTGGACCTCAATAGGGTTTAAGGCTGAGAAAGGGGCCTGTCCGTGCCGGTTGAGCGGCACGGGCAGGCCCCTTTTAACTAATTGGTTTCCAAAGGCCTCTCGGCCTTTGGCGGGGGTCCAGGGGGCAGCGCCCCCTGGGTCACCTCAGCAGGCCGTGGCGGCTTTGCCTTCGGCGCGGTCTTTGAGGAAGGCCTTGAATTCGAGGCCTTCGCGCAGGCGGCGCACCAGCATTTGCGGCGAGGCCAGCATTTCCTTGACGATTTCCCAGATCTTGGAGGGGCGGAAGTAGAACTCCTTGTAGAGCACTTCGACGCTTTCGAAGATTTCCTGGTGGGAGAGATGCGGGTAGTGCAGCGGCGCGATCTGAACGCCGTGATCGTCGATCAGTTCGGCGTGTTCGATGTCGAGCCAGCCTTCCTTGACGGCCTGGTTATAGAGGAAGGTGCCGGGATAGGGCGCGGCGAGCGAGACCTGGATGGTGTGCGGGTTGATGGCCTTGGCGAATTCGATGGTTTCGCGCAGCGTCTCGCGGGTTTCGCCGGGCAGGCCGACGATGAAGGTGCCGTGGATCATGATGCCGAGCTTGTGGCAATCCTCGGTGAAGCGCTTGGCGACCTCGATGCGCATGCCTTTTTTGATGTTGTGCAGGATCTGCTGGTTGCCGCTCTCATAGCCCACCAGCAGCAGGCGCAGGCCGTTGGCCTTGAGGATTTTGAGCGTCTCGTAGGGGACATTGGCCTTGGCGTTGCACGACCAGGTGACGCCGAGCTTGCCGAGCTCCTTGGCGATGGCCTCGGCGCGGGGCAGGTCGTCGGTGAAAGTGTCGTCGTCGAACATGAACTCCTTCACCTGCGGGAAGAGTTCCTTGGCGCGCTTGATTTCGGCGATCACGTTCTCGACCGAGCGGGTGCGGTATTTGTGCCCGCCCACCGTTTGCGGCCACAGGCAGAAGGTGCAGTGCGACTTGCAGCCGCGGCCAGTATAGACCGAGATATAGGGGTGCTTGAGATAGCCGATGAAATAATCCTCGATGCGCAGATGCTTCTTGTACACATCGACCACGAAGGGCAGCTCATCCATGTTCATGAGCAGCGGGCGGTCTTCGTTTTTGACGATCTCGCCGGCCTCGTTGCGCCACCAGATGCCCTTGACATCGGCCAGGGCCGCGCCTTCGGCGATTTCCTTGATGGTGAAATCGAACTCATTGCCGCAGACGAAATCGAGCACGGCGGCGCGCTCCATCGATTCCACCGGCTGCACGGCCACCTTGGCGCCGATGAAGCCGACTTTGAGAGCCGGGTTTTGCGCCTTGAACTGCTCGGCCACCTTCACGTCGTTGCCGAACGAGGGGGTGGAGGTGTGGATGATCAGCAGGTCATGGGTTTTGGCGTGGGGCAGCACGTCGTCCATGGTCAGCTTGGCGGGCGGGGCGTCGATGAGGGTGGAATCGGGGAGCAGGGCCGCGGGCTGGGCCAGCCAGGTGGGGAACCAGAAGCTCTTGATTTCACGCCGCGCCTGATAGCGCGAACCGGCGCCGCCGTCGAAGCCGTCGAACGAGGGGGGCTGCAGGAACAGGGTTTTCAGCACGGGCATTGGTCTCTCTCTTCTGGCAGGGCGTCAGGTCAATTCAGGGTTACGGCGCCATGGTCGGCGCGCAGCGAATGGCCGCGCCACGCGACATGGTTGCCGGCGAAACTCGCCACGTAGATGGCGGCAGACAGGGCTTCGCGCAACAAAAAAACCGCCCAGGGGGTGCGGGTTTCGAGCGCCAGCGCCTGGCGGATGAGGTCGGCCGTGGCCAGGCGGGCGGTGAGGCAGAGGCCAAACAGCACCAGCGCCCAGGGCGCGGGACCCGAAAGCAGCACGGCGAGCGCCGCCCAAAGCAGCGGCATTTGCAGCACCGAGGCCGCATAGGCGCCCGGCACCAGGGCGCGGATGGTGCGCGCCCAGCGCAGCTCGTGGGAAAACAGGGGCTTGAGGCGGGCCTCGGGGACGATGGTGGCGGGCACGGTGTGGGCCAGCACCACTTTGCGGCCCTTGGCCACCACCAGCCGGCCGAGCACCTGGTCATCGGCCAGATTATTGGCCACCACTTGCAGCCCGCCGATTTCGGCCAGCATGGCGCGGGTGAGCGCCAGCGTGGCCCCCAGCCCATCCTGGCGGCCCAGCGCGCGGGCCAGCACCACGCCGGGCAGGAAATTATAGTTGAGCTGCGCCGCCCCCGCCCAGCCGGCCGGGGTGTGGTGCGCCTCGCGGCCAGTATAGAGGGTGGTGGCGAGGCCGGCGCCAGGGGTTTCGAGCGCGGCAACCACGTGATCGAGGAAATCGGGAGGCAGGAAGATGTCGGCATCCGACATCACCAGCACATCATGCCTGGCGGCGGGCAACATGTTGAGCAGGTTGGCGACCTTGCGGTTGGCGCCGTGGGGGGTTTCGTCGATCACCAGGGTTACGTCGCGCTCAGGGTGGCGGGCGCGCAGGCGCTCGATGAGGGGGATGACCGGATCGGCGCGATCCTGCACGCCAAATACCAGCTGGCAGGCGGGATAGGCGAGCGTGAAGGCGGTTTCGAGCGCGGCTTCCAGCCCGGGCTCGAGCCCGCAGAGCGGCTTGAGCAGCGTGACCGCCGGGCGGGCTTGGGGCGCGAGGCGGGGCGCCGCCATGAAGCGGCGGGTGAGCCAGGTGCCCGCCGCCATTTGCCCCATGCCGATGACGGCCGCGCCGGCCGCGAGAAGCGCGGGCAGCAGCATGCTCAGTTGGTGCCCGAGAGCGCGGCGATTTTGGCGGTGAGGGCCGTGATCAAGGCCGAGGCGTCGCCCGCCTTGACCAGCGAGGCGAAGTCGGACTGGTGAACGGCCACCTGGCTGATGGTGCCGCCGAGCAGCACATCGGAGATGCGCCATGTGCCATCCACCTGATGCACGACATAATCGATCTCGGTGGGGGGGGAGCCATCGCCCGGCTTGATCTCGGTTTCGACGATTTGCGCCGTGCCCAGCGGCTTGGAGGCCGGCAGCAGCACGAATTGCTCGCCATTATAACCGTTGAACTGGGCGGCGTAGGAGGCGACGGTGAAGCGGGCGAACAGGCTGGTGAGCGTGGCCTGCTGGGCGGCCGGCAGGGTGGCCCACAAAAAGCCCACCGAGTTTTGCGCGACCATCGGCAGGTCGTAGGCGGCATCGACCACCGGGGTGAGCGCCTGGGCGCGGGCGGCGAAGCCCTGGCCGGCGGCGGCCTGCTTCATGGCGGCGAGCAAGCCGGCATCGAGCGTGGCGACGGGCGCGGCCTCGGGCGTGACGGCCCGGGCCGCCGGGCCCATCAGCGCCAGCCCGAGCAGAAAAATGCGAAACTGCTTGTTCATGCCGCCCGCTCTAGCGCCCTATTGTGCCGGAATTGCGACAAAGCCCGGCGCCAGATCGATGCCCAGCGCGGTGAGCGCATGGGTGACGATGTGCTTGGCGGTGAGCCCGGCATCGATGAGCTGGGCGGCCGGGGTGTTATGGTCGATCAGCCGGTCCGGCAGGGTCATGGGGCGGAATTTCAGCCCCTTGTCGAAGGCGCCGGTCCAGGCGAGGTGCTGGGCCACGGCGGCGCCAAAGCCGCCCGCGGCGCCGTCCTCGATGGTGATCAGCACCTCGTGGTGGCGGGCGAGCTGGTCGAGCAGGGCCGTGTCGAGCGGTTTCATGAAGCGGGCATCGGCCACTGTGGCGGTGAAGCCGCGCGCCGCCAGCTCGTCGGCCGCCTGTTTGGCATCGAACAGGCGCGGCCCGAGGGCCAGGATGGCGACGCTGGTGCCCTCGCGGATGATGCGGCCCTTGCCGATTTCAAGCACCGTGCCGCGCGCGGGCAGATCGAGGCCCACGCCCTCGCCGCGCGGGTAGCGGAAGGCGCTCGGGCGGTCGTTGATGGCGGCGGAGGTGGCGACCGCGTGCATCAGCTCGGCTTCGTCGGAGGGCGCCATGATGACCATGTTGGGCAAGATCGGAA
>JAJXWD010000062.1 GCA_021781835.1 Pseudomonadota bacterium | reverse complement strand
AATGACGGGATCACTCCCGCCAACAAGGCAACCATCCTAGCCCCAGAACCGCTAACCGTCAACACAGTCAGCCACCCCGGTGGAGCGAGCGTTTAGATTATCAATCAAAATACGTCAACTCAGAGGATAATAAAAATCCGTCTTTTTCTCCAAAAATTTCACAACTCATTGATTTTTAACGATACAAAACTTTTGCATCGCAGCAACAGCCGCAGCCCCACGCCCAAACGGCCTCACAAAAAAATATCCCGGCCAGTGCCCCGGCCGGGATATTTCACATCGTCTCGCGTTGAACGCGCCAAGCCTTATACCACTCCACGAATCTCGGTATCCCCTCATCCAACCGGGTTGAAGGCACATACCCGCACAGCGCGTTCAGCGCGCTCACATCCGCGCAGGTCTCCACCGGGTCGGCTTGGGGCTTGGGCAAGCTCACGGTCACGGCGCTCTTCCCCAGTTCGCGCTCCAGCAGCGCCACCAGCTCGCCCACCAGCTCGGCGCGGTTATTGCCGATGTTGAACACACGGTGCGCCAGCTCATCCCCGGGCGGATGGTCGATCACGCCCAAAATCCCCGCCACAATGTCATCCACATAGGTAAAATCGCGCTTCAGCGTGCCATTTTCATAAAGCGTCACCGGTTTGCCCGCCATAATCGCCTCGGCGAAGCCAAAATAAGCCATATCCGGCCGCCCCCACGGGCCGTACACGGTAAAAAACCGCAATCCGGTCTGTTTCAGCCCAAACAAATGCGTATAGCTCGCGCTCATCAGCTCATCGGCCCGCTTGGTGGCGGCATAAAGCGATGAGGGCCTGTCCGCCCGCTCGGCCTCCGAATAAGGCAGCACCGACCCCGACCCATAAACCGAGGAGGAGCTGGCATACACCACATGCCGCACGGTGGGCGAGTGCCGCGCCACTTCCAGCACCGAGAGATGCCCGGTCAGATTGCTGGCCGCATAAGCAAACGGGTTTTCCAGCGAGTAGCGCACCCCGGCCTGGGCCGCCACATGCACAATCAGCGCCGCCCCCTCGGCCAGCCTGGCCAGTGCCGCATGGTCGGCGATGTCGAGCCGGTAAAAGCTGAACCCCGCCCCCAGCTCCCCCAGCCGCGCGGTCTTCAGCCGCACGTCATAATAAGTATTGAGGTCATCGACCCCCACCACCTCATAGCCGCGCGCCAGCAGCGCCCGGGCCGTATGGAAGCCAATAAACCCGGCCGCCCCGGTCAATAAAACTTTCATCTCACCCCACCAGCCGGTCTTCGAGCAATGTCAAAATCGCGTGCCCCAGCGTAATATGGCATTCCTGCACGCGCGCCGTGTCCTTGTCCGGCACCACCACGGCGCGGTCGCACAGCGCCAGTGCCGCCCCGCCATCGCCGCCCAGCAGCCCCACGGTCACAACCCCCATGTCCCGCGCGGCTTTCAGCGCGCCGATCACATTGGCCGATTTGCCCGAGGTGGTAATGCCAAACAGCACATCGCCGGCCACGCCCAGCCCCCGCAGCGGCCGGGCAAACATCTCATCCACGCCAAAATCATTCACCGCCGCGGTCACCGCCGAGGTATCCATCGCCAGCGTAATGGCCGGCCACGAGGGGCGCGCCTGGCTGCCGCGCAGCCTTATCACCCATTCCGTGGCCAAATGCTGGGCATCGGCGGCCGAGCCGCCATTGCCGCAAAATATCAGCTTGCGCCCGGCCCGCATGGCGGCCTCGCAGACATCCACAATGGCCAGCACCTGGGCGGGCTCGGCCGCCAGGGCGGTTTTCAGCTCGGCCGAGCGTCTCAGCATGGCGCCAAAACGCTCGGCTTCTTGGGCTTGGGTAAAAATGGCCAACTCCCCGGTCCGGTTGCCCGGACCTTATGCCAAATCCGGCCCTATTGCGCCACCCAGCCGCCATCCATCGAGTGCACCACCCCGGTCATGGTCTCGGCGCCGTCCGAGCACAAAAACACCGCCAGCGCCCCCAGATGCTCGGGCGTGGTGAATTTATGCATCGGCTGCTTCTCCGAGAGCAGCTTGATCTTTTCTTCCTCCACCGTGGTGCCGTTGGCCTTGGCCCGGTCCTCGATCTGCTTTTGCACCAGCGGCGTCAGCACCCAGCCGGGGCAGATGGCGTTCACCGTCACGCCCGCATTGGCCAGCTCGAGCGCCGCCACCTTGGTCGCGCCCACCACGCCGTGCTTGGCGGCCACATAAGCCACCTTGCCCGCGCTCGCCACCAGCCCGTGCGCCGAGGCGATGTTGATGATCCGCCCCCACCCCCTGGCCTTCATGCCCGGAATGGCGGCCTTCATGCCGTAAAACACCGCCGAGAGATTGAGCGCGATCACCTGCTCCCATTTCTCATTGGGAAACTCATCCACCGGCGCCACAAACTGGATGCCGGCATTGTTCACCAGCACATCCACCGCGCCCAGCTCGGCCTCGGCGGCCCCGATCAGCCCGGCCACCCCCTCGGCCTTCGAGAGATCGGCGCCATCATACGCCACCCTCACCCCAAACTCCGCCGCCATCCCGGCCCGCAGCGCCTCTATGGCGGCGCCGTCGCCAAAGCCGTTGAGCATGATATCGGCCCCCTCGGCGGCCAGCGCCCGGGCAATGCCCAGCCCAATGCCACTGGTCGAGCCCGTCACCACCGCGACCTTCCCTTTAAGCGCCATGTTCCGCTCCTTGATCCTCGCTCTTGTTCCCCATGATCCCGCAGGATCCGGCCCCAGGCAAGCCATGCGGCGCACCAAACGCCCGCCGGCCCACGCCCTCCTTTACCGGCAAACCAGGTCAATAAACATGACGTTTGCGTCATTCTTCCCCGCCGCCCTATCGCGGCGTCCCGCCCCCCCATATGTTAAACGCCACAGACGGGAGTTCCAACCGCATGCCCACCGCCCTTCCCCCGCATCTCCCTCACGGCAAATCCCCGCCCATCGCGCCCGTTCCCCGTCCCCAGGGCTGCAACGGCATCGCGCTGGTGCTGCAAGGCGGCGGCGCGCTCGGCGCCTACCAGGCCGGCGTCTATCAGGCGCTTCACGAGGCCGGGCTGGAGCCCGACTGGGTGGCGGGCGTCTCCATCGGCGCGGTCAATGCCGCCATCATCGCCGGCAACAAGCCCGAGGACCGGGTCCGCAAGCTGGAAAAATTCTGGCTCGACATCACCTCCCGCGACCCCTTCACCCTCTGGCCCGAAGGCGACGGCCCGCGCCTGTGGCGCAACATGCTCTCGGCCATGAACGGCATCATGTTCGGCCAGCCCGGTTTTTTCAAACCCCTGCCGATGGCCGGCTTCCTCGCCCCCCGCGGCTCGCGCGCCGCCACCTCCCTCTACGACACCTCCCCCCTCCGCCAGACCATCGAGCGCCTGATCGATTTCGACCTGATCAACGAAGGTCATGTCCGCCTGGCGGTCGGGGCGGTCAACATCGAGAGCGCCAATTTCACCTATTTCGACAATCACCAAACCCCGCTCGGCCCCGAGCACATCATGGCCTCGGGCGCCTTGCCGCCGGGCCTGCCCATGGTGCGCATCGGCCGCCACCAATATTGGGATGGCGGGCTGGTCTCCAACACCCCCCTCCAGCACCTGCTCGACCATATCGGCGCCAACAACATGCTGGTTTTCCAGGTGGATCTGTTTTCCGCCCAAGGCGCCGTCCCGCGTGACATGCCCGAAGTCCTGGCGCGCATGAAAGACATTCAATATTCCTCGCGCACCCGCACCACCACCGACCATTTCCTGCAAACGCACTGCCTGCAAAAGCAGCTGCGCGACGCCCTGCACATGATCCCGCCGGCCCTGCTCACGCCTGAGCAGACCCAGCTCAAAAACACCCTCGAGCACCTGCCCGAGATCAACATCCTGCACCTCATCTACCGCCAGCAAGCCTATGAGGGCGACGCCAAGGATTACGAGTTCAGCCGCATCTCCATGAAAGACCATTGGCGCGCCGGCTATTTCGACACGCGCAACACCCTCGCCCGCAAGGACTGGCTGACCTTCAAGGGCGAAGGCGGCATCCGCGCCCACGACATCCACCACGTCCCCGAATAGCCCTTAACAACACGTGGACCCTGGCCCTAAAGCCGGTCCACGCCCCCCACCCTCGGCGCGCGCGCAAAAACTTCCCCCCGTTTGGGTCTCGCCGCTTGCCTAAGCCCGCGCCCGCATGGCAACCAGAGCGCCCATCGTGATGCGCGGAGACCCTGGACTTGAGCGACCTGTTTGAAACCTCATCGGGCAAATCCTCCTACGGCGCCGAGCAGATCGAGGTGCTCGAGGGCCTCGAGCCGGTCCGCCGGCGCCCCGGCATGTATATTGGCGGCACCGACGAATCCGCCTTCCACCACCTCGCCGCCGAAATCCTCGACAATTCGATGGACGAAGCCGTGGCCGGCCACGCCACCCTCATCGAGATGGCCCTGGAGCCCGGCAACAAGCTCACCGTGCGCGACAATGGCCGCGGCATCCCCATCGACCCGCACCCCAAATTCCCCAAAAAATCCGCGCTCGAGGTCATCCTCACCACCCTCCATTCGGGCGGCAAATTCTCCGGCAAGGCCTATGCCACCTCGGGCGGCCTGCATGGCGTCGGCTCCTCGGTGGTCAACGCCCTCTCCTCGAGCTTCACCGCCGAGGTCGCGCGCGAAAAACGCCTCTGGCGCCAGGATTATGCCAAGGGCGCCCCGCAAACCAAACTCATCGAGGTCGGCGCCGCCCCCAACCGGCGCGGCACCTCCATCAGCTTCATCCCCGACACCGAGATTTTCGGCGCCCAGAAATTCTCCCCCGCCAAGCTCTACAAGCTCTGCCGCTCCAAGGCCTATCTGTTCCGTGGCGTGCGCATCCGCTGGAGCTGCGACCCCAGCCTGCTCCGCCCCGATTCCGAAATCCCCGCCCAGGCCGAGCTGCATTTCCCTGGCGGCCTGCGTGATTCCCTCGATGCCGAGCTGAACGGCGCTGCCCTGGTCCTGCCCGAGATCTGGGCGGGCGAGGCCAAATTCGCCCCCGGCGCCGATGGCGCCGACCAGGGCAAGCTCGAATGGGCGCTGGCCTGGACCGAAACCGGCGACGCGGCCATCGACACCTATTGCAACACCGTCCCCACGCCCCTGGGCGGCACGCATGAAGCCGGCATGAAGTCCGCGCTGCTCAAAGGCCTGCGCGCCTGGGCCGAGGTGCGCGGCAACAAGCGCGGCGGCGCCGTCATCGCCGAGGACGTGCTGGGCAATCTGCGCGCCAAGCTCTCGCTGTTCATCCGCGACCCGCATTTCCAAGGCCAGACCAAGGAGAAACTCACCACCCAGGACGCCGCCAAACTCACCGAGACCTCGCTGCGCGACCGGTTCGATCATTTCCTGGCCGGCGACCCCAGCGCGGCCGATAATCTGCTCGCCTTCGTCATAGACCGCGCCGAGGAGCGCCTGCGCCGCAAGGAAGCCAAGGAGACGCCGCGCAAATCCGCCACGCGCCGCCTGCGCCTGCCCGGCAAACTGGCGGACTGCGCCACCGAAAACGCCGAAGGCACAGAGATTTTCCTGGTCGAGGGCGATTCCGCCGGCGGCTCGGCCAAACAGGCGCGCAACCGCAACACCCAGGCCATCCTGCCGCTCAAGGGCAAGATCCTCAACGTCGCCTCGGCCTCTGGCGAAAAGCTCAAGCAGAACCAGGAGCTGAAGGATCTGATCGAAGCCCTTGGCTGCGGCACGGGCAACAGCTTCAACCGCGCCAATCTCCGTTACGAGCGCATCATCATCATGACCGACGCCGATGTCGACGGCGCCCACATCGCCTCATTGCTGATGACCTTCTTCTACCGCGAACTCCCCGAATTGATCCGCCACGGCCATGTCTATCTGGCCCAGCCGCCGCTCTACCGCATCACCCAGGGCGCCAAGAGCGTCTACGCCATGGATGATAACGACCGCGACCGCGCCCTCAAGAAATTCAAGCCGGGATCGAAACTTGAAATCAGCCGCTTCAAGGGCCTCGGTGAAATGCCACCTTCGGTCTTGAAGGAAACCACCATGGACCCGTCAAGGCGCGTGCTGCTGCGCGTCACCGCCGCGCCCGAGCTGCGCGCCCAAACCTCCGAAATCGTCGAACAGCTGATGGGCAAACGCCCCGAGCTGCGCTTCCAGTTCATCCAGGAAAACGCCGGCCGCGCCGTCGATCTCGACATTTAGATCAAAGCCAAATATATTTCTATTTCGCAATCAATTTCACCCGGATCGAGACGGCGCCCAAACCTCATCCCGCCGCCTCGATCCAGAAATTTATTGACAAATCCTGAAAAAATCGCGCCTCGCCCGTGCGGCCGAGAGGCAAAAAACCTTCACCCCTCATCCCCCGCCGTATAAACCACCGCATCCGTATCAAACCGCGCCTCGCACACCACGCCCGGCTCAAAATGCACCACCACGCCCGGCAGCAGCTCCACCACGCAGCTTTCCAGCATCAGCACGCCGTGGCCTTCCACCACCATCATAAACTGCTCAGCCCCATGCGTGCGCGGCTCCGTCCTGGTCCCGGCCTTCAGCCGCACGCGCTTCCAGCCCTGCACACGCCCGGCGAGCCCCCTCAAATCCCCCTTGTCATCGCCATTGGGCATATCCACGCTCCCTTGAAAATGCCTTGCATTCGCCGCCACATTTGCCAAAAAAAACGGCCCGGGTTTCCCTCGGGCCGTGTTTTCAAGCCTGCCTCATCACCTCAGACGAGCTTCTTCAGCGTCGGAGACGCCTTGAAGCGCACGGTCTTGCCGGCCTTCACCTTGATCTCCTCGCCCGTACGCGGGTTCACGCCCTTGCGGGCCTTGGTCTTGCGCACGGTAAAGGTGCCGAACGAGGGCAGGGTAAACTTGCCGTTCTTCTTCATCTCCCGAACAATGGCCTCGATCAGATCGGTCGCGGCGCGGTGGGCGGCGACCCCGGTGAGCTCGGCGGATTCCTGGATAACTTCAGCAATAAATGCCTTCGACATTTGCAAGCCTCTTTCATGTTTTTCACGGCCCAGACAGGCATTCCGCGCGGCCCAGCAAGCTTCAAACCCAGGAACACTCGGGGCCAGAACAAAATCTGGTCGGGCACGTTGGCAAATGTCTAGCCCGCGCCTTCGACAAACGCCAGAGCCCCGGGCAGGGGCGGCAAAAAAAATCTTCGTGTTCAGGAAAAAATGGTGCCCAGGGGCGGAATCGAACCACCGACACTGCGATTTTCAGTCGCATGCTCTACCAACTGAGCTACCTGGGCACTTGGGTAGCGGGTTAGCCTAAGCCGTCCCCTGTTGCAAGGCCGCTGGTGCTGTCACTGGGAATTGAACCCAGGACCTCTTCATTACCAATGAAGTGCTCTACCCCTGAGCTATGACAGCAACGCGGTGGGCGGCTCTATAATGCCCTCCGGCGTCTCGCGCAACAGGCATGATGCAAAGTTTTTCGCCTCATGCTTGACGCCGCCCCCCGAAGCCGGTTTGAACAGGCTCAATGCCCACGCCCGACTCTCCCGCCCCGGCTCCCGCCCCCTCGCCCGCCCAAACGGCGCGCGAGGCGCAGGAAGCCGCGGCCCTGCGGGCCAACCTGGCCAAGCGCAAGGCCCAGGCCCGGGCCAAGGCCACACCCGAAACCGAAAAGAGCCCCCCCGAATGCCCGTGATGCCCGACCATTGGATCCGCGCCCAGGCCCAGGAGCACGGCATGATCGACCCCTTCGTCGAGGAGCAGAAGCGCGACGGCGTCATCTCCTACGGCCTGTCCTCCTATGGCTACGACGCCCGCTGCTCCGACGAGTTCAAGATCTTCACCAACGTCGATTCGGCCATCGTCGATCCCAAGAATTTCAGCCAGGCCTCCTTCGTCGACCGCAAGGGCCCGGTCTGCATCATCCCGCCCAACAGCTTCGCCCTCACCCATACGGTCGAATATTTCCGCATCCCGCGGGATGTTCTGGTGGTTTGCCTGGGCAAGAGCACCTATGCGCGCTGCGGCATCATCGTCAACGTCACCCCGCTGGAGCCCGAATGGGAAGGCCAGGTGACCATCGAAATCTCCAACACCACCCCCCTGCCCGCCAAGATCTACGCCGGCGAGGGCATCTGCCAGTTCCTGTTCCTGCAAGGCGCGTCCGCGTGCGAGACCTCGTACGCCGACAAATCCGGCAAATATATGCGCCAGCGCGGCGTCGCCCTGCCCCGCCTCTGAAAGACCCTCATGGACAGTATTCGCATCAAGGGCGGCGTGCCGCTCATCGGCACCATCGCCATCGCGGGCGCCAAAAACGCCGCCCTGCCCCTCATGGCCTGCGGCCTGCTGACCGATGACACCCTGACCCTGACCAACGCCGCCCGCCTCGCCGACCTCGCCACCATGACCGACCTGCTCTCCCAGCACGGCATTGGCGTCGCGTGGCGGGGCCGGGCCATCCATCTGGGCGGCAAAATCACCAACAATGTCGCCCCTTACGACATTGTCCGCAAAATGCGCGCCTCCATCCTGGTGCTCGGCCCCCTGCTCGCCCGCGTCGGCGCGGCGCGCGTGTCGCTGCCCGGCGGCTGCGCCATCGGCACCCGCCCGGTCGATCTCCACCTCAAGGGGCTGGAGGCCATGGGCGCCAAAATCGAGCTCGATGGCGGCTACGTCAACGCCGAGGCGCCCCAGGGCCTCAAGGGCACCACCATCGTCTTTCCCTTCGTCTCTGTCGGCGCCACCGAGAATCTGCTCATGGCGGCGTCTCTGGCGTCGGGCACCACCACCCTCAAAAACGCCGCCCGCGAGCCCGAAATCACCGATCTGGCCCGCTGCCTCATCGCCATGGGCGCCAACATCTCGGGCCTCGGCACCGACACGCTGATCATCGAAGGCGTGAAAAGCCTGCACGGCGCCACCCACGCCATTTTGCCCGACCGCATCGAGGCCGGAACCTACGCCTGCGCCGCCGCCATCACCGGCGGCAATCTGCTGCTGGAAAACGCCCGCGCGGATGATCTCGGCGCCGTCCTGCACGCGCTGCGCGATGCCGGCGTCGCCGTCACCGAGGAACCCACGGGCCTGCGCGTCAACCGCGCCAACGGCCTGCACGGGGTCGATGTCATGACCGAGCCCTTCCCCGGCTTCCCGACCGACATGCAGGCCCAGTTCATGGCCCTCATGGCGGTGGCCGACGGCGCCTCCATGATCACCGAAACCATCTTCGAAAACCGCTTCATGCACGTGCCCGAGCTCAACCGCATGGGCGCGCGCATCAACGTGCACGGCGCCTCGGCCATCATCCGCGGCGTCAAGCACCTGTCTGGCGCCCCCGTCATGGCGACCGACCTGCGCGCCTCCTTCTCTCTGGTTCTGGCGGGTCTGGCGGCTGGCGGCGAAACCACCATCGCGCGCGTCTATCACCTCGATCGCGGCTACGAATCGGTCGAGCAAAAACTCGCCGCCTGCGGCGCGCGCATCGAGCGCGTCGCCTAACCACCTGCCCTCATTATCAAAAGTTTTTGAGGGGCGCGCGGGGGGCTTTTTTCAAAAAGCCCCCCCGCATCCTCGCGGCCCCTTTTTAAAAAAGGGGGCCACACCCCCAAAAACTTTCGATTCCCTTCCGTGCCTTTCATGCCATACTGCCCGCACCAAAACAGCGAGCGGCACATGAAACACACCATCACCGGCACCACCATGCCCGTGCTCCAGATCGGCCTCGACCCCGGCGAAATGATCATCTCCGAGCCGGGCGAATTTTCCTGGATGACCGACAGCATCGCCCTCAACACCACCACCCAGACGGCAGGCGCCAAGGGGCTGTTCGGCGCGCTCGGCCGCGCCCTCTCGGGCGGCGGCCTGTTCATGACCGAATATGTCGCCCAAAACGCCCCCGGCCTGGTGGCCTTTGCCGCCAAAATCCCCGGCACCATCCACCAGCTCGATATCGCGCCCGGCCATTCCTACATGGTCCACAAACATGGCTTCCTGTGCGCCACCCAGGGCGTCTCGCTGCAAATCGGCTTCCAGCGCGCGCTCGGCGCCGGGCTGTTTGGCGGCAACGGCTTCATCATGCAGCGTGTCTCTGGCCCCTGCACCGCCTTTGTCGAGCTGGGCGGCGAAACCGTGGTCTACGACCTCCGCCCCGGCGAGAGCATCCAGGTCCATCCCGGCCATGTCGGCATGTTCCAAGACAGCGTGAATTTCGACATCACCTTCATGCGCGGCATCAAAAACGCCATCTTCGGCGGCGACGGCCTGTTCATCGCCCGCCTCACCGGCCCAGGGCGGGTATGGTTACAGAGCATGACCGTACCAAATCTGGCCCATGCCATCGCCCCCTACCTGGCCGGCGCCGAATCCGCGCCCCAGCAAACCGCCCAAATCGGCGGCGCCGCCATCGCCGGCTCCATCCTGGGCGACATTTTCGGCCGCAATTAGGCACAAAAAAGCCCGCCCCTCACTATCCAAGGGGCGGGCGGAAACCAAGGCCCGCTGCAGACCTATTTTTGTAAAGCTATTTCAAAAGCAGCGGAAAACCAGGATTGCTGACCGCCGACTCCACCAGCGCCTGCACAGCGGGGGCGAATGCATCAGCGACATTATGACATCCAGCGTCGCCCATGAAAGACACCGCGAACGGGTAGGTCGAAGTCACCGTCATGCTGTGGCCGTTCGATGACGACAACACGACACCAAAATTCCAATATCCATTACCCATCATGCTGCTGAAACCAAATTGCGTGACCTGGCCTGTTATGGTCACGGGCTTCACGTTCTTATCGTCATAACCGGCCAGGGTTAGCTGGTCATCGAACGCCTGGGTGAGATAGGCCTGTGGCGCCACATCGCTTGGCAAGTGAATAGGGCCAACCAGACGGCACATCATTTGCGGCTGGGCGCTCAAACTGAAAGGCTGCACCACCACATTCGCCGGCCCGTAGGATTTCAACGTTGTGTCAGCAGCCATCGAAAGCGGATAAGGCCCACCCGTATAGGTATCGCACCCCACAAGCCCGGCACTGATCGCCAAAAGCCCTAAAGCCGTCAAAATTTTTGACATTTTATCCCATCCTTAAAAAAACCGCAGCACAGCACAATCCAGGGCGGAAAACTCCCCTGAGCCGTTCAAGCGTAACGCGATTTTTTCTTAAGTGGAAGAGATGGACATTCCGCAATATACCCCGGTACCCCTCAGGCCAGCGTCCGGGGCCTGCCCTCATCGTCAATGGCCACAAAGGTAAACACCGCCTTGGTCACGCGGAATTCCTCACTCCCCATGCGCGCCCGCCGCCACGCCTCAATGGCGATTTTCATCGAGGTCCGCCCGGTCGAGAGCAGCTCGCCATAAACGCTCACCTCATCGCCCACCTTCACCGGGCGGAGAAAGCTCATCGCATCCACCGCCACCGTGGCGCAGCGCCCGCGCGCGGCCCGCTGCGCCATGCTGCCGGCGGCCAGATCCATCTGGCTCATCAGCCAGCCGCCAAAAATATCGCCATTGGCGTTGGTGTCGGCCGGCATGGCAATCACGCGCACCAGCGGCACGCTCTCCGGCGGCCGCTCACTCCCCAGCTCGCTCATCGGCTCAGAGATTCTTCTCGATCCACGCTTTCAGCATGGATTTGGGCGCCGCGCCCACCTGGGTCGCCGCCACCTTGCCGTCCTTGAAGATCAGCAGCGTCGGAATCCCGCGCACGCCATACTGGGTCGGCGCCATCGGGTTCTCATCGATATTGATCTTCACAATCTCGAGCTTGCCCTCAAAAGCCTCGCTCAAATCCTCCAGCGCCGGGGCGATCTGGCGGCAGGGCCCGCACCATTCAGCCCAAAAATCCACCAGCACCGGGCCGGCGGCTTTCAAAACATCGGCGTCAAACGTCTCATCGGTCACGGCTTTGGTCATGAAAACACCCACTCAAGGAGAAGAATTTTTTGCAACATGGCGTGTGGCGCCCCGGCAATCAAGCCATCGCGGCGGCATCGAGCCATTCCCCAGGCACATCCATGCCCCGCGCGGCCTCCAGCCAAACCAGCACCGCCCTGATCTCCCGGCCCGGATAAATCTGCCCCAGCACCGCCCGATAAGCCGCCAGCTGGGCCAGATAGGCCGCCGGCACATCTCCCCCCATCGGCGGCTCACGGTCGGTTTTGTAATCCGCCAGCCAGATCACCTCCTCCCCAACCGCCAACCGGTCGATAATCCCGGCAATCTCGCGCCCCGCCACCACCCCCGCCAGCGGCACCTCAGCGCGCGAGCCAGGGCCAAACAGCGGCGCCAAACCCGGATCGTCCAGCAACGCCAGCACCTTGGCGGCCACGGCCACGGCCTCGCCCGCCACCTCATCATGTGCGGCCAAAAACCGTAAAGCCGCATCGTGCCGCGCCCCGGGGGCCAAATCGGGCAAATGCTCCAGCAGCGCATGAATGATCGTGCCCCGGCTCATCGCCTGTTCGCGCGCGCGGCCCAGCGCCCCGCCCAGCGGGCTGGCCGGCACGGCTTGGCGCGTGCCTTCCTCCAGCGCCCGGCTTGGCCGAATCCGCTCAACCCCCGCCGCCTCCTTGGCGGGCGCCACCGCCCGCCAGTCCGGCGCCTGCCCCGCCCAGCTTGGCGGCGCGGCGCTCACCCGCGCCCGCACCCCGGCCACGCGGTCGGGCGGCGC
>JAJXWD010000061.1 GCA_021781835.1 Pseudomonadota bacterium | reverse complement strand
GGCCGCCATTCCAGTCGCCGGTCATGGTCGGGCGCGTGAGGAAGCTGTTCAGCCACGAATCAGACGCAGATTGCGCGTGGGCGGCCGGAACAGCCAGCCCGCCAGCGGCCACCGTGGCCAGAAGCAGGGTACGTAAATTAAAATTCGACATCGTGAACGCCTCCTTGGTTGTTTTTGAAAAATTCCGCCCTGGGCCTGTTCCCCAGGGCCGCCACAACTCGTCCGTGGTGTGGGTCTTACCCGGCGGGCAGGGTCTGCGGGCCGTCCGGTCTGGCAAGTCTCAGCAAATTGGTCGCGCCTGGCGTGCCAAAGGGCATACCGGCAATGATCACCAGCGGGCGCCCCGGCGCGCCAAACCCTTCACGGGTGGCGATTCCGGTGGCTTTCGCGACCATATCCTCGACATTCCCGGCATCCTCGGTGTGGACCGAATGCACCCCCCAGGCAAGCGCGACATATCTGGCCGTGGCGGCGCTGGGCGTCAGGCTCAAAATCGGCGCTTCCGGGCGCTCGCGGGCGATGCGCAAGGTGGTGGAACCAGACGAGGTATAGGCAACAATGGCGCTCACCGGCAGCACCCCGGCCACCTGGCAAACCGCCGCGCTGATGGCATCCGCGTCGGTGCGCTCGGGCGTGGCGCCGCCGCCGCCGATGCCCGCCCGGTAGCCCGGATCATGCTCGACGCGCTGGATGATCCGGCTCATCATCGCCACCGCCTCGACCGGATAACGCCCCGCGGCGGACTCGGCCGAGAGCATCACCGCATCGGCCCCGGCAAACACCGCCGTCGCCACGTCCGAGGCCTCGGCGCGGGTGGGGGTTGGCGCCTCGATCATGGATTCGAGCATCTGTGTCGCCACCACCACCGGCTTGCCCGCCGCGCGGGCGGCCCGCAATATGCGTTTTTGCAGGCCCGGCACATCCTCGGGCGGCAGTTCCACCCCAAGATCCCCGCGCGCCACCATCACCGCGTCCGACAGCGCGACAATCTCATCCAGCCGCTCGATGGCCGAGGGTTTCTCGAGCTTCGAGAGAATCCGCGCCCGCCCGCCAATCAGCGCCCGCGCCTCGCCAACATCCTCTGGCCGCTGCACGAAGGACAGGGCGATCCAGTCAATGCCCAGCTCCAGGGCAAACGCCAGATCCTTGCGGTCCTTGGCGGTCAAGGGCGAGAGGCCGAGCACGGCATCTGGGATATTGACCCCCTTGCGGTTGGAAAGCGGCCCCGCGACCAGCACCTCGGTCTCGGCGAAACCTGCCCCGCAGGCGCGCACGCGCAGGCGGATCTTGCCGTCATCTAGCAGCAGCGCCCGCCCGGGTTCGAGGGCCGCCAAAATCTCCGGATGGGGCAGCGGCGCGCGGGTTTCATCGCCCGGCTCATCGGAGAGGTCGAGCCGGAAACTCTGGCCGGGCGTGAGCATGACCCTGCCTGCCCCAAACACACCCAGGCGCAGCTTCGGCCCCTGCAAATCGGCCAAAATCGGTATCGGCCGCCCCCGCTCGGCCTCGAGCCGGCGGATCGCCTTGAACCGTTCGAGATGGTCCTCATGCGTACCATGGCTGAAATTCAGCCGGAACATATCGGCTCCGGCCTCCCACAGGGCGCGGATCATGTCGGCTGACGAGCTGGCCGGGCCAAGCGTCGCCACGATACGGGTATTGCGGGGCGGTCTCATGCGCTTCCCTCCTCCTGGAGTGGGACGCGCCATGGCGCCCCGCTCCGCTCTTGTTGTGGCGATCAATTTCATTGCGTCAATCTATCAGAATCGCCCTGAAATCATTGACATTGGTCCGCGTCGGGCCGGTCACCACCGAATCCCCCAGGGCCGAGAAAAACCCGTGCCCGTCATTGGCGTTCAGCGCCGCGCGCGGGGCAAGGCCGCGCGCCCAGGCGCGGGCGAGCGTATCGGGGCCGATATAGGCACCCGCGATCTCCTCGCCCCCATCGACACCATCCGTATCCCCGGCCAGGGCATACACGCCGGGGTGCTGCTTCAAGGCCAGGGCCAGGGCCAGCAGAAACTCGACATTGCGCCCGCCCCTGCCCGTCCCGCGCACGGTAACGGTGGTCTCGCCCCCCGAGAGCAGCACACAAGGCGGCGCGAAAGGCTGATGCCGCCCCGCGACCTGCAGGGCAATGCCGGCCATGGCCGTCGCCACATCGCGTGCCTCGCCCTCAATGGCATCGCCCAGAATATAAGCCCTGAGCCCGGCCGCGCGCGCCACCTCGGCCGCGGCCTCGAGCGCGCTTTGCGGCGTCACGATCAGCCGCGCCACCGCCCCCGCCAGCCGCGGATCGCCGGGCTTGATGCTCTCGCCCTGGCCGCTTTCCAGCACGGCGCGCACGGCCGGGCCAACCGGCACGCCATGGCGGCGCAAAATCTCCAGCGCATCGGCGCAGCGGCTCGCATCCGCCACCGTCGGGCCGGAGGCTATGTCGCCCGGATCATCGCCCGGCACGTCGGAGATCAGTAGCGTCAGCACCCGCGCCGGATGGCACGCCGCCGCCAGCCGCCCGCCCTTGATCGCCGATAAATGCCGGCGGACACAGTTGATCTCGCCAATGGTCGCGCCCGAGGCGAGCAGGGCGCGCGAAATTTCCTGCTTGTCGGCCAGCGAGAGTCCGGCCAGAGGCAGCGGCAGCAGCGCCGAGCCGCCGCCCGACATCAGGCACAGCACCAGATCATCCGCGCCCAGCCCCTCAACCAGCGCCAT
Organism: Pseudomonadota bacterium; assembly: GCA_021781835.1. Classification (GTDB taxonomy): domain Bacteria; phylum Pseudomonadota; class Alphaproteobacteria; order Acetobacterales; family Acetobacteraceae; genus Acidocella. Next base: position 10,448 of record JAJXWD010000061.1, on the reverse strand, counting down.
CATGCGCCGGGCGGCCTCCAGCCCGGCCTGGTCGGGCACCGGATGCGCGGCCTCGACAATCTCGATCCGCCGGCACGCCACGCCATACCCATAGCGCGTCACCACCAGCCCGCTCAGCGGCCCGGGCCAATGCGCCTCCACGGCCTCGGCCATCGCCGCCGAGGCCTTGCCCGCCCCCACCACCACCAACCGTCCGGCGGGCGGGGCGGGCAAGTGGGGCGGCACGCACAGCGCGGGCTGCGCGGCCTTTATGGCGGCCTCGAACATCCGCCGGAGCAGCTCTCTTGGCAGATCAGTCATCATCTAGCCTCTATGAAGGGAATATGAGGCGCCCGGCGCCAAGCCCCGGGCCGCCGGCTCATTGCATCGACCGGATGGCCGCGATCACCGCGTCGGTTACCTGACGGGTGGTGGCATGGCCGCCGAGGTCTGGCGTGTGCAACGCCGGGTCGGCGGTGACATGCTCGATCGCCGCCATCAAACGCGCAGCCGCCGCCCGTTCGCCCAGATGCTCGAGCATCATGCAGGCGGTCCAGAAGGTGGCGACGGGGTTGGCGATGCCCTTGCCGGTGATGTCGAAAGCCGAACCGTGGATCGGCTCGAACATCGAGGGAAAGCGCCGCTCGGGGTTGAGATTGGCGGTGGGCGCGATGCCGAGCGACCCGGCCAGCGCCGCCGCGAGATCCGAGAGAATATCGGCATGGAGATTGGTGGCGACGATGGTATCGAGCGTTGCCGGCCGCAGTGTCATGCGCATGGTCATGGCATCGACCAGCATCTTGTCCCAGGTCACATCCGGGAAATCCGCCGCCACTTCCGCCGCGATTTCGTCCCACATCACCATGCCGTGCCGCTGCGCGTTGGATTTGGTGACCACGGTGAGTTGCTTGCGCGGCCGGGCGCGGGCGGTCTCGAAGGCAAAGCGCATGATGCGCGTGACCCCGGCGCGGGTGAAGATGGCAACCTCGGTCGCCACCTCCTCGGGCAGGCCGCGATGCGACCGCCCCCCCTGCCCGGCATATTCGCCCTCGGAGTTTTCCCGCACGATCACCCAGTCGAGCTCCGCGGGCCCCACGCCCGCCAGCGGGCTCTTGATGCCGGGCAGAATGCGCGTCGGGCGGACATTAGCGTATTGGTCGAAAGGCTGGCAGATGGCCAGGCGCAAGCCCCACAGCGTCACATGGTCCGGCACATCCGGCGCGCCGACCGCGCCGAAATAGATGGCATCGAAACCTTTCAGCAGATCACGGCCATTTTCAGGCATCATCACGCCGTGCCGCTTGTAGTAATCCGAGCCCCAGTCGAACCGCTCGGCGGCGAGGGTGAAGCCGCCATCATGCCCGGCCAGCGCGGCCAGCACCTCGAGCCCGGCGTCGATGACCTCCCGCCCGATGCCGTCGGCGGGAATGGCGGCGATTTTATAGCTACGCATATCTTCGAATACTCCCTGGATCATTGAGGCTCAGCCACGGCCTTGACGGGCTGGGGCGCCGGGGCGTGCTGAAAGCGCGACAGCAGCAAGGTGCCCGCCGCCGAGAGCGCCATCAGCCCGGCCACGAAATAGAGGCCGCCCGTGAAGCTGCCGGTCATGTCCTTGAGCCAGCCGATCATGCTCGGCCCCACGAACCCGCCCAGATTGCCGATGGAATTGATGGTCGCGGTGCCGGCCGCGGCGGCCGAGCCGGAGAGGAACATGGTCGGCATGGACCAAAGCGGGGGCTTGGAGCAGCTGATGCCGACATTGACCAGGCACAGCGCCAGCACCACGCTGACGACGCTGGTGGCATTGCCCGCCAATATCAGCCCGACGGCACCGACCAGACAGGCGATGATGACATGCCACACACGCTCGCCCGTGCGGTCGGAATGGCGCGACCACCAGACCATGGCGACCATCGAGAGCACCGCCGGAATGGCGTTGAGCCAGCCATTGGTGATGGTCGAGACCCCCAGATGCTTGATGATCTGCGGCGCCCAGATGCCCAGCGTGTAGAGCCCCGCCGAAGTGCCGAAATAAATGATCGAGAGAATGAGCACGCGCGGATCGGCCAGGCCGCGAATGACGCTGTGCTCGGCATAACCCGCCTTGCGCGCCACTTCCTCGTTCATGGTCTTGACCAGCCAGGCGCGCTCGTCATCCTTCAGCCACATCGCCTGCTCGGGGCGGTCGGTCATCACATAGAGCACCGCGACACCCAAAATGATCGCGGGCAGCGCCTCGAAGATGAACAGCCACTGCCAGCCGGCCAGGCCCCAAAGCCCGTTCATCTGCAAGAGATAGGCCGAGACCGGCGAGCCGATGGCCGTGGAAATGGGCACCGCCGCCATGAAGAACGAGGTGACGAAGGCCCGGTGATTGGCCGGGAACCAATAGCTCAGATACAAAATGATGCCGGGGAAAAACCCGGCCTCGGCCGCGCCCAGCAAAAAGCGCAGGATGTAGAAACTGTCAGCCCCTTTGACAAACGCCCCGGCCCCGGCCAGCACGCCCCAGGTGAGCATGACGCGCGCGATCCACACCCGCGCCCCAACCTTCTCGAGAATCAGGTTGGACGGCACCTCGAACAGGAAATACCCCAAAAAGAACAGCCCCGAGCCAAACCCCAAAATCGAGGCCGTGAAGCCCAGATCCTTGTTCATGGTCAGCGACGCGAAGCCGACATTCACCCGGTCGATGAAGGCGATGAAATATAGCAGCATGATGAACGGCACGATGCGCCAGCTTATGCGCCGCAAGGTGCGGGTTTCGATTTCGGTTGTCATTGGACCTCTCCTCTTGTCAGGCTTTGTCTGGCGCACAGCGCCTTGGTATTGCAGGCAGAGTAACCCTTGATGGGCCCTCTATTAATCCGCTCAAGTTTATACAAAAAAATGGCATAATCAGGTGGCGGGGGCCAGCCAGCGCGTCCCCCGCCCGGTGACTAGAGCGGGATGCGGTATGACGCCCCCGCTCTAGTCATATTTTAACGATCAATTTCATTGGTTTAGCTGATAAACCCAACCTGGGCCTTGATCTTCTCGGCCACCGGCTTGCGCCGCTCATTGAACCGGGCCTTGTTGCGCTCGAACAAATTATTGCCCTTGGTGTCGATGGAAATGATCAGCGGCCCGAAGGCGTTGACCTTGTTGATCCACATGGTCTCGGGCATGCCCAGATCGCGCCATTCCGCGCCTTCTATCCGCTCCACCTTGGTGGCCGCCAGCACCGCGCAGCCGCCGGGAAACACCGCATGCACGGCCTTGTGCTCGGCGCAGCCCGCGGCGGTCTCAGGCCCCATGCCGCCCTTGCCGATCACCAGCTTGACGCCGGTTTCCTTGATGAACTGCTTCTCGAACGTCTCCATGCGCATGCTGGTGGTCGGGCCGATCGAGACCATCTCGAACCCGCCCGCCTCATCCTGGCGGACGATGGGGCCAGCATGAAAAATCGCGCCGCCCTTGAGATCGACCGGCAGCGGCCGCCCCTGCTCGATCAGCCGCCGGTGCGCGACATCGCGGCACGTCACCAGCCGGCCGGTCAGGTACACCACGTCCCCAACCTCGAGATCGGCCAGATCCTCATCGCTTATGGGGGTTGTGAGCAGTTTTTTCACAGGACAACTCCGTCATGGGAGAGAATTTCATAGGAAAGATCAGCCTCGAAGCGGATGCGGCCGCGCCGGTGCGCCCAGCAGCCAGTGGAGACGGCAACGCCGATCGTCGAGGGGTGGCGGGCGGAGGATTCGATGTTCACGCCCATCACGCTGCTGCTGCCGGTCAGGCCCTGCGGCCCAATGCCCAGCTCATTCAGCCCCTCCTCGAGCAGCGTTTCCATCTTGGCGGCCCTGGGGTTGGCGTGGTGGCTGCCGATCGGGCGCAGGATCGCTTTTTTCGAGAGCCGGGCGGCGGTTTCGGCGGCCGTCGAGACCCCCACGCCCACCAGCAGCGGCGGGCAGGCATTGACCCCGCGCGAGGTGATGACATCGAACACGAAATCGACCACGCCCTCATAGCCCTGCCCGGGCATCAGCACGGTCGAGGCGCCCGGCAGCGTGCAGCCGCCGCCTGCCATGTAAACCTCGATGGTCACGCCATCATCGTCGGGCACGATCTCCCAATCCAGCCAAGGAATCCGCGAGCCCGTATTGGTGCTGGTGTTTTTCTCGTCAAACGCCTCGACCGCGTTATGGCGCAGCGGCCCCAGCCTGGTCGCGCCCAGCGTCGCCGCGCGCAAAATCTCCTCGAGTTCGCCAAGCAGCGGAAATTTCGCCCCCGCCGTGACGAAATACTGAATGACGCCGGTATCCTGGCAGCTCGGCCGGTTCAGCCGGTCGGCCGCCTCCTGGTTCTCGGCCATCGAATCATAAATCACATTGGCCATGTCGTTGGTTTCGCGCGCCCGCAGCTCGGCCAGCTTGGCCTTGACATCGGTCGGCAGGCGCTTGCCGATATAGGCGGTGAATTTGCTCATGACATCGGTCATGAGCGCGACGGATGAAGCATCCCCCATGTACGGGTCTCCTGGTTTCAGCAGCGCCGGCAGCGGCGCTTTCCCTTGGCCCAAAACCTAGCGGCAGGGTGCTGGCGCCATAAACAGCGGAGTATTATACAAAAAAATGAGATAATCAGGAGGCGCCAGAATCATGGAACTGCATCAGCTTCGGTGCTTCATCGCGGTGGCCGAGGAGCTGCATTTCGGCAATGCGGCCCAGCGTCTGGGCATGCTGCCCTCGGCGCTCGGGCGCAACATCCGCCTGCTCGAGGAGGATCTGGGCACCCGCCTGCTGGCGCGCACCACCCGCAGCGTCACGCTCACCGCCGATGGCGCCGTGCTGCTCGACGATGCCCGGGCGCTGCTGGCCGAGGCCGAGCGCATCCGCAAATATTTCCGCGGCCGCCAGCGCCCGCAATCCACCCTCTTGCGGCTGGGCGCCATAGACAGCGCCTCCGCCGGGCTGGTGCCGCTGCTCTTGCAGGATTTCCGGGCCGCGCACCCGGAAATCTCGGTCCAGCTGGTCGAAGACAAAACCGTGCGCCTGCTGCCCCGCCTGCTCTCGGGCAGCCTCGACCTCGCCCTCGTCCGCCCGCCCGAACTCGCCGACAAGGCGCTCGACTTCATGTTCCTGTTCCACGAGACCGCGGTGGTCGCCGTGCCCGAGGGACATGAGCTCGCCACCCGTCCCGCCATCTCGGTCGAGGATCTGGCCAACCAGCCGCTCATCGTGCCCGACCGCCGCTCGCGCCCACACAGCCATGACCTGACCATGAAACTCTTCGCCGAGGCCGGGTTGCAGGCCCATGTCGCGCAACTGGCCGAGGAGAAGCAAACCATCGTCAATCTGGTGGCGGCCCAGATCGGCGTCGCCATCGTGCCGCGCTGGACAGCGCGCATGGCCGTGACCGGCGTGCGCTACGTGCCCCTCAAGGTGGCAAGCGGCACCTTGCGCCGCCTGCCGCTGGCCGCCGTATGGCTGCGCGACTCAAGAGACCAGGCGCGCGACAAGCTGTTGGCCCTGTTGCGCCAGCAGCTCAGCCTTTATGCCGCCCAGGCCTGAGCAGCCCCCGGCAGGGCGGCACCAGCCCTCACACCATCTCCGCGCCATAGAGAACAAAAGGCAGCACGATCCGGCTTTCATACATCTCGCCTGCCACGGCGGCGGCCATGGCGTCCACGGCCCGGGCCGTCAGCATGTCGAGCGGCGTATCCAGAACCACATCCAGCGTGCCATCGATCAAGCCCTGCCGGTGCGCGGGCACCAGCTCATTGCACACGGCGACAATATCGCGCCCGCGCGGATGCTCGCGCAGCGCCTCCATGATCCCGCTCACGCCGCCGCAGGTCGCGTAAATCGCCGCCAGATCGGGATGCCGGCGCAGCATCGCCGCCACGCCCTCACGGGCCAGATGCGCGTCTTCCATGTTGATCAGCGGCTCGAGCACACGAAACGCCGGTGCATGCTCGCGCAAATAGCTGCGAAAGCTGATCTCGCACATTTCATGCTCGAGATAGCGCGGGCTGCCCAGCATAATCCCCACCGGCCCGGGCTGCGCGGCCAAACGGCTGACCGCCCAGCCCGCCGTGCGGCCGCGCCGGCGCGGATCAACCCCAATAAACCCCGCCCGCGCGGGCGTTGAGAGATCAGACAGCAGGCAGAAAACCGGCACACCCGCCGCCTGCATCTCCTCGACCGCCGCGCTGATCAGCGGATGCTCGGCCGCCACCAGCCCCACCGCCCGCGCGCGCGTCTTCAGCGTCCGCAGCCGGGCGGCGATGTGCCCGGGCGTCAAATCCTCCACATGCTCGACCACGGCGCGGATGTGGCGCGCCTGGGCCGCCGCCGCCAGCCCGCCGCCCAGCGCGGCGTAAAACGCGTCATGCCGGCTTTGCAGCACAAAGCCCAGCGTCAGCGGTGCCGTCTCCAACCGGGCGCGCAGCAGCCTGACGGCATGAAACCCCAGCGCCTCGGCCGCCGCCAGCACCCGCGCCGCCGTCTCCGGCGCCACCGCCGCGCGGCTGTTGAGCACGCGGTCCACCGTCGCCACCCCAACGCCCGCGCACCGCGCGACATCCTTGATCGTCACCCGCGCCATCGTCCCTCCGGATGATAGATTCTATCATAAACCCCTAAAGTCCAAGGATGTATTTGATAGAAAAACCATCAATATTCTTGCCCCGCCCGCGCGCGATGTGCAAGATATTATCGTGGAAATTCCACAAAACTTCCCCACAACCCAGACACTCAACCGGCCCCTCACCGGAGGACCCAACATGTCCAAACCTCTCAATCGCGACTATCGCCTCACCGGGGCCGACGGCTTCGCCGCCGCGCAAAACGGGCTGGCCTCGGCCCAATGGTACGCCACCCCCCTCCCGCGCGCGCTGATGAAAACCCTCATGCGGCGTGAAGACGCGCCCGCCATCCGCGACACGCTGATCTGGTTCGGCGCCCTGCTCGCCAGCGGCGCGGCCGGGGTGGCGCTGTGGGGCAGCTGGTGGGCGGCTCTGCCGTTTGCGGCCTATGGCGTGCTTTACGGCTCAGCCTCCGATTCACGCTGGCACGAGACCAGCCACGGCACCGCCTTCCGCACGCGCTGGATGAACGATGCCGTCTATCAGATCGCCTGTTTCATGCTCCTGCGCGAACCCACCGTCTGGCGCTGGAGCCATGCCCGCCACCATACCGACACGCTGATCGTCGGCCGCGACCCCGAAATCGCCTCGCCGCGCCCGCCCAGCTTTTTCCACCTGCTGCTGAGCCTGTTCGCCATTCCCTCGGGGCTCAAGACCATCCGGCGCCTGTTCCTGCACGCCACCGGGCGGCTCACCGCCGAGGAGACCAGTTTCATCCCGACCACGGAATGGCCCAAGGTTTATGCCACCGCGCGCCTGTGGCTGGCCCTGTTCACGGCGCTCATCGGCACCTGCGCCGCGTGGCATTCCCTGCTGCCCGCCATGCTCATCGGCCTGCCAACCTTTTACGGCGCCTGGCTCTCGCTGGTGTTCGGCCTCACCCAGCATGCGGGCCTGGCCGAGGACGTGACCGACCACCGCCTGAATTGCCGCACCGTCTACATGAATCCGGTCTTCCGCTTCCTCTATTGGAACATGAACTACCACGTGGAACACCACATGTTTCCCATGGTGCCCTACCATGCCCTGCCCAAGCTGCATGCGGCCATGAAGCATGATTGCGCGCCGGTCTATCCCAGCACCTGGGCGGCCTACCGCGAGATCATCCCCGCGCTCATCCGCCAGTCCCGCGACCCGCATCATTTCGTGCCCCGCGCCGTGCCGGCCCCCCAGGCCAAAGCCGCCTGACCCACGCCCACCAACAATCAATAACCAGGAGTATCCGCCATGACCAAAATCCTCGATCTGTGCGCCTGCGACGATGTCGAGCTGGAAGATGTCATCCGCGTCGACCAGGACGGCCTCAGCTTCGCCGTGTTCCGCTCGCCCGATGACAAATTCTACGTCACCGACGGCATGTGCACCCATGAAAACGTGCCGCTTTCCGGCGGGCTGGTGATGGATCACATCATCGAATGTCCCAAGCATAATGGCCGGTTCGATTACCGCACCGGCCAGGCCAAGGGCGCGCCGGTCTGTGTCAATCTGCGCACCTACCCGGTCACGCTCGCCAATGGGCGCGTGAGCGTCACGGTGTCCTGATGAGCGGCTTCGTCATCATCGGCGCGGGCAAGGCCGGCGCCGCCGCCGCCGCGCTGCTGGCGGGCGCGGGTGAGCGTGTCACGCTCCTCGGCGCCGAGGCTCACCCCCCCTATGACCGGCCGCCGCTCTCCAAATCCGTGCTGCTGGCCGGGGAGACGCCCCCGCCCGAGGCCCTCCTGACCCCCGCGCAGCTGGCCGCCATCACGTTCCGCCCCGCCGTGAGCGTCACGCGGATCGAGCGCGCCGGCAAGCGCCTGTACCTCACCGATGGCACCTGGCTGCCCTACGCCAAGCTGCTGCTGGCCACGGGCGCCGCGCCGCGGCGGCTGGATGGCGACGGCGTGGCCTATCTGCGCACCTACGAAGACGCGCTGGCCCTGCGCGCGCGCCTGTTGCCGGGCCGCCGGGTTGTGCTGGTGGGCGGCGGGGTCATCGGGCTGGAGCTGGCCGCCGCCGCGCGCCAACGCGGCGCGGAGGTCACCATCATCGAAGCCGGGCCGCGCCTGCTCACCCGCGGCGTGCCCCGCGCGGTGGCGGCCGAGGTCGCCGCGCGGCATGAGGCGGCGGGCATCACCTTGCGCACCGGCGCGGCGATCAGCCAGGTCTCCCCCGGCGCGCTGGAACTGGCGGGCGGCGAGGTCATCCTTGCCGACCTGGTGGTGGCTGGCATCGGCGCCGTTCCACGCACCCAGCTGGCCGAGGCGGCCGGGCTCGCGGTCGGCAACGGCATCATCACCGATGAGACCCTGCGCACCGCCGACCCCGACATTTACGCCGCCGGCGATTGCTGCGCCTTTCCCCATCCCCTGGCGCCCGGCCGGCTGGTGCGGCTGGAAAGCTGGCGCAACGCCCAGGACCAAGGCGAGGCCGCCGCCCGCGCCATGCTGGGCGCGCCCGCGCCGTTCCGCACCGCCCCCTGGTTCTGGTCCGACCAGTTCGATCGCTGCCTGTATGTCGCGGGCTGGGCGGAGCCCGACGCGCCGACCATCGCGCGCCCGCTGGCGGGCGGCGCCACGCTGCATTTCCAGTGCGCCCCCGACGCCACCCTGCTCAGCGCCGCCGCCTTTGGCCCCGTCGAGCTTGGCCGCGACATCCGCCTGGCCGAAATGCTCATCAACAGCCACGCCCGGCCAATGGCGGCCCAGCTCGCCGATCCATCCGTGCCCCTCAAATCACTGCTCCGGAGATAATCATGCAGCAGCTTCTCATCATCCAATCGCTCTGGGGCATGGAACGCCTCAAGGGCCAGACCAGCGACCTGCCCGCCGCCGCCGCCATCGCCAAGGTGGCGGCGGCGGGGTTTGACGGCGTCACCCATCATTTCACCGACGAGACGGAGGTGAAAACCCTGGCCGCCCTGCGCGCCGCGCACGGCCTCACCGCCGAGGCGCAGTGCTTCCCCACGGCCATCGACGAGTTGAAGCCGACGCTGGAGCTCGCCCATCGTTACGGCGCCCATCACATCACCATCCAGGCCGATGTGCGCCCGCGCGCCTTCGCGCAATCCGCGCGGATCGTCGAGGGCTGGTGCCGGCTGGCCGAAAGCTCGGACATACCGGTCTATCTGGAAACCCATCGCGGCCGGCTCAATAACGACATGCTGCTGATGCTCGACCTGCTCGAGGCCCTGCCCGATCTGCGCCTGCTGGCCGATCTGTCGCATTATGTCGTGGCGCGCGAATTTCCCGCCCCGCCCGTGCCCGGCGAAATGGAGGCGCAGGTGCAGGCCCTGCTCGCGCGGGCCTGGGCGGCGCATGGCCGCATCGCCGCTCCCGGGCAGGTGCAGGTGGAACTCACCTTTCCCCAGCATCAGCCCTGGGTGGCGCAATTCTCCGCCTGGTGGACAAGCCTGATGCGCGGCTGGAAGGCGCGCGCCGGGGCGGCCGACAGTTTCGCCTTCACCTGCGAGCTCGGCCCCCAGCCCTATGCCATCTCCGGCCCCACGGGCGAGGACCTGACCGACCGCTGGGCGGACGCGCTGGCCCTGCGCGACATCGCCCGGCACTGCTGGGCCGCGGCCTGAACGCGGCACGAAAAACCGCCCCTTTATAAAAGGGGCGGTCAAAAATTTTCGATCCATCTTGAAGGTGACATTCCACATTCAAACGAAGCGGCCAGCTCATCGCGAGCTGGCCGCTTTCATTTTCGGATGGGCGAGTGGCGTTAGTGGGAGCGTCCCAGCTCGTGCTTCAAGGCTTCCAGGTCTCCGCCTCCGGCCATGTGGAACATCAGATTTTCCAGGCTGAGCTGCGAGCGCGGCGCATCCATTTCCACTTCGCCTCGTGAGAGAACGACG
>JAJXWD010000060.1 GCA_021781835.1 Pseudomonadota bacterium | reverse complement strand
AACAAACGCCCCCCCCCAGGCGCCAAATCAAAAGCCGCCCCAACCCCCAAGGGCAACGGATGATAAACCGTACAACCAAACAACGCCGCCAGCGCCGCCAGGGCGGCCGTGCCCCGCAGATCAGGTCGTTTCATGGCCAGCCACCACATCGCAAACCCCCGTTCATACCGCGTCGCACAAAGCCATACCCATCTTTCGCCCCTCGTGCCACAGGCGGCGCCTGGCCTCAATCGCCGCGCCTGGCCGGTTACGCGAAGGTGAAGGGACATGTGCGGCAAAGCCGCCCCGGCACCGGCGAAGCGGGCGGGGGCGGCGGCGCGCGCGGTGGCCCGGGGGTCGGCGCCCCGGGCCGGGGCGGTCAAAACCGCGTGGTCAGGCGGACATTGAAAATATCCCCCGCGACATCGTTGCGCGCGTGCAGATTATGGTTCCACTCCGCCAGCACGCCGAAATTCGAGAATTGGTAGCCCACCAGCGGCCCCATCCCGAAATTGGTCACCTCGCTGTTGGCCACCTTGGCGCCGTTCCGGGTATCGGCGTTCAGCTGGTTTTCCTGCGCCAGCCCCAGCCCCAGCGTCCACGGCCCCATGGTCTTGGCAATGGTGTAATCAGCCGAGAACTGCGTGCCCGACCGGTAGGTGATGCCGTTATAATGGTCCGAGGAGAGCGGCACATCGAGGTGGAATTCCGCGCTCACATTCCAGCCGCCGCCCAGATAGCTCACCCCCAGATCGGGCTGCACCACCCCATAGCCGTTACCCGAGGGCAGGCCGCCATTATTGAGCGTGGTGGCCATGGTCGAGCTGGCGTCCGGCACCTGAAACTCCAGCCCCGCCTTCACAAACAGCGCATCGGGCAGCTGCCACGAGAGCAGGCCCGGAATCAGCACGGTATTGAACGTGCCCCAGTTCCCCGGCCCCGCCTTGCCCGAAAGATCCGGCGAGACATTATAATCAAACGGCTGGGCGATGCCCGCGGCATAGGTGGCGCCCAGCACGCGCACGCCCGGCACCCATAGCACCACCGGCACCTCCACCAGCGCCGACAGCCCGGTATTCGAAATCTTGCGGCCATTGCCGCCGAAATAAGAATAGCTGGCCCAGTAATTATTCAGCACCCCATACACGCCGGGCGGCGGCAGCGCGCCGGCGGGCACGCCCTCGTTCACGCCGCGCAAATAAGGGTCCCACAGCCGCGTCGCGTGCGCGCTGGTGGCGCACAGCGTGGTCATCAGCGCGCCAAACGCGGCCGCCTTCAGCCAGGCCCTGCCGGGGCATGTCATCGTCATGGTCGTCCTCCTTGTTGATTATGGGCGCAATACCGCCCTGCTTTGCCGTCAATCGGCTAAAGAATGTTCCGGCTCAAATACGTTCCAGTAAAATTGAAATTCCCTGCCCAACGCCCACGCACATCGTGCACAGCGCATGGCGCCCGCCTTGCGCGTGCAGCCGGCTCACCGCCGTCCCGATAATCCGCGCCCCCGACGCCCCCAGCGGATGCCCGAGCGCGATCGCCCCGCCCCAGGCGTTCACGCGCGGGTCGTCATCCGCAAGCCCCAGCCCCCGCGTCACCGCCAGCGCCTGGGCGGCAAACGCCTCATTGAGCTCGATCACGTCGATCTCCCCAAGCCTCACCCCCAGCCGGGCGAGCAGCTTCCCGGTCGCGGGCACGGGGCCAATGCCCATGACCCGGGGCGCCACGCCGGCACTGGCCATGCCCAGCACGCGCGCGCGGGGGGTAAGCCCCAGGCGCCGGGCGGTCTCGGTGCCGGCCAGCAGCAGCGCCGCCGCCCCGTCATTCACGCCCGAGGCATTGCCCGCGGTTACCGTGCCGCCCGCGCGTATAATCGGCCTGAGCCCGGCCAGCGTCTCGGCGGTGGTCGCGCGCGGGTGCTCATCGGCCTCCACCACCATGGCGCCTTTTTTGCCCGCCAGCGTCACCGGGGTAATTTCGCGGGCCAGATGCCCCGCCGCCCGCGCCGCCAGCGCGCGCGTCTGGCTGCGCAGCGCGAAGGCATCCTGGTCGGCGCGCGCAATCTGGTAATCCGCCGCCACGTTTTCGGCCGTCTCGGGCATCGAGTCCGTGCCATGGGCCGCGCGCATCGCGGGGTTGATGAACCGCCACCCGATGGTGGTGTCATAAATCGCGCTCTCGCGGCCAAAGGCGGTCTCGGCCTTGGGCATCACAAAGGGCGCGCGGCTCATGCTCTCCACCCCGCCGGCAATCATCAGCCCCATCTCGCCCAGCCTGATCGCGCGCGCCGCCGTGCCCACCGCATCCATGCCCGACCCGCACAGCCGGTTGAGCGTGGTGCCGGCCACGCCAACGGGCAGCCCGGCCAGCAGCGCGCTCATGCGCGCGACATTGCGGTTATCCTCGCCCGCCTGATTGGCGCAGCCCAGCACCACCTCCTCCACCAGCCCAGGGTCAAGCGCTGGGTTGCGCGCGAGCAGGGCCCTGATCGGGTACGCGGCCAGATCATCGGCGCGCACCAAGGCCAGCGCCCCGCCATGGCGGCCAAAAGGCGTGCGGATATAGTCGCAAATCAACGCATCGGTCATGGCAAGGTCTCCGTGAGCAGCAGGTCGAGCGGGCCGCGCCGGAAGCCAAATCCGGTGGCGGCCTCGATCAGGTCGATATCGCGCGCGAGCGCCGCGCGGTCCTGGGTGCGCGCCCACTGCACCGGCCCGCCCCGAAAGCGCGGAAATCCATAGCCATGCACCAGCACCACATCGATGTCAGACGCCCGCGCGGCCACGCCCTCGGCCAGCAGCAGCGCGGCCTCGTTCACCATCGCCGCCAGCGCCCGGCGCACAATCTCGGCGGGCTCCAGCGTCCGGCGCACAATGCCGCGCGCCGCCGAGGCGGCCAAAATCGTCCCGCGCACCACCTCATCGCTCCCCGCGCTGTGCTGGCCGTTGGCATAAGTGTAATAGCCCGCGCCGGTCTTGCGCCCCAGCCGGCCCTGTTCGCACAGCGCCTCGAGCACCGGCACATGGCGCACCCGGGCATCGCGCGTGGCGGCCTGGCTGGTGCGCATCCGCCAGGCAATATCAAGCCCCGAGAGATCGGCGACCGTGAACGGCCCCATGGCGAACCCAAAGGCTTCCAGCGCCGCGTCCACCTCCTCGGGCCACGCGCCATCCTCGAGCATGAACTCGCACTGCGTGCGATAGGCGTTGTAAATACGGTTGCCGAGGAACCCAAAGCCATTGCCGCACAGCACGGCGTGCTTGCCCAGCCGCTTGCCAAACGCCATGCCCGTGGCGGCCAGCCCCGGCGCGGCGCTTGGCGTGTTCACCACCTCAAGCAGCTTCATCACATTGGCGGGCGAGAAAAAATGCAGCCCCAGCACGTCCTGCGGGCGCGCGGTGGCGGCGGCAATGGCCTCGATATCGAGGTAAGACGTATTGGTGGCCAGCACCGCGCCGGGCTTGGCATGCAGATCAATCTGCCCAAACACCTCCCGCTTCACCGCCAAATCCTCAAACACCGCCTCGATCACCAGATCCGCCGGCGCAATCCCATCCCAGCCCGCCGCCAGCGTCAGGCGCAGCGGCGAGAGCAGGGCAGGGGCAATCCGCCCCGCCGCCGCCCGCTCGGCCAGCCGGGCGCGCAGCGTCTCCCCGGCCTGCGCCCGCTTCCCGGCGTCCGTATCGAACAGCACCACCCCAAACCCGGCCTCCAGCGTGGCCTGGGCAATGCCCAGCCCCATGGTCCCCGCGCCGATGATGGCCACCTCCTCAACCAGCCGGGGCGCGGCCCGCAACGCGGCGGGCAGGCGCTGGGCGGCGCGCTCGGCGAAAAACATATGGCGCAGCGCCGCCGCCTCGGGGCTGGCCCGCAGCGCCAAAAAGGCCGCCCGCTCGGCCGCCAGCCCCTCGGCAAAGGGCAGGGCGGCGGCGTTTCGCACCGCCGCCAGCGCGGCGCGCACGGCCGGGCGGCCCTTGCCCGCCTTCAGCGCGGCGGCCTCGGCGGCCAAAATCTCGTCGGGCGCCTCGGGCGGCACGGCCAGGGCGCTTACCCGCCGCTTGGCCCCCAGCCGGGCCATGGCGGCGCCCACCGCGTCGGCGGCCACCTCATCCACTACCCCCAGGGCGCGCGCCGCCTCGGCGCCCAGCCGCTCGCCGGTGCCAATCAGCCGCATCGCCGCGCTCACCCCGCATAAACGCGGCAAACGCTGCGTGCCGCCCGCGCCGGGTATCAGCCCCAGCGTCACCTCGGGCAGGCCCAGCCTTGTGCCCGGTTCGGCCACGCGCACATCGCAGGCCAGCGCCAGCTCCAGCCCCCCGCCCAGCGCCGCGCCATGCAGCGCTGCCGCCACCGGCTTCGGGCAAGCCTCGATCATCGCCAGCACATCGGGCAGCAGCGGCGCCTCCGGCGGGCGGTCAAACTCCGCGATATCCGCCCCCCCGATGAAACATCCCCCCGCGCCGGTAATCACCGCCCCGCGCAGGCGCTCCTCCGCGCCCAGCCTGGCCAGCATCTCCACCAGCTTGGCCCGCACCAAAGCCGAGAGCGCGTTCACCGGCGGATGGTCGATCTCCGCCACCAGCACATCGCCGCGCACAGAGAGGGTGAGCCCGCCCATGGTCATGGCGCGCGCAGCATTTCACGGCCGATGATGATCTGCTGGATCTGCGTGGTGCCCTCATAGAGCCGCAGCAGCCGCACATCGCGGTAAAACCGCTCGACCTTGTAGTCATTGATATACCCGGCCCCGCCATGAATCTGCACGCCCCGGTCGGCCACCCGGCCCACCATCTCGGTGCAAAACATCTTGGCGCACGAGGCCTGCATGCTCACCTCGGGGTCGCTCACCTGGGGCGGCTTCTGGTCAAACCGCGCGCTCACCTGCTGGGCCAGCGCCCAGCCGGCCAGCATCTCGGCCTGCGAATCCGCCAGCATCGCCTGGACCAGCTGAAACTCCCCGATCGCCTTGCCAAACTGCCGGCGCTCGCGGGCATAAGCGCTCGCCTCCTCGATAATCCGCCGCGCCATCCCGCAGGAAACCGCCGAAATATGCAGCCGCCCGCGGTCGAGCACCTTCATCGCGGTGCGAAATCCCTCGCCCGCCACCCCGCCAATGATATTGCCCGCCGGCACGCGCACATTTTCCAAAATCACGTCGCAGGTCTTGGTGCCGCGCTGGCCCATTTTCCTGTCCGTCTTGCCCAGCCGCAGCCCGGGCGCGTCGGCGGGCACGATAAACGCCGAAATCCCGCCCGCCCCCGGTCTGCCCGTGCGCGCCATCAGCGTAAACGCCCCGGCGCGCGGCGCGTTGGTAATGAAGCGCTTGGTGCCGTTCAGCACATACGCATCGCCATCGCGCTCGGCGCGGGTTTTCAGCGCGGCGGCATCCGAGCCCGCCTCCGGCTCGGTCAGCGCGAACGACATCACCAGGTCGCCGCTCGCCACGCGGGGCAAAATCCCGGCCTTTTGCGCGGGCGTGCCATCCATCAAAATGCCCTGCGAGCCAATGCCGACATTGGTGCCAAACACCGAGCGAAAGGCCAGCGCCGTGCGCCCCAGCTCAAACGCCACCCGGCATTCCTGGCTCATTGAGAGCCCGATCCCGCCATATTCCTCGGGAATCGAGAGCCCGAACAGCCCCAGCGCCTTCATCTCGGCGACAATCTCATCGGGCACCTCATCGGTTTCCTCAACCAGGTTCTCCGCCGGCACCAGCCGCTCGCGGATGAAACGCTGGATGGTGGCCAGCAAGATCTCGAAGGATTCATGATCCAAAGCCATGGCTCTGCTCCTCAGCGGTGGGTGAAACGGGGTTGGCGCTTGCCGAGAAAGGCGTTCATCCCTTCCCGCGCATCCTGGCTGGCGAAGCGCGCATAAAGCGCGCGCCGCTCGAACAATATGCCTTCCGAGAGGCTGGTCTCGAAGGCGCGGTTCACCGCCTCCTTCACCGCCATGAGCGCGGGGGCCGAGAATTCGGCGATTTTGCCCGCCAGCGCCAGGGCCTCCTCGCGCAGCAGGCCGGGCGCCACCACGCGCGCCACCAGCCCCGCCGCCTCGGCCTCACCGGCGCCCATCAGCCGCCCCGAGAGGCACATATCCATCGTCTTGGCCTTGCCGATCGCGCGCGCCAGCCTTTGCGTGCCGCCCGCGCCCGGCAGCAGCGCCAGCTTGATCTCGGGCAGGCCGAATTTCGCGTCCTCGGCCGCCACCACAATGTCGCAGGCCAGCGCCAGCTCGCAGCCCCCGCCCAGCGCCAGCCCGCCCACCGCCGCGATCACCGGCTTGCGCACGCGCCGTATCGTCTCCCAGTTGCGGGTGATAAACTGCGCCTCCGCCACATCCGCGCAGGAATAGCCGGCAATCTCGCCAATATCGGCCCCCGCCGCAAAGGCCCGCTCATTGCCGGTCACCACCAGGGCGCCAATGCCCGCGTCGCCATCCATCTCCAGCAGCGCCGTGCCCAGCGCGTCCATCAGCGCCTCATTGAGCGCGTTCATCTGGGCCGGGCGGTTAAGCCGTATCAGCCCCACCCGCCCCTGGCGCCCGATGAGAATTTCCTCAGCCACGGGCCACCCCCGCCCCATGCTGGCGCAACAATTCGCGCAGCCTGAATTTCTGAATTTTACCCGAAGGCGTCGCCGGCATGGCGGCGAGCAGCTCCAGCCGCTCGGGTATATAGTGCGGCGCCACACGCTGCTCCTTGAGAAACGCGACAATCCCGTCCAGCGTCAGGCTCTGCCCCTCCCTGGGCACCACCACCGCGCAGGCCCGCTCGCCCAGCCGCTCATCGGGGTAGCCCACCACCGCCACCGCCGAAATGGCGGGGTGGAGATAGAGCAGCGATTCTATTTCCACCACCGGAATATTTTCGCCGCCCCGGATGATCACATCCTTGCTGCGCCCGGTAATGCGGATATAGCCCCGCCCATCCACCCGCGCGACATCGCCGGTGTCAAACCAGCCCTCGGCATTGGTGGCGTTCAAATCGGGGGTGTTCAAATACCCGCCAAAATTCGAGCAGGCCCGCACCAGCAGCCGGCCCGGCTCGTCCACGGGCAGCTCATGCCCCTCGGCATCGGCGATCCTCACCGCCACGCCGGGTAGCGGGCGGCCATCGGTGGTCACGGCGCGCTCAGGGTCATCCTCGAGGCAGGTGGTGGTCACCGCGCCGGTTTCGGTCATGCCCCAGGCGGAAATGATCGTCGCCCCCAGCGTGTTTTGCGCCTCGGCCACCAGGCTGGAGGGAATGGGCGCGCCGGCGCACAGAAACACACGCAGCGACGGCACGCCCCGCCCCTCCGCCGCCACCACCCGGGAGAGATCGGTGAGAAACGGCGTCGAGGCCATGGTAAAGCTCGCGGCCTCCGCGCGGATGATCTCCGCCGCCCGCGGCGCCTGCCATATATCTTGCAAAACCGCGCTGGCCCGCAACATCACCGGCATCATCAGCCCGTACATAAAGCCCGTCTGGTGCGCCATGGGCGAGGCCATGAACACCACATCCGCCTCGCCCAGCCCCAGCCTGCCGGCATAAGCGGCGATGTTCGAGACAATCGTGTTGGCGCTGTGCATCACGCCCTTGGGCTGCCCGGTGGTGCCCGAGGTATAAAGCAGCTGCGTTATGTCATCGCCCGTGGGCCGGGTGGCGCGCAAAACCTCCCGCGCGCCCGTGGTCTTTTCCCATTCCGGGCCCGAGAGCAGCGCCTCGAAACTGTCTTGCCCCTCACCATCCACCACCACCACATGCGCGAGCGATGGCACCTCGTTCTGCAGCCCGCGCGCCATCGCCGCGAAGTCGAAATTCCGAAACATGCGCGGCACGATCAGCAATTTCGTCTCGGCATGGCCAAGCATGAAGCGCAGCTCGCGCTCGCGGAAAATAGGCATCAGCGGATTCATCACCGCCCCAAGGCGCGAACAGGCCAGATAGGTCAGCGTGAATTGCCACCAGTTCGGCAACTGGCAGGCCACCACGTCGTTCCTGCCAATGCCAAGCCGCGCGAGCCCCACCGCGATCCGGTCCGCCATGCGCGCCATCTCGGCATAGGTAAAGCGCCGCACATCGCCCGCCTCCACCCGGTAGGCCGCAAGCGCGGTCTTGTCCGGGCAGGCGCGCAGGCACTCATCGAGCGCGTCATTTATGGTGCGGTCGCGCCAAAACCCGTTGGCGACCATCTCGGCCCGCCGGGGCGCGAGCAGCACGGCGTCGAACTTCATGGAGCATGTTCCTCATGTGGACGTTTTTATCGTTCGTCGTTACGCGGGCACGGCCTCGCGCCCCGCGCGCGCGCGGGCAATGATCGTCTTCATGATCTGCGCCGTGCCATCACCAATCTGAAAGCCCAGCACATCGCGCAAACGCTGCTCCATCACCCCGCGGTCATAGCCGCCATGGCCAAAACACAGCAGGCACTGGTGCACCACGTCATAAGCCAGCTTCGGCCCCCACCATTTGCACATGGCGGCCTCGGCGCTGTGGGGCAAATGCTGGTCCTTCAGCCACAAGGTCTGCAAGCACAGCAGCCGCGCGGCCTCCACCTGCGTGTCAAAATCCGCCAGCGGATGCGAAACCCCCTGAAACGCCGAGAGCGGTTTGCCAAACGCCTCGCGCGCCGCCACATACGCCCAGGTTTCATCGAGCGCCGCGCGCGCCACCGCCAGCACCTGCAACCCGATCAGCGCGCGCGAGAAATCGAACCCCTGCATCACTTGCACAAAGCCCTTGTTCTCGGCGCCCAGACGGTGGTCCACCGGCACGCGCACATTCTCGAAAAAAATCGAGCCCCGCCCGATCGCGCGCTGCCCATGGCAGTCAAAGCGCGAGCGGGTGATGCCTGGCAAATCCATCGGCACCAGCAGCGCGCTCACGCCGTGCGCGCCGGCCTCCACGCTGCCCGTGCGCCCAAACACCACCGCCGCATCGGCCTGGTCCGCCGCCGAAATCGAGGTTTTCTCTCCATTCAGCACATACTCATCGCCCACGCGTTCCACCCGCAGGCGCAAATTGGCGGCATCCGAGCCGCCCCGTGGCTCGGTCAGCGCAATGGCCAACAGCACCTCACCCGCCACCAGCTTGCGCAGCCACGGCCCCACGATTTCCGGCACGCCATGAGCGGCCAAAATCTGGCCATTGAGCGAGGCCAGCAGGTTGATATAGGAAATGCTCAGATCCGCCCTGGCGATTTCCTCATGTATCACGCCCGCCGCCAGCCGGCTCATGCCCAGCCCGCCAAATTCCTCGGGCAGCTCGGGCGCAATCAGCCCCATGCCGCCCATCTCGCGCATCAAATCGCGCTCCAGCACGCGGCTCTGGTCGCGCTCTAAAAATCCCGGCGCCACGCGCTCGGCGGCAAAGCGCCTGGCCATGTCGGCCAGCGCCTGCAATTCCTCCGTGATATAGGGGTTCATGGCGCCCGCGCTCACTTCACGAACTTACGGAATTCCGGCTTGCGCTTCTCTTTCAGCGCCGCCACGCCCTCGCGCGATTCATCGGTATCGTAATAAAGTTTCAGCGCATACATGCCCAGCCCGGCAATGCCCGCCTGGTGGGCGGTGTCCATGTTGAAGCTGCGCTTGGCGATGGCCAGCGCGGTCGGGCTGCGCTCGCACAGCTCCTCGCCCCATTTCTGCACTTCCGCGTCGAGCTGCTCATGGGGCACGCATAAATTGGCCAGCCCCATGGCCTCCGCCTCGCGCCCCGAATAGCGCCGGCACATATACCAAATCTCGCGGGCCTTTTTCTCGCCCACCACGCGGGCCAGAAACGCCGTGCCATAACCCGGGTCCACCGAGCCCATCTTCGGTCCCACCTGGCCAAAAATCGCCTTTTCCGAGCAAATGGTCAGGTCGCAAATGGTCGCCAGCACATTGCCCCCGCCAATGGCATAGCCCTGCACGCGCGCGATCACGGGCTTGGGCACATCGCGTATGGCGGTGTGCAGCTCCTCCATCGGCAGCCCGATGGTGCCGCGCCCATCGTAATTGCCGTCATGCGCCGACTGGTCGCCGCCCGTGCAAAACGCCTTGTCCCCGGCGCCGGTGAGCACAATGGCGCCCACGCCCTTGTCATACCCCGCCCGGTTCATCGCGCGGATGATCTCATCGCACGTCGTGCCCCGGAAAGCGTTCATCTTGTCGGGGCGGTTGATGATGATCCACGCCACGCCGTTACGAATTTCATAGAGAATATCTTCAAACATTTCGTCTCTCCTCATCCCGCCATGGTCAGCCCGCCCGAGACGCTCAGCACCTGCCCGGTGATGAAGGCGGCATCGTCGGAGCCCAGAAACAGCATCGCCTTCGCCACATCCCCCGGCTGGCCCAGCCGGCCGAGCGGAATGGCGCGCGTGAACGCCTCGAGCAGTTTTTCAGGGTTCGCCGCCCCCTCGGCCACACCGGCCAGCAGGGCGGTGTCGGTCGGGCCGGGGCAGACCACATTGAGCGTGATGTTATGGCGCGCATGTTCGCGCGCCAGCGTCTTGGTCAGCGCCACCAGCCCGCCCTTGCAGGCCGCATAAACCGCCTCGCCCGAAGACCCCACCCGCGCCGCATCCGAGGCGACATTGACAATCCGCCCATATTTGCGCGCCGCCATGCCCGGCAGCACCGCATGGTGCATGTGCAGCGCGCCGGTGAGGTTAATGGCAATCAGCCGCTCCCACTCCGCCGGTATGGTCTGGGTAAAGGGCTTGAACACATCCCACCCGGCATTGTTCACCAGCACATCCACCGGCCCCAGCCCGGCCTCCACGGCGGCCAGCGCGGCATCCACCGCGCCCCGGTCGGTAATATCGGCGCCAAAGGCCCGCGCCACCCCGCCCGCGGCGGCAATATCTTCCGCCACGGCCGCCGCGGCCGCCAGGTTCCGGTCAAACACCGCCACCCGCGCGCCTTGGGCGCCAAACAGCCGGCAGGCCGCCCCGCCAATGCCGCCGCCCCCGCCCGTGACCAGAACGGTCTTGTCCGTGAACTTCGCCATAATTCCTCCGCGACAGTATTTGCGTAAATATATTTACGCATTTAACGTCACGATGGCGGGTACGCAAGTGTTTTTTGGTAAATATATTGTCGCACATTCCGCCCACCCGGCCAAACGCGCGCGGCCCGCGCCGGCGTCGGGCTTGCGCGGCCCAAAATCTCGGTCATTTAGGGGTTGATCAGTGTTTCACGGGGCCTTCATGCCGTCTTCCGTTTCTCCGCCGGCTTCGGTCGCGCGTCTTGAGCTGGCCAACCGGATTTTCTTCCGGCTCTATCAATGCGCCAACATGTTGCACAAAACCGGCACGCGCGCGGTGGCCGCAGATGGCCTGACCACCCAGCAATGGGCGGTGATGGGGGCGTTATCGCGCGCCAAGGCGGCGCCGGGCATGGCGGTGAACGAGCTGGCCCGCTACCTCATGGTCAGCCGGCAAAATCTTTCGGGTGTGCTCAAGCGCATGGAGGCGGCGGGCCATCTCCAGATCGTCCCCGATTCCCGCGACCGCCGTTCGCGCATCGTGCAGATCACGGCGGCCGGGCGCGCCGTCTGGGCGGGCAGCGCCCAGCCCAAGATCGCCGCCTATTACGAGCAGGCCCTGGAGGATTTCTCTCTCTCCGACATGAGCCACACCCTGCATTATTTCATGAAGCTGCTCGACAACATGCAAGAGATCGACGCCGCCCAGGGCGGCGGCGACGATGAGCCGGGTCAAGCCCCTCAGGGCGAGGGGGCGTAAACATACAGCGCCAGCGTGCCGGGCACAAAGCGGTAATGGGCCCGCCCGTGCGGGGTGGCGGGCGGAATGGTGGCGGCCACCTTGGCGGTCACGGTGTACAAATCGCCGCTGGCCGGGTCCACGGCCAGCGTGCGGGCGCCGGGTTTGGTTTTCAGCGTGGCCAGCAGCCGGGGCGTCGCCGGGCGCGTGTCGATGACGCTGATCGTGCCCGCGCCATTGGCCGAGAAGGCGCGCTGGCGCACGGGGTCGAAGGCCGCGCCATCGGTGCCCATGCCGATCGGCAGCGTCACAATCACCCGCCCCGTCCGTTCATCGAGCACATCCATGGTGCCGCCCCGGCAGGAGACGAAAATCCGTTGTCCCGCCTCATCCAGCGCCAGCCCGGTGGGGGCGAGGCAGCCGGTGGTCGGCCAGCGCGCGGTTATCTGGCGGGTCAGCGTATCCACCCGCGCCACCTCATTGGCTTCCACCATGGCCACATATAAATTCCCCCGCCCATCGGGCAAAAACGCCTCGGGCGAGCTGCCGAGCGCGATGGTGGGGTAGGCCGTGCGCGTGGCGGGGTTGATCGGCGTCAGCCCGTGGCCATCGCCGCCGCTCACAAAAATCGTCTTGCTGGCGGGGTCATAGGCCATGCCGTCGGCGTCATCGAGCACGGGCACGCTGGCCAGCGGCGCCAGGGTTTGGGGGGCAAAGGCGATGGCCACGCTTTTCCCGGCGCTGTCGGCCCAGACATTCCCGGTGGCGGGGTCAAACGCCACGCCATGGCTGCCGTCCAGCCCGGCCAGCCTGCCCACCACCTGGCGGGTGGCCGGGTTCACCACCAGCTCCTCGTCGCCATGCGAGATGAACAGCTGCCCGGTGGTTTTATCGAGCTTGAGATAATCCCATTTGGTGGCGCCGCTGAGCGGCAGCACGGCGGCCAGATGGTAAAGCGGCTGGGCGGCGGCGGGCAGGGGCGCCAGCATCAGGGCCAGGGCGGCCAGCTTCGCGAGGGTGGGGTTCATGGGCACGGCTCCGGGTCGTTGGATTGCGCGGCTGTTTACCAACAACACCAAAAAACCAACATGTTAAAACCGTTAAAAGTTTTCGTGGGGGGCTTTGGGGGGCGCTTTTTTCAAAAAGCGCCCCCCAAAGCATCCTGGCATCAGTCGCCATCCACGCTGGTGGCGGCGGCGCGGAAGATCACCTCGACCGTCACGCTGTAAACCCGCCCGGCAAATCCCTGGGGCGGCATCGGGTAATGGGCGATGCGCGCGGCCTGCAACGCCGCCTGGTCGAGCAGCGGGTAGCCGCTGCTGCGCGAAAGCGCGATGCCGGTCACCTGTCCGTTGTCATAGGTAAACGTCACCTCGGCCGCGCCGGACTGGCCGGCCATCTGGGCCGCCGCCGGATATACCTGGTTGGCCACGGCCTGCACGGCGTCGCGCATGGATTGGCGAAACAGCCCGAGCTGGTCGGCGCTGGGGGCGGGCGGTGCTGGCGGCGCGCTGGGGGCGGGCGGGGTCACGGGCTGGGGCGGCGGCGGGGGGGGCAGGGGCGGGGG
>JAJXWD010000059.1 GCA_021781835.1 Pseudomonadota bacterium | reverse complement strand
GCGCCAATGCACGCCCACCCCCAGCCGGGCGCTCAGGCGCGCATCGGCCGCCACCAGGGCGAGGCCGCGCGCGCGGCAGAGGCGCGCCACCGCCAGCCCCAAGGCCACGGGCGCGGCGTAGCCTTCAAGGCGCAGCACCACGCCACCCAGGCCGCGCGGCAGACGCGCGATGGCGGCCAGCGGCGCGGGGGCGCGGGCGTGATCGGTGAAAAACCACAAAGGCGGCAGGCCATGGCGGCGCTTTACCGCGCGCGCCCAGGCGATTAACGCTGAATCCATGACCGACCCTAACGCCATCCGCGCGAATCTCGAAGCCGTCCATGCCCGCATCGCCCTGGCCGCGCGCGCGTGCGGGCGCGCGCCGGCGGACATTACCCTGATCGCGGTGAGCAAGACCCACCCGCCAGACGCCGTGCAGGCCGCGCTGGCCGCCGGGCAGACGGTGTTTGGCGAAAACCGCGTGCAGGAGGCGGCGGAGAAATTTCCGCGCGCGGGGGCGCGGCTGCACATCATCGGCGGGTTGCAGACCAACAAGGCGAAGGAGGCCGTGCGGATCGCCGACGCCATTGACAGCCTCGACCGGGTGGCGCTGGCCGATGCCATAGAGCGCGCGGCCGATACGCTGGGGCGCTGCCCGGCGCTGCTGGTGCAGGTCAATATCGGCGATGAGGCGCAAAAATCCGGCGTGGCCACGGCCGAGGCCGAGGGCTTCATCCGCGCCATGCGCGCGCGCTTTGGCGCGAGGCTCGAGGGGCTGATGTGCATCCCCCCCGAGGGCGCCGACCCGGCGCCTTATTTCACCCGCCTGCGCGAGATGGCCGATGCGCACGGGCTGACCGTGCGCTCGATGGGCATGTCGGGGGATTTCGAGACCGCCATACGCCATGGCGCCACCCATGTGCGCGTGGGCACGGCGATTTTCGGCGCCCGCCCGGCGAGCCCCTGAGCGCTCCGCGCGAACTTAAATTAAGCCAGGGCGCGCCGCGCGAACTTGATAAGCCTAAGCGCTCCGCGCGAACCTCACAAAATGGTATAGCAAAAATCAACTTTCGCGGGCCGGATTCGAGTCTTTTACCCTGGGCGCGGGGGGCGTTTGGCGCTATTGGCTGGTCGCATCTTCAGCCCGTACCCAGAGACACTCGGTGATCCGCCTCTCGATCCCGCTCCGCCAGGCCCTCTCGAAACTCACCTTCCCGGTGATGCTCACCCTCTCGCTGGGGGTGGTGCTGGTCGGGCGCGCCGACCAATCGTTCGACAGCCATCTGCACACCGGCTTCGATGATCTGATGGCGCCGGTTTACGCGCTGGCCGACCCGCCCGTGCAGGCGCTGGCCAGCTCGACCAGCGCGGTCGGGCATCTGTTCATGCTGTCTTCCGAAAACGCCGCGCTGCGGGCCGAAAACGCCCGGCTCGCCCAATGGCAGGCGGTGGCGCTGGCGCTGGAGGCGCAGAACAACGCCCTCAAGGCCGCGCTGAACTACACACCCGCCAACCCCCCCGCCGCCGTGACCGGCGAGGTGGTGGCCGATACGGGCGGGGTTTATTCGCGCTCTGTGCTGGTGCTGGTGCCAACCCCGGCCAGCACCGCGCCCAGCCTGGTGGGCGCGGTGGCCATGGATGGGCGCGGCGTGGCGGGGCGGGTGATCGAGGCCGGGGCGCGTGCCGCGCGCGTGCTGCTGATCACCGACATCAACAGCCGGATTCCGGTGGCGCTGGGGGCCTCGGGCGCGCCCGCCCTGATGGCCGGCACCAATGGCGATGACCCCAAGCTGCTGTACTGGTCTCCCGGTAACCCGCCCAATGAGGGCGATGTGGTGCTGACCAGCGCCCAGGGCGGCGCGTTTCCGCCCGGCCTGCCGGTGGGGGTGGTGCATTACGATTCCCAGAACAACCCCGTGGTGCTGCCCTTCGCCGACCTGCCGGCCCTGCGGCTGCTGCGGCTGTTCACCTACCCCGAGACGCTGCCCGAGCTCACCCCCATTCCGCATGTGGCCCCCGCCGCCCGGCATGCCCCCACCGCCCTTCAGGCCCACCACCGGAGACATTGAGTTTGGTGCGGCTGCCCGCTTCCGCCCGCCGGCCGGTCTCACTCTGGCGCCGGCTTGATCTCGCCGCACGCTGGATGTTTCCCTCGGTGACGCTGCTGGCCGGGCTGCTGGTGCTGGGGCTGCCGTTCGGCCTGCCCGGCCAGGCCAGCCTGCGCCCGGCCCTGGCGGTGGGCTGCGTGTTTTTCTGGTCCATCTACCGCCCGGCCTCGCTGCCCGCCGCGCTCACCGCGCTCATCGGGCTGGTGCTCGACCTGCTCGAATATACCCCGCCCGGCCTGTGGGCGGTGCTGCTGCTGGGGCTGGAGTGGCTTACCGTCGCGCTGCGCCGCCAGCTGGTGCCGATGAAATTCCGCGTCATCTGGGCCGTGTTCGCCGGGTTCGCGCTGGGGGCGATGGCCCTGGCCTGGGCCGGACAGTCTTTGCTGTGCGCCAGGCTGCTGCCCGTTTGGCCGAGCGCGCTGGCCGCGGGGGCGGCAATTGCGCTCTACCCGGCGCTGGCGGCCGGGCTCATCCGCGCCCATCGCGGCCCGGCGGCGGTGGAGCAGGGCTGATGCGCAAGATTGCCCGCGAACGCTCGGCCTTTACCCGCCGCGCCCTGCTGATCGGCGGCGGCCAGGCGGCGGTTTTTGGCGGCATCGCCGCCAGGCTGTATAATCTACAGATCACCCAGCATTCCAAATACGCCCTGCTGGCGGAGCAAAACTCCATATCGGAGCGGCTGGTGGCGCCCGAGCGCGGGCTGATCACCGACCGGTTCGGCACCATCGTGGCCGGCAACCAGCAGCATTGGCGGGCGCTGTTCATGCAGGCCATGGCGCCCGAGCCGCAAATGGTGCTGGAAAATTTCTTCAAGCTCGTCAGCGTTCCGCCCGAGGAGCAGGCGCGCATTGCCCAGGATGTGCAGAACCGCCCGCGCTATATTCCGGTGCTGCTCAAGGATTATCTGGACTGGCCGGATATGGCGGCCATCGAGATCAACACCCCCAACCTGCCGGGTGTGCTGGTCGAGGTGGGCGCCTCGCGGGTCTACCCGCTGGGGCCGGGTCTGGCGCATGCGGTGGGTTATGTGGCCCGTCCCAGCCAGCGCGAGGCCAAGGACGACACCGTGCTGGCCCTGCCCGGCATGCGCGTGGGGCGCACGGGGGTGGAGGCTTACCAGGATGAGAGCCTGCGCGGCGTGCCGGGCTTTGTGCAGACCGAGACCAATGTGCATGGCGAGGTGGTGCGCGAAGTGGCCCACGATGCCGGCACGCCCGGCCAGACGGTGACGCTGGCCATAGATGCCGGGCTGCAGCAGCTGGCCGTGCAGGGGCTGGGCAACGAGGCCGGGGCGGTGGTGATGCTCGACGCCACCACCGGCGAGGTGCTGGCCATGGCCAGTTCACCATCCTTCGACCCCTCGCTGTTCGACAAGGGCGTGCCCGCCGATGTCTGGAACGGCTGGATCAACGACCCCAAGCACCCGTTGCAGAACAAGGCGACCTCGGGCCTGTTCGCGCCCGGCTCCACCTTCAAGCCCACCGTGGCGCTGGCCGCCATGAAGGCGGGCGTGCTCGATGAGACCACCATTCTCACCTGCCCGGGGTTTTTCAAGCTCGGCGACCATGTGTTCTGGTGCGACAACCACACCGCGCACGGCTCGATTACCGTGACCACCGCGCTGCAGGTGAGCTGCGACGTGTTTTTCTATCAGGTGGCGCTCCGGGTGGGTATCGACAACATCGCCGGCATGGCCACCACCATGGGGCTGGGGGTGGATTTACAGGCCGATATGCCCAATGTCGCCACCGGGCTGGTGCCGACGCTGGACTGGGCGGCGGCGCACGGAATTCATTGGGTGGAGGGCAGCACGGTGGTGCAGGGCATCGGCCAGGGCTACACCCAGCTCACGCCGCTGGCGCTGGCCACCATGATCGCGCGCCTCGCCACCGGCCGCGCCGTGGGGCCCCATATCGCCCGGCGGGTGGGCGGCGTGCTCCAGGATGGCTCAAGCCCCGATGACTGGCCCGATCTGGGCGTCGATGACCGCCACCTCGCCATTGTCCGCCAGGGGCTGTTCGAGGTGGTCAATACCCCCAACGGCACCGGCTACGGCGCGCGCCTGACCCTGCCCAACGTGCAGATGGCCGGCAAGACCGGTACCGCCCAAACCCATGACAACACCGCCGCCGAGAAGCAGCAGGGGTTCAACGACATGACCATGGTCTGGGAACAGCGCCCCAACGCGCTGTTCGTGGCCTATGCGCCGTTCGACAATCCGCGCTACGCCGTGGCGGTGGTGGTGGAGCACGGCAATTACGGCGCCCAGACGGCGGCGCCCATCGCCCATGACATGATGACCTATGCCCTGGTCAACGACCCCGCCGGGCGCGATGCGCCGCTCGCCGGCCCGGCCCAGTCGGGCGCCCAGGCCCTGCCCCCGAGTTCCAGCCTATGAGCCTCGACCATGCCCGCCCGCGCCGGCGCCTGCGCGACCACTCCTTTGGCTTGGCGCGCAAGCTGATGCGCGTGAACTGGCTGTTTGTGGCCTGCGTGTGCGCGCTGGCCGGAGTGGGCTATGCCGCGCTCTACTCGGCCGCCGGCGGCAGCCCGGAGCCTTATGCCGAGGGCCAGATCATTCGCTTCGTCGCCATGCTGGCCGTGGCGCTCGGCATCGCCATGGTCGATATCCGCACCATCGCCAAAGCCTCCTGGCCGGCTTACGCGGTGGGCGTGCTGCTGCTGCTGGTGGTGATGAAATTCGGCCATACCGGGCTTGGCGCCAAACGCTGGATCACGGTGGGGGGCATGGAGATCCAGCCTTCCGAGCTGATGAAGCTGTTTCTGGCCATGGGGCTGGCGGCCTATTTCAAGCGCGCCACCCCTGAGCAGACCGGCAATCTGGTGTTCGTGCTGCCCGCCCTCGCGGCGATTTTGGTGCCCGTGGCGCTGATTTTGAAAGAGCCCAATCTGGGCACGGCGGTGATTACCGGAGCCATCGGCGCCACGGTGCTGCTGGGCGCGGGCGTGCGCTGGTGGTGGTTCGCGCTGGTGGTGGCGGTGATCGCGCTCTCGGCGCCGATTCTCTACCACCATCTGCATGATTACCAGAAAGCCCGCATCATCACCTTTCTCAACCCGGGCTCGGACCCGCTGGGGGCGGGGTATAACATCATTCAAAGCCAGATCGCGCTGGGCTCGGGCGGGCTCACGGGGCAGGGCTATCTGCACGGCACGCAAAACCAGCTGAACTTCCTGCCCGAAAAACAGACCGATTTCGTGTTCACCATCATCGCCGAGGAGTTCGGCTATTTTGGCAGCCTGGGCGTGCTGGGGCTGTTATTCGCCATTATCGGGCTGGCGCTCTATACGGCGGTGAGCTGCACGCATGTTTATGGGCGGCTGGTGGCGCTGGGCATCTCGACCAACTTCTTCCTGTACTGCTTCGTCAATCTCTCGATGGTCATGGGGCTGATTCCGGTCGGCGGGGTGCCGATACCGCTGATTTCCTATGGCGGCTCGGCCTTGACGGCGGTGATGCTGGGGTTTGGGGTGCTGATGTCCATTCATGTCCACCGTTATGTCGAGTTCGCGGGGCCCGACGAGGCATGACGCTGCTGGTGTTTGATTCGGGCATCGGGGGGTTGGGCGTGGTGCGCGCGCTGCGCGAGCTGGCGCCCGGCGAGCCGCTGATCTACCTGGCCGATAACGGGTTTTTTCCCTATGGCCAGAAACCCGACGAGGTTTTGCTGCCCCACATCGTCGCGCTGCTCACCCGCGCGGTCGAGGTGCTGGCGCCCCGCGCGGTGGTGGTGGCGTGCAACACGGCCAGCACCATCGCCCTGCCCGCGCTGCGCGCCGGGCTCGGCCTGCCGGTGGTGGGCTGCGTGCCGCCCATCAAGCCCGCGGCCCTGGCCTCGCGCAGCCGCACCATCGGGCTGCTGGCCACGGCGGCCACCGTGCGGCGGCCTTACCTCTCGGGGCTGATCGCGGAATTTGCCCAGGGGTGCCGGGTGCTCTCGCTGGGCACGCCCGCCCTGGCCGAGCTGGCCGAGCGCAAATTCAGCGGCGCGGGCGTGACGGTGGCCGAGATCATCGCCCCGCTTTTTGCCCAGCCCGGCGGCGGGGAGATCGACGCCATCGCGCTTGGCTGCACCCATTACACGTTTCTGCTGCCCGAGTTTCTCTCCGTCCGGCCCGATATTTCCTGGCATGACCCGGCCATGCCGGTGGCACGCCAAGCCCTGCGCGTGGCCGCGCAGGGGCCCGCCACGCCCAGCGCCCATGCCGGCACCGCCTTTTTCACCGGCGCGCCGCCAAACCCTGGCCTGCTCGGCCCGTTCGGCTTCAGGCGCGCAGAAACATGCCAATGGTGAGCAGCGTGCCAATGGCCGCGACGATGAGGCGCAGCAGCGTCATGGGCGCGCGGCGCAAAATAACCACGCCCAGCTGACCGCCAATGACGGCGGTGACGGCCAGCACCGCCACCATGCCCCACGGCACCCGGCTCTCGGCCAGAAACAGCAGCACGGCGGAGAAGTTCATCACCGCGCCGAGCACGTTTTTGGTGGCGCCCGCCGCGCGCACCGCCATGCCGGCGGCGGTGAGGGCGGCCAGCATGAGAATGCCGATGCCGCCGCCAAAATAGCCACCATAAATGGAGATGAGGAATTGCAGGACCACGGCGGTTTTGCGGCCCACCGGGGGCGGCGCGCCCTCGGCGCGTTTCTTGGCGAAGAAATTGCCCCAGATGAACACCAGCGTGGCGAACATGATGAGCCACGGCACCAGATGGGTGAAGATGCTGACCGGCGTGGCCAGCAGCAGCAGCCCGCCCAGCGCGCCGCCGATGAGGCTGACCACGACCAGGGTTTTAAACGACAGCCCGACCGCGCCCTCGGCCATCGAGCGGCCGGTGATGCCGGTGGTGACCTGGCCGGGAAACAGCGCGATGGTGGAGGTGATGTTGGCGGCGCGCGGGTCGAGCCCGGCGAACAGCAGCGAGGGGAAGGTGACGAACGAGCCGCCGCCGGCGATGGCGTTTTGCGCCCCCGCCCACAGCCCCGCCAGCCCGACGACCGTGTAGCTGAGCGGGCTCATGCCAGGGCTTGCAGCTCGGCGCGCGCGGGGCGCGCGCCAATGCGGGAAATGGCCAGCGCGGCGGCCTTGGCGCCGAGCGCCCCGGCCTCGGCCAGGCTGGCGCCCTTGGTGAAGCCGGTGAGGAAGCCGGCCGCATAGGCGTCTCCCGCGCCGGTGGTGTCTCGCACCTCGGTGGGAAGGGCGGCGATCTCGGTCATCTCGCCATTATGGAAAATGACGCTGCCCCGCTCGCTTTGGGTGAGCACGGCATATGGGACATCGCGCGCGGCCTGGGCGGCGGCGTCCGTGAAGGCGTTGGCCTGGTAGAGGGCGCACACCTCGGCTTCGTTGGCGAACAAAATATCGACGCCCGAGGCGATAAGACGGCGAAAACCGTCGCGGTGGCGATCGACGCAGAACGGGTCGGACAGGGAGAGCGCGGTTTGGCGCCCCGCCGCCTTGGCCATGCGCGCGGCTTCGAGAAACGCCCCTTGAGCGGCCGGCGGGTCGAACAGATAGCCTTCGAGATAGGTCACGGCAGAGGCCCCGATCACGGTTTCATCCAAATCATGCAGGGCGAACTCGGCCCCTGCCCCCAGATAGGTATTCATGGTGCGTTGTCCATCGGGGGTGACGAGAATGAGGCAGCGCGCGGTGGGGATGGGCGCCTGGAGCGGGGGCGTGGCGTAATGCACGCCATGGCCGCGAATCTCGCGGGCGAAGACCTCGCCCAGCTCATCGTGCCCGACCTTGCCCAGAAACGCCACCCGCGCGCCCAGCGCCGCGGCCACCGCGCAGCTATTGGCCACCGAGCCGCCGGATGCCGAAACCCCGCCCGCCATGGCCTGGGTGAGGCGGGTCGCGGTGTCGGCATCGATGAGGGACATGGCGCCTTTGGGCATGTCATGGCGGGAAAGGAAGGCATCGTCGGTTTGCAGCAGATAATCGACGATGGCGCTGCCGATGCCGGTGATGTCAAAACTTGTCGCGCGCATGGGGGGGCTCCGATCTTGCAAGATGGCGCACGGGTAGCAAAGCCGGGAAGAGGGCGCAAACGCGGGGTTTCGCGGGGCCGCGCCCCGTGCTAGAGCCGCCCGGCAAGACGGCCCGCAACCGCCCGGAGTGTGACCATGTTTCCCAAACGCAAAGCCGTGTCTCCTGTCCCTGGCGCCGAGCCGGCCGCGCCGCCGCCGGCCGAGGCCCCCGCGCCCAAGCCCGCCACGGCCGACACGCCGCCCATGCCGCTGCCCGGCGCCGCTCTTTCCGCCCGTTTCAAGGAGTCTCCCATGGCCCGTTCGCCATTCGCGCCGCCGTCCCTGCCTGTCATGCCCACCGCCGTGCCCGGCCGCCAGCCGTTGCCCGGCGCCCAGCGCGAGGCCGATGACCGCCGCACCCTGACCATCGGCAAGGGCATCACCATCAACGGCACCATCGCCGATGCCGAGCGGCTGGTGGTGGAAGGCACCATCGAGGCCGGGCAGATTACCGGCCTCGCCGAGCTGGTGGTGGCCCCGGGCGGGCTGTTCAAGGGCGATGTCGAGGTGGATGAGGCCGATATCGCCGGCACCATCGACGGCACCGTGACCACACGCCGGCTGCTGACCGTGCGCAGCGCCGGCCAGGTGCTGGGCACCGCGCGCTGCAAGCGCCTGGCGGTCGAGGATGGCGGCCAGATCCAGGGCCGCATCGAGATGATCCCCGGGTAATGCCCGCCGCCCGGTGAGGCCAAGATTGAAAAAGGCGCTCTGGACCCCCAGGGCGCCTTTTTGATTCAGCGCGTCGGCGTGGGCGGGGTGGTGGAATAATCGTAGAAACCCTTGCCCGATTTGCGGCCATACCAGCCGGCCTCGACATATTTGGCCAGCAGCGGGGCGGGGCGGTATTTGTCCTCGCCCAGCTCCTTGTGCAGCACCTGCATGATCGAGTGCAGGGTATCGAGCCCGACGAAATCGGCCAGCTCCAGCGGGCCCATCGGGTGGGCGGCGCCGAGTTTCATGGCGGCATCGATTTCGGCGACGGTGGCCACGCCCTCGGCGAGGGTGAAGACCGCCTCGTTCAGCATGGGGCAGAGGATGCGGTTGACCGCGAAGCCCGGCGCATCGTGGATGGTGACGGCGGTTTTGCCGAGCTTGCCGGCCAGATCGCGCACGGCCTCGTAGGTTTCATCCGAGGTGGCGAGGCCACGAATGACCTCGACCAGCTTCATCATCGGCACGGGGTTGAAGAAATGCAAGCCGATGAAGCGCGCCGGCTGGCCCGAGAGCGCGGCCAGTTTGGTGATGGAGATGGAGGAGGTGTTGGAGGCCAAAATGGTGGTTTCGCCCACCACCTCCTTCAGCTCCTTATAGATCTCTTCCTTGATCTCCATGCGCTCGGGCACGGCTTCGATGATGATGCCGGCGCCCTTGAGGGCATGGTAATCGGTGGCGGTGGACAGGCGGGCCAGCGCCGCGCTCTTGGCCTCCTCGGTCAGCTGCCCCTTGGCCACCTGGCGCTCCATGTTCTTGGTCATGGTGGCGACCGCCTTGGGCAGCGCGGCCTCGAAACGATCGACCAGGGTCACCGTGAAGCCCGAGAGCAGCGCCACATGGGCAATGCCGTTGCCCATCAGCCCCGCGCCGATAACGCCGATATTTTGGATGCTCATGATGATGGTCCCGCTCTGTTTGGGTGGCGCGACTCTGACCAAGGCCGCGTGGGCGGTCCTTGATCGCGGTCAAGCGCCATATTGGCGTTTTATGACATTTACCTTGGCGCCCGCCCGGCGCGCGATGCCCGCCGTGAAGCTGACAGGCACGAAACAGGCCGGACCTCGCGGCCCGGCCTGTTTGTGCGGCGCCTCAGAGCGCTTTTTCGAGCTCGGGGAGGATGGTGAAGAGATCACCCACCAGCCCGTAATCGGCGACCTGGAAGATCGGCGCCTCTTCGTCCTTGTTGATGGCGACGATGACCTTGCTGTCCTTCATGCCGGCCAGATGCTGGATGGCCCCCGAGATGCCAACCGCGACATAAAGCTCGGGCGCCACGATCTTGCCGGTCTGGCCGACCTGGAAATCATTGGGCGCGAACCCCGAATCGACCGCCGCGCGCGACGCGCCGACGGCGGCGCCCAGCTTGTCGGCCACCGGCTCCAGAACCTTGGCGAAATTCTCGGCCGACTGCATGCCGCGCCCGCCCGAGATGATGACCCGCGCCGAGGTCAGCTCCGGCCGCTCGGACTTGGACAGCTCGGACCCGACATATTTGGCGCCGACCGGATGGGGCGGGATGGCCAGTGTCTCGATCGCCGCCGAGCCGCCCTCGGCGGGCACGGCGTCAAACGCCGTCGCGCGCACCGAGATCACCTTCTTGGTGTCCGCCGATTTCACGGTGGCCAGCGCGTTGCCGGCATAGATCGGGCGCACGAAGGTGTCGGCGTCGATGATGCCGGAAATGTCCGAAACCACCTGCACATCGAGCAGCGCGGCCAGCCGGGGCATGACATTTTTGCCCATGGTGGTGGCGGCCTGGAAAATATGGGTGTAGCCGGGCGCCAGCTCCACCAGCAGCGCCGCGGTCGGCTCGGCCAGCTCATGGTCATAGCCCGGATGATCGGCGACCAGAATCTTGCTCAGGCCCGGGATCTTGGCGGCGGCATCCGCGGCGACGTTTTCGCCATGCCCCACCACCAGCCCGTGCAGCTCAACGCCCAGTTTGGCGGCGGCCGCCACGGCCGAGCGCGCGGCCTGCTTCACGCCATTCACATCACTATCAAGAACGACAAGAGCGGTCATGGCTCAGATCACCTTTGCTTCATTACGCAGTTTATCGACGAGCGCGGCGACATCGGCCACCTTGATGCCGGCCTTGCGGGTGGCGGGCTCCTCGACCCGGATGGTGGTGAGGCGCGGCGCCAGATCAACGCCAAGATCGGCTTCCTTGACCACATCGATCGGCTTCTTGCGCGCCTTCATGATGTTGGGGAGCGAGGCATAGCGCGGCTCATTGAGGCGCAAATCGGCGGTGACGACGCCAGGAAGCGCCAGGGTCACGGTCTCGAGCCCGCCATCGACCTCGCGCACCACGGTGGCCACGCCACCCTCAATGTCGATCTTGGAGGCATAAGTGCCCTGGGGCCAGTTCATCAGCGCGGCCAGCATCTGGCCGGTGGCGTTCATGTCGTCATCGATCGCCTGCTTGCCCAAAATGACCAGCTGCGCCTCTTCCCGCAGGGCCAGGGCTTTCAGCGCCTTGGCAACGCCCAGCGGCTCAACCGCATGATCGGTCTCGACCAGCACGCCCCGATCGGCCCCCATGGCCAGCGCCGTGCGGATGGTTTCCTGCGCCTGCGCCGGCCCAACCGACACCACCACGATCTCCGACGCCACGCCCTTTTCCTTCAGGCGCACCGCTTCCTCGACGGCGATTTCATCGAACGGGTTCATCGACATCTTCACGCCAGCCGTCTCAACAGCCGTTTTGTCAGATTTCACCCGGACTTTGACGTTGTAATCCACAACGCGCTTCACAGCGACCAGCAGCTTCATTTTTCTTGTACCTCGTCATTGCCCCGGAATGGGACATTGGCCCGAAGTGATAGGCGACCTTTTTCCCCAGGGGAAGCCCCGCCAACCGGGCTTTCCCCCAAATGCCCCGGGGGTGGTTCATTCGGCCCCGCTCAGGCGCCGGGGGCGAGCCTGGCCATGGCCTCGGCGATCATGTCAGGCGCCAGGCAGTATGAGAAACGCACGAAACGCTGGCCGCGCGCCGCGTCGAAATCGAGCCCCGGCGTGGCGGCGATGTTTTTTTCGGCCAGCAGCCAGGCGCAATACGCCATGGCGTCGGGGGCGGCGGCGGGCAGCTCGGCATAGGCGTAAAATGCGCCATCTGGGGGCGAAATGCGCGAGAACCCCGCCGCGTGCAGCCCATCCAGCATCACGGCGCGGGCGGATTCGTAGGTCTGGCGGCGGGCTTCAAGCTCTGCATGGCAGCTTAGCGCGGCCTCGGCGGCGACCTGCGAGATATAGGGCGCGGAGATGAAGAAATTTTGCGCCAACCGCTCGGCCGGGCGCACCAGCGCCTCGGGCAGCACCATCCAGCCGATGCGCCAGCCGGTCATGGCGAAATATTTGGAGAAGGAGTTGATGACGATGGCGCTGGGGCTGAGCGCGCTGGCCGTGCAGATGGGCTTGCCATAAGTGAGGCCGTGGTAAATCTCATCCGAGATCAGCCGCACCCCGTTGGCGTGGCACCAGAGCGCCAGGCGCTCGACCTCGGCCCGGCTCATCATGGAGCCGGTGGGGTTGGCGGGGTTGGCGATGATCAGCCCCTCGGGCTTGCGGGGCAAGGCCTCGAGCATCTCGATGGTCGGCTGGAAGCCGGTCTCCAGCCCGCAGGGCAGGATGACGGGCTTGAGGCCGAGCGCCACCAGGATGTTGAGGTAGGGCGGGTAATAGGGCGAGGCCAGCGCCACCTCGTCGCCGGTGGTGAAGGCGGCCAGGAAGGCCAGCGGAAACGCCCCCGAACCGCCGACCGTGACCATGATGCGCGAGGGCGCCACATCGGCCCCGTACCAGGCGCGGATATGCGCGGCGATGGCGGCGCGCAGGCTCGGGCGGCCGAGCGTCTCGGTATAGCCCAGCGGGTCGCCGCTCATCAGCGCGGCCTGGACCGCCGCCTTGGCGCCCTCGGGCAGGCCGATGCTCGGCTGGCCCGATTCCAGCCGGATCACCCCCGGCGCGCCGGGGGGCAGGCTGGCGGCGCGCTCATTGGCCCGGGTGATGACATCCATGACCCGAAAGGCCGGGACATCGCCGCCAATGCCGGTTTTGAGCATGGTCAGCGCCCGCCTATGGCCAGGCCCTGGCCGCGCGGGTCGGCGCTGGCGGTGCAGCTGGCCTCACCGCCCGGCACGCCCTGGGGGCAGGAAACGATGTTGGCGCGGCCGGGCGCGGGCACCTGCGCGGGCTGGCCGGTCAGCGCGGCCTGCATGCCGGCGGCGGCGGCGGCGTGCGCCTCTTGCTGGCCGGTGCCGGTGGTGGCGGCGCGGAAGCGGCCATCGGCATAGGCGATTTCGGCCGCGAGGTCGGGGGTGGGGAAATGCGCCGGCGAGGCGGCCAGCAAAATGCCCGTGCCCGGCGCCACGCGCCCGGTGCCGAACAGATTGTTGAGCGAGGTGGCGCAGGCGACCGTGACGCCGTTTTTGTCAACCGCGATGAAGCCGGTGGAGGCGGGCAGCGCCTCGACGCCCGAGGCGGTTTGCGGCAGGGCGGCCACCTGGTCGCCATCCTGGCTCAGGCTTTGCGCGGGCAGGATATGGGGCAGGGCGCGGCCCAGATCGGCGGTGGTGAAGCCGCCGCCCGCCTCGGTGGCGGCCAAGGCCAGCTTGGCGGCGAACGGCCCGGCATAAAAACCGGCGATGCCCTGGGTGCGCAGCACCTCGAGCGTGGCGGCGAGGTCTGGCTGG
>JAJXWD010000058.1 GCA_021781835.1 Pseudomonadota bacterium | reverse complement strand
GCCTTCACGCCGTCCCATATCCAGGTGAACGAGCAAAAGCGCGGCCTCATCGCGTGATCGTCTGGAGCGGGATGCGTTATGGCGCACCCGCTCCAGTCATATTTTGACGATCAATTTCATTGGTTTAACTTGCGTCTGTCGACTCAATCCAAACCAATATTGATCTAAGTCGAGGGGGACGCTGTCCCCCTCGACCCCCTGCCAGGGGCCGACCCTCAGCCGCTTTTCCAATGGTGCTCCGCACCCTCGGAACCTTCTGCGGCTCCGCCCCTGGACCTCAAAAGTTTTCCAAGGTTTGAAACGGGGCCTGCTTCCAAGCCGCGAACAGGCTTTGGCAGGCCTCGTTTCAAACCTTCACCTCATGGGTTCCAAGGGCCTTACGGCTCTTGGTGGGGGTCCAGGGGGCAAAGCCCCTTGGGCCTCGCGTTCCACGCTACGGGAGACCACGCTTATGACCGACACTTGGTTCAACGAGACGCTTTATCCCGACTGGGGCCAGCGTTTCCGCTTCACCCGCCAGCTGGCGCGCGTGAAAAGCCCTTTCCAGGACATCGCGGTGTTCGAGACCGACAGCCACGGCATGGTGCTGACGCTCGACGGCGTGGTGCAGATCACCGAGCGCGATGAGTTCGTGTATCAGGAGATGCTGACCCACGTGCCGCTGCTGGCCCATGGCAACGCCAAGAACGTGCTGATCATCGGCGCGGGCGATGGCGGCGTGCTGCGCCATGTGCTCATGCACAAGGGCGTCGAGCGCGCGGTGATGGCCGAGATCGACGGCGAGGTGATCCGCCTGTCCAAGGAATTTCTGCCCGGCATTTCAGGCAATGCCTGGACCGACCCGCGCGCCGAGGTGATCGTGGGCGATGGCATCGACTACGTGAAAAAAGCCCCGGATGCCTCGTTCGATGTCATCATCGTCGACTCGACCGACCCGATCGGCGTCGGCGAGGTGCTGTTCACCGATGAGTTCTACCAGAACGCCGCGCGCATCCTCACGCCGTCCGGCCTGATCGTGAACCAGTGCGGCGTGCCCTTCATGCAGGCCGACGAGCTTTATGAAACCTCGCTTCGCCGCAAGCAGTTTTTCCCCCATGTCACCGCCTATGTGGCCGCCGTGCCCACCTATGTCGGCGGTTACATGACGCTGGGCTGGGCCGGCAAGGATGCCTCGCTCACCGAACAGCCGGTCGAGGTGATCGCGGCGCGCGCCCAGGCCGCCGGCATCACGGGCGAATATTGGTCGCCCAAGGTGCATGTGGCGAGCTTCTGGCTGCCGCCTTATATCGAGAAGCACCTGCCCAAATAATCGGCCGTGTCGGCAATCTGGCGCGCGAGCGTGGCGGGTTGCCGGCCAAGCCGGGCCGCATGGGCCAGATACGGCGTGGCGTCGCCGAGATACACATCGGCGGCGCCATTTTGCCATGCGGGCCGCTCAATGGTGAGCGGCCTGCCCAGCACGTTGGCTGCCCGCGCCGCCAAGTCCGAGAGTTCCACCGGCTCGCCCCAGCTGTCGAACACTGTCGGCGATTCGCCCGCCGCCAGCAGCCCGAGCGCGATGGCGAGCACATCGGCCACATGCGCATAGCCGCGCCATACCGGGTGGTTGGCGCGCAGCCGCACCGGCCCGCCGGCCTGCAAATCGCGGATGATGCAGGCCAGCGCATATGACTCGAGCTTGTTGATGAACGGCCCCGCGAGGTTGAACACCCGCATGCACACGGTGGGAATGGCCAGCCGCTGGCCAAGATCGCCAAACCGTTCCTCATCCTCGCGCTTACCCTCGCCATAAGGCCCCGCCCCATGGGCCGCGCCCGAGGACGGCACAAACACCCCCCGCGCTCCGTAACGCCCAATATACTCCGCCACGCTGTGCGAAATGGCGCGGTTGGCGGCCCGGTAATCGGCCTCGGGCATCCGCCCGGCATGCTCGCGGGTGAGAAACGCCATATGCAGCACCAGCGCATCGCGCACGCCAAGGTCCGCCAGTTCGCCCAGCGGGCGAATGGCGATTTGCGCCCCGTTCCGCGCCTCATAAATCCGTCCGCTGGCGCCAAACGCATACACCTCGGCGCCGCTGTTCAGCACCAGCTCCAGCGCCGCCCGGCCCAGCCAGCCTCCGGCCCCGGTGATGATAACCGGGTGCTTACCCATGGGCGCTGAAAAACGCCCCGAACTCAGCCAGCATATAGCTGAGATGCGCGCCCGTGAGGCCGGGATAAACCCCGATCCAGAATGTCTGGTTCATCACCAGATCGGCATTGGGTGTCGCCCCCGCCACCCGGAAATTCCGCCCCCGCATATAAGGCTGGTGAATGAGATTGCCGCCAAACAAATAGCGCGTGCCGATGCGCGCGCGGTTGAGATGCGCAACCAGCCTCTCGCGGCTGACCGGCGATCCCGGCCGCACGGTGAGCGGCAAGCCGAACCAGGAGGGCTCGGCGCCCTTGGTCGCCTCTGGCAAAATCAGATGGTCCTCGAACGGCTCAAGCCCCTTGCGCAGCACGGCGAAATTTTCATTGCGCGCGGCCACGAACTCATCCAGCCGGTCGAGCTGCGCCAGGCCAATGGCCGCCTGCATGTCGGTCATCTTCAAATTATAGCCGAGATGCGCATAGATATATTTGTGGTCATAGCCCGCCGGCAGCCCGCCCAGCTGCCACTCAAAGCGCTGCTTGCAGGTATTGTCCTGCCCCGGCGGGCACCAGCAATCGCGCCCCCAGTCGCGAAATGATTCGAGCGCGCGCTTGAGCACGCTCTGGCTGGTAAACACCGCGCCGCCCTCGCCGGTGGTGATATGGTGGGCCGGATAAAAACTCAGCGTGCCGATATCGCCAAACGTGCCCACCTTCTTGCCCTGGTAGCGCGCCCCCAGCGCGTCGCAGCAATCCTCGATGAGAAACAGATCATGCGCCTTGGCCAGCGCGGCGATCTTGTCCAGCTCAAACGGGTTGCCAAGCGTATGGGCAATGACAATGGCTTTTGTTCTGGGCGAGATCGCCGCCTCGATCGCCTCGGCGTCGATATTATAGGTCGGCAGAGACACATCGACGAACACCGGCACCAGCCCGTTTTGCAAAATCGGGTTCACCGTGGTCGGAAAGCCGGTCGCGCAGGTAATCACCTCATCGCCGGGCTGGAGCGCGCGTTTTTTCAGCAGCGGGCTGGTCAGCGCCGAAACCGCCAGCAAATTGGCCGATGATCCGGAATTCGCGGTGAGCGCGAAGCGTGCTCCCGTGGCGTGGGCCAGCCCTTTCTCGAACGCATCGTTGAAGCGCCCGGTGGTCAGCCAGAAATCCAGCGCCGAATCGACCAGATTGACCATCTCCGCCGCCCCCAGCACCTTGCCCGAAACCGGCACCGGCGAGCTTTGGGGGGCAAAGGCGCGCGCGCCATGGGCGGCCTCTGCATAGCGGGCCGAGAGGCGCAAAATCTCCGCGCGCAGCTGCTTCACATCGTCAGTCATGGGTGCAATAGGCCTCGATCTGCGCGGTGGAAAACGCCCTCATATCGGCGCCCTGGCCAAATGCCTGGTACCAGCGGGCGGTTGCGCCAAGCGCCTCGTCCAGCCCCAGGCGCGGCGCCCAGCCCAGCCCAGCCCGCGCCTTGGCCGAGGAAAGCCGCAGCACCGGCGCCTCGTGCGGGGCGGAGTTTTGCGGGGCAACATCATACCCGGCGCCCGCGCCCCACAGGGCGCAAAGCTTTTCGGCCAGCACGCCCACGCTCACGGCGGCGGTGTCAGCGGGGCCGAAATTCCAGGTGCTCTTGCCCGTCTCGGCCGCTTCCGCCGCCAGCATATAGCCGCAGAGCGGGTCGAGCACATGCTGCCACGGGCGGATGGCGTGGGGGTTGCGGAGTTGCAGCCTCTGGCCCGCCAGCATGGCGCGGAAAAAATCCGGCACCAGCCGCTCCGCCGCCCAGTCGCCGCCGCCAATCACATTGCCTGCCCGCACGCATGCCAGCCCCAGCCCTGGCCGCAGCGGATAAGAGCCCGCCACCAGCTCCGCGCAGGCTTTCGAGGCGCTGTAAGGGTCTTTGCCGCCCAGCGGCGCGTCTTCCTCGTGCGCCTCGTCCGATTCCGCATAAACCTTGTCGCTGGTGACGATCACCACCCGCTCGACGCTCTCCACCTCATGGGCCGCGCATAAAACATGCGCCGTGCCCATGATGTTGGTTTCATAAGTCTCCAGCGGCCGTGCGTAAGAGGCGCGCACCAGCGGCTGCGCGGCCAGATGGAAAATGATGTGCGGACGAAATTCCCCGACCGCCCGGCGCAGCCCGTCCAGCGCGCGCACATCGGCGATCTGGTGGCGCAAAACGCCCTCAACCCCGCACAGGCCAAAAAAATCCGGCACCGTATCGGGCGCCAGCGCATAGCCCGCCACCTCGGCGCCCAGTTGGGCCAGCCACAGCGCCAGCCAGCCGCCTTTAAACCCGGTATGGCCGGTCACCAGCACGCGCTTCGCCCGCCAAAAGGCGGGCGCTGGCAGCCGGCTCACCATTTGATCCAGGGCGCCTGCCCCTGCTCAATCAGCTGCTCGAGATTGATCCGGTCTCGCAGCGTATCCATCGGCTGCCAAAACCCGTCATGCCGCCAGGCGCGCAATTCGCCCTGGGCGGCCAGCGTTTCCATCGGCGCTTTTTCCCACAGCGTGGCGTCATCCCCGATCAAATCCAGCGCCTCGGGCTTGAGCACGAAAAACCCGCCGCTGATCGGCCCGGCCTCCGTCGGCGGTTTTTCCTCAAACCGCGTCACCGCCCCATCCTCGAGATGCAGCGCGCCAAACCGCGCCATCGGCCGCACCGCCGCCACGGTGGCAAGCTTGCCGTGCGCGCGATGAAACGCGATCTCTCCGGCAATGTCGATATCGGCCACCGCATCGCCATAGGTCATGCAAAACAGCTCGTCATCGCCAAGATATTTCCGAATTCGCCGCAACCGCCCGCCGGTCTGGGTTTCTTGTCCCGTCTCCACCAGCGTCACCCGCCAATCCTCGGCCTGGGTGCTGTGGATCTTCACGCCCGAGCGCAGCTCGACCGTGATGTCAGCGGAATAAAGATTGTAGTTGTAGAAATAATCCTTGATCTTCTCGCCCTTGTAGCCAAGACAGATGATGAAATCCGTCACGCCGTGCAGCGCGTAAATCTTCATGATATGCCATAAAATCGGCCGCCCGCCGATCTCGACCATCGGCTTGGGCTTGCTGTCGGTCTCCTCAGAAAGCCTGGAGCCCCGCCCGCCCGCCAGAATAACCGCCTTTACCCCTCTCGACCGGTCAAGCATCGGCATCTTTCCACATATTCTCGGCCAATTCCGCGCGCGGCAAAAACGGCGCCATGTCATGCAGCGGCGATGACACCATCCGCCCATCCTCGAGCCTGCGCGAAGATAATTTGGGCGCGAAGCCCTGTTGCGGGTCGAGCCTCACCCATAAAAATTGCGGCCCCGGCGCGCCCAGCACACGCGCGAGCGCGCCGGGCAGTTCGGCATGGCTGGCCACCATCACCGGCTCATAGCCAAACGCCGCCGCCACCTTGCCGAAATCGGGGAAGGTGACGCCGTTGGTGGCATCATAGCCAAACTGGTTGTCGGCGAAAAACGCCTGCTGGGTCTGCTTGATCGAGGAATAGCCCGCATTGTCGAGCAGCATGATCTTGATGTTGAGCCTTTGCGCGATGATGCTTTGCAGCTCCTGCATGTTCATCATGAAGCTGCCATCTCCCGCGAGGCAGACAACCGCGCGCCCTGGCGCCGCATAGGCCGCCCCGATGGCGGCGGGCAGGTCATAGCCCATCGAGGCCGAGCCGGAGTTCGAGAACATCCTTTGCCCGGCCTTGAGCTTCGCCGCCTGAAAGGTCGTCACGCAGGCGGTGGCGTTGGCGGTCACCACCACCGCGTCGTCATCCAGCGCGTCGAATAATTTGTCGGCGAACATATAAGGGTTCACGCCGCGCGCATCGTCCGCATAGGCCGGCTGCATCACCGGAAAGCGCCGCCGCCGCTCCTGGCACCAGGCCAGATAGTCAAGCTGCGCGTTGGTGGGCGCAAACCCCGCCAGCGCCTCGTTCAGTGCCGGCAGAAACGCCCGCAAATCCGCCCGCACCGGCATCTCGATGGTCAGCGTCGGCTTGCGCAATTCCGCCTCGTCGATATCCACCATGATCCTGGTGGCCTGGGGCGCGAAATTCTCCCAATTATATGAAATCTGCCTGATATTCAGCCGGCAGCCCAAAATCAGCACCACATCGGCGTTCTGCACGGCGAAATTGCCCGCCCGGTCGCCCACCGTTCCCGGCCGTCCCACATAGGCGGGGTGGTCATCGGGCAGCACGTCATGGGCGTTAAAGGCGGTCGCCACCGGAAACCGGGTGAGGTCGCAAAGCTTCAAGAAATCAGCATAAGCCCCGGAAATCCGCACGCCTGTGCCGGGCATGATCACCGGGCGTCTGGCGGCGCGCAAAACCGCCGCCACCGCCGCCGCGTCAAAGGGCAGCGCCTCGTCCTCGGGCTCAAAGCCCGGCAAGCTGTCCGGGTCAATCTGCGCGCCCTGCACATCCATCGGCACATCGATCCACACCGGCCCCGGCCGGCCATGCATGGCCAGATGCAGCGCCTTCTCCACCACATAACGCGTGTCCTGCTTGTCGCGCAGCACCACGGCATATTTGGTAAGTGGGCGAACCAGCGCCACGATGTCGGCCTCCTGGTCGCCCAGCTGGCGCAGCCCCGGCTCATGGCTCGAGGCCATGGTCTCCTGCTTCACCTGCCCCGATATGATCAGCATACCAATCGAATCGGTCCAGGCGCCATGCACGCCGTTCAGCGCGTTCAATCCCCCCGGCCCGGTGGTGACATTGAGCAGCGCCAGCCGTCCGCTCAGCCGGCAATAGCTCTCGGCCGCCATGGCGCAGGCC
The DNA here is from genome assembly GCA_021781835.1 of Pseudomonadota bacterium. GTDB lineage: Bacteria > Pseudomonadota > Alphaproteobacteria > Acetobacterales > Acetobacteraceae > Acidocella. The sequence goes on along the minus strand of JAJXWD010000058.1, from coordinate 6,792 downwards.
TGCTCGTGGTGCAGGCACACGCCGGTAAGGTCGGGGTTGCGCGAAAACGCATCGTTCAAATGCATCGCCCCGCCGCCCGTTACGGTAAAGAAATGCGTAACCCCCGCCGCCGCCACCCGCGCGGCGATATAATCGGCAACCCGCATGGTCAAACCAGGCGCGGCGCGGTCCGCGCGGCCTCGCTCGGCGCCTCGGCATCTATGCCGCGCTGGTCGATCATCCGCGCCAGCGCCGAATCCGCCCCATAAGGGCTGTCGATGTTGCGAAACGCCACCGGCGCGTCCTTGGCCACGGCCCCGATCAGCGCCTCGCCCTTCATCATTTCCCGGCACGAGATCTGGCCCTTTTGCAACGGCACCGCGAGATACACGTCATCGTCCGAGAGCACATGCCCCGCCGGCAGGTCGCGCCTGGCGTAAACCCCGCGCACCAGCCCGTCGAGATAGCGCACCTCCTTCTCGGGCGGCACGCGCTTGGCCGCCGCCGAGCCGCCGCACAATTCCTGCGCCTTATGAAAAGCCTTGAACCAGCCATCCACCTGCTCGGGCAGCGAGCAATAGGGCGAAACGGCAATGCCATCCGCCTCGATATCGACATGGCGCTCAAACGTCCGCGCGCCCTTGGCATAGGCCACCAGCATCGAATTATGCCAGTCGCGATATTCGTGGCTGGAAAATCCCACCACGTTTTCGGGGTAGCGCGCGCGCAGAAAATCAATCTGGTTCATCTCCAGCTCCGAATCCTCGGACGGGTAGATGGACACGCAATGATTGATCGCGAGCGGGATGTTGCGCTTGGCGAAGAACGAGACAATATCATCCAGATCGCGCAAGGATGAGCCCCCGGTCGAGATGATCACCGGCTTGCCCGTGGTGGCGATCTTCTCGATCAAAAACCAGTCCTTGATATCCGAAGAGGCGATCTTGATGATCTGAATGCCAAATTCCACGCATTTTTCCACGCTCACCTCGTCAAAGGGCGTGGCCATCGAAATCATCGAGGCATTGCGCACCGCCTGGGTCATCTTCTGGTAATCGTCCCAGCTCAGCTCGGTATCCAGGGTTTTCTTGATATAGCGAATATCGGTGCGCTGGCGGAAATCCTTGTGGATGAAGCGGCCGACATCGCGGAACTGAAATTTCATGGCCGCGCGCACATTATTATAGCGCACCACCTTGCCGTAATCGGCGATGATCTTGAGCCCGCGCTCCACCCGCCCCCAATGGTTGTTGGCCATTTCCAGCACGAAGAGATTATCGAAGATCGAGGCACGCATGGGACAGGCTCCAAGGCTTTATGAAGAGAAATTAGGAACTCCCGTGCCCCGCGTCAATTTATCCCCGCCGCAGCCTCATGGTCTCGCGGGCCGCGAAGGCGCCGGTCAGCCCCGCCAGGGCGGTAAACACCCACCAGGAGGCGCCCTCCCGCACCAGCCAGAAAGCCGTCAGCGCCGGGCCGGGATGGTAGGTATAAGGGGTGATGCCGCCAATCAGGTCGCGCCCCGCGGCCTCCCACAGCAGCAGCAAAATGGCGCCCGCGAGCGCCTTATGTCCCAGCCGCAACAGGCCGGGCAGGGCGGGCAGCAAAAACAGCTCCCGGTATTCCACATTTTGCGCGGCCAGAAAACACAGCCCATAGGCCGCCCCGGCCGCCACCAGCAAAAGCCGCTCGGGCTCGGGCAGCCTGGCCAGCAAAGCCGCCCAGCCCGCCCGCCCGCGCGCGGCCAGTCCCAGCGCGGCGGCGGCCATCGCCCAGGAGACCAAGCCCGCCATGCCGGCCCGGCCCAGCCCCGGCGGCACGGGCAGCCAGCCCAGCATCACCATCCCGCGGGCCAGATCTATGCGCCCAAAGGTGGCGCGAAACGGCGTGCCCGAGGGAATGGCCCCCAGCGCGGCCACAACGCCATGCCAAAGCGGGGCCAAAACCACCAGCCCCGCCACCAGCCCGGCGCCGCCCAGCGCCAGCAGCACCACGCGGCGCTCGCGCAAGCCCAGCACCAGAATGCCGGCGGGGTAAAATTTCGCCGCCGCGCAGGCGGCAAACAGCCCATAGCCCGCCAGCCGCACCGGCAGGCTCCGGCGTTGCGCCCACACGCCCAGCAGGCAGAGCGCGAACACCAGCACATCCAAATTGGCCTGTTCCAGCGCGTAAAACGCCGAAGTGGAAAAACACCCCGCCGCCAGCGGCCAAAACCGCCCCTGGCTCACCGGCAGCAGCCTGAGCGCCAGAAAATAGGCGGCGCAAAACAGCAGCCCGCCGGCCAGCGTGTCGCTGGTGCCAATCGGCAGCCAGGCCAGGCGCAGCAGGGCAGGGGCATAATTAAACACCCCGCCCCCCAGGCAGGCGCTGGGCGCATACACGTTCACGCCGTGCCGCCAGCATTGCCCGGCCAGCAAAATATCGTGCAAATCCACGAACGGGTGGCGCTTGGCCTGCCCATCCGAGAGGGTGGTGAGCCACAAATAGCCCGGCAGCCAGAGCGCATGCAGCGCCGCCGTCAGCGCCAGCCCCAAGGCCCCCAGCGCCGGGAGCCGCCAGCCCATCGGCAGCCGCCCGGTCAAAACCCGATCCGCTCTTTCTCGATCACCAGCGGCCGCTTCATCACCTGGGTATGAATGGCGCCCACATACTCGCCAATGATCCCGAGCGAGACCAGCTGCACCGAGCCCAGAAAAAACAGCCCGATCACCAGCGGCGCGATGCCCACCGTGAAGCTCGCCCAAAACACCAGCTTATAGAGCAGATACGCGAGCCCGATGAGAAAGGACAGGCACGCCGAGACAAACCCCAGCGCCGTCACCAGCCTGAGCGGCACCTTGGAGAGGTTGGTGATGCCGAGCATGCCGATGTCATAGAGCGTATGGAAATTATTCTTGGTCAGCCCGCGCGTGCGCACCGGCTGGTCATAGGGAATTTTGTAAAGCGAAAGCCCGATCTCGGCGATCTGGCCACGAAAAAACGGGTAGGGATCGTCCATCTGTCGCACGGCCTCGACCACGGCGCGGTCATAAAGCCCAAAGCCGGTGAAATTCTGCACCGTGCGGATGGCCGCCATCCGCTCGACCAGCGCATAATAAGCGCGCCGAAGCAGAAACATCGCCGGGGTCTCGGCCGAGGAGCGTTTCACGCACAGCACGGTCTTGTAGCCTTCGCGCCATTTTGCCACCAGCGCGGGGATCATCTCCGGCGGGTCCTGCAAATCCGCCACCAGACTGATCACGGCCTCGCCCGTGGTTTGCAGCAGCGCGTGGGCGGGCGAGCGTATATGGCCGAAATTGCGGGCATTGACGATGATCTTCACCCGCGGATCGGCCGCCGCGATCTCCTTCAGCCGCGCCACCGTTGCATCGGTCGAGGCATTGTCGATGAAGATATGCTCATACGTGCAGTCGGGCACCGCCGCCATGGCGGCGCTGACGCGCGCATGCAGCTCGTCGACATTCGCCTCCTCATTGAAGCAAGGGGTGATGAGGCTCAAAAAACTCATGGCGCGCTGCTCTCCAGGCCGGCACTGGCGGCCTCTCCCCGCCTATGCCCCGCCCGCCGCCCGCCCACAAGCCGCGAAAATCGGCGCAAGCCGCGTTGTACCGGCTGGTCGAAGAGATAGGTGGCCAGGGCGGCGAGGGCATATATGCCGAGCAGCGCGGCCACGGCCAGGGCGTAAAGCTGAAAGGTCGAGAGCGCCCAATGCCAGGCCTGCTTCTGCACATCGAACATGGTCAGCACCGGAAAATGCAGCACATAAAGCGGATAAGAGACCATGCCGGCCATCGCGGCCCATTTGCCCAATCTGATGACCCCGGCCCGCTCCAGCCCGCCCAGCCCCAAGATCAGCAAGGCGAGCAGCCCGCCCTCCAGCAGAGAGAGCATCGGCGAGGCCTGGGTGATCCCGTAATCGATGTAAGGCAGCAGCCCGGCCATTCCGGCCGCCCCGGCCAGCGCCAGGGCGCCGCCCCAAAGCCGCCCGGGCGGGTATTTGGCAAACACCCACCCCGCCGCCAGGCCGGTGAAGAAGAAAAACTCCATCGGGGTGCCAAACCGGTCGGCCCGGCCATGCAGCGCGGCGAAAGCCTGATTGAGCAGATAAGGCGGCGGCACATGGAGCCACGCCAAAACCGCCACGGGCAGCCAGTGCCAAAAGACCAGGGCCACCCACGCCGCCAGCAGCGGCTTGCCGATATAAGGCAGCATGGCCATGCCCAGCATCAGGTAAAAGGCCAGCTCGTAGCGCAATGTCCAGGCTGGGGGAATCAGCTCGGTGGTGCCCCAGGGTGTGTTGGCGAAGGGCGAGAGCAGAAACAAATCCAGAAAGCGCGCCAGCGTGAAGGCGGCGGGCGGCGTGCCGGCAAAGGCGGCCAGCAGATACAGGCCCAGCACCTTGGGGGTGGTGATGATGCTGTAGAGGTAATGCAGCGGAATCAGCAGCGCCAGCCAATAGAGCGGATAGATCCGGCAGGCGCGGCGCCACCAAAAGCGCAGCGCGCCGCCCAGCCGCCCAAAATCCCCCTGATGCGTGCAGGCCATGACAAACCCGCTGAGCACGAAAAAATAGCACACCCCCAGCTCGCCGGGCACCCCGTGGCCGCCGAGCAGCGGCGCCGCGCCCGGCGCGGCCAGGTTGTCGGCATCGGGTATGATATGCGTGGCCACCACCACCGTCGCGGCAATGAAGCGTCCCAGTTCCAGCGTGTTCAATTTCGGCGTGGCGGTTGGTGCGGGCATGGGGTCTCATAGCCCGAACGGGCGTGCCCCGGAAGCGCGGCTTCAACCCTGCCGCGCCATGGGCTAAACTGCCCCGATGACCCACGCGCCGCAAAACCTCGTCATCCTCACCGGGGCCGGCATCTCCGCCGAATCGGGCATTTCCACCTTCCGCGATGCCGGCGGGCTGTGGGAAGGCCACCATATCGAGGATGTCGCCTCCCCGCGCGGCTTCGCGCGGAACCCCGAGCTGGTCCATCATTTCTACAATCTGCGCCGCGCCCAGCTGCCCCAGGTGGCGCCCAACGCCGCCCATCTGGCCCTGGACGCGCTCGAGCGCGCCTGGCTCTTGGCGCGGCGCGGCCAGTTTCTGCTCATCACCCAAAATGTCGATGATCTGCACGAGCGCGCGGGCAGCCAGCATCTGGTGCACATGCATGGCGAGCTGCGCAAGCTCCGCTGCACCGCCTGCGAGACCGTGCTGGACTGGTCCGGCCCGGCGCATCCGCACACGCCCTGCCCGGCCTGCGCCCGCCCCGGCGGCACGCTCCGCCCCGACATCGTCTGGTTCGGCGAAGTCCCCTACAACATGGATCTGTGCCTGCGCGCCTTGTTGAGCGCCGATATTTTCTGCGCCATCGGCACGTCTGGCCTTGTCTATCCCGCCGCCGGCTTCGTCGAGACCGCGCGGGAAAACGGCCGCGCCTGCCGGCTCTACGAGATCAACCCCACCCCCACCGGCCTGTTCGATGAGGTGATCGCCGAGCCGGCATCTGGCGGCGTGGCGCGCTTTCTGCGCCGCCTGGGCATCGCCTGAAACCAAACCGCCCCTCCCGGCGGGCGGGAGGGGCGGTTTATCCTGGCCGGCGCCGGGGCTCGGTCTTTAAACCGCGCTCTCGATCATCGGCATCGCCATGCGCGACTTGGCCAGCACCATGCCGATATTGGCGGTGTTGCGGCACACGAACACGGCCACATAATCCTGGTACTTCTTGCCGCGCATGAAGACATGGATCGCATTGTCGGAATTGATGATATATTCCTGGAAATAATGACGGTTGCTCTCCACGCCGCGCGCGCGCTTCCAGATCGCCTCGACGGTGGCGACATTTGGGCCCTGGAACAAATCCGAGGTCGCGGCCGCCACCAGATCGATCACTTCGCGCGGGTGTGAATCAACCGTTTTGATACCGAGCAGGAACCCTGACCCGACATCGATATACCCTGCCGCCAGGCATTCGGGGATTGTCGAGATCGACTTGGCAATCGCCGAGTCCAGGTCGGAAGATGTATTCATCGTCGGGTACTCCTTAAAAGTGCGCTCATTTCGCCCTATGGTCGAAATTTAACAGAGACCGGCGCGCCGAAAATTGATTTCGAGCAAACCGTTGCCCCGCAAGCGCATAAACCCGACTATTTTTTTCATGATTTCGCCACATCCGAGGCGCGGTTGCGCAGCACGTTCTGTTCCTGCTGCACCTCATACTCCACCAGAAAATCCTCCTGGTCGTCGGATTGCACGAACTGGCGGTTGAACCGGCGGATCTGGTTGAGCGCCACCTGCGCCGAGAGGCCTTTTTCCTTGACCAGATAAGCGGCCAGAATCGTGCCCGTGCGGCCAAGCCCGGCCAGACAGTGCACGGCCAGCACCTTGCCGGCATCCAGCAGCTCGCGCATGCGCACCACCAGCATGTCCATTTCGGCCGGGGTCGGCGCCTTGCGGTCGGCAATCGGCAGATGCACGTTCTTCAGCCCGTGGCGGGCCAGCACGTCTTGCGGAAAGTCCTTTTCCGTCAAGGTGATGAGCGTGGTCACCCCAACGCCTTTGAGCAGCTCGAGGTCATAATCGACATCGGTGGTGATGCCCGGCATCGGCGTGGCCGAGAGTCGCCCTTCCTCGATCCAGATAAACCCGCGCGGCCCGGATGAGGCGCCGGGATAGCGCGTCACCGCCACGCGCTCATTGGCGGCCGGGCTGGGGCTGGGCACGGGGGTGATGACATGGGCCGGCGCGGCCGGCGCCATCGCGGCGGGTGCCGCGGACTGGGCTATCGCGGCGGGTGCCGCGGACTGGGCCATCGCGGCGGCTGC
>JAJXWD010000057.1 GCA_021781835.1 Pseudomonadota bacterium | reverse complement strand
GTTTGACAAAACTGAAATGATAATCGTGGCGCGGTTTGTTTCAAGGCTGTTGCCGTAGGACCGTGCTTGGTCGGCTTCATGAGATTTGTGGGGCCATTTTAAAAGATGGCCGTATATAAGGGGAAAAACGGCCCAAGCCTTTTGACGCGCCCCGCGCGCAAAAGATCTTAGCTCCAACCGCCGGAATTGGCTGCGGGGCGTGGGGTTGTCGATCGGCGCGGCGGGCTTGGCCGGCGTGGCCGCGCGGGCCGCCCATGCGGATGAGGCGGGCGCGTCGCTGGAGCCGCAGGGCGCGGCGACGCTCGCCGCGCTCACGGCGCAGCTCGCCACCGCGCCGCGCCGGAGGGATTTCAAGACCGTGCCGATGATTTTGACCAGCCCCGATCAATGGGACAGCGAGGCGCTGAACGCGGTGATCGCCTATGCCGGAAAGCCCAAGCAGGTTTGGGACAATACGGTGATTGAGAGCCCGTGGCTCAATTTGATGCGCAATGCCCTCAACGCCCAGATTTATTCGTGGAAGAACCCGGATTTTCTGGCGGTGTCGGCGACACATGGCACGGCGCATCTGGCGCTCTACGACCAGGCGATTTGGGAGAAATATGATCTCGCCTCGTTCACCAAGGGGAAGTTCACGAAGAATACGCTGGTTGATGTGCCCGCCGCCGCCTCGGTGAGCGCCGCGGACTTCAACAACGCCGCCGGCGCGTTTTCACCGGCCGATAACAGCATTACGGTTTTGCAGCGTAGAGGGGTTGTGTTTGTTGGCTGCCATAACGCCATTTGGGAATTTACCGCGGCCTTGCTGAAAAAAGGCGCGAACCCGGATAAATTGTCGCATGAGGCGCTGGCGGCTGAATTGACCAATCATCTCATTCCCGGGGTGGTGTTGAGCCCCGGCGTGGTCGGCACCATTCCGCAGCTTCAGATGGCTGGTTTCCACTACACCGCCGGCTGAAATCTCTGGCTGTCATCTGAAGGTTTTTATGCTGTCGGGCAGTCTCATGCGTGCAGCTTGGCGCGGGCGCGCCGATTTGAGCGCATGGGGCGCCGGGCAAGGCTGATCGGGAGAGAGAATATGAAAAAACAATCGAGGCGGCTGCGGGTTGTGTGTTATTTCGGCGCGGCGGCATTTTTGCTGGGCATGTTGCCCGGTGGCGCGCGGGCGCAGAGCGCGCCAATGGCGGGTACGGCCGCGCCCGGCACGGATGCCGGCTGGAACGGCAAGGCCGAGGCGCCGCATTATCAGGGCATGATCTTTCCGCCCTGGCAGCAGGGGCGGAATAATGATGCCGTCAACAAGGGGTTTTCGCTCACCGTGCCCGAGGTGGACGACATGGCCGATTTTCACGGCGATCTGAACAACCCGAAGCTGGTGCTCTATATCGGCGGCAATTATTATTTCGCGATGGCGCCGCTGGTGGCCGAATTCGAGGCCGAGCACCCGGAATATAAGGGGCGGATCTTCTTTGTGACGATTCCGCCCGGCATGCTGGTGACGGCGATGAAAAATGGCGGGACGTTCACATCAGGCAACATGACGTTCACCGCCAAGCCCGACGCCTATTTGGCCGGGTTGAAGAAAGTGAAGGCGCTGATCGCCGACGGCACCTTGACCGGCCCCGCCGTGCCTTACGTGACCAATGACCTGACCATCATGGTGCCCAAGGATAATCCGGCGCATATCACGGGGCTGGCAGATCTCGACAAGCCCGGCGTGCGCGTGGTGATGCCGAACCCGGCTTATGAGGGGGTCGCGCGGCAAATTCAGATCTCGTTGAGGAAAGCCGGGGGCGATGCGCTGGAGAGCGCCATTTATGATACCGGCGTCAAGAACGGCACCACCGTGCTCACCCATATCCATCACCGGCAGACGCCGCTGTTTTTGATGCAGGGGCTGGCGGATGCGGGCGTGACCTGGAAGTCGGAGGCGGTGTTTCAGGAGCAGGCGGGCCATCCGATCACGGATATTCCGATCCCGGCCGCGGATAACACGACCGCGATCTATGCCGGGGCGATGGTGAAGGGGGCCGTGCATCCACAGGCCGCGCGGGACTGGCTTGAGTTCATCCATTCGCCCAAGGCGCTGGCGATTTTTGAGCGTTATGATTTCAAGCCCTATAAGGGATGAAATGTTTGGCGCGGCTTGTTGGGGAGAGACGGTTTTAAAACTCTCTTAGATCAATATTGGTTTGGATTGAGTCGACAGACGTAAGCTAAACCAATGAAATTGATTGTTAAAATATAACTAGAGCGGGTGCGTCATAACGCATCCCGCTCTAGGAGCCCCGCTGAAAAAATTATCAAAGCTTTTTTGGGGCCGCCTGCTCGGGTCGCTTGAACCGACGGCGCTTCCCTCGCAGTTTTATAAAAAAGGGGCGGCGTCTTGGGGGGTTATAAAAAACTACTCCAGACAAGAATAGCCGCCGGTCTGCTCAACAAAGCCGCGCCAGCCTTGGGCGCGCAGCGCGCAGGCGGGGCAGGTGGCGCAGCCATGGCCCCACTCATGCAAGGTGGCGCGCGTGCCGTTATAGCAGCTGTGCGAGCCGGTGCGGATGATCTCGACCAGCGCCTCGCCGCCAAGCCCGGCGGCCAGGGACCAGGTTTGCGCCTTGTCAATCCACATGAGCGGGGTGTGCAGGACGAAGCGTGTGTCCATGCCCAGATTGAGCGCCAGCTGCATGGCTTTCACCGTGTCGTCGCGGCAGTCCGGGTAGCCGGAATAGTCGGTTTCGCATACGCCGGTGACGATGTGCTTGATGCCGCGCCGGTAGGCGAGGGCGGCGGCGAAGGTGAAGAACAGCAGATTGCGCCCGGGCACGAACGTGTTGGGCAGGCCGTTGGCCTGCATGGCGATGGCTGCATCGCTGGTGAGGGCGGTGTTGCTGATCTGGCCGAGCACGGCGAGGTCGAGCACATGGTCTTCGCCCAGTTTGGCCGCCCAGGCGGGAAAGGCCGCCGAGATCGCCTGCCGCAAAGGCGCGCGCACCGCGAGCTCTATGCGGTGGCGCTGGCCGTAATCAAAGCCCAGCGTCTCGACGCGGCCGAAGCGGTCCAGGGCCCAGGCCAGGCAGGTGGCGGAGTCCTGACCGCCGGAAAACAGCACCAGGGCGGCGTTGGGGTCCAGGCTCATGGCGCAATGGGCCCGAAATAGCTGCAACAATCGCCGTTCGAGGCGCGCGAGACGGTGACGCGATGGAGGCACGGGCAAAGGGGCGCCAGGCGGCGCCAGATCCAGGTGCAAAGATTTTCCATGGTCGCGGGGCCGAGATCGGGGATTTCATCGAGGAAATGATGGTCGAGCGCGGCGCGCGTGGTCTCGAGCGCCTGGGCCAGCAGCCCGACATCCATGACCATGCCGCTCACCGGGTCGGCCTGGCCGCGCAGCGCCACCTCGGCGCGGTAGGAATGGCCGTGGATGCGGCGGCTGGATTCGGTTTCGATCTGCCGGTGCAGGGTGTGGGCGGCGTCGAAATGGAAATGCTTGCTGAGTTCGAACATTAGCGGATTCCGAGGAATTTATGGGTCTGCAGCGACAGGCGCCAGCGCGGATGGGCCAGGCAATGGGCAATGGCCGCCTGGGTGTTGGCGGCCTGGTCCGGGCCATCCATGGGTTGGAGCAGGAAATGGCGGAAGGCGAGCGCCTCGAAGCGGGCGGGAGGGGCGCCGGGCTGGGGAAAGACCAGCTTCAGCTCATCGCCGCCGGTTACCGCCAGGGGCGCGTCCGCCTTGGGGCTCACGCACAGCCAGTCTATGCCGGCGGGCGGTGCGAGGGTGCCGTTGGTCTCGACGGCGATTTCAAAGCCCTCGGCGTGGAGGGCGGCGATCAGGGGGGCATCGAGTTGCAGCAGGGGCTCGCCGCCGGTCAATACCACCAGCGGCGTGCCGGGGGTGGCTTGCGGCCAGGCGGCGGCGATGGCGCCGGCGAGCGCGGAAGCCGTGGCGAAACGGCCGCCGCCCGTGCCGTCGGTGCCGACGAAATCGGTGTCGCAGAAGCGGCAGAGGGCGGTGGAGCGGTCGGTCTCGCGGCCGGACCAGAGATTGCAGCCCGAAAAGCGGCAGAAGACCGCCGCGCGGCCGGCATTACGGCCCTCGCCCTGCAAGGTGTAGAAAATCTCTTTGACGCTGTAGGCCATCGGGCGCGCTTTACCGGCGGGCGGCGTCCGTGGCAACGGGGAGAAGGCGGGGGAGCCATGCTGAGATCAAGATTGGGGGAGTGAGCCGGCGAACGGAAGCCTAGAGCGGGATGCGTTATAACGCACCCGCTCTAGTTATATTTTAATGATCAATTTCATTGGTTTAGCTTATGTCTGTCGACTCAATCTAAACCAATATTGATCTAGCCAATGAAATTGAGCGCCACGATAAGCGGAGCGCGCGGGGGCATGATGCTTAAGGTGGGGCGGCCAGCGGGGCGGGGGTTTCGAGCACGCTCCGCAGGGCCTGGATGAAGGCGGCGGCCTCGAACCCGTCTATGATGCGGTGATCGAACGAGGCGGACAGGTTCATCATGGTGCGGATCACGATTTGGCCGCCCTGCACCACGGGGCGTTCGGCGAGCTTGTTGGGGGCGATGATGGCGACCTCGGGGGCGTTGATGATGGGCGTGGCGGCCAGGCCGCCGAGCGGGCCGAGGCTGCTCAAGGTGATGGTCGAGCCGGTCAGCTCCGCGTGGCTGGCCTGGCCGGCGCGGGCGGCGGTGGCCAGGCGGGCCAGTTCGTGGGCCGCGCCCCAGAGGTCGAGACGCTCGGCATGGCGCACCACGGGCACCAGCAGCCCGCCCGGGCTTTGCGTGGCAATGCCGATATGGACCGGCTGGTACAGCCGCAGCAGGCCGGTTTCGCCGCTATAGCGGGCGTTGAGCCGCGGGTGGCGGGGCAGGGTTTGCACCAGGGCGCGCATGAAAAAGGGCAGCAGGGTGAGGTGGGGCTGGTCCTCGGCGCGGCGGGCATTGAGGCTGGCCCGCAAGGCCTCCAGCGCGGTCATGTCGATTTCCTCGACATAGGTGAAATGCGGAATTTCGCGCTTGGCGGCTTGCAGATGGGCGCCGATCTGGCGGCGCAGGCCGGTGATGGGCATTTCGCGCGTGCCCGCCTCGGCGGCGGGCTGGAGGGCGGTCAGGTCGGCGGTGGTGATGCGCCCGTCCGGGCCGCTGCCCGCGATGTTGTGCAGATCCAGCCCCAGCTCTTTCGCGCGCCGGCGGGTGGCGGGCGAGGCCAGTACCCCGGCCTGGGCCGTCATGATTGGCGCCGTTGGCGGCGCGGGCGGGCTGGGGGGCGCGGCGGGGAATGGCGGGGGGGCCGTGGCCTCGTCGGTTTCCAGCTCGATGAGCGGCGCGCCGACGGGGATTTTGGTGCCTGGCTCGCCATGCAGCGCCAGCACCAGGCCGGCGGCTGGGGCGGTCATGTCCACATTGGCCTTGTCGGTCATCACCTCAGCCATCAGCTGGTCCTCGGCCAGGTGCTCGCCCACGGCGACGTGCCAGGCGGTGAGTTCGGCCTGGGTCACGCCCTCGCCAATGTCGGGCAGGCGAAAGATCAGCCTTGCCATGCTCAGCCCTCCAGGGCTTGGCGCAGCCCCTTGGCCACGCGCGCGGGGCTTGGGAAATAATCCCACTCGAAGGCGTGGGGGTAGGGCGTGTCCCAGCCGGTGACGCGCACGATCGGCGCTTCGAGCCGGTAGAAGCAGCGCTCCTGTACCAGAGCCGACAGCTCGGCGCCAAAGCCGCCATAGCGGGTGGCCTCGTGGACGATCACGCAGCGGCCGGTTTTGGTGACCGAGGCGGTGATGGTCTCGATGTCGAGCGGCACCAGGCTGCGCAGGTCGATCACCTCGGCGTCGATCCCGGTTTCCTCAACCGCGCGCAGGGCCACATGAACCATGGTGCCGTAGGCCAGCACCGTGACGGCGCCGCCCGCGCGGCGGATGGCGGCGCTGCCCAGCGCCACGCGGTAATAGCCCTCGGGCACGTCGCTGCCGGGCTCATCGGTCCAGGGTTTGGCGGGCACATCGTGGCGGCCATCGAAGGGGCCGTTATAGATGCGCTTGGGCTCGAGGAAGATCACCGGGTCGTCATCCTCGATGGCGGCGATGAGCAGGCCCTTGGCGTCATAGGGGGTGGCGGGGATGATGGTTTTGAGCCCGGCGACATGGGTGAACAAGGCCTCGGGGCTGGCGCTGTGGGTCTGGCCGCCATAAATGCCCCCGCCATAGGGCGCGCGCACGGTGATGGGCGCCCAGAACTCGCCGCCTGAGCGGTAGCGCAGGCGGGCGGCCTCGGAGACCAGCTGGTCATAGGCGGGCAGGATGTAATCGGCGAACTGGATCTCGACCACCGGGCGCAGGCCGTAGGCGCCCATGCCGATGGCGGTGGCGACGATGCCGCCTTCGGAGAGCGGCGTGTCGAAGCAGCGCGTGGGGCCGTATTTGGCCTGAAGCCCGTCGGTGGCGCGGAACACGCCGCCGAAATAGCCGACATCCTCGCCAAAGATCAGCACGTTGGGGTCACGCGCGAGCAGGGCATCGAGCGCCGAGTGGATGGCCTGGATCATGCTCATCTGGGTCATTGATCGACCCCGCATTCGCGCCGCTGCTCGAGGTTGCGCCAATCGGGCTCCTTGAACACATGCTCGAACATTTCGCGCCGGGGCGGCGGGTTTTGGCCGAGCGTGCCCAGCGCCTCGCCGGCCTTGGCGGCCGCGCGCACTTCCTCGTGCAGCGTCTTGGCCAGCTCCTCGTGGCGCGCCTCCGACCATTCGCCCAGGCGGATCAGGTGGGTTTTCAGGCGCTCCACCGGGTCGCCCAGCGGCCAGGCGCGGGCCTCGTTGGCGGGGCGGTAGCGCGACGGGTCGTCATTGGTGGAGTGGCCGGCGACGCGGTAGGTGACAAACTCGATCAGCGTGGCGCCGTGATTGGCGCGCGCCCGCCCAGCCGCCCATTGGGTGGCGGCGTAAACGGCCAGAAAGTCGTTGCCATCCACCCGCAGGCCCGGCAGCCCGTAGCCGATGCCGCGCGCCGCGAAGGTGGTTTCCTCGCCCCCCGCCATGCCCTGGTAGCTCGAAATCGCCCATTGATTGTTGGTGACGCACAAGATGACGGGGGCGTGGTAGACGGCGGCAAACACCATGGCCTCGTGGAAATTGCCTTCGGCGGTGGTGCCATCGCCCACAAACGCCATGGCGATTTTGTCATCCCCCTTAAAGGCCGAGGCCATGGCCCAGCCGACCGCATGGCCGAACCGGCTGCCGACATTGCCGGCCAGCGAATAAAACCCGTAATCGCGCGCCGAATACAGCAGGGGCAGCTGGCGGCCGCGCATCGGGTCGCCGGCATTGGCGAAGGTCTGGTTGACCAGATTGGCCAGCGGATAGTCGCGCGCGAGCAGGAAGCTGACCATGCGGTAGGTGGGGAAGCACATGTCCCCCGGTTGCAGGGCGAGCGAGGGGGCGGCGGCGGTCGCCTCCTCGCCGGTCGATTTCATGTAAAACGAGGTTTTGCCCTGGTGGTGGGCGGCGAACATGCGCTCATCGAACGCCCGCGTGAGCAGCATGGCGCGCAGGCCATGGCGCAGCAAATCGGGGGGCAAATGCGGGTCCCACGGTCCCACGGCTTGGCCCTCTGCGCCCAGCACGCGGATCAGCCCGTAGGGCAGGTCGCGCATTTCGGCTTCGGGGCTCACCTCATCGGGGCGGCGGGTGGCGCCGGCCGCGGGGAAGGTGAGGTAGCTGAAATCCGGCGCCTCGCCCGGGCGGGCATGGGGGGCTGGAATGTGCAGATGAAGCGGCGGCAGGTTGCGCATGGGCCCTCGCTGCTGGACTGTTTCCTCGTATTTCCAACATCATAGGCGCTTGGGTGCCGGGGGCGACAATTGTGTTTTTGGCGCCTCAGCTCCGCTGGTTTTGCTGGGGCACCGGTTGGGCTGGCGCCCCTTTGGCGGGGTCAGGCCGCGCGGTAGAGGAACATGGTCATGCGCTGGCCCGTCAGGCGGGTTTGGGTGACGCGCAGGGCGCCTTGGTAATCGGCCGGGTTGGCGGCTTCGGGGTGGGTGGGGTCGGTGACGCGGATTTTGGCCAGGGTCTCGGTGCTCGGCTCGAAAAATATCACGGCGGCGCCGGGGGCGGCGACGCGCAGGGCCTCGGCGAAGACGGCGGGGCGGTCGGCCTCGTCGATGTGATGGAGCACGCCGAAGAACATCACCGCCGCGAAACGGCCGCGCTCGAAGGGCATGCGGGTGGCGTTGAAGGGCACGAAACTGATGCGCGGGGCGACGCCCAGGGCCGTGGCGGCGCTGTGCCAGTTTTTGTTGGCGTAATGGCTGGTGTCGGTCGCGGGCTCGCCGGTGAGCACGCGAAACCCGTGCAGCGCCAGGGTGATGGCGGATTTGCCCTCGCCGGTGCCGACATCGAGGATTTCGGCTTCAGGGGGCAGGTGCAACTCGGCCAGGGCGGTTTGAATGTCGGCGGCGATGGCCGCGAAATGCGGGCCGAGATGCTGGGTGGCGAGGGGCAGGTCCATGTGTGGTTCCTTCTGGTGCCAAATGGGCGGCGAGAGGAATGTGGCGGCTGCGCCCCGCCGCCGCAACCGCCTTGGCCACGTGCGGGGATTGGGCTTGACGCGGGGGGAGGGTGGTGTATTTTAGATATATCTAGATCGGTCTTTCGGTGAGGATGAACATGACCCCTTATGAGGCTGCTGGCGGCGCGCACGGGCTGCGCGCGTTGGCGCGGCGTTTTTACGAGCTGATGGACACGCTGCCCGAGGCGAGGGCCTGCCGGGACATTCACCCGCCTGATTTGAGCAAGGCGGAGGAGAAATTATTCGAGTATCTCTCGGGCTGGCTGGGTGGGCCGCCTTTGTTTACCGATAAATACGGCCCCCCGATGCTGCGCCGGCGGCATTTGCCGGCCAGGATAGGCGCGCGGGAGGCCGAGGAATGGCTGATCTGCTTCCGCCGGGCCTGGGCGGAGACGATTGGCGATGAGCGGCTGAGCGCGGCGATTTTGCCCCAGATCGAGGTGCTGGGGCGGCATATGGTGAATGGCTGAGCGCGCCAGCCTTGCCCGCCTTGGCGGGGCGTGGTGCCATTGGGCGGCATGAAACACACAGGAGCGGCGGATGAAGGCGATTCAGGACAGCTACCCCGAGGAACTCTCGCATTGCTATGGTTGCGGGAGCCGCAATGAGCACGGCTACCAGATCAAGACCTATTGGGAGGGCGACGAGACCGTGACCCGCTTCACGCCAGCCCCTTACCATATCGCCGTGCCGGGCTTTGTGTATGGGGGGTTGATCGCCTCGCTGGTGGATTGCCATGGCACCGGCTCGGCCGCCGCCGCCGCCTACCGTGCCGAGGGGCGTGAGCCGGGCAGCGCGCCGGTGCTGCGGTTTGTAACCGGCTCGCTGAAAGTGACCTATTTGAAGCCAACGAAATTGGGGCCGGAAATCGAGATACGAGGCCGGGTGCGGGAGTTGAAAGAGCGCAAGGTGGTGATTGAGAGCCGGGTGCTGGTGGAGGGCGTGGAAACGGCGCTGGGCGAGGTGGTGGCCATTCGCATGCCGGCCGATTTCGGGCAGGCGGTGTAGCAAGATCCCTGCCCGCGGGGGAGGCCGCGGGCAGGGGCACATGGCGCTTCAGCCCTCGCGTCCGGCGAGGGTGGCCAGGGCGGCGCGCACGGCATCGAGGGCGCGGGGCTCCTCGATGGTGGCGGGGATGGTGGGGGTCTGGCCATCGGCGATGGCGCGGATGGTGGCGCGCAGGATTTTGCCCGACCGGGTTTTGGGCAGCTGCGAGGTGACCGCGACATACTTGAAGGCCGCCACGGGGCCGAGCTCGTTGCGCACGCGCTCGACCACCTCGCGGCAGACATCTTGGGGCGGGCGGGTGACATTGGCCTTGAGCACGATGAGCCCGACCGGGATCATGCCTTTCAGCGCATCGGCGGCGCCCACCACGGCGCATTCGGCCACATCGGGATGCGCGGCGATGATCTGCTCGATGCCGCCGGTGGACAGGCGGTGGCCGGCGACGTTGATGATGTCGTCCATGCGGCTCATGATGTGGAGGAAGCCGTCATCGTCGGTGAAGCCGGCATCGCCGGTGGTGTAATAGCCGGGATTGGTGGTGAGATAGGCGGAGACGAAATGTTCGGGGCGCTGCCAGAGCGTGGTGAGCGCGCCCGGGGCGAGCGGCAGCTCGATGACGATGGCGCCGGTCTCGCCCGGCGGGAGCTTTTGGCCCGCTGAATCGAGCACCACGAACCGGTAGCCCGGAATGGGCATGCCCGCGCTGCCCAGCCGGGTCTCGCGCGCGCCAAGCCCCAGGCACACGGCCAGCGCCGGCCAGCCCAGCTCGGTTTGCCACCAATGATCGACCACCGGCACGCCGAGCCTGGTTTGCGCCCATTGCACCGTGTCGGGGTCGGCGCGCTCGCCGGCCAGGAACAGCGCGCGCAGGCCGCCGATGCCGCTCTCGGCGATGAATTTGCCTTCGGGGTCTTCGCGCTTGATGGCGCGGATGGCGGTGGGGGCGGTGAAGAACACGCTGACCCGATGCTGGCGGATGACCCGCCAGAAGGCGCCGGGATCGGGCGTGCCGACCGGCTTGCCTTCATACATCACCGAGGTGCAGCCCAGCAGCAGGGGGCCGTAGGTGATGTAGCTGTGGCCCACCGCCCAGCCAATGTCGGAGGCAGCCCAGAAGGTCTCGCCCGGCTGGACGCCGTAAATGTTGGGCAGGCTCCAGGCCAGGGCCACGGCATAGCCGCCCGAATCATGCACCACCCCCTTGGGGATGCCGGTGGTGCCGGAGGTGTAGAGGATATAGAGCGGGTCTGTGGCGGCGAGGGGCACGCAGGGGGCGGGCGCGGCTTGTGCGAAAGCATTGTGCCAGTCGAGGTCGCGGCCGGGGAGCAGCTCGGCGGCCAGTTGCGGACGCTGCAGGATGAGGCAATGTGGCACCTGGTGGCTGGAGAGGCGCAGCGCCTCATCGAGCAGCGGCTTGTAGGCGAGCACGCGGTTGGGCTCGAGCCCGCAAGAGGCCGACATGATCACTTTGGGCGTGGCGTCATCGACCCGCTTGGCCAGCTCGGCCGAGGCGAAGCCGCCGAACACGACCGAATGGATGGCGCCCAGCCGCGCACAGGCCAGCATGGCGAACACCGCCTCGGGCACCATGGGCATGTAGATGAGCACGCGGTCGCCCTTGGTGACGCCAAGATCGGCAAGCATGCCGGCGGTGCGCGCCACTTGGTCTTGCATCTCGGCATAGGTGATGGTGCGGACCGTACCGGTCATGGCGCTGTCGTGGATGAGGGCGGGGCGGGCGCCGTGGCCGGCACGCACATGGCGGTCAACCGCGTTGTCGCAGACGTTTAATTCACCGTCGGGGAACCAGTCGGCCATGCCGTTGGCTTGGCGGGCGAAGGCGGTTTGGGGGGGCTTGGTCCAGTCAAGCAGGCGGGCGGCCTGGAGCCAG
The DNA here is from genome assembly GCA_021781835.1 of Pseudomonadota bacterium. Classification (GTDB taxonomy): domain Bacteria; phylum Pseudomonadota; class Alphaproteobacteria; order Acetobacterales; family Acetobacteraceae; genus Acidocella. The sequence goes on along the minus strand of JAJXWD010000057.1, from coordinate 2,296 downwards.
AAGCCGGACGGGTCGGTGAGGCTGTGGGCGTAGGTGGACGGGTAGAGATTGGACGTGGTCATGCCGGTGTTTCCCCTTTTTATGTGCCGGGGCCGGGGCTATTGTGGACATTTTGCTTGGCGCCCCGGCCGGGCCTTGGGGGAGTGTTGCCCGCGCGGGCGGGCTTGGCAAGACGGCGTGCTAATTTGGCACGCGCCGCGCGGCGGCGATTTTCTGGTCGGTCTGGTATTGAGAAAGGGCGAAAACCGCCCACAGCGCGGCCGGCACCCAGCCGATGAGGGTGAGCTGCAGGAGCAGGCAGCAAAGCCCCGAAATGGGGCGGTTGATGGTGAAAAAAGACAGCCAGGGCAGAAAAATGGCGAGGATCAGGCGCATGGAAACATGCCTTTGCAGGTGAGTATGAGCGCCATATTGGCCGCTGGCGCGCGGCCCGGCAAGCGGGGGCGGCAGGCGCGAGGGACGGGGTGTTTATTGGCGGACCCGACGCGATTCGAACGCGTGACCTTTGCCTTCGGAGGGCTACGGATGGGTGTTTTTCCGTGCTTACCCGAGTTTGATTTGTCTTTCTATCTTACGGAAAAAACTGTATAAAATGCCATTATGGAAGGCAAGGGAATATACCCGAAATTACCCTTGTTTACCCTATTCTGCTTACCTCCTGCTTACCCGATCGTTGCGACATGAAACTGACAAAGCGGACTATCGACGGCCTCACAGGCGATCCTCAGAAGGATATTTTCTACTGGGATGACGATGTGGCGGGCTTTGGTCTCCGGGTTAAATCCACCGGGGTTAAGTCTTTTATCATCCAGTACCGCAACGCGGGCGGGGCTAGCCGTCGGGTGACTTTGGGCAAGATGGGCGTGCTAACGCCTGATGGGGCGCGCAAGCTCGCCAAGGAAAAGCTGGCCGAGGTTTTGAAGGGCGGCGACCCTGCGGAGGCGAAGGCGGAGGAGCGCAAGGCCATGACGGTCAAGCAGCTTTGCGGCGAATATCTGGTGGCCGCGGAAAAGGGGCTGATCTTGGGCAAGCGCGGTTTGCCAAAGAAGGCCTCGACTCTGGTCAGCGATCGCGGGCGGATTGCCCGCCATATCGTGCCGTTGCTGGGTAATCAGAAGGTGCGGAGCCTCACGGGGCCGGATATCAACCGGTTCATCCGGGATGTCAGCAGCGGGAAGACAGCGGTTGATGTGAAGACCAAGAAGCGCGGCCGGGCGATTGTAGAGGGTGGCAAGGGTACGGCCTCGCGGACCACCGGGTTGCTCGGGGGCATCCTGTCCTTTGCCGTGAACGAGGGGATCATTACCGCCAATCCCGTGCGGGGCATCAAACGGCCGGCTGATGAGCGGCGGGAAACGCGCCTCTCCACCGAGCAATATCGGGCTTTGGGCCAGGCGTTGGAAAATGCCGCAGCCGAAGGTGAGGCCTGGCAGGTCATCGCCGCGATCCGCCTGTTGGCGCTCACGGGATGTCGCCGTGGGGAGATCGAGGCGCTGAAATGGGATGATGTCGACATAGCCGGGCGGTGCCTGCGCTTGTCAGACAGTAAGACCAGCAAAAGTGTTCGCCCCATTGGTTCTGCTGTGACCGCAGAACTCAACAGGCTGGACCGAACCAGCCCCTATGTATTTCCAGGGCAGAGAAGGGATGGGCATTTTGCTGGTTTGCCAAAGGCTTGGTTGCGTGTTGTGGCAGGTGCGGTGAAGCTGGAGAAGGAATTTCCCGGTGCTGCCGCGTTGGCGGATGTAACCCCGCACGGCCTGCGACATGCGTATGCCAGCGTAGCCGCGGATCTGGGAATGACGGAAATCACCATCGCGGCGCTGATAGGCCATTCCGCGGCATCCGTGACGGGGCGGTATATCCATCACGTTGATACCACGCTTGTCGCTGCCGCTGATCGCGTCTCCGCCAGGATCGCCGCGGCCATGGAAGGTGAGGAGGAGAGCGCAGAGATCCGCCAGTTCAAACGGGGGGCGTGACGCAGGTTTTATGGTTACGTCCCGCATATGCTTGCCACCAAGCGCGCTGACACCGGATCGTACGCCATTTTGGTAATCGACCCATCCTTGATCCGCTCAACTGCTTCATTGATCGCGGCCAAAGGCACCAGGAACCATTCCTTGGGCTTCACCGGATTGCCGAACCGGTCAGGGATCGTCAGGTCCAGGCGTGCCGGCTCGAATATTCGGTGGATGAGGTTCTCCAGCTTGATCCGGTTGATGTTGTAGAGCGTATAGGTCGCCACCACCTCTACCTCAGCTAGGAGGTAGGTGGCATCCTTGGCGGCATTGGC
>JAJXWD010000056.1 GCA_021781835.1 Pseudomonadota bacterium | reverse complement strand
CACGAATGCAAGCGCTGACGGCGGGCCTCGTTTACCCCATCTCCAAAAAACCGGACCAGAAAGGTACGTTTAGCCGGAGACCCTATGCTCAAACTCTCACGCCTGACAGATTACGCCGTGGCGGCGCTGGTGCGCTTGAGCGCCGCTGAAGGTGTCGAGACCTCGCCCGGCATTGCCGCGGCCATTGGCGTGCCCGAGCCCACCGTGGCCAAGGTGCTTAAATTACTGGCCGGTTCAGGGCTGGTCTGCTCCACGCGCGGGGCGCGGGGCGGCTACCGCCTGGCCCGCCCGCTGCCCGAGATCGCGGTGTCCGAGATCATCGTCGCCATCGATGGCCCCATCGCCCTGACCTCTTGCGTCGATGGCACGACCGGCTCCTGCGACAGCCAGTCCCTCTGCCCGGTGGCTGGGCGCTGGGGGCCGGTGAACGATGCCATCCGCGCCGCGCTCGACAATATTTCCCTGGCCGACATGGCCGTGGCCGCGCTGCCCCAAGGGCTGCGCCTGACCGAAGCTGAGATGAACCACAATGTCTGACACGCAACTCACGCCCGAGGAACTGGCGGGACAGAAATACAAATACGGTTTCACCACCGACATCGCCATGGAAGAGTTTCCCAAGGGCCTGTCGGAGGAGATCGTGCGGCTGATCTCGGCCAAGAAGCAGGAGCCCGAATGGCTGCTGGAGTGGCGGCTCAAGGCCTACCGGCTGTGGTGCGAGAGCGAGGAGCCCCATTGGGCCCATATCCACCACCCGCCGATCAATTATCAGGATTATTATTACTACGCCGCCCCCGCCAAGGCCGCGCCGAAATCGCTCGACGAGGTCGACCCCGAGCTGCTGAAAACCTATGAGAAGCTGGGCATCCCGCTCAATGAGCGGGCCGCCCTGGCCGGCGTGGCGGTGGATGCGGTGTTCGACAGCGTCTCGGTCGCCACCACCTTCCGCGAGACGCTTGCCAAAGCCGGCGTGATTTTCTGCCCCATCTCCGAGGCGGTGCGCGAACATCCCGAGCTGGTCAGGAAATATCTGGGCTCGGTGGTGCCGCAGAGCGATAATTACTTCGCCGCCCTCAACTCGGCGGTGTTTTCCGATGGCAGCTTCGTCTACATCCCCAAGGGCGTGCGCTGCCCGATGGAGCTTTCCACCTATTTCCGCATCAATGCCCGCAACACCGGCCAGTTCGAGCGTACGCTGATCATCGCCGACGAGGGGGCTTATGTCTCCTATCTCGAAGGCTGTACCGCGCCCCAGCGCGATGAAAACCAGCTGCACGCGGCGGTGGTCGAGCTGGTGGCGATGAACGACGCCACCATCAAATATTCCACCGTGCAGAACTGGTATCCGGGCGATGCCGAGGGGCGCGGCGGGATTTATAATTTCGTCACCAAGCGCGGCGCCTGCCGCGGGCGTAATTCAAAAATCTCCTGGACCCAGGTGGAAACCGGCTCCGCCATCACCTGGAAATATCCAAGCTGCATCTTGCAGGGCGAGAATTCGGTGGGCGAGTTCTACTCGGTGGCGGTGACCAACCACCACCAGCAGGCCGATACCGGCACCAAGATGATCCATATCGGCAAGAACACGCGCAGCACCATCATCTCGAAGGGGATTTCGGCGGGCAAGTCGAACAACACCTATCGCGGGCTGGTGCGGATTTTGCCAGCGGCTTCTGGCGCCCGCAATTTCACCCAGTGCGATTCACTGCTGATCGGCGAGGAATGCGGCGCGCACACGGTGCCCTATATCGAGAACCGCAACCTGACGTCTAAGGTCGAGCATGAGGCCACCACCTCGAAAATCGCCGAGGATCAGCTGTTTTACTGCCGCTCCCGGGGGCTCTCGCAGGAAGATGCGGTGGGGCTGATCGTGAACGGATTTTGCAAGGACGTGCTGAAGGAACTGCCCATGGAATTCGCCGTGGAAGCGCAAAAACTCTTGTCTGTATCTCTGGAAGGCTCGGTGGGCTGATGCTCGAAATCAAGAATCTTCGCGCCCGTATCGGCGAAAAGGAAATCCTCAAGGGCATCGACCTCACCGTGCCCACCGGCGAGATTCATGCCATCATGGGCCCCAACGGGGCGGGCAAATCCACGCTCTCCTATGTCCTCTCGGGCCGCGATGGCTATGAGGTGACCGAAGGTGAGGTGCTCTATAACGGCGTCAACATCCTCGAGCTCGCGCCCGAGGACCGCGCCGCCGCCGGCATGTTTCTGGCCTTCCAATATCCGGTCGAGTTGCCGGGCGTGGGCAATGCCAATTTTCTGCGCACCGCGCTCAATGCGGTGCGCCGCAAGCGCGGCGAGCCCGAGCTCGACGCCGTGGCGTTTTTGAAATCCGCCCGCGCCGCCATCAAATCCTTGCAGATGAACGAGGATTTCCTGAAGCGCAACGTCAATGTCGGGTTTTCGGGCGGCGAGAAGAAGCGCAACGAGATGCTGCAAATGGCGCTGTTGAAGCCCGGCCTGGCAATTCTCGATGAGACCGATTCAGGGCTCGACATCGACGCCCTGCGCATCGTCTCCGAAGGGGTGAACGCGCTCCGCGGCCCGTCATTCTCGGCGCTGGTCATCACCCATTATCAGCGTTTGCTCGACCATATCGTGCCCGATATGGTGCATGTGCTGGCGGGCGGGCGCATTGTGCGCTCAGGCCCCAAGGAGCTGGCGCTGGAGCTGGAAGCCCGTGGCTATGCGGGGGTGGAGGCGGCATGACCGCGCTGCCCACCAAAAAACTCGAAGCCTGGCGCTACACGGATCTGCGCGCGCTCGAGCGGCTGAGCTTTGGCGCGGTGCCCGCCGCCGCCCTGCCCGCCCTGCCGGAGTTTGCTGGCCCCATCGTGGTGTTTGCCAATGGCCGGATGAGCGCGCCGCTGGCCGCGCCGCTGGGCGATGGGCGAGAATTCGCCCCCGTGCAGGAGCATGGCCCGCAAAGCCTCGCGCATATCAATGCCGAGCAGGCGCAAGACGGGCTGAGCCTGAGCGTGCCGGCCGGGATTGATGGCGGGGCGCTGCTCATGCTCTCGCACAATGCGGGCGAGACCCCCTTTGCCGCCCATCCGCGCCACCGCGTCACGCTCGGCGACAATGCCCGCCTGACGCTCATCGAGCTGGTGAAGGGCGAAGGCGTTTACTGGCATAATCCCGTGGCCGACATCGCGCTCCATGGCGGGGCCGTGCTCACCCATATACGCTTGCAGCAGGAAAGCACGGCGGCGTTCAACACCACGCTGATCCGCGCCAATGTCGCCGCGGGCGCCGCCTATGAGCATTTCACCGCCACCATCGGCGCGAAACTTTCACGCACGGAGCTGCATGTTTCATTGCTCGGCGAGGGCGCGCGCGCCGACCTCAACGCCGCGCAATTGCTGCGCGGCGAGCAGCACGGTGATTTCACCGCCGTGGTGCGCCACGCCGCCCCCAATTGCGCCTCGCGCCAGACCGTGAAATCCGTGCTCGCCGATGACGCGCATGGCGTGTTTCAGGGGCGCATCGAGGTGGCCAAGGGCGCGCAGAAGACCGATGGCTACCAGATGAGCCGCGCGCTGCTGCTCTCCGAGCGCGCGACCATGGACATCAAGCCCGAGCTGGAGATTTTCGCGGACGATGTGAAATGCTCGCACGGCGCCACCATCGGCGCGCTCGATGCCGAGCAGCTTTTCTATCTGCGCAGCCGCGGCATCAATGAGCCCGAGGCGCGCGCCATGCTCATCCATGCCTTCCTCGAGGAAGCCTTCGCCCCCGTGACCGACGAGGCCGCGCATAAATTGCTGATCGAGGCGATCGGCACCTGGTGGACCACCCCATGAACGCCCTGACCAAGAGTTTTGATGTTGGGCGCGTGCGGGCGGATTTCCCGATCCTGGCCGAGCGCGTGCATGGCAAGCCCCTGGTCTATCTCGATTCGGGCGCCTCGGCGCAAAAGCCCCGCGCGGTCATCGAGGCCATGCGCTTCGTGATGGAACGTCAATACGCCAATGTTCATCGCGGGCTGCATTACATGTCGGAAGCGGCATCGGACGCGTACGAGGCCGTGCGCGACAAGGTGGCGGCGTTCATCAACGCCAACTCGCGCGATGAGATCGTGTTCACCCGCAACGCCACCGAATCGATCAATCTGGTCGCCCACACCTATGGCCGCGCCCATCTCAAGCCCGGCGATGCGGTGGCGGTGACCGAGATGGAGCATCACGCCAATCTCGTGCCCTGGCAGATGCTGCGCGATGCCCACGGCACGGCGCTCAGAATCATCAAGATCACCGATGCGGGCGAGGTGGATTTCAATTCGCTCGATGAGGTGTTCGCCGATGGCCGGGTGAAGCTGCTCAGCATCACCGCCATGTCGAATGTTCTGGGCACCTACACGCCCGCCAAGCGCCTGGCCGATTACGCGCATGAGCGCGGCGCGCATGTGCTGTTCGATGCCTGCCAGGCCGTGGTCCACCGCGCGACCGATGTGCGGGCGCTGGAGGCCGATTTTCTGGTCTTCTCCGGCCACAAGCTCTACGGCCCCACCGGCATCGGCATGCTCTACGGCCGGGCGGAACTGCTCGACGCCATGCCACCCTTCATGGGCGGGGGCGACATGATCGGCCACGTGACCTACCAGAACTCGACCTGGGCGAAGCCGCCTTTCCGTTTCGAGGCCGGCACGCCCGCGATCATCGAGACCATCGGCTTGGGCGCCGCGATTGACTATGTCTCGGCCATCGGGTTCGAGGCGATCGCCGCGCATGAGCAGGCGCTCACCGACCACGCGCTGGCCGCACTCGCCAAGATCGAGGGGCTGCGCATTCTGGGCGCGGCGCAGGACCGGGGCGGCGTGATCTCCTTCGTCATGGACGGGGCGCACGCGCATGACATCGCCACTCTGCTCGATAAAATGGGCATCGCGGTGCGCGCCGGCCACCATTGCGCCGAGCCGCTGATGGGCCGGCTGGGCGTGAGCGCCACCGCCCGCGCAACCTTTGGGCTCTACACCACCATTGAGGAAATAGATGCGCTGGCCACAGGCTTGCGGCGCATCCGGCAGGTTTTGGCATGAATGAAACTCTGGCCCTTTTTTCGCAAACCCCGAGGCGGCATCATGGCTGATGAGGAAAAGCTCGCGCCGGTGACGGCGTGGACACCCGATGGCGAAACCAAGCCGCGCGTGACGGAAGACGCCGTGATCGCCGCCATCGCCACCGTGTTCGACCCCGAAATCCCGGTCAATATCTACGAACTCGGGCTGATTTACGCGGTCGAGATCGAGGAGAGCGGCGATGTGCGGGTGGAAATGACCCTGACCGCGCCGGGCTGCCCCTCGGCGCAGGAATTGCCCGAGCAGGTGAAACATGTGGTCGAGATCATCGACGGCGTCGGCGAGGTGACGGTGGATACCGTCTGGGATCCGCCCTGGGACCAGACGCGCATGAGCGAAGAAGCCCGCCTGATGCTGAACATGTTTTGAAAGGGTTGTGACCATGGCGTTGCGCGACCTTCCCCCCATCATCACCCTCACCGAGGCCGCCGTCGCGCGGCTGGCCGCGCTCTATGCCAGCAGCGACACGCCGAAGCTGCTGCGCATTTCGGTCGGCACCAAGGGCTGCTCGGGCCAGTCCTACGAAATGGAGTGGGTGGCCGAGCCCGGCAAGGGCGATGAAATCGTCAAATCCCACGGCCTCACCGTGCTGGTCGACCGCAAGGCGACGCTCTACCTCATCGGCGCGGTCATGGACTATAAGAGCGACAAATTCTCATCGGGGTTCACGTTTGAAAACCCCAACGAAAAAGGCCGGTGCGGCTGCGGCGAGAGTTTTCACGTTTGAGCCGCGGCGCTTAGAGCGGGATACGTTGTAACGCCCCCGCTCCAAGCATGTTTTGACGATCAATTCCATTGGTTTGGCTTGCGTCTGTCGACACAATCCAAACCAATATCGATCTGGCTCAGGTTTCGAGAAAAAAACTCACCGGCACATGGTCCGAGGGCTGGGTCTTGGCCCGCTCCTCCTTGTGAATTTTGGCGCTCACCAGCCGCTCGGCCAGGCGCGGCGAGAGCAGCGCATGGTCTATGCGCAGGCCGCAATTGCGGTCCCACGCGCCGGCCTGGTAATCCCAAAACGTGTAGAGCGGCTCGGCCGGGTGCAGGGCGCGCACGGCTTCGGTCAGGCCGGTATTGAGCAGGGCGCGAAAGGCCGCGCGGGTGGGCGCGCGCACCAGCGCGTCATCGGGGCCAATGGCGCCCTTGGCGTAATCAAAATCGGTCGGGCAGACATTATAATCCCCCGCCATGACAAAATCCTCATCGCGCGCCAGCAGCTCTTGCGCGCGCGCGCGCAGCGCCGCCATCCAGCGCAGCTTGTACGCATACCCCGCCTCGCCGCCGGAATTGCCGTTGGGCAGATATAAATTTCCCACCCGCAGCCCGTTGGTTTTCACCTCCACATAGCGCGCGGCGGGGTTTTCCTCATCCGTGCCGGGCAGGGCGCGGGCGGTCACCTCCACATCCGCGCGCGCCAGCACGGCCACGCCATTATAGGCTTTTTGCCCCACCACCACGCTTTCATAGCCCAGCGCCGAAAACGCCATGGTGGGAAACTGGTGCGCCTCGCATTTAATTTCCTGGAGCAGCAGCAGGTCGGGCCGGACGCGCTCCAAAAAGCTCGTCACCAGCCCTTCGCGCGCGCGCACCGAGTTGATGTTCCAGCTGGTGATCTCAATCAACGGAAAACGAGGTCCCGCACCCGCAGGCCGAGGTGGCGTTGGGGTTTTTGATCGTGAAATGCGCGCCCATCAGGCTGTCCTTGAAATCAAGCTCGGCGCCGTCCAAAAAATCGAGGCTGACCGGATCGACCAGCACCTTCACGCCCCCCTGCTCGATGACCAGATCGTCGGGCAGGGCGTCCTGCGTGAGGTCGAATTTATATTGCAGCCCCGAGCAACCGCCGGCCAGCACCTCCACCCGCAGCCCCAGCGCGGGCTCGGCGGCTAAAATTTCAGCAACGCGGCGCACCGCGTTTTGCGAGACGGAAAACTTCATAACGCCAATATAGGGGCTTGCGCCTCTGGAGGGTAGGGGCGGAATCGGGTATCGCTGAGGCATGGAAAAAGCCCCTTTCGCGGTGCAGACGGATGAGTCGCGCGGCCGCTTTCACCTGCAAGCCAAATCCGACGACCGCAGCCCCTATCAGCGCGACCGCGACCGCGTGGTGCACTGCTCGGCCTTTCGCAAGCTGCAATACAAAACCCAGGTGTTCGTGACCCGCGAGGGGGATTTCTACCGCACTCGCCTCACCCACAGCCTGGAAGTCGCGCAAATCGCGCGCTCCCTCGCCCGCGCGCTCAAGCTCGATGAAGACCTGACCGAGTGCCTGGCGCTCGCCCATGATCTCGGCCACCCGCCCTTCGGCCATGCCGGCGAGCGCGGGCTGAACGAGGCGCTGCGCGAGTTTGGCGGGTTCGACCATAACGACCAGAGCTTCCGGGTGGTCACCCAGCTTGAGCAGCGCTACGCCGCGTTCGATGGCCTCAACCTCACCTGGGAGACGCTCGAAGGCCTGGCCAAGCATAACGGCCCGCTGCGCAACCCGCCCCCCACCATCGCCGCCTTCGATGAGGCGCGCGGCCTCGACCTGCTCTCCTACGCCTCGGCCGAGGCCCAGGTGGCCGCCTTTGCCGATGACATCGCCTATAACACCCACGATCTCGATGACGGGCTGCGCGCCCGGCTGTTCGAGCCCGAGGATATTTTGCACCTGCCGGTGATCGGTGAGCTGCTCCGGGCCGCGCAATCCCTCACCACCGCCCAGAACCGCGTGCGCCACGAGTTGTCGCGCGCCGTCATCAACACGCTGGTGCATGATGCGCTGCGCGAAAGCACGCGCCGGCTGGCGGCCCTGGCGCCTGGCTGTGCCGATGACATACGCGCCGCCCCCGCCCCGGTCATCGGGTTTTCGGCCGAGATCACGGCGGCCAACCGGGTGCTGAAAAAATTCCTGCTCGAGCGCATGTACCGGCATTGGCGGGTCAACCGCCAAACCCACAAGGCCGAGCACGTCACCAAAACCCTGGCCAGCCTGCTGCTGCGCCGCCCAGACCTGCTGCCCGATGATTGGCGCGAGCGGGCGGGCCAGGCCGAAACCCCGCAAGCCGCCGCCACGGTGCGCGATTATGTGGCCGGCATGACCGACCGTTATGCCCTGGATGAATTTTCCCGGTTGACCGATCCCTCGGTCCCTGCCTGAAAGCACGTCATGTCTGAAGAAAATCTCTACACCGCCGTGCGCGGTTTTGTTCTGGGGGCCCTGGCCGAGCTGGCGCCGGATCTGGCGCCCGAGGTGCTGGCCCGCGTGGAGGTAACCCCCACCAAGGACGCCGCCCATGGCGACATGGCCTCCAACGCCGCCATGATCGCGGCCAAGCCGGCGGGCAAAAACCCGCGCGAGCTGGCGGCGGGGCTGGTCGAGCGGCTGAGCGCGCGCCCCGAAATCCTCAAGGCCGAGGCCGCGGGGCCGGGCTTTGTCAACCTCACCCTGGCGCCCGGCTATCTGCTGGCACAAATTCCCGTAATTTTGCGGGCCGCCGAGGCCTATGGCCAGCGGCCCGGCAAGGGGCTGCGGCTCAATGTCGAGTATGTCTCGGCCAACCCCACGGGGCCTTTGCATGTCGGCCATTGCCGGGGCGCGGTGGTGGGCGATGCGCTGGCCAACCTGCTCGCCAAGGCGGGGTTCGAGGTCACCAAGGAGTTCTACATCAACGATGCCGGCGCCCAGGTGGCCGCGCTCGCCCGCTCGGTTTATGTCCGCTATCTCGAGGCGCTGGGCCTCGATCCGCAAGCCTATATCGATACCGTGCCCGGCGGCATGCAATATGGCGGCGCCTATCTGGTGCCGGTGGGCGCGGCGCTGGCCGAGCTCCATGGCGATGAATTCGCCGAAACCCCGGAAGCCAACTGGATCGACCGGTTCCGCGATTTCGCGGTCGGGCGGATGCTGGAGCTGATCAAGGAAGATCTCGCCGCGCTGGGCGTGCGCCAGGATATATTCTCCTCCGAGCGCGCGCTGGTGGAGGCGGGCGGCGTGGCGCGCGGGCTGCAGGCGCTGCGCGACCAGGGGCTGATTTACCGTGGCGTTCTGGAGCCGCCCAAGGGCAAAACCCCCGAGGATTGGGAGCCGCGCGAGCAGGAGCTGTTCCGCGCCACCCAGTTCGGCGACGACGTGGACCGGCCGATCGCCAAATCGGATGGCTCCTACACCTATTTCGCCAACGACATCGCCTACCACGCCGACAAGGTCACGCGCGGGCGCGATGGGCTGATCGATGTGTGGGGCGCCGATCATGGCGGCTATGTCAAGCGCATGCAGGCGGCGGTGCAGGCGCTCGCGGGCGCGCGGCTCGATGTGGTGCTGTGCCAGATCGTGCGGGTGATGAAAAATGGCGAGCCGGTGCGCATGAGCAAGCGGGCGGGCACGTTTGTCGAGCTGCGCGACCTGATCGACGAGGTGGGGCCAGATGCCGTGCGCTTCTCGATGCTGATGCGCAAATCCGACGCGCAGATGGAGTTCGACCTCGCCGCCGCCGTGGCGCAGACGCGCGAAAATCCGGTGTTTTACGTGCAATATGCCCATGCGCGCGCGCGCTCGGTGCTGCGCGCCGCCCCCGCCCCCGCGCCCGATGCCAACCTCACCGTGCTCGGCACGCCCGAGGAGATGGCGCTGCTTCGCCGCCTCATCACCTGGCCGCGGCTCGTCGAGCAGGCCGCCGAAGCCCGCGAGCCGCACCGCGTGGCGTTTTACCTGCACGACCTCGCCGGGGAGTTTCATGCGCTGTGGAATGCCGGGCGCGAAAATGCCCAGCTCCGCTTCATCCTCGAGGACAAGCCGGCGGAGACGGCGGCGCGCGTCGCGCTTGTCGCGGCCACCGCGATCGTGCTTCGCTCCGGCCTTGCCGTGCTTGGTGTGACCCCGGTTGAGGAGATGCGGTGACCCTGCCCGATTTCGACGAGGAGGATGATTTCATCTACGCCCCCCACCAGGGGCGGGGCCAGCGCATCGATCCCGCCATCATGCGCATGGCGCTGGGGGCGGGGGGCGTGTCGCTGGCGGTTATTCTGGTGGCGCTGTTCTATAGCGGGTTCCGCACTGGCGGGTTTGGCCCGCCGCCCGAAATCGCGCCGCCGGCGGTGCCGCTGCGCGTCGCGCCCACCAGCCCCGGCGGCATGGTGGTGCCGGGTGTCAATGTGCCCATCATGTCGGGCAATCTGGCGGAATTCAGCGACACGCCCCAGCTCGCCCCGCAGACCGAGACGCCCGATCTCAGCCAGCTCGACCAGGCCGCCGGGCTGACCCCCGCGCCCGCGCCGCCCGCCGCCGCCCAGGCGGCCAGTATAGTGCCCACCGCCCAGGCGGCCAGTATAGTGCCCACCGCCCAGGCGGCGGGTACGGCGTCCACCGCCGCGGCCGCGCCGCCGCCCGGCATGGCGGATGTGCCGGGCCTGGTGCAGCTGGCCCAGGCGCCGGACCTCGCCGGCGCCATGAGCGCCTGGAACGGCTTGCAAAAACAATATCCAGCCCAGCTGAAAGGCAAAACCCCGCTGATTTTGCCCAACGGCAACCAATGGCTGGTGCGGCTGGGCGGGTTTCCCTCGGGCGCCGCGGCGTCTTCCTTCTGCGCCGGGCTGACCGCCAAGGGCGCGAACTGTTTGGTGGTAAACAATTGAAACCAGTCATTCTGGGGCTGTCCGGCCCGTATCTGACCCCCGGTGAGCGGGCTTTGCTGGCCCAGCACCAGCCGCTCGGCGTTATTTTATTCGCCCGCAACATCGAGACGCCCGCGCAGCTGCGGGCGCTGAATGCCGAGATCAAGGCCATTTTGGGGCCGGGCGCGGTGCTGATGGTGGACCAGGAAGGCGGGCGCGTGGCCCGCCTCAAGCCCCCTCACTGGCCGGCTTTGCCACCCGCCGCCTGCCTCAAGACCAAGGAGGCCGCCTATGCCCATGGCCGCGCGCTGGGGGCGATGGTGAAGGCCGAGGGCTTTACCATGACCGCCGCGCCGGTGCTCGATTTGAACATTGACGGGGCCGATCCCGTGATCGGGGACCGGGCGATCATCGGCCCGCCGGCGCTGGTGGCCGAGCTTGGCGGCGCCATGGCCCAGGGGATTTTGGACGAGGGCATAGACCCGGTGATCAAGCACATACCCGGCCACGGGCGGGCGCTGTGCGACAGCCATCTGGCCTTGCCCCGCGTGGCGGTGAATGACGAGGCGGACCATCTGCCCTTCCGGGCCAACCGTCATCTGCCCTGGGCGATGACCGCGCATATTCTTTATGAACAATGGGATAGCGAGCGCCCGGCGACGCTCTCGCCGGTGGTGATCGGGGAGGTGATCCGCGGGCGGATCGGGTTTGAGGGGAAGATCATGTCGGATGATCTGGCCATGAAGGCGCTCTCGGGAACGCTTGCCGACCTGGCCCGGGGCTGTCTGGCGGCGGGGTGTGACGTGGTGCTCTATTGCCCTGGCGACATGGCGGGCAACCGCGAGGTGCTGGAGGCGGTGGGGTGAGCGCCGATGTGCTGCTGGTCATCGCGGCGCTCATTCCGGCCATGGTGCTGCATGAGCTGGCCCATGGGCTGGTGGCGTGGCGGCTGGGCGATGACACCGCCAAATCCCGCGGGCGGCTGACGCTCAACCCGCTGAAACATGTGGACAGGTTCGGCTCGGTGCTGCTGCCGCTGCTGCTCGCCGCCGGGCAGATTCTGGCGTTTGGGCAGGTGCGGTTTTTATATGGCTGGGCCAAGCCGGTGCCGGTGAATTTCAGCAATCTGCGCTGGGGCCGCTACCGGGATCCGCGCCGGTTGATGGGGGTGGTGGCGCTGGCGGGGCCGGCGGCCAATTTCGCCCAGGCGATTTTTGGCGGGCTGGCGCTGCATGGCGGCATGTTTACCGATTTTTGGCTGTTCTATATCGAGATCAATCTGGTCATCGGGCTGTTCAACCTGACCCCGCTTTTGCCGCTCGATGGCGGGCGGATTGTGCTGGCCCTGTTGCCGCTGAAACTGGCCCGGGGGTACGCGCGGCTCGAAAAATATGGTCTTTTGTTGATTTTTGTGGTTTTGGTTGGGATTCCGCTGTTGTTTCCGGGTGGATTCGACCCGGTGAACATGGCGTTGAACAAAATTCTGCCATTGGCGGAAAATATCGTGCTGAGCCTGACGGGTAATGGCAATGGAAGCTGAGGCGCTGGTTCTGCATCTGGAGGGGTTTGACGGGCCGCTGGACCTGCTGCTCGAACTCGCCCGCACGCAGAAGGTGGATCTGGCGAAAATTTCCATTTTGCAGCTGGTCGAGCAGTTTTTGGCGGTGGTGGAGGGGGCGCGGCGGGTGCGGCTGGAGCTGGCCGCCGACTGGCTGGTGATGGCCGCCTGGCTGACCTGGCTGAAATCTCGCCTGCTGGTGCCCGAGCTTGGCGAGCCCGACGATGCCGAGATGGCGGCGGAGATTTTGCAGGCCAGGCTGATGGATTTGCAGGCCATGCGCCAGGCCGCCCAATGGCTGGGCCAGCGGCCGCAGCTGGGCTGGGATGTGTTTGGGCGCGGCGTGCCCGAGGATTTTACCGAGACCGACCGCTCGAAGCTGCGGCTGGAGATGAGCGGGCTGCTCTCGGCTTATCTGGCCGCCCGGCGGCGGGCGGGGGGCAAGCAGCAATACCGGCCCAAGCCGATGGTGTATTTTTCGGTGCAAAACGCGCTGGAGCGGATTGGGCGGCTGCTGGGCAGTTTGCCGGATTGGTCGTCGCTCGAGCAGTTCATTCCCGATACTGTCGGGGATGGTCTGGCCAAGCGGGCGGCGCTTTCGGCGACGCTGGTGGCGGGGCTGGAAATGGCCAAGCACGGGCGGTTGATTTTGCGCCAGGATGAGCGGTTTGGGCCGATTTTGGTGCGCTCCCAGGTGGCGGAGCAGGAGGGGCGCCATGAGTGAACCGATGACCAACGCGCTGCGCCTGGCCGAGGCGGCGATTTTCGCGGCGCCGCAGCCGCTCACCACCCGCCAGCTCGGGCAGTTGCTGCCGGGCGATGTGGAGCCCGAGGCGGTGCTGGCCGCGCTGGGGGCGCTTTATGCGCCGCGCGGGGTTAATCTGGTGGAGGTTGGCGGGGGCTGGCAGTTTCGCACGGCGCCCGACATCGCGCCTTATTTGCGCAAGGTGGTGGAGGTGCCGCGCCGGCTGCCCCGTGTGGCGATGGAGACGCTGGCGATCATTGCCTATCACCAGCCGGTGACACGCCCTGAGATCGAGGAGATACGCGGCGCCGCGCTCTCGCAGGTGACGCTGGATCTGCTGCTGGAAAACGGGCTGGTGACGCCCAAGGGGCGGCGCGAGACGCCGGGGCGCCCGACTTTATGGGGCACCACCCCGGCATTTTTGGCGCAATTCGGGCTCAATGATTTGCGCGAGCTGCCCAAGCGCGAGGAATTGCTCATTGACCCTACGGGGCCGGTGCGCGCCACGCCGCCCGCGCCCGAGGCGGAGACGCGCGCCGAGGAGGGGCTGTTTACGGCCGGCGATGAGGCGGAGGCGCCGTGAAGCTGCAAATTACCCGCGAGACGCTGAAAGACGGCACGGTGCGCGAGATGCAGCGCCTGCATGCCAATGCCCACCCTGACATGAAATGGCGGACAGAGGCGGAAATGGCCGAGCTGTTTGAGCAGGTGATGGCGCAGCACAAGGCGGGTGAGGATTTGTGGCTGTTTGGCTATGGCTCGCTGATCTGGAATCCGGCGTTCGAGTATGTGGAGACGCGCTGCGTGCTGCTGCGCGGCTGGCACCGGCGCTTTTGCCTGAAAATGTATATGGGACGGGGCACGATTGAAAATCCGGGGTTGATGCTGGCGCTCGACCGGGGCGGGGCGTGCCGGGGCTTGGCGTTTCGGATTGCGGCGGGCAAGCTGCGCGAGGAGCTGGGGCTGGTGTGGCAGCGCGAGATGTATGGCGGGTCTTATAACGCGCGCTGGGTGACGCTGCT
>JAJXWD010000055.1 GCA_021781835.1 Pseudomonadota bacterium | reverse complement strand
GCCGCCCCTTTTTTACAAAAAAGGGGCGGAATCTTGGGGAGCTTTTTAGAAAAAGCTCCCCAAACCCCGCAAAAATTTTTAATAATTTCAAATTATTATAAAGAATAACTTTTAAAACAGTCTCTAAGACGGTCTCTAAAGTGCTTCAGCGATGATCAAGGAGGATGTGATGCGGTTTCATCTCGTTGTTCTGGGGCTGCTGCCCCTGGCCGCCTGCGCCGTGCAGGCCGCGCCGCCGCCACCCGCGCCGGTGGTCATGGCCCATCCCATGCCGATGATGATGCACCCGGCGCCTCCGCCGCTGCGCGCCGAATATATGCCGCCCCCGCCGCCCGGCCCCTATATCTGGCGGCCCGGCCATTGGGAGTGGGCCGGCAGCCATTATCACTGGGTGCGCGGGCATTATGTGCGGCGCCATCCGGGCTGGCACCGCTGGGTGCAGGGCCATTGGTCGCCCGTGGGGCTGTGGGTGCCGGGCCACTGGACCTGACCGGCACCTTGCTGTCAGGGCGGATGTTGACAAGCGGCTATTGACCCGCCGCAATGCGGGATGCCCGCCTGGGGCTCACCGACCCCCAGGCTTTGACGATGAGGCGGACGGAATGCGCGCGAATCTGATTTTGCTGGCGGCCTTGCTGCTGAGCGCCTGGGGGCTGGCGGCCTTGTCGCGGGTGGCGCAGCGCCTGGGCATGGGGGTGGAGATGCTGGCGGCGGGGCTGTGCGCGGCGCTGGCCGGCGCCGTGCTGATGCGCGCGGTGGTGGCGCTGGGAAGCCACGGGAGCCGGCGCGCGCGCCGGGCCGGCTGGCGGCGCGGCCTGTTCCGGGTTTGACGTCGCCGCCCGCGCACGCCAGTTTCGCGCTCATGGACATTATCCGCGACCATATGCTCATAGACCCTGGCCTGTGCGCCGAGATCGCCGCGCGCGCGGTGGCCGGGCGTTTTGGCGATAATCCAGCCGCCGCCACGCATGATCTGGGGCTGGTGCGCCTGCCCGACGGCAGCGCGCGCCGCGCCTGGGCCGTGCATGCCGCCGATTCCGTGCTGCTCGACGATCTGGGCCAGGTGGCGCTGATCACCCGGCTGCATAATCCGGGCCGGGGCATGCGGGCGCTGCCGGGCGGGCTGCTCGATGAGCTGCCCGGCGGCGGGGTGGAGCGGGGCGAGGACGCCGCCCGGCGCGAGGCGGTGGAGGAGGCGGGATTTGCGCCCCCGCTGCTGGCGCGCCTGCCCGCCATGCCGCTTGGCCCCCGGCTGTTTGAGCGGCCTTTCGACGTGCGCGCGGCTTATAATGATTTTCCCGGCCGGCCGATCCGGCTGGGGGAGTTTTTCACCGTCTCGACCCAGGGGTTTTGCCTGCGCGTGCCGGGGGATTTGCGCGCGCTCGGCCTGCGCGCGGGCGATGACGCGACGGCGGTGCATGTGTGCGCTGCGGCGGCGCTGACGCGGGCGGAATTCGCCGTGCCGGACCATCTGGCGATGATCCGCGCCGCGCTGGAGCTGTGACATGTGCACGGTGGTGATCGGCGTGCGCGGCGGGGTGGTGGAAATTGCCGCCAACCGCGATGAAATGGCCAGCCGCCCCTGGCAGGCGCCGGGCCAGTATTGGCCGGGCATCGTGGGCGGGCGCGATGGGCTGGCGGGCGGCACATGGGCGGCGCTCAACCGGTTTGGGGTGTTTGCCGGCGTGCTCAACCGCGAAGGCACGCTTGGGCCCGCGCCCGGCAAATGCTCGCGCGGGGAGCTGCCGCTGCTGGCCCTGGCCCATGACAGCGCCGAGGCGGCCATGGCGGCCGTTGCCGCGCTGGATGCCAGCGCATACCGGCCCTTCAACATGGTGATCGCCGATGCCGGGGGGGCATTTTTTGTCCGTGGGCTGGGGCAGGGGCGGCCCCAGGCGGCACGGCTGCATGAAGGCGTGCACATGGTGACCGCCGGTGAGGCCGATGACCGGGGGCTTGAGCGCATTGCCCGGCATTTGCCGCGCTTCGAGGCCACGCCCCCCGCCGGATGGGCGGCGCTGCTGGCCGACCGGGGCGGCCCGCGGGCCGGGCAGATCAACATCGCGCCCGGGGAAAATGGCGGGTTTGGCACGGTCTCGGCCTTGCGGGTGACGCTGGCGCCAGAAGGCGCGCGGCTTTCCTTCGCCCCCGGCGCGCCAGACCAGGTGGCGTTCGGGGCCGTGGCGCTGCCCTGGAATGACATATAAAAAACTTTGAAGATCAGCCGCTCATAAGTATAAATTCGCCCATGGCGGTCGATTCAGCTTCACGGCAGTTTATTTCATCTTCCATGCGCGCGCAGTTGCGCCGGCGGGTTTTCGAGCTGGCCGGGCTGGGCTTGGCGCTGCTGGCGCTCACCTTGCTGCTGGCGCTGGCGAGCTATCATCCGGCCGACCCGTCTTTCGATACCGCGACGGATGCGCATGTCGCCAATCTGGTGGGTCTGGTGGGGGCCGGCGCGGCCGATCTGCTGTTGCAAGGCTTTGGGGTGGCCGGGTTCATGCCCGCCATGCTGCTGCTGGCCTGGGCCTACCGGCTGAGCGCGCGGGGCAATGTGGCGCGCGTGAAGCTGCGTCTGGCGCTGGGGGTGCTGGCCATGCCGCTCACCGCCGGCGCGCTCAGTTTGGGCTGCGCGCTGATTCCCGGCGCGGCCGTGACCTGGCCGGTGCCGGCGGGGCCGGGCGGCGCCACGGGGCTGTTGCTGAGCGGGCTTTTGGGGCTGAGCGGGTTGGGCACGGCGGCTCATGCCAGCGCCATGCTGGTGCTGGCGGTGGCGCTGGTGCTGGCGCTGGGGGCTTTTGCCTTCGCGCTGGGCATTTCGCCGGGCGAGTGGCGCGCGGGCGGCGCGCGGGCGGCACGGGCGGCGGCGGCTTCCATGGAGGGCTCGAAGCGCGGGGCGGAGGCGGTGTCTTCGTGGCTGACCATGCTTCAGCCGCATCTGGAACCGCCAGAGCCCCGCCAAGCCAGGGCCGAGCCGCGCATGGGCGCGCGTGACGATGCCTGGGTGCCCCGGCCGGAGCCGCAGGAAGACGAGGATGATCTGCCCTTTCTGGCGCCGGCCCCGGTTGTGCCGGGCGGGGCGCAGCGGCCGGCGGTGAAGCCCGTGGCGCCGCCCAAGCCCGCCTTGCGCCAGGAGCGCCTGCCTCTGCCCGAAATGGGCTGGACGGGGCCGTCCCTCGGGCTGCTCAAAACCGCCCCGCCACGGGCCGAAGCGCTGCATACGGAGGAGGCGCTGCAAAACAATGCCCGCCTGCTCGAAACCGTGCTCCAGGATTACGGCGTGCAGGGCAGGATCGTCGAGATCCGCCCCGGGCCGGTGGTGACGCTCTACGAGCTGGAGCCGGCGCCTGGCATACGCTCGGCGCGCGTGGTGGGGCTGGCCGAGGATATTGCCCGCTCGCTCTCGGTGGTGGCGGTGCGAATCGCGGTGGTGGCGGGGCGCAATGTCATCGGCATCGAGGTGCCCAACGCCCGGCGCGAGATGGTCTATCTCTCCGAGCTGCTGGGCTCGGCCATGTGGGAGACCCAGCATGGCGCGCTCTCGCTGGCCTTGGGCAAGGATATTTCCGGCGCGCCGGTGATCGCGGATCTGGCGCGCATGCCGCATCTGCTCATCGCGGGCACCACGGGCTCGGGCAAGTCGGTGGGCGTGAACGCCATGATCTTGAGCCTGCTCTACAAGCTCTCGCCCGAGCAATGCCGGCTGATCCTGATCGACCCCAAGATCCTCGAACTCTCGGTCTATGATGGCGTGCCGCATCTGCTCACCCCGGTGGTGACCGAGCCGCCCAAGGCGGTGGCCGCGCTGAAATGGGTGGTTAGAGAGATGGACCGGCGCTACCGCGCCATGAGCCAGCTCTCGGTGCGCAACATTTCTGGGTATAACGACCGGGTGAACGAGGCGCGCGCGCGCGGCGAGGTGGTGACACGGCGCGTGCAGACCGGGTTCGACTCAGAGACCGGCAAGCCGACCTTTGAAGACCAGCCCCTGGCGCTGGAGCCGCTGCCCTTTATCGTGGTGGTGATCGATGAGATGGCCGATCTGATGATCGTGGCCGGCAAGGAGATTGAGGTTTGCGTGCAGCGCCTGGCGCAAAAGGCGCGCGCGGCCGGCATTCATGTCATCACCGCCACCCAGCGCCCTTCGGTCGATGTCATCACCGGCACCATCAAGGCGAATTTCCCAACCCGCATCTCGTTTCAGGTGATCTCGAAATTCGACAGCCGCACGATCCTGGGCGAGCAGGGCGCGGAGCAGCTGCTGGGCCAGGGCGATTTGCTCTATATGCAGGGCGGCGGGCGCATTACGCGCGTGCACGGGCCGTTTGTCTCGGATGGCGAGGTGGAGGCGGTGGTCGAGTATCTGCGTGAGCAGGGCGAGCCCAATTACCTCGACGAGGTGACCGAGCATGTGGACGAGGAGGGTGGCGGCCCGGCCGGGGCGCCGGGCGCCATTGGTGGCAATACCAACGCGGAAGGCGCGCTCTACGACCAGGCGGTGGCGATTGTGGCGCGCGACCGCAAGGCCAGCACCTCGTATCTGCAACGCTGCCTGACCATCGGCTATAACCGCGCCGCCAAGCTGATCGAGCAGATGGAGAAGGACGGCATCGTCAGCCCCGCCAACCATGTGGGGAAACGCGAGGTGCTGGTGCGCGCCGAGCGCGAAGAAGGGTGATCCCCCGGATGGGGGATGTGTTGCAAAATAGTGCACATCACGCATATCGTGATGCACTTTCCTAAGTTTTGCTTAAACTATATATTTTTCAAATAGATAAGGCGTTCAGCGGGGCTGAACGCCTTTTGGCCGCCGGGCCCGGAATGTTTCTTAAAAATCAAGATCGAGTTCGATGATTTCCTGGGGCTCGCTCTTGGCGTCGTTGATCCATTCGCGCATCGGCGCCCAGGAGAGGATGGTGTCGCAATATTCCTGGCATTGCGGGCCGACATTGACATCGTAAGACAGGAAGCGCGTGACCACGGGGGCGTACATGCAATCGGCGATGGTGGGTTTGGCGCCGAACAGAAACGGGCCTTTCCAGCTGTTCAGGCAGTCGCGCCAGATGGCGGTGATATGGTCGATATCGGTTTGGGCGGAAGACCAGACCGTGAAGCCCGGCTTGCGGAAACGCAAATTCATGGGCAGCGACGAGCGCAGCGCCGCGAAGCCGGAATGCATCTCCCCCGCGATGGAGCGGCAGCGCGCGCGGGCATGGCGCTCGGTGGGAAGCATCCCCGCTTCGGGGAAGGTTTCGTTCAGATATTCGGCGATGGCGATGGTGTCCCACACGCTGACATCGCCGTGAATGAGGCAGGGAACCAGGATGGACGAGGTGCGCATGAGCAGCTCTTCGCGGGCGCGCGGATCATCGGGGGAGACGCGCTCTTCCTTGAACGCGAGCCCGGAAAGTTTCGTCAGAAGAAAACCGCGCAGCGACCAGGACGAATAGTTCTTGCTGCTGATGAGGAGGGTCGCTTCGGTCATGTTCACCCTTTCCTTGTTATATGGACGGAATCGTGATTAACAAAGCCGACTCGCCCGCACAATGGCAGAAATGCCTATTCGGAACGAGTGCAGGCTTTGGGGGTTTAGGTAGTCGAATGATTTACCAGTTCTATCAGGCGCAGTCCGATCTCGTGGACCCGTGGCGCAAGGTGGCACGTCATTCGAGCCGGATTTTGCGCAGCCTTGCCCCGCGCGCGCCTTACGGGCTGTTTCTGCGCCATTTCACCGCCGCGCTCGATGTGTTTGCCCATGCCGGCACCACCCATGCCCGTCCGGCTTATGGCATCAAGAGCGTGGCGCTGGGCAATGACAAGGCGAAGGTGAGCGAGGAGGTGGTGTTTTCCACCCCTTTCGCCGATTTGCTGCATTTTAAAAAAGACAGCGACCGGGCGCAGCCCAAGGTGCTGGTGGTGGCGCCGCTCTCGGGACATTTTGCCACACTTTTGCGCAACACCATCGAAACCCTGCTGCAAGACCACGATGTCTACGTGACCGATTGGCAGAATGCCCGCGATATTCCAACCGAGGCCGGGCGGTTCGGGTTCGATGAATATGTCGAGCATGTGATCACCTTTCTCGAGCAGCTGGGACCGCGCGCGCATGTGGTGGGCGTATGCCAGCCGACCGTTGCGGTGCTGGCGGCGGTTGCGGTGATGTCTGAGGACAACAACCCGGCCACCCCGCGCTCGATGACGCTGATGGCCGGGCCGATCGACACGCGCCGCAACCCGACCAAGGTGAATTTGCTGGCCAAGAGCAAATCCATGCACTGGTTCGAAGACAAGATGATCGGCGTGGTGCCGTGGCGGTTTCATGGCGCGGGGCGGCGGGTTTATCCGGGCTTCATGCAGCTCACCGCGTTCATGTCGATGAATCTCGACAAGCATATCGGCGCGCATGTGCGCCAGTTCCGCTCGCTCGTCACCGAGGATACGGAAGCGGCGACCACGCACAGCATGTTCTACGATGAATATCTGGCGGTGATGGATTTGCCGGCGGAGTTTTACCTCGAAACGGTCGAGCGCATCTTCATGCGCCACGAGTTGGCCGTGGGCGAGCTGCACTACAAGGGCCGGCTGGTGAAACCCTCGGCGATCAAACGCACGTTTCTGTTCACGGTCGAGGGGGAGCGCGACGATATTTGCGGGCTCGGCCAAACGGCCGCGGCGCTGGATCTGTGCACGAGCCTGCGCCCGGCGCTCAAGCGCCACCACGTCCAGACCGGCGTCGGCCATTATGGCGTGTTTTCAGGCAAACGCTGGCAGACCGAGATTTACCCGCGGGTGCGCGAGGTCATTCAGTTCTCGACCTGACTGACCGGCGTCTCGGGAAAGGCCAGCTCGTGGCGCGAGCGCCAGGCGGGCGTGACATAATTGACGATGAGCGAGCGGCGCACGCCGGTGATCTTGCGTTTGGCGAAACCGTGCCACGTATCGGCGCCGGGAATGAAGATGAGCCCGTGATTGCGCCCGCTGGGCGCGGTGCCGGCGAATTGGGTGGCGGAGGCGTAAATATCGGTGCCCCATTGTTCGCCGGGCGCGGGGTCGGTCAGATAGACCAGCATGGTGAAATATTTGGCGCCGATGTCGGTATGGGGCTCGAGCCAGAATCCGTCAGTGTCGAGGCAATATTCGATGCGGAGCGAGCTGCCCCCGAGCGTGACCCCGCACGCCTGCTCGAGCGCCAAGACCACCTCGCGGCTTTGCAGGGCGGCGGCCAGATCGCGGCAGACGGGGAAGCGCGCCTGCTCGGCCTGGCCGAAAAACCAGCGGGTGGAATTATGGGTCTCGCGCCGGCCCTGTGTGTCGCCGATTTCAGGCGCGGCCACGGGCAGGGCGACGATGTCATCGACCATCCGGCTGGGCAGCATATTGTCGAGCAGCCAGTGGCGGTAGGGCAGGTCATTGCGCCGTGAGGCGGCCAGAGCGCCCAGAAACTGCCGGGCGGTGGGCGTGGCCTCAAGCATAATTGAGCACTTTCTTGGTCTGGGCCGAGAGTTTATGGCGCATCAATTCGCGCTGGGCGGCCAGGCCCGAGGTCATCCAGTTGATCATCACATAGCGGCGCACGCCGACATAGGGCTCATGGCCGTGGAAGGATTTGTCGGAGCGTTTGAAGGCGATGAGGGTGCCGAGATTGGGCGGCACTTCGGCGATCACATCGTTGATATCGTCCGAGCGCAGCAGGCGCAGCCGCCCGCCCCCGGCTTCCCAGCCATCGTTGAAATAGAGCAGGGCGGTGAGCAGCTTGGCTTCCGAATCGGTGTGGATGCGCCCGTCCTTCACCTGGCAGCGGCCGCGCAGCGTGATCATGGTCGGGCGGTTGGTGAGATCGACATCGAATTTTTCCGAGAAGGCGGCGGTCACGCGCGGGCTGGTCAGCTCGTGGATCAGCGCCTGGAATTTGGGGCCGGGGCTGGTGGCCTCGACAGGGTAGAGACCGGCATGCTCGATCTCGGGAAAATCGCGGCGGACGGCCTGCGCTTCGTCGGTATTCAAAAAGGCCGGAACGACTGTGTACTTGAACGGTTCCGTGGCCATGGCAGCGGTCCGGAACGCCTCGAGGTTGATGAGCGCCATGTTGTGGGTACCCAAAAAAAATATTGGCAGGCAAATATGAGCTTTTGTTAATCAAGCCGGCGGGCGGAAGCATTGATGTGGATCAAGCCGGATTTAGCGGGGCATTAACCACATGCGGGCACAATCGCGGCGATCATAGTGTTTTGAAAGATCGACCCGATGCTGCAAGGCTCCACAAACGGCGCGGCCGAACCGGCGGACGCCAACATGGCGCGCCAATCCTATCTGATCGAGCGCCGGGTCAGCCAGCGCCTGCCGGTGATCAAGAGCGCCAAAATCGTCGTCGGCCCGGCCTTCAGCCAGGGCAGTTTCAATTGCCTCGTGCTCGATGAATCCAAGACCGGCGCGCTGGTCGATCTGGGGGCGCTGGTGGTTTTGCCCCCGGAAGTGACATTGCACATGACCGGCGGCACCACCTACCGCGCCCGCACCTGCTGGACGGTGGGCAGCAAGGCGGGGCTGGAATTCATCGGCCAGCAAATGGTGGCGCCGGAGACGCTGGGCGCCATGCAGCGCCTGGGGCGCATGCTGCACGCTCAGGGTCTGCCCGCCACCATGGCCGCGCTGCGCGCCGAGGGGTTTTTTGGCAATGCCGGGCTGCGCGAAACCGCCGAGGCCGCCGAAGCCGCGTTTTACCAGCTCGAGGCGGCGCTTAGTCTGAGTTGAGCTGGTATAGCGCCGCGCCGGGCGGCTGGGCCACCAAATGATAATGGGCGGCCAGCGCGGCGCTCAGCTGGGCGGCTATGGCTTCGTTCGCCCAGTCGGGGCCGGGCGGCGGGGCGCGGCGGATGATGAGCTGCGGCTTGGCCGCCAAAATCCGCGCCAGCTCGGCCGCGGGGTCTAGCTGCGCCACCACTGCCAGGCGGTTGCCGGCAATGACCGAGGGCAGCACATAGCGCGTGGGGGCGGGCAGGCCGGTGAGGGCGTAGAGAATCGGCTGGGCGTCGAACACATAAAGGCTGGTGGGGTGCAAGGCGGCGATGGCGGCGGCGTCCTGGCGCACATCGTCGGGGCTGAGCGCCCAGCGATAGGCCTGCCAGCCGGCCCAGGCCGGGGGCGCCAAAAGCCCGGCCGCCACCGTGGCCCGCAGCCAGGCCCGGCGCGGCAGCCGCGAGACAAACACCCCCAGCCCGACGCAAATGGGCGTCAGCGCCTGGAGGAAATAATGGTCGTAGAAATATTTGGCGGCGCAGGCGCCCACCAGCGCCAGGGCCAGCCACACCGCCACCATGCGCGCGCCCCGCAAAGCCAGCAGCAGGGCGGTGGCGGCATAAAGCGTGCCCCAGCGTGTGAGCTGGGTAACAATGCCCCACCAGGCCGTGCCGGGCGGCACGGGCACGGCAGCGCGGCGGAAATTGGCCAGTATCGAGCAGGTAAACCAGAGCGGCAGCCGCCCGGCGGCGGCGTACAGCGCCATGGCGGCCAGCAGCGGCAGGGCCGCGCCCAGCACGGCCCAGGCCACGGGCGCCACACGGCGTCGGCGCAGGGCCAGCACGGCCAGCACCAGCGGGGCCTCGGTCACGGACACGTATTTAACCATGAAGGCGCAGCCCAGGCACAGCCCCACCACCAGCGCCGGCCAGCCGCGCAGCGCCCCCAGCAGCGCCAGCGCCGTGAAAGCGGCCATGAACAGCTCGGTATTGGCCGAGAGCCCGTCATTGGCCATGGCGCACACCAGCACGGCGATGCCGCTGACCCAGGCGGCGAAACGCTCGCCCGTGAGGGTGAGGGTGAGCGCGAACCCCGCCACGCTCAAGCCCCCCACAAACAGCGCCGCGGCCAGGCGCATGGCGGCAACGCCCGGCACGATATATTGGAACAGCGCGAAAATGGCATAGATGCCAATGGGTTTATTGTCCCACACGGCCGTATAGGGCAGGTGGCCGGCGTGCCAGCTTTGCGCCATGAGAAAATAAAGGCTCTCATCCCAATCGAGCACCGCGCGGTTGAGATAGGGCAGGCGCAGCGCCAGCGCGGCCAGGGGCAGCAGCAGGGCAGGGGCCAGGACAGAGAGGGACGGACGCTTCATTGCCCCGCCTGCTTGCCAGCAGGCCAAGAGCCGGGCAAGAGGAGCGCGCAACGGAGGGTGATATGAGAGTTTTGCCAATCGTCTTGGGCTTGGGCGTGCTGGCCGGCGGCGTGGCCCGCGCGCAAAGCGTGAACGACGACCCGACCGGCCCGCAGCCCCCCCTGCCGACCGAGGCGCTGAGCATCGTCAACGACCAGGGCCAGAAGCTGGGCTTCACGGTCGAGGTGGCGGCCACCGCGCAGGAGCAGACCACCGGCCTGATGTGGCGCAAAAGCGTGGCCGATGACGGCGGCATGCTGTTTCCCCTGCCCCAGAGCCAGGTGGCGCAGTTTTGGATGAAAAACACCGTGGTGCCGCTCGATATGGTGTTCATCG
Organism: Pseudomonadota bacterium; assembly: GCA_021781835.1. GTDB lineage: Bacteria > Pseudomonadota > Alphaproteobacteria > Acetobacterales > Acetobacteraceae > Acidocella. The sequence goes on along the minus strand of JAJXWD010000055.1, from coordinate 3,659 downwards.
GGGCGGATGGCACGATCAAGGCGATTTCGGAAAACACCGTGCCTTACAGCCTTGGCGTAGAGAGCAGTGGCGTGCCGGTGACGGCCGTGCTGGAGCTCGAGGGCGGCATCACCGCCAAGGATCAGATCAGTGTTGGCGATAAGGTTGTTGCCAAGCAGTTTGGTCAAGGGTAAGCGCCTAGGCGCGTAAACATCGTCGGGGCGTGGCGCAGCCTGGTAGCGCGCTTGTTTTGGGTACAAGAGGCCCCCGGTTCGAATCCGGGCGCCCCGACCAGTTGCAGTTTGGAGCGGACATATGCGGGCACGGATCTATCTTCCTCCTAAATCGGCCATGCAGTCGGGCCTGGCGCGCACGCAACGCTGGGTGCTCGAATATGAGCCCGCGCGCCAGAAAACCCGCGACCCGGTGATGGGCTGGACCGGCGGCGACGATACCCGCCAGCAGCTCCGCCTGACCTTCGAGACCCGCGAGGCCGCCATTGCCTATGCCGAGGCCGAGGGGATCGCGTTTGACGTGGAAATTCCCGTCGAGCGGGTGCGCAAGCCAAAAATCTATGCCGATAATTTCCGCTTCGACCGGAAAGAAAACTGGACGCACTGAGGCGCCCGGTTTCATCTTCGGTCATCAGCGCCCTTAGCTCAGCTGGATAGAGCACGAGACTTCTAATCTTGAGGCCGGTGGTTCGACTCCACCAGGGCGCGCCATTTTCATGCTGCCAGGCGGCAAAGCGCCGTGAAGCTGATGAGCACGCGGCCGGGCCGTGGATCTCCGATAAAAGCGCCCCCGCGCCAGGGCTGGCGGGGGGCTGGGTCTTGGGCTATGAGCAGCCCGGCGTCTCCGTAGCTCAGCAGGATAGAGCACAGGATTCCTAATCCTGGGGCCGTGGGTTCGAATCCCGCCGGGGACACCATTTCACTTCATTCGCGGCCAAAGCCCCCGGCGCCACGCGGCTTGATGCGGGCCGCGCGCGCCAAATGGGCCGGGCTTTACTCCACCGTCACCGATTTGGCGAGGTTGCGGGGCTGGTCCACATCGGTGCCTTTGAGCAGGGCGACATGGTAGGCCAGCATCTGCACCGGAATGGCGTGCAAAATAGGCGCCGCGAACGGGTCGATTTCGGGCACCAAAATCGTCTCGGCGGCGATGCCCGCGAGCTGCGCGGCGCCGGCCTTGTCTGAAAACACCACGATCTGCCCGCCACGCGCCGCCGCCTCTTGCAGGTTGGAGGCGGTTTTGTCGAATAGCGGGCCAGAGGGGCAGATGGCGATGACCGGCACCGATTTGTCGATGAGCGCGATGGGCCCGTGCTTCATCTCGCCCGCCGCGTAGCCCTCGGCGTGGATATAGCTGATCTCCTTGAGCTTCAACGCGCCCTCGAGCGCGATGGGGAAGCAGCCGCCCCGGCCCAGATAAAGCACATCGCGCGCTTCGGCCACGCGCTTGGCCAGCTGCCGGATCGGCGCTTCGAGCGCCAGGCACTCGGCTGCCTTGGCGGGAATTTCGAGCAGGCAATAGGCCAGCCGGGCAATCTCGGCCTCGTTCAGCGTGCCGCGCGCGCGGGCCAGCGCCAGGGTGAACACGGCCAGCACCGTGAGCTGGGCGGTGAAGGCCTTGGTCGAGGCCACGCCGATCTCGGGCCCGGCGATGGTTTCCAAAATCGCATCCGATTCGCGCGCCATGGTGCTCTCGGGCACGTTGAGCACCGAGAGGATTTTCTGCCCCTCGGCCTTCATGTAGCGCAGCGCCGCCAGCGTGTCGGCCGTCTCGCCCGACTGGCTGACCAAAAGCCCCAGCCCGCCAACATCGAGCGGTGGCGCGCGGTAGCGGAACTCAGAGGCGACATCGGCCTCCACCGGCACGCGCGCCAGGTTTTCGAGCCAGAATTTGGCGGTGAGCCCGGCGTAAAAGGCCGAGCCGCAGGCGCTCATGGTGATGCGCTTTATGGCCGCCAGATCGAAGGGCAGGGCGGGCAGGCGGGGCGTGCCGCCCTCGAGCATGCGGTGGAGCACATCGCCGATCACCACCGGGTGCTCATGCAGCTCTTTTTCCATGAAATGGCGGAAATTGCCCTTGCCGATGGCCGCCCCCGTGAGGGCGGTGAGTTTTTTCTGGCGCTGTACGGGGTTGTTGTCGCGGTCATGAAAGCTGGCGCCATCGCGCGTCAGCACCACCCAGTCGCCATCCTCCAGATAGGCCAGCTCGCGGGTCAGCGGCGCGAGGGCGAGGGCATCCGAGCCCAGATACATCTCCTCCTGCCCATACCCGATGGCCAGCGGCGCGCCGCGCTGGGCGCCGATGATCAGCTCCGGGTGGCCGGCGAAAATGAGCGCCAGCGCATAGGCGCCCTCGAGCCGGGCAAAGGCGGCCTTGGCGGCCTCGATGGGCGTGCGCCCCTCGGCCAGCAGCACATCGAGCAGATGGGCCACGGTCTCGGTGTCGGTCTCGGAGGCGAAAACCTGGCCCTTGGCTTCCAGCTCGGCGCGCAGCTCCTGGTGGTTTTCGATGATGCCATTATGCACCACCGCCACCCGCGCGGTGGCGTGGGGGTGGGCGTTGCTTTCGGTGGGGGCGCCATGGGTGGCCCAGCGTGTATGGCCGATTCCGGTGCTGCCGGGCAAAGGCGAGGCCAGCAGCGCCTTGGCCAGGTTGCGCAGCTTGCCCTCGGCGCGGCGGCGCTCGATATGGCCGTTGACCAGCGTGGCGATGCCCGCCGAATCATAGCCGCGATATTCCAGGCGCCTCAACCCATCGAGCAGCACCTCCGCCGCTTCGCCCCGCCCCACGACGCCCACAATGCCGCACATCAGCCTGACCCTTTACGCCTGATAAACCTCTATTGCATTGCGGTAGCAATGGCGGCGCTTCTGTGTCAAAGCCCCGCGCCATCACATTGTTCTTCGGAGTGTTTCATGCGCCCGGTGATTTTCGACCTCGACGGCACGCTCGTCGATTCAGCGCCCGACATCGCGGCCAGTGTCAACCGCGTGCTGGCGGCCAACGGCCTGGCGCCCCTGAAGCTGGCGGAGGTGATGACGATGATCGGCGATGGCGCCAAACCGCTGCTCGCGCGCGCCTTCGCCGCCCGGGGCGTGGCCCATGACCCCGCCCATCTCGCCGCCTTCATCGCCGATTATCAGGCCAACCCGGTCACCGAGACGGCGCCCTATCCCGGCATGGTGGCGCTGCTCGATGAGCTGGCCCGCCGCAAGGTGTTGATGGCCGTGTGCACCAACAAGCCCCACGCCCCGGCGGTGCGAATTCTGGAGGCCCTGGGCCTTGGGCGGTTTTTCGCGGCCGTGCTGGGCGGGGATTCGCTGCCCTACAAAAAGCCCGACCCGCGCCACCTGGCCGCCACGCTGGCGGCGCTGGAGGTGACGGACGCCATCATGGTCGGCGACCACCATAACGACCTGGCGGCCGCCGCGGCGCTGGGCCTGCCGGGCGTGCATGTGCGCTGGGGCTATGGCGAGGCCAGCAGCCCCCACAGCGCCGCCGATGCGGCGCAATTGTTGCAAATCCTCGAACGCATGGGTTGACGGCGGGCCTCGTTTACCCCATCTCCAAAAAACCGGACCAGAAAGGTACGTTTAGCCGGAGACCCTATGCTCAAACTCTCACGCCTGACAGATTACGCCGTGGCGGCGCTGGTGCGCTTGAGC
>JAJXWD010000054.1 GCA_021781835.1 Pseudomonadota bacterium | reverse complement strand
TTCCAGGCCACACCCTGGCTGCTCATCCACCCCAACGTCCAGTACATCATGAACCCCGGCACCTTCTCCTACAAACATGTCGCCAACGCCTGGGCGTTCGGCGCGCAGGTCAAGGCGTTCTTCTAAGAAACTGTTTTAAAAGCCTCTTAAAAACGACCCTGAAAAATGATCAAAAGTTTTTCGGGGCCGCCTGCTCGGGGCGCTTGAACCAATGGCGCTCCCCTCGCAGTTTTACAAAACAGGGGCGGGGTCTTGGGGCGCTTTTTATAAAACTGAGCCGCGCGCGCCATTGGTTCGCGCGCGGCGAAGTCCCAAGCCTTGCAAAAATTTATAATAATTTCAAATTACTATAGGAGATGACTGTATAAAACAGTCTCCAAGCTTTTACCTCCCTTGTGACGGCCCTTTCTGCCCCGGCCTGGCGACCCCGCCAGGCCGGTTTTTTGTACAAGGAAGGGGAAATGAATCAATCATAATTCATTCACACGCAACCTTGGCTTTGCCCCTTAGGGTGCCGCCGCTTTCGTTATGTCTCTGTCACGCCCAACAAAAAGGTTACCTGCATGACCCTTCGCCCGTCGCGGCTTTTGGCCTCGCTTTGCATTTGCACGGCGCTTACCGCCCTGGCGGCCCCCCGGGCTGTGCTGGCCGCCCAGGCGGTTGGCGCCACCGCCCCAGCCAACCCGGCCGCTGGCGGCGCCCGCGCCGAGGCCGCCCGCACCGCCACGCCGATCAAGCATCTGGTGGTGATTTATGATGAGAACGTCTCGTTCGACCATTATTTCGCCACCTATCCGCACGCCGCCAACCCGCCGGGCGAGCCGGCCTTTACCGCCCTGCCCAACACGCCCGCGGTGAACAACCTGCTGGCCGCCAAGCTGCTGACCAACAACCCCAATTTCACCAACCCTGAAAACGGCGCGGGCGCCGCCAACCCGTTCCGGCTGGACCGCACCCAGGCCGCCACCGCCGACCAGGAACACACCTACACGCCCGAGCAGCTTGCCTATGACCACGGCAAGGCCGATCTGTTTCCCAAATATACCGGCCAGGGCTCGCCCGGCGGCGTGGGTGCCTTTGGCACCAACGGCCAGGTGATGGGCTATTATGACGGCAACACCGTGACCGCGCTGTGGAATTATGCGCAGCATTACGCCATGTCCGACGCCGCCTATACCGACACGTATGGCCCCTCGACCCCCGGCGCGCTCGAGGTGGTGGCTGGCCAGACCAATGGCGTGAAGATCCTGTTCTCCAGCAAATCGAGCTATTACATCCCCGATGGCCAGGGCCATGACACGCTGATCAGCGATGTCGATCCCGGGCATGATCTTTGCTCCAAGAGCAGCGATCAGGTGATGATCGACGCCAAGAATATCGGCGATCTGCTCAACCAGGGCGGGGTCTCGTGGGGCGGCTTCATGGGCGGGTTCAATCCCGATAATTCTCACGCCATCGATTGCGGCCATGCCATCGGGTCATCGGTCGTGGCGCCTTCGGCGGCCTATATTCCGCACCATAACTGGTTCCAGTATTTCACCTCGACCGCCAACCCCCTGCACCGCCCGACCGGCGGGCTCGAGGATGTCGGCTTCACCTTCACCCCGGACGGCGCGCCCGACGGCGCCAACCACGAATATGACCTCAACGAGTTCTACGCGGCGGTGAAGGCGGGCAATTACCCCTCGGTCTCCTACATCAAGTTCGATGCCTACCAAGATGCCCATGCCGGCTATTCCGACCCGCTCGATGAGCAGACCGCGCTGGTGACCCTGATCAATTTCATCGAAAGCCAGCCCGGCTGGAAGAACACGGCCATCATCGTCACCTATGACGATTCGGACGGCTGGTACGACCACGCCTTCACCCCGCCGACGCGCTCCTCCTTCAACGCCAAGGCCGACCAGCTCGACGGGCCCGGCAAATGCGGCACGGGCCGCCAGCCGCTGGGTGTGGCGGGCAAGCCGGTGAATGGCCGCTGTGGCCCCGGCACGCGCATCCCCTTCCTGGTGATCTCACCGTACGCCAAGCCGAATTTCGTGGCGCATAACGTCATCACCCAGGCCTCGGTGGTGCGGTTCATCGAGGATAACTGGCTGCACGGCAAGCGGCTGGGCGGCGGCTCGTTCGATGCCTCCTCGGGCTCGATCATGGATATGTTCGATTTCCATGACCCCCATGCCGCCGGCAAACTCACCCTCGACCCCGCGACCGGCGAGCCGGTGAGCGCGGCCGCCAAGAGCTGAGCACGGCGGCGGGTACCATGCGTGGTCTGGCTGGTTTGGCCCTGCTGGTGGGGCTGGGTATTTGCATCACGGTCGGGGCGGCCTATTCCAGCCCCGTGCCGCTGGGGGATTGGCTGTCTCACCCCCGGGCGAGCCTGGCCCTCGCCCAGGGGGAAAACCCGGCGCCGGTGGTGCTGGTCCGGCCGCGCGTGGCGCCGCTCTCGGCCATGGCGCAGCTGGGCAAGGCGATTTTCTTCGACCCCAGCCTTTCGGGTTCGGGGCGGTTATCCTGCGCCTCCTGCCATGACCCGCAGAATTTTTACGGCCCGCCCGGCGCGCTGCCCGCCATGATGGGCGGCGCCCATCTGACCAGCCAGGGCGCGCGGGCCGTGCCCTCGCTGATGTATCTCGACCATCAGCCGAATTTTTCCATCGGACTCGACACCACCGCCGGCGAGGATGATTTCATGCCGGTCATCCCGCCCCCGGCCAATGCCCCGCGCGTGACCAAAACCGCGCTCGACAACGCGCAATCGGCCGCCAATCTCGTGCCCCAGGGCGGGCTGTTCTGGGATGGCCGGGCCGATACGCTCCAAACCCAGGCGCTGGGGCCGCTGCTCAACCCGGTGGAGATGGATGGCGGCACCATCGCGGCCATTGCCGCCAAGCTGAAATCCGCCCCCTATGCGGCGGATTTCACCACCTTGTTCGGGCAGGGCGTTTTCAATGACCCGCAGGCCCTGGTGTCGGAGGCGGTGTTCGCCGTGGCGCGCTACGAGATGGAGGCGCCGAGCTTTCACCCCTACAGCTCAAAATTCGATGCCTGGCTGGAAGGCAAGGCGCGCTTCACCCCGGCGGAGCTGCGCGGCTATCTGCTGTTCAACAACCCCGCCAAGGGGGATTGCGGCGCCTGCCATGCCGATGCGCTGCTGCCCGGCAACCGCCCGCCGCTCTTTACCGACCACCAGTACGAGGCGCTGGGCGTGCCGCGCAACCCGGCCATCGCCCTCAACCGCAACCCGGCTTATTTCGACCTCGGGCTGTGCGGCCCCTACCGCACCGACATGGCGGCGCAAACCCGGTTTTGCGGCATGTTTCTCACCCCCACGCTGCGCAATGTCGCCACGCGCAAGGTGTTTTTTCACAATGGCGCCTACCACACGCTCCAGCAGGTGCTCGATTTTTACGATTTCCGCGACACGGAGCCCGCCAAAATCTACCCCATCGGCCCCGAGGGGCGGGTGGAAAAATTCAACGACCTGCCCCAGCGCTACCGGGCCAATGTCGATCGGATAGACCCGCCCCTCAACCGCCATAAAGGCGAGGCACCGGCCATGAGCCGCCAGGACGAGGCCGATATCATCGCGTTTCTGAACACCTTGACCGATGGTTACGTGCCCCGGTCATGAAATGTTTCACGATCCTGCTGATCGAGGATGATGTCCGCGCGGCCGATTTTATTTGCGAGGCATTGGCGCGCGATGGCCACCATGTCACGGTTGCGCCGGATGGGCGCTCGGGGATGCTGCAAGCCGGCGGGCAAAGCTGGGATCTGCTGATCGTGGACCGGATGCTGCCGCGCATCGACGGGGTTTCGCTGGTGCGCAGCCTGCGCAGCGCCCGGCATGAGACGCCGGTGCTGTTTCTCACCGCCCTGGACGGCATAGATGACCGGATCGCCGGGCTGCGGGCCGGCGGGGATGATTATCTGGTCAAGCCCTTTGCCATAGATGAGCTGCGGGCGCGGGTTTACGCGCTGGTGCGCCGCTGCGCGCCGGTGGTGAAAAACAAGATATTGGCGGTTGAGGATCTGGTGCTCGACCGCATGGCCGGGCGGGTGACCCGCGCGGGCCGGAGCCTGGTGCTCAAGCCCCGGGAATATCAGCTTTTGGAGTTTTTGATGCTGCATGCGGGCTGGCCCGTGACCCGCACCATGCTGCTCGAGAAGGTCTGGAATATTCATTTTGATCCAGGCACAACCTTGATCGAAAGCCATGTCTCGCGGCTGCGCGCCAAGATCGACGAGGGGTTCGGGCTCAAGCTTTTGCATACGCTCCGCGGGGTTGGGTACCGGTTGGGGCCAGACGATGCCTGAGCATTATTTGCCCGGCCCGCCGCCTAGCCTGTGGCGCACCACCGCGTTCCGTTTGGCCGTGACCGGCGCGCTGGTATCGGCGGCCGGCGCGGCGGTGGTGTTTGTGATTATCTATCTGAGCACCGTGGGGGCGATGAGCCGCACGCTCGATCGCGAGATTTCCGCCGAGGTGGCGGAGATCATCGACCCCGGCACGCACCCGAACAGCGAAGCCGTGCTCGAGGGAACGCAGGAGCAGCTGGATGCCGCGGTGCGCGGCTCCTTTGCCGCGCTCATCGGCCCCTCGGGGCGGGTGGTGGCGGCCAATTTCGCCAATCCGCCCCGCGCGGTGGGCTGGGGGTGGTATAGCGCGCCCGCCGGCGGCCGGCCCTTTACCCCCGGCATCAGGGTCATTCGTGGCCTGGGCATCAAATTATCCGATGGCGGGGTGTTGTTCATAGGTGAGAGCGCCACGGCGCTGGTGCAGCTCAAAACGCGCATGACGATCGCCTTTGCCATCAGTTTCGGCATTTTGCTGGTGCTGGGCCTGGGGGCGGGGATTATTTTGGGCTGGGGTTCGGTGGTGCGCATCCGGCGGATCAACGCCTCGCTGGCGCGCATCATGGCGGGGGATTTCAGCCGCCGCCTGCCCCATGGGGCGGGGGACCACGAGATCGACACGCTGGCCGCCAGCGTCAATGTCATGCTGGAGCGCACCCAGGCCTTGATGGAGGATGTCCAGCAAATCGGCAATGAGATCGCCCATGATCTGCGCTCGCCGCTGACACGGCTGCGCGCCGGGCTGGAGCTGGCGCTCGATGCCCAGGACGCCGCGCGGCTGCGCCAGGCGATCGTGCAGGCGATCGGCCAGGTGGATGAGGGGCTGGAGCTGTTTTCCGCCCTGTTGCGCCTGGCCCAGATCGAGAGCGGCACGCGGCGGGCGGCGTTTGACGTGGTGGATTTGACCGGCCTGCTGCATGGGGTGGCCGAGCTGTGCGAACCCGCGGCCGAGGCGGCCGGAGACCGCTTCACCACCGCCATAGCCCCCAGCCTCACCATATGGGGCGACCAGGTGCTGCTGACGCAGCTCTTCGTCAACCTCATCACCAATGCCATCAAGCACACAAAGGCGGGCAGCCAGATCAGCCTTTTGGCCCAGGCCGGGGGCAAAACCGTGAATGTCGCCATCAGCGATGACGGGCCGGGCATTCCCGAAGCGCAAAGAAGCGAGGCCCTGCGCCGGTTTGGCCGGCTCAACCAGGCCCGTACCGGTTCGGGGGTGGGGCTTGGCCTGCCGATCGCCCAGGCCATTGCCCAGCTCCATGATGGCCGCCTGGCCCTGGCCGAGGCCGCGCCCGGCCTGCGGGTTGAGGTCGAATTTCCCGCCCCGCCGGTTTGAGCGGGCAAGGTGCGCGCCTTGCCGTGCATTACCAAAACACAAGCTTAACCCCGCCCTTGTCATCAATACGAAATCGAACAGCCCGGAAGTTGTCATGGCTGATCGGCTAGGTCTCCGCCCGCGACAAAACGCAAACATTTTTTACAGTGGGGCAGAGTATGATGGCGCGTAAGATCAAACTGCGACCGGTTTCGCAGGCGTTCTGGTTCGTTGCACTGACCATGGGGGCGGGCATGGCGCAGGCACAGACGGTCAGTGCCGGCCAGGTTTCAGCCAGCGCCCTTTCGGATTATTACACGCATCTTGGCAAATCCAGCATCAAGCTGACCAAGAAGAAGATCTTCAAATCCTCGCAGACCCAGGCGGTGGTCGGGCGGCAAGATATCGAGGCGCTGGGGCCTTCCACCAGCGCGGCCGGCGCGCTTTCGGCGGCGCCGGGCGTGCAGATCCGCGGCTATGGCGGCAATTCCGACACGGCGCGTTACCAGATTCAGCTGCGCGGCGCCAAGGTTGGCTGGTCTTCGACCAACGGCGACGCCGACCGCAACGGCCTGACCGTGCTGTTCGACGGGATTCCGATGAATAACACGATTTCGCATAACGGCCAGTGGGATTCGAACGAGATTCCCATCACGCAGCTGTTCAGCGGCATCAATGTCATTTACGGGCCCGGCAATCCTGAGTCGCGCTGGTTCGACTCGGTCGGTGGCACCATCAATTACGTGCCCGTGCAGCCCACCAAAAAGCCGCATTACCAGATCGGCGTCGCCTATGGCACGCAGCAGACCGAAAACGTGCACTTTATTCTCGACTCTGGCGTTTATGACGGCTGGAGCGCGGTGCTCGCGGGCGGCTATGCCGGCGATACCAGCTACATGAAAGGCACCTCGGTCGGCCATTACAGCTGGCCCGCGCAGTCTCATGCGGTCTATGGCAAGCTGACCAAATCCTTCTCCAACGGCTCCTTGAGCTTTGGCGTTTATAACGACAACAACGTCGAATATGCCTATCGCCCCAACTTCATCCCGATGGTCGCCACGCCTGGCCTCACGGTTACCGGCAATCCCGGCAGCCCGATCTTCAGCCAGGGCACCACGGGCTTTTACAGCAGCGGCGTGCCCAGCATCTGGATGAAGGAGCTGCAGGTCCGCGACACCATCTTCTACAGCAAGATGACGGTCGATCTCTCCAGCGACATGAGCTTCCACAATAACATCTGGTATCGCTGGGGCCATCGCGTTCATTACCGCGTCAATAATTACGGCACCAACGCCGCCGGCACGCCCTATTACGTGCCCAACACCACCAATGTTGAATATTACGATCCGACGACGAACCAGTATGGCGACAATCTGTGGTTCGAGTACCACCTGCCGTATAACGACCTGAAATATGGCGGCTCTTTCATTTATGAGCGGTATTTCTCGCCCTATGACGGCTACAGCAACAGCATTGCTGGCGACACGCAGAGCAACCCCGCCAGCATCCAGCGCTTCACCCTCTACACCGCCTACACCACCGGCTTTCTTCAGGACCGGATCGAGCCGCTGCCGGGCCTGTCGATCACGCCTGGCGTCGAGGGGGTTTCGTACCACACCGACTTCGTGAATAACCTGCCCATCGGCGGTAACAACGCGGTTGGCGCGGCGGATGCGAGCAAGGGCTTCGTCCGGGCCGAGCCGTCCATAGGCATTCGCTACGAGCCGGTGCCCTGGGGCTCGGTTTATGGCAGCATGGCGGTTTCCTATCAGAACCCGACCGACAATGCCTTTGGCGCCAACCAGAGCACCACGCCCAATATTTCGACCCTGAAGCCGACCCAGGCGCGCGACTATGAGCTGGGCTTCAAGCTCTATAGCGACGATGTGCCCGTGCTGCATCACGCGGTCCTCAACGTCAATTACTTCAACGATACGCTGACGAACGAGGCGATCTCGATTTACTTCGCCAACGTGACCACCACCTCGCTCGCCGCGGCCAATGCCCGTTTGCAGGGTCTGCAGGTCGATACCGAGATCGAGCCCAGCTTCCATTGGCGCCTGTTCGCCAATGCGAATTACGACCAGAACCGCTACCTGCAATACGCGGCCGGCGGGGTGCTCTATCATAACGAGCCGATCGCCTATAACCCCAACTTCACGCTCAACGCGGGCATCGCCTACCGGACCTTCATCGGCTCCAGCCTGGTCACGTTCGGGTTCCTCGACCAGTATACCGGCTCGCAGCATTACTTCAGCAACGTGACGAGCAATGTCGCTCACCGCACGCTGCCGGGCTTCAACGTGGCCAATCTCTCGATCAAGGCCGAGCTGCCCGTGCCGCCGGCCTGGAGCTCCGCCGTCAAGGTGCTCGAGGCTTCGTTCAACGTCACCAATCTGTTTGACACGGCCTATAACGACAATGGCTACATCACCAGCGGCGGGTATTTCGGCACCAATTCGGCGGGTGTGAACACGGCGGGTCTGGCCCTGGTCCAGCCTGGCGCGCCGCGCCAGTTCATCGCGGGCATCACCGCCAAGTTCTGACGCATCAGCCCACCGGTTCATGGCCGGGTGCGAGCCCGGCCATGAACGAGCGTTTGTCGACATGAGTTTTTCACCGGCGGATGCCGCGGCATCCGCCCAACCACAGACGATTTATCAGGAGTGTTGAGTATGTTTTTGCGTTTTTTGCCCGGCATCGTGTTGGCCGCAGCCATGGTTACGCCAGCCTTCGCGCAGACGAGTGATGTCAAGGTCGGGCATGAGCTGTATGCGGAGCATTGCAGCGGTTGCCATTTGGCCAGCGGCGCCGGCGGGGTGCATTTTTCGCATGCCGTCTCGTCGGATCTGCGCGCGCCGGGGCTCGAGGATACCTACCATAACAAGAGCGCGCTGCTGGTCCGCGCGATTTTGTACGCGCGAGATGAGGATGGGGATCGCCTCGATTCCCCCATGCCGGCCTGGAAGGGCGTGCTGTCGGAAAAGCAGGCGCTCGACATTATCGCCTATCTCCAGACTCTGCGCGGATAAGTCTGGCCGGGTTGGGGCCGGCTTGTCTGGCCCCAGCCCATATCGGGGTTCAAATTTCCTGGGTCGTGGGTGATGTATCAGATCAATTTACGTTATGAGGGCCAGCCTTTCTGGCGCATGCTGGCCATTGGCGCCGTTCTTGAGGTGCTCATGGTGGTCGCTTTCCTGCAGGCCTCGAGCCTGCTCCGGCCCGCCGTCGGGCCGCACGCGCCGGTGGTGACGAAAATCTCGATCATAACGCCCCCCGCTCCCAAACCGCCCGCGCCGGTGCCGCCCAAGCCCGTGCCGCCACCGCCCAAGCCGGTGCCGGTACCGCCCAAGCCCGTGCCGCCGCCGCCCAAGCCGGTGGCGCGGCCCATCCCCCGGCCTGTGCCGCGGCCCGTGCCGAGGCCGGTCATCCGGCACGTGCAGCCCAAGCCCGTGGCGCCCGCGCCGGTTACGCCGCCGCCCGTGCCCCAGCCCGCGCCGGTGCCCAACGCGGCGGTGCAGGCCGACGCCGTGCAGGTTTACGCCGCCTCTCTCAACCGGCGTGTGCAGGCCGGGCTGGTGGTACCCGATTCGGTCAGCGCCATGGGGTTGAGCGGCAGCACGACGGTGACCGTGACCGTTGCGCCCAGCGGCGCCGTGCTCTCGGTCGCCATCGCGCAGTCATCGGGCATACCGCCCATCGATCAGGCGGCGCTGGCCGCCGTGCGCGCCACCGCCGAGCAGGCCTTTACGGCGGACATGCCAGACCACCCGATCACCTTCTCGCTGATTGTGCATCTGGACAGCCGGAATCAATAAGGGCTTGTTTGCCGGCTTTTCCCGGGGGCATGAAATACCGGTCAGACCACGCAATATTTTTAACAAGATCAAACATTTATCAATTGGTATTCCATAAGCAGCCGCGAGGGTCTTCAGCGATGAGCCGAAGGCCCTCGTTTTTGTTTTGGCGGGCAGCGCCGGGGAGACGCGCCGGCGCCATCGATTTATTGGCGGAGCGCGGTGTTGGGCAGGATGGCGCGGATTTGCGCGAGCAAGGCCGGCGGGAAGGCTGCTTCACGCAGGGGCGGGGCCTTGAGGTGGGCGGGGCGCCAGTAGGGCTGGATGACCCATGAGCCGGCCCTCATCCGCGCGAGCTGCCCGGCCATGGCCAGCATGGCGGCGGGCGGCAGCAGGGTGGGATGCCAGGTGGTGCGGATTTCATGGGCGATGCCCGCCTCCAGCACGGCGTGCAAGGCCAGGGCGAAGCGTGGCCCCAGGCCCGCGCGGCCGGTGGTTGGGGTGGTATCATCCAGCGGGGCTTTCCAGTCGAGCCCGATCCAGTCCAGCAAGGGCAGCAGCCGGGCGAGGGCGCGGGGATAGGTGCCCGCGCTGTGCAGGGCCGTGGCATAGCCCTGGGCGCGGCAGGCGGCCAGGGCATCGGCCAGACCCGCCTGGGCGCAGGGCTCGCCGCCGCTGAACACGATGCCATCGAGCAGCCCGCGCCGGGAGGCCAGAAAGCCGGTGATGTCACGCGGCGAGAGCGCGCCGGGGCCGGGCGGCTGCAAATGCGGCGAATGGCAATAAGGGCAGGCCAGCGGGCAGCCCTGCAAATGCACGATCGCGGCCAGATGGCCAGGAAAATCCAGGCTGCTGAAGGGGGTGAGCGCGGCCATGCGCAGCCGCGCCCATGGGGCCTGGGGGTCAGGCGTCAAAGAAGCGGCGTTCCTCATGTTCGCGCTGCTTGCCGATGTTGAACGAGGTCACCGGGCGGTGATAGCCCATCACCCGCGTCCAGACCTCGCACTCCTGGCTGGTCCCGGTTTCCTCGGCGCAGCGCGGGCAGGTTTCGTGTTCACCGCCCAGATAGCCATGCTCGGGGCAGATCGAGAAGGTTGGGGTGATGGTGACGTAAGGCAGGCGGAAGGAGGACAGCGTGCGGCGCACCAGCCGCCGGCAGGTTTCGGCATCGGCCAGCGGCTCGCCGAGATAGAGATGCAACACCGTACCGCCGGTATATCGGCGCTGCAATTCCTCCTGGTGGGCGAGCGCCGTGAACGGGTCGGCCGTGAAGCCGACGGGCAGCTGGGTGGAGTTGGTGTAATAAGGCCGCTCGGCCGTGCCGGCTTGCAGGATTCCGGGGTAGCGCTGGCGGTCCTCCTTGGCGAAACGATAGGTCGTGCCTTCGGCGGGTGTCGCCTCGAGATTATACATATGGCCGGTATCGTCTTGGAATTTCACCAGCCGCGCCCGGATGTGATCGAGCAGGTCGAGCGCCAGCTGGCGGCCCGGCGGGGTGGTGATGTCATCGGCCGCCTGGGTAAAATTGCGGATCATTTCGTTCACGCCATTGATGCCGATGGTCGAGAAATGATTGCGCAGCGTGCCGAGATAGCGTTTGGTGTAGGGGTAGAGCCCGGCTTCGAGCAGCTCGGAGATTTTTTCGCGCTTGAGCTCGAGCGACAGGCTGGCGAGATCGAGCAGATGATCGAGCCGGGTGAACAGCGCCGCGCGGTCGCCGCGGCACAGATAGCCGAGCTGCGCGCAATTGATGGTGACCACGCCGAGCGAGCCGGTCTGCTCGGCGGAGCCGAATAAACCGTTGCCACGCTTTAACAATTCGCGCAGATCAAGCTGTAGCCTGCAACACATGGAGCGCACCATGTTTGGCGTGAGGTCTGAATTGAGGAAATTCTGGAAATAAGGCAGGCCGTAACGGGCGGTCATGGCGAACAGAAGCGTGGCGTTTTCACTGTCCCAGGGAAAATCGGGCGTGATGTTGTAGGTGGGAATGGGGAAGGTGAAGACCCGGCCTTTCGCGTCTCCCGCGCTCATCACCTCGATGAAGGCGCGGTTGATGAGGTCCATCTCCTCTTGGAGTTCGCCATAGGTGAAGTCCATTTCCTCGCCGCCGACGAGCGGTGCTTGCCCGCGCAGATCGGCGGGGCAGACCCAGTCGAGCGTGATGTTGGTGAAAGGCGTCTGTCCGCCCCAGCGCGAGGGAACGTTGAGGTTATAGACAAACTCCTGGATCGCCTGTTTGACGGCCTCGTAATCGAGCTTGTCCTGGCGCACGAAGGGGGCGAGATAGGTATCGAACGAACTGAAAGCCTGGGCGCCGGCCCATTCATTTTGCATCGTGCCCAGAAAATTCACCATCTGGCCGATGGCGCTCGACAGATGGCGCGGCGGCCCGGCCTCGACCCGCCCGGGCACGCCGTTCAGCCCTTCTTGCAGCAGCGTGCGCAGCGACCAGCCGGCGCAATAGCCGGCCAGCATGTCGAGGTCGTGAATATGGAGCGCCGCGTTGCGGTGAGCGGCGGCGATCTCGGGCGTATAAACCTCGGACAGCCAGTAATTGGCGGTGAGCTTGCCCGCGCCGTTCAGGATCAGCCCGCCCAGCGAATAGCCCTGGTTGGCGTTGGCGTTCACCCGCCAGTCGCGGCGCGAGAGATAGTCGCCGACCGTCTCGGTGGGGTCGACCACGGGGCGCGTGGTCATGTCAGGGGCCGGGCGTTCCTGGCCTTTGGGGGAATAATGCATTGTTACCGCTCCGAATTCCGACGATCGTGACGCATGGCCACACCATAGCTTGCCAAAGGGGCGCAGGCTGACGCGGGGGCATGAACCAGCCCGCCATGCCGGGTGTGACCGGCGCGGCGCCCTGCCTGGGTGATTGTTCATATGACCGGGCGGCATCGGGTGAGTGCCGACTCTGTCAGGGCGCAAGAATGCCATATGTGGTAGGTAAGTCAACGAATAAATACTAAATTTAGTATTTTCGGTCTTTTCATGGAGATATCGCCCCGCGCCGAAAAAACCGGCCGCGCGGGCGGCGCGGCATGATTTAGATCAATGACCGGCGATCGGGGCACGGACCATTAGAGGGCGCTTTGCCTCCCGGAAGGACGCCTAGAGTGTCGATTCATCGCCAGAGCACGCCTTATGAAGGCGTGCTGAATTTATTGCCGCCGCCCGTGCTGGCGCCGCTCGTCAAACGGCTGAACCATGTGATGCGCCGCCGCCATCCCGATCTGGTGGCGTCTTTCGCCGCGCTCGATCCGGCGGTTATGCATGTGTCGCCCACCGGGTTGCGGCACCGCTTCGCCTTGGCGTTCGGCGGCGGGCGGCTCGAGATCCGCCTGCTGCCATCAGGAGATGACAGCGTGGCGCAGGCCAGCATCAAGGGCGAGCTGGCGGTGCTGATCGATTTACTGGAAGGGCGCTATGACGGCGATGCCATGTTTTTCTCGCGCGAGCTGCAAATCACCGGCGATACGGCGGTGATCGTGGCGGTGCGCAACACGCTCGACCGCGAGGAGCTCGATCTGCGCGGCGAGGTGGCGGCGCTGTTTGGCCCCTTGGCGCGCCCGGCCCAGCGCATCGGCGCGCGGATGGGCGACAGGATGCGCCGCATGCAGGCGGGCGTGGCGGCGTTTCATGACCGTTTGCACGAAGGCCAGGCCGAGGCTTCGCACCATGACGAGGAACTGGCGGCCCTGCGCGGCGAGGTGAAGGCCTTGCGGGAGCGTGTGGCGAAATTGACGGCGCGGCGGATGCGCGCGGAGATCGGATTGGAAAAACCCCATGAGTCTTGAGCTGGTTTGCCCAGCGGGCACGCCCGCGGCCTTGCGCGCGGCCATAGATGCCGGCGCCGACACGGTCTATTGCGGCTATCGCGATGTGACCAATGCCCGCAATTATCCGGGCCTGAATTTCGACCAGAAGGAAATCACCGAAGGCATTGCTTACGCGCACAAACATGGGCGCAAGGTGCTGGTGGCGGTCAACACATTTCCGGCGGCGGGCAATGCCGATCCCTGGCGGCGCGCGATCGACAATGCCGCCGATGCCGGCGCGGACGCCGTCATTCTCGCCGATATCGGGCTGCTCGATTACGCCATGAACCGCCATCCCCGGCTGCGCCGGCATTTGTCGGTGCAGGCTTCGGCATCGAACGATCTCTCGATCAGTTTTTACCGCGACCGGTTCGGCATCAGCCGCGTGGTGCTGCCGCGCATTTTGTCGGTCGAGCAGATTGCCCTGCTGATCGAACGGCTCGGCATCGAGACCGAGGTTTTCGCGTTCGGCAGTGTCGGCCCGATGTCGGAGGGGCGGTGTTTTCTGTCGTCTTATATCACCGGTCTGTCGCCAACCTCCGAAGGCGCCTGCGCGCCGGCCAGCCATGTCGTTTATCAAGACGATGGCGATGGCGTGCGCTCCTGCCTGGGCGGCGTGACGCTGAACCGCTTTTGCCGGGGCGAGCCCGCGGCCTATCCCACGCCGTGCAAGGGGCGCTATGTCACGCAGGGTCGGGCCTCTTATTTGTTCGAGGAGCCGGTGGCGCTGAATGCCATCGACATGCTGGCCGATCTCAAGGCCGCCGGCGTCACGGCGCTCAAGATCGAAGGCCGCCAGCGCAGCCGCGCTTATGTGAGCGAGGTGGTGAGCCGGTTTCGCCAGGCGATCGACGCGCTTGAGCGCGGCGAG
>JAJXWD010000053.1 GCA_021781835.1 Pseudomonadota bacterium | reverse complement strand
GCCAGTCCGGCGCCTGCCCCGCCCAGCCGGGCGGCACGGCACTCACCCGCGCGCTCACCCCGGCCACCCGGTCAGGCGGCGCCAGTTGCGGCGCGGCCAGCCAAAGCGCGCCGCTCTCCTCGTCGCGCACCGCCGCCAGCCGGGCAAACCCCGCCGCCACCGCCTGGTACCAGCAGCCCTCGGGCAGTTTCTGCTTGCCCTCCAGCCCGCACACCAGCAGCTCATCCTCGGCCCGCGTCAGCGCCACATAAAGCAGCCGGTTATACTCGGCCATCTGCACCGCCCAGTCGGCGGCCTGGGCCTTGCGCACCACATCGGGCTTCAGCTCGGCGCGCGGACAAAACACCGGCACACGCGGCCCGCCTTGCGGGGCATCCAGCCAAAACAAGGTCTCGCGCGCATTGGGCAGCGCGGTGGTATCGGGCAAAATCACAATCGGCGCCTGCAAGCCTTTCGCGCCATGTACGGTCATTATCCGCACAAAATCGCCTGCCTCTTCCTGTTCGCGCTTCAGGCTCTCGGCCGAGAGCCGCATTTTCTGCACAAACCCCTGCAAGGCGCCCGGCTCCGCGCGGCCAAATTTCAAGGCCTCGGCGCGCAGCTCATCCAGCGGCTCGGCGGCCTCGCCGCCCAGGCGCGCCAGCAGCCGCGCGCGCCCGCCCAGCTCGTCGAGCACCAGCCCCAGCAGGCCAAAGGGCGGCAGATAATCCGCCTTGCCGCGCACCGCCTCATAAAACGCCCAGGCGGCGCGCCAATCCTCGGCCTCCTCGGCGCGCTGGCGCAGCGCGGCATATAGCGGCAGCCCGCCGCGCCCCAGGCACAGCGCCATCAGCCGCTCATCGCTCAAGCCCCCCAAGGGCGAGGCCAGAAACTGCGCGAAGGCAAGGTCGTTTTCGGGCAGCAGCACCGCGTCAAACAGGGCCAGCACATCGCTCACCGCCACTTGCGCGGTCAGCACCATGCGGTCGAGCCCCCCCACCTCTATGCCGCGCTTTTTCAGCGCGCGGGTGATCGCGGTCACCAGCCTGTCGCGCCGGCGCACCAAAATCAGCACATCCCCCGCCCGCGCCGGGCGTCCGCGCGCGGGCAGCGCCTCGCCCAGGCGCCGCGCCACATAATCGGCGATCCGCCCCGCCAGGCGCGACACCGCCGAGCGCGCCGGGGCATAGCTGGTCAAACTGTCCCAGGGCGGCGGGGCGGGCACGTCCTCGGCGCCCACCAGCGGCCATAGCGTCACCCGCCCGGCCTGGCCCAGCCGGCTCACCTCATGGCGCAGCGCCTCGCCCGGCGCCGCCACGCCCACGCGCGCGAAGCCCTCGGCAAACACCGCATCGGTCAGCGCCAGCACCGGCGCGCAGGAGCGGAACGAGACCGACAGCTCGCCATCCACCCAAGCCTCGCCCGCCTGCCCGGCCAGAGCCTTGAAGCGCGCATGGTTGGCGGTGAAGGAGCGCAGATCCGCCCCCTGAAACGAGAAGATCGACTGCTTGGCATCCCCCACCGCGAAAATGCTGCGCCTGCCCTCGCGCGCGCCCGCCCCGGCGAAAAACTCCGCCGCCAAGGCATTGGCGATCTCCCATTGCGCGGGCGCGGTGTCTTGCACCTCGTCCAGCAGCAAATGGTCCAGCCCGCCATCGAGCTTATAAAGCACCCATTCCGCGCCGGGGTTCACCAGCAGCGCGCTGGTGCGGCTGATCAGCTCATCATAGGTCAGTTGCGCGGCCAGTTCCCGCGCCCCCCGCTCGGCCCGCATCATCGGCGCCAGCAGCGCCAGCACCTGCTCGTTCAGCCGCAGCAGCCGCAGGCTTTTCAGCCGGTCCTCAAGCGCCGCAATCCGCTCCGTCTCGCGCCACAGCAGTTGCTTGTAACCCTCCTCCTCGGCCGCCAGCGCCTTGCCGCAAAACCCGGTGAATTTGCGCGCCTCTCCCTCGGCCGTAAAAAACGCCCCGGCCCATTCCTTCCACGCCGCGCCCCGCGCCGCGTGATCCAGCGCCAGCCAGTCCAGCCGCGCCACCGCCCAAACCCGCCCGCTTTTATTGCCGCGCTCGGCAATCGCTTGCAGCGCGGCCCTGATCGCCCCCTCCAGCGGCGGCGCCACGGCCTCGGCCAGCATCTCGGCCTCGCTCTCATCGCGCCCGCCCAGCGCCGCGCGCAGATGGGCGCGCAGCTCAGGCTCGCCGATTTCCCCCAGCAGCGCCGCCGCCTCGGCGCAAAATTTCGCCGAGAGGCCGGCAAAGCTCTGCTCATCGGTCTCCGCCGCCAGCGCCGCCACCGCCTCAAAAGCGGCGGGCATGGCCAGCACCGTCTCGCGGGCATCGCGCAGGCGCGTGGCCGCGTCCTCCTCGCCCGCCAGCTCGAAATGCGGCGAGAGCCGGGCCTCGAGCGGAAACCGCCTGAGCAGCGACTGGCAAAACGCATGAATGGTCTCGATCCGCATGCCCCCCGGCAAATCCAGCACCTCGGCGAACAGCGTGCGCGCCCGCGCGCGCGTCTCGCCGCCGGGCGCCACCCGCAACCGGCCCAGCGCCTCATCGAGTTGGTCATCCTCCATGACCACCCATTCCCCCAGCCGCTTATTGAGCCGGATGCGCATCTCCGCCGCGGCCGCCTTGGTATAGGTCAGGCACAAGATCCGCCCTGGCTCCGCGCCCCCCAGCATCAGCCGCAACAGCCGGTCGGTGAGCAGCTTGGTCTTGCCCGCCCCCGCCGAGGCGGCCACAAACGCCGAAACCCCGGGGTCCGAGGCCTGTATCTGCTGCGCATTGGCCAGCGCGATCACCCCGCTCATCAGCCCTCGCCCTCCCATTCGCCCCGGCGCGAGACCCCGCCATACACATCATAAGGGTTGGCCCGCGCCGGGTGCGGCGCGGCCAGATAAGGCGTCGCCTCCTCGCCATATTTGGCAAACAGCGCCGGCAGGCTCTGGGCGGCGGCGTCAATCACGGCGCGCAGCTCGCCATCCTTCTTCATCAGCTCGCGCGCCTCGCCCGGCGCCGCCCGGCCCGAGAGCCTGACATAGCAAATCTCCCCCACCTCGGCGCCAAACCCCTCGCCAAACGCGCCCGCCTCGGCCATCACCGCCTCCAGCGGCAATTGCGGCGCGCTGCCATCGGCCACCGCCTTCTGGGGCGGCACCGTGCCGGTCTTGTAGTCCAGCACCCGCACCAGCCCATCGGCGCCGCGCTCCAGCCGGTCGGCGCGGCCCACCAGCTCAAACCCGCCCGCCACCGGCAATTTCCCCTTCACCTCATGGGCCAGCACGGCGGGCGTGCCCAGCGCGGCGCGGCGGCCGGCCTCCTCGGCCACCACCCAGCCGGCAATCCGCGCCAGCCGCGCCCGCCACCAAGCCTGCAAGGCGGCGCGCGGGCGCAGCTCGCGCAGCTTCGCCTCCAGCAGCACGGCCAGCCGGTCCACCGCGCGGCCATCAAAAACCTCCGGCCCCTCATCAAAAAACGCCTTCAGCCCGGCATGCACAATCTCGCCGAACTGGCTGGCATCGCTCTCCTCATCCAGCGCGTCCAGCGGCGCCAGGCCCAGAATCTTGCGCGCATACACCGCATAAGGGTCGCAGATCAGCGTGGCGATGTCGGAGACCGACAGCTGGCGCGGCCGCGCGGCCGCTGGCGGGCGCGGCGCTGGCGCGGCACGCGGCGCGGGGGCGGGCGGCAGATCAAGCTGCGTCGCCCACGCCCCCGCCTCATGGGCCGGCAGCGCCAGTTTTTGGCCGGCCAGCAGCGCATCCAGCCGGGTCAGCCAGCGCGCGGGCACGGCGGGCGCGCGCTCGCGGCGGCGCGGCGCGCTCAGCACCAGCGCCGGGCAGCCGGTCATCAGGCCAAAAAACCCGTGCGCCGCCTGGCCCACCTTCAGCTCCGGGCTCGCCAGCCCCACCGCCTTGCGCATCGGGCGCGAGAGCCACGGCCCCGGATCGGTGGCGCCCGGCCACACGCCCTCCACCAGCCCGCCCAGCACCGCCACATCCACC
Organism: Pseudomonadota bacterium; assembly: GCA_021781835.1. Taxonomy (GTDB): domain Bacteria; phylum Pseudomonadota; class Alphaproteobacteria; order Acetobacterales; family Acetobacteraceae; genus Acidocella. Next base: position 10,938 of record JAJXWD010000053.1, on the reverse strand, counting down.
GTCTGCAACGCCGCCTCCTGTATGCCCCAGATGGCGATGCGCGGATGCCCGTCCTTGGCGCGCGGCCGGCGCACCACCGCGCCTTTCAGCAACTCATCGAGCAACTCGGGCAAATGTCCAGGCTCGATATCGGGCAGCCCCTCCAGCGCCGCCAAAAGCTCCCCCAGCAGCGCGCTCAGCGCCCCACCGGCCTCGCCCGCCCACAGCACCGCCGCGCCTGGCTGCTCATGGGTGGCCGCCAGCGCCTCCCCGGCCTCAATCAGCGCCCGCAGCGCCTGGGCCGGGTTCACCCGCGCCCCCAGCGCCAGCGGCCGCAGGGTCATTTCCAGATGGGTCAGAAAATCCCGCTCCTCCTGGCGCTCATCGGCCAGCCTGAAGCGCAGCCCCTCCAGCCCCTCGGGCGGCCTGGGGCCGCGCAGGGCATGGCGCTCCAGCCGGCGGGCAAAATCACGGAAGGTGCCGGGCACCCAGCCCGCCGCGGCCAGCGGGTGCTTGAGCAGCGAGAGCAGCGGCAGCGGCGCGTACGCGCTGGCCCCGGCCCGCGCCAGCAGGCGCAAAAACATCGCCGGCGGGGTTTCGGCCAGCGGCTCGCCGGCGCTGTCATCGGCGGTGATGCCAAAGCGCCTGAGCGCCGCCGCCACCCGCGCGGCCAGATCGCGGTCGGGCGTGACCAGCGCGGCCGAGCGCCCGGGCACCTCCAGCACGTCGCGCAAGATCATGGCGATCGCCAGCGCGTCCTGCGCCTCATCGCCCGCCTCCAAGCGCGCGAGCCCGGCGGGCGAGAGCCGCTCCACCTCCCGCCACGCGGCCAGATGCCTGGCCGGCCACAACGCCGCCGAGACCAGCAAGGCCCGCCCCGCGGGCACGGCGCCGGGCGGCGCGGGCAGCCGCTCCACCTCGGCGGGCCGCGCCCCAATGGCGCCCAGCAACCCGGCAATGCCCGCCTGGGGGTGGCTGTCGGCCACATGCGCCCAGGCCTCGGCGGGCAGACAAAAATCAAACCCCGGCAGCACCAGCCGCCCCTTGGGCGCCCGCGCCACCGCCCGCGCCAGCCGGCCAATGGCGGGCGTGCCCTCGGCGGCCACCAGCCACACTGGCTGGCGGGGCGGCGCCGCGCGCCACAGCTCGGCCTGCGCCGAAATCAGCCGCGCCAGCCGGGCCGCCGGGTTCATCAGCCCGCGCTCGGCCAAATGCGCCGGCCAGGCCTGGGTCAGAATTTCCAAAAATCTCAGCGTATCCTGCCAGTGGCGGGCCAGCTCGCCGCTCACCACGCCCGGCAGCGCCGCCGCCAGATCAATCTCGGCATGGTCCGCCTCATCGAGCAGCGCGGCCAGTTCGGCGGCCAGCGCCCAGGCGCCGGCCAGCGTGCGCGGCGCCCCGCCGGCGCCGTTCATGGCCAGCACCAGCCGGGCCAGCGCGGCCTGGCGCACCGGCGCCTTCATGGCGGGCGCCAGGGTCAGCCCGGCGTGCAGGCTCACCCCCGCCTCATCCACATTGCCCAGCGCGATGATGCGCGGCAGCAGCAGCGCCTCGCCGCCGCGCGCCTCCAAAAACGCCGCCCCCAGCGCCTGCGCGGCGCGCTTGCTGGGCAGAATAATCAGCCCCTCGGCCGCGCTCCGCCCGGCCGCCGCCGCCTCATTCAGCCACAAACCGGCCAGGGCCGGCAAAAACGCCGCCTCGGGGGCAAAGGCGCCCACCCTCATGTGGCGTTGCCCACCACCAGGGCCGCCAGCGCCTCCTCGGCCAGCGCCAGCCCCTCGGGGGTGGAGAGGTGAAACCACACCCCGTCATGAATAATCGCCCCCAGCCGCCCGCGGGCCAGCGCGTCATCCCACAAGCGGTTGACGCTAAACACCGCCCCATGGTCAGCGGCCAGCAGGGCGCGGGTCATCACCTGCACGCCGGCATAGCAAAACGGCGCCACATCGCGCTCGCCCCGGCGGGCCAGCGCGCCATCGCGCGGCCACACAAAATCCCCAAGCCCGGTATCGGCCACCGCCCCCGCCGTGCGCGCCAGCAGCAGCAGCGCGTCATGGCGGGCGGGGTCGAACCCCTCGCGCAGGCGGCGCAGCGCGGGGCTTGGCCCATCCACCCAGGTGGTATCGCCATTGAGCACATAAAACGGCCCCTCGGGCAGCAGCCCGGCCGCCGCCATCGCCCGCAGGGCGCCGCCAGTGTCGAGCAATTGCGCCTCGCGCACCACGCGCACCTGGGGGTAAGTCTGGCAAAACGCCTCGATCTGGGGGGCCAGATGGTGGGCATTCACCACCACCCGCTCAACCCCCTCATCGGCCAGCCGCTCCAGCAGCCGCGCCAAAACCGGCTGCCCGCCCAACGTCAGCAGGGGCTTGGGCGTGTTCAGGGTCAGGGGGCGCATGCGCTCACCCTGGCCCGCGCAAAAAATCACCGCGGTCTCAAAGCCCATCAAACCACCTTTCCTCGCCCGTCAGCACCGCCACGCGGCCGGCGCCCTGCGCGTCCAGCGCCAGCCTCAGCGCCCCGGCGGGGGCCTGCCCGCCCAGCCGCCCGGCCCATTCCACCAGCACAATGCCGCCATCCAGCGCCTCGTCCCAGCCCAGCTCGGCCAGGGCGTCCGGGCCGGAGAGCCGCCAGAGGTCATAATGCCACACCTCGCCCCGGGGGGTTTCATAAACCTGCACCAGCGTGAAGGTCGGGCTCGGCACGGCCAGGCGCTCATCATCCGCCAGGGCGCGGATAAAGGCGCGCGCCAGGGTCGATTTGCCCGCCCCCAGCGGCCCGTCGAGCAAGATCACATCCCCCGGCCGCGCCCGCGCGGCCAGTTGGCGGCCCAGCCGGCTGGTGGCCGCCTCATCGGCCAATGTCACTCTGGTCTCTCTCATGCCCCTGTTTTGCCAATCCCCGCTTGATTGTGGAAGGGCACTGGGCCAAACCGCTGCCATGGAAACTCTCTCGACCGATGTGGTGATTATCGGCGCCGGCCCCACGGGCCTGTTCGCCGTGTTCGAATGCGGCATGCTCAAAATGTCGTCCGTGCTCATCGACGCGCTCGACGAGCCCGGCGGCCAATGCGTGGCGCTCTACCCCGAGAAGCCGATCTACGACATCCCGGCCCACCCCGCCATCGAGGCCGGGCAGCTCATCGCCCAGCTCGAGGCCCAGATCGCGCCGTTCAAAACCCCCAAGCTGCTCGGCCGCAAGGTCGTCGCGGTCGAGGGCGAGGCCGGTGATTTCACCCTCCGCACCGACAAGGGCGACACGCTGCGCGCCAAGGCGGTGATCATCGCGGCGGGCGCCGGCGCGTTCGGCCCCAACCGCCCCCCGCTCGACAATCTCTCCGACTATGAAGCCACCGGCGCGGTGCGCTATTACGTCAAGCGCCGCGAGGATCTGCGCGATGCCCGCGTGGTCATCGCGGGCGGCGGCGACTCGGCGGTCGACTGGGCGATCGCCCTCCAGGGCGTGGCGCGCTCCATCGCGGTGGTCCATCGCCGGCCCAAATTCCGCGCCGCCCCCGAAAGCGCCGCCCAGCTCGATGCCCTGGCGCTGGCGGGCAAGATCGACATGATCATCCCCTACCAGCTCCACGCCCTGCACGGCGCCGAGGGCACGCTCAACGCGGTCGAGGTCGCCGATCTCGACGGCAACACCCGCCGGCTGGAGGCCGACGTGCTGCTGCCCTTCTTCGGCCTGGCCATGGAGCTCGGCCCGATCGCCGATTGGGGGCTCGACCTCGCGCGGAGCCATTTGCGGGTCGATCACGCGACCATGCAAACCTCCCGCCCCGGCATTTTCGCCATCGGCGATGTCGCCAGCTATGAGGGCAAGCTCAAGCTCATCTTGCAAGGCTTCGCCGAGGGCGCGGTGGCGGCGCACGCCATTTACGCCATCGTCAACCCCGACAAGGCGCTGCATTTCGAATATTCCACCAGCAAGGGCGTGCAGACGGCGCCTTAACCCGCCCCCAACAAACCGCCCCCCAACAAAAACGGCCCGGACGAGCCAGCGCTCCTCCGGGCCGTTTCATGTGCGGGTTGATCAGATCGAGGCTTCGATCTCGGGCATCGCGCCGCGCGCCTTGGTCAGCGCCATGCCCAGATTGACCGTGCGGCGGCACACGAAGCACACCACATAATCCTGGTTGATCCGCGCGCGGATGAACACATGCAGCAGGTTTTTGGAATTGACGATGATTTCCTCGAAATAGCGGACATTGTTAGTCTCGATCCCGCGTGATTTCTTGAACATTTCCTCGATGGCGAGCACGTTCGGCCCCTGGAACCAATCCGAGGTGGCGGCGGCGAGCATGTCGATCACCATGCTGGGGTGTGAATCGACCGTCTTGATGTCGAGCAGCAGGCCCGAGGCGACATCGACGACGCCGGCGGCAAGACATTCAGGCACGCTGCTGACTGATTTCGAAATGGCGTCGCTCAGGTTGCTCACGGCGTAAAGCTCCGTTTTGGTGTTGGTCGTGACTGGCATCCAGCGGCGCAACGGCCTCCGGCACCCTGATAACCCCGCCGCCCTTCCCCACGCCCCCCCGCTCGAGGCGGCCGCGAACAAGACCCAGCCAGGCAGGACATTGACGCACCCGCACCAGATGCGCGCCTGAACCTATGGTAGAGGTAGCCCACCCCCCACCATCGGGCAAGGCGGTTTTTGACGCAGATCAAATTTTCCATCCCCGCGGGCATGGCTCAAATCGGCAGCGCGCCGGTCTTCATCCGCTCCATGGCGAAACGCGAGGAGACGTTGCGAAGTGGCACCATGCCGATCAGCTTGCGATAGAACGAATCATAAGCCGAAATATCGGGCACCACCACATGCAGCAGATAATCGACATCGCCGCTCATCCGCCAGGCGCCGACGATTTCGGGGATTTTCTGCACCGCCTCGGCGAATTTCGCCAGCCACTCGGCCGAATGGTCCGAGGTCTCGACCGAGACGAACACCGACACCGGCAGGCCGAGCTTGTCGGCATCGAGCAGCGCCACCCGCCCGGTGATCACCCCCACCTCCTCCATGCGCTTGATGCGCTTCCAGCAGGGCGTCGCGGTCAGCCCCACCTTGTCGGCGATGTCGTTGAGCGAGAGCGAGCAGTCGGCGGCCAAAAGCCGGAGAATGGCGCGGTCGATGTTATCGAGGTCAATCATCGGGTAATCTGCTCTGCTTTCATTACGGGGCTGCACGGCTAAAACGTCGACACTCTACACTTGCGGCGGCAGCCGAACTGGGCTAGAGCCACCCTCGGGTCACGTCCCCCCACCGGGACGCTTTTCTTCTGCAAGGGAGACATTTCATGGCAGATTTTTCTGCGGCCGCCAAGCCTGCCGCGCGTCCACAAAATCCTAATTTTTCATCCGGCCCCTGCGCCAAGCGTCCCGGCTTCACGCTCGACGCCCTGAAGGACGCGCCTTTGGGCCGTTCGCACCGCGCCAAGGGCCCCAAGGCCAAGCTGGCCGAAATCATCACCCGCTCGAAAGCCATTCTGGGCATGCCCGCCGATTGGCGCCTCGGCATTGTTCCCGCATCCGACACTGGCGCGGTCGAAATGGCGCTCTGGTCCCTGCTGGGCGCCCGCCCCGTGGATGTGCTGGCCTTTGAGAGCTTCTCCGAAGGCTGGGCGACCGATGTGGTCAAGCAGCTCAAACTCCCAGATGCCCGCGTTCTGAAAGCCCCCTACGGCCAGCTCCCCGACCTCACGCAGGTCGATTTCAGCCACGACGTCGTGCTCGCCTGGAACGGCACCACCGCCGGCGTGCGCTTCGCCAATGGCGATTTCATCCCCGATAACCGCGAAGGTCTGGTGATCGCGGATTCGACGTCCGCCGCCTTCGCGATGGATCTGCCCTGGGACAAGCTCGATGTCGTCACCTGGTCCTGGCAGAAAGTGCTGGGCGGCGAGGGCGCGCATGGCATGCTGGCGCTCAGCCCCCGCGCGGTCGAGCGGCTGCTCACCTACAAGCCCGCCTGGCCCCTGCCCAAGATTTTCCGCCTGACCTCGAAGGACAAGCTGATCGAGGGTATTTTCGCCGGCGAAACCATCAACACCCCCTCGATGCTCTGCGTCGAGGATGCGCTGGATGGGCTGCGCTGGGCCGAGGGCATTGGCGGCCTCCAGGGGCTGATCGCCCGCTCGGAAGCCAACCTCAAGGCGGTCGCCGATTGGGTGGCGGGCAATGAGCGCGTGCGCTTCCTGGCCGAAACGCCCGAGACCCGCTCGAACACCTCGATCTGCCTGGCCATCGCCGCCCCCTGGTTCACGGCGCTCGATGCCGAGGCCCAGGCCAAGGCCGCCAAGGCGATCGCCACGCTGCTCGAGACGGAAGGCGTGGCGCTCGACGCCGGCGCGTACCGCGATGCCCCTCCGGGTCTGCGCATCTGGGGCGGCGCCACGGTCGAGACCAGCGACGTGGCGGCCCTGCTGCCCTGGATCGACTATGCGGTCGATATGGTCGCCCAAGCGTTTTGATGATCTTTTTTTGACAAAAAAGATCCCGGGACATTTTTGATCCCTGGCGCCTGGGACCATGACGCGGTCATCGCCCCAGGAGCGCGCCAAAACCACACAAACCCACATTTTGCCACGCAAACCCATATTCCGCGCGGCCAGCCCCCCATAAACCAACATTTTCGCCACAAGGACGACAGACACATGGTCAAGGTTCTCATCAGCGATAAACTCTCCCCCGCCGCCATCGAGATTTTCAAGGAGCGCGGCGTCGAGGTGGATGTCAAAACCGGTCTCACCCCCGCCGAGCTGCGCGACATCATCGGGCAGTATGATGGCCTCGCCATCCGCTCGGCCACCAAGGTGACCAAGGAGGTGCTCGACCTCGCCACCAACCTCAAAGTGGTCGGGCGCGCGGGCATTGGTGTCGATAACGTGGATGTGAAGTCCGCCACCTCGCGCGGCGTGGTGGTGATGAACACCCCCCACGGCAACGCCATCACCACCGCCGAACATGCCATCGCCATGATCTTCGCCCTGGCCCGCCAGCTGCCCGAGGCCACCGCCTCGACCAAGGCGGGCAAGTGGGAGAAGAACCGCTTCATGGGCGTGGAAGTCACCGGCAAGACGCTCGGTCTGATCGGCTGCGGCAATATCGGCTCGATCGTCGCCGACCGCGCGGTGGGGCTGAAGATGAAGGTGCTGGCCTATGACCCGTATTTGACCGAGGCGCGCGCCGTGGAGCTTGGCGTGGTCAAGGCCGATCTCGACACCGTGCTGGCGAAAGCCGATTTCATCACGCTGCACACGCCCCTCATCGAGGCGACGCGCAACATCATCTCGCGCGAGGCGCTGGCCAAGACCAGGAAGGGCGTGCGCATCATCAACTGCGCGCGCGGCGGGTTGGTTGACGAGGCGGCGCTCTATGACGCGCTGAAATCGGGCCATGTGGCCGGGGCCGCGCTCGATGTGTTCGAGGTGGAACCCGCCAAGGAAAGCCCGCTTTTCGAGCTGGAAAACGTGGTGTGCACGCCCCATCTCGGTGCCTCGACCTCCGAGGCGCAGGAAAACGTGGCGCTGCAGGTGGCCGAGCAGATTTCGGACTTCCTGCTCAAGGGCTCGGTGGTCAACGCGCTGAACATGCCGAGCGTTTCGGCCGAGGAAGCGCCGCGCCTGCGGCCTTACATGGACCTCGCCCGCCTGCTCGGCGCCTTTGCCGGCCAGCTCACCCGCGCGGCGGACGGCACCATCTCGCGCGTGCTGATTGAGTATGAGGGCGCCGCGGCGCCGCTCAATCACCGGCCGCTGAACGCCGCCGCCCTGGCCGGGCTGCTTGGCCCGGTGATGGATGGGGTGAACATGGTCAACGCCCCCATGCTGGCCAAGGACCATGGCATCGAGGTGGCGGAAGCCTCGACCGACCGCACGGGCGATTACCAGACGCTGGTGCGCATCACGGTGACCACCGACAAGCTCACCCGCTCGGTCGCGGGCTCGCTGATCGGCGCCGGGCGGCCGCGTCTGGTCGAGATCAAGGGCATCAAGGTCGAGGCGGATTTCGCGCCGAACATGCTCTATGTGACCAACAAGGACAAACCCGGCTTCATTGGCCGCTTTGGCATGTTGCTGGCCGATGCGGGCGTCAACATCGCCACCTTCCATCTCGGCCGCGCGGCCGAGGGCGAGGATGCCATCTGCCTGGTCTCGACCGATGGCGCCACGCCCGACGAGGTGCTGGGCAAGGTGCGCGACCTGCCGCTGGTGATGCAGGCCACCAACCTCGCTTTCTGAACCCCCTTGCCCCGGCTGGCCCGCGCTTTATGGTGCGGCCAGCCGGAACGACGAGGTGGATATGCTACGGGGATTTGAGATTGTGCGGCGCCTTGGGGACAAAAACATCCTCATGGCGCTGTTTCTGTTTTGCGCCCTGCCGGTGACCGGCCTCACCGCCCTGCTCACCCCCCCCGGCCAAAGCCCCGATGAACCGGCCCACATGGTCCGCGCGGCCGGGTTGCTGGACGGGCAGATCATCGCCCATCGCGCCACCGGCACCGACCCCTATACCGGCAAGCCCTACCCCGTGACCGGCGTGCTGGTCGACCAGGGGCTGGCCCAGGTTTCGTTTGGCGCCGATACGCCCTTTGACGGCCATCTGGTTTTCTCGGCGGCGAACCGGCAGGCCCTGCTTGCCCAACCCCCCGCGCATCAGCTGATTTTCGGCGAGATTTCGAACACTGGGGTCTATTTTCCGCTCACCTATCTGCCCGCCACGCTGGGGATGGGGGTGGCGAACGCGCTGGGCGTGCGGCCTTATTTCGCGCTCATCAGCGGCCGGCTATGCATGGCGGCGGCGTATCTTGGGCTCGGGCTGCTGGCGATTTATCTGGCGGCTTATGGCGAGGCCCTGCTGCTGGCCGTGCTGCTGCTGCCCATGGCGCTGTTTCTGGCCGGTACGCTCAACCAAGATGGCGTGCTGCTGGCGCTGACCTGCCTGGCCTGCGCGCTGCTCACCCGCGCGACGCGCCGCGCGCGGCTGTGGGGGCTGGCGGTGTTCGTTGCCGTTCTTGGCTCGAAACAGCCTTATATCTTGCTGCTCGCCACGTTTCTCGAGCCGCTTTTCGCCAAGGGCTGGCCGCGGCGGCTGGGCGAGGTGGTGGTGGCCGCGCTGCCCGTGACCTTGTGGGTGGCGGTGCTGGCGGCGCTGACGCTGGTGCCCTCGCTGAAACAGCCTTACCATCCGGGGCCGCTTTTCACCGGCGACCCGAACCTGCTGCTCGACCGCACCAACGCCGCCGCCAATTTGCATATTTTGCTGGCCCAGCCTTCGCGCTTCTGGACGCTGCCGTGGGTGACCCAGGAGATGTTCGGGCGCGATAAACTGCCCCAGATGATCGGGATGCTGGGGCTGCTGACGATTCAGATGGCGCGCCCCGTGTACTGGCTTTGGGAGATCGCGCTGCTCTGCGCGGCGGCGGGGTTGCTGTTTACCAGCCGCCCCGCCGGGCTGGCGGGCGGGCGCTGGCGCGACGGGCTGTTTACCCTGGCGCTGATGTTTTTGACCTATTGGCTGCTCAACATCGTGTTTTACCTGTCTTGGACCAATGTCGGGATGAACTGGATCGATGGGATTCAGGGGCGGTATTTGTTGCCGATGGTGCCGTTTTTGCTGTTCGCCCTCCCGAGCCTCGGGCGTGGCCCGCGGCTGGGGCCGGTGCTGATGGCGATGCCCGCGGCGCTGATGGGGGTTTTTGACATACTCTATGTGCCCTGGTTGCTTGTTAAGAATTTCTATCTGCATTAGGCGAAACGAATGACCATGCCCCGCATCGCCGTTTTGATTCCATGTTTTAACGAGGCGGTCGCCATCGCCAAGGTGGTGGCGGATTTTCGGGCCGCGCTGCCAAGCGCCGTGGTTTATGTGTATGACAACAACTCGACCGATGACACATGCGCGGCGGCCAAGGCCGCCGGGGCGGTGGTGCGGCGCGAGGGGTTGCAGGGCAAGGGCCATGTGATCCGGCGGATGTTTGCCGATGTGGAGGCCGATGCCTATGTGCTGGTGGATGGCGACGACACCTATGACGCCAGCGCCGCGCCCGCCATGGTGGCCAGGCTGCTCGATGAGCAGCTCGACATGGTGAACGGGCAGCGCGTGGAGCAGGCGGGCGAGGGGCCGGTGGGCGCTTACCGGCCGGGGCACCGGACGGGAAATCTGGTGCTCTCTGGTTTGGTGCGCGCGGTGTTTGGCGACCGGATCAAGGATATGCTCTCGGGGTTTCGGGTGTTTTCACGCCGGTTCGTGAAGACCTTTCCGGCGCTGGCCGAGGGGTTTGAGACGGAGACGGAATTTACCATCCATGCGCTCGATTTGATGATGCCGCTGGCCGAAATGAAGGTGGCCTACCGCGAGCGGCCGGCGGGCTCGGCCTCGAAGCTGCGCACCTGGGCCGACGGGTTGCGGATTTTGCGCACCATTGTAACGCTGGTGAAGGAAGAACGGCCGCTGCGGTTTTTTACCCTCACCGGCTGCCTGCTGCTGGCGCTGGGCGTGTGCCTGGGCGTGCCGGTGGTGAGCACGTATCTGGCCACCGGGCTGGTGCCCCGGCTGCCAACCGCGGTGCTGGCCATGGGGGTTGTGATGATCGCCATGCTCAGCTTTGCCTGCGGGCTGATTTTGGATTCGGTGGCGCGGGCCCGCAAGGAGGCCAAGCGCATGGCGTATCTGGCGATTGCCCGCTGGGGCGCGGACTGAGGGGCCGGTTACAGCCCGCTCAGAAACACGCCGATAATTGTTGGAAAATTTTTAAGGCCTCTTATACCATCCCGCCAAATCTTTGACTCTTCTGGTCCGGTGGCGGGATGGTATAACTCTTTTATTTTGCGCGTGGCCGCCCCACCAACCCCACGCGCATACCAGCCAGCCTCAAGGCTGACTGGTATTACTGCACGTCTTCGAGGTCGAGCGCGTAGCCAGCCGCGCGGACGGTGCGGACCACGTCGATTTC
>JAJXWD010000052.1 GCA_021781835.1 Pseudomonadota bacterium | reverse complement strand
GCAGCTTCCGTCCGGCTGCCACCACCACGCACATAGCCCACAACGCGTTCACGTAAATCAATGCTATAGCTCATATCCAACTCCGCAAAGCCCGCGGATATTAGCACGTAACATTGTTATTGTGAATCACTATATCTTTTGCATTCAGGTTGATAGGGAACCGCGCCAAGCCAATCACATGCGCCCCCATATCGCCCAGCGCACCCGCGCCGGCTTCCAGCCACGAGCAGCCACGGCTCCCGGGCATTGCGGGAGCCTTGACCATTACCTGCCAGTCACTGGTGGCATGGCCGCACGGCTCGGCCGCCCCCTTCCTGAGTTGGCATGTCGTTTTTAAATCAAGCCAATCCCTGTTGAACATAAGCATAGGATGCGCGCAGATGTGCTTCAAAATCCGGATCGTCGTGGATCTCGGCGGCGAACGGTTCCAGGCTTACCGGCCCCGTATATCCGCTTGCCTTCAATTGGCGAAGCTGCACGATGTTCTCCAGCCGGTCATCACCATCCACCAAGACACGGTGGGCATCCAGCATATCCTTGACCGCGACTTCTGGATCGGTAACGCCAGATATATGAACAAGACCTGTCCATTCAGGAAATATCTCCCTCTCTTCCGCAAGATGATGGTGGAAAGTGTCATGCACCAATTTATATACATCCTGGGCGCCAGAGGCCTGAATGGCGGCAACCGCCTCACGCTTGGTGCGCAGTGATGAAACAGGGAAACCCAGAGGTTCGACAAGCCCGATCAGCCCACGCTCGCGTAGAATTGGCGCCATGGCGCCAAGCGCGGCAACCAGATCGACGTATGAAATTTCGGTTCCGTCATTAAGCGGACACATGACCAACGCCCGTGCACCACAGGCCTTGGCGTAATCGGCCAACGCCCTTGCACGTTCTGGCAGATCTCCCAACCAAACATTGAACGGATACAGGGCGTTGATCGACAGAATTTCAACGCCGGCTGCCTCGGCCGCCGTCCTGACGGCTTCGGGTGGCAGGCTGCCTACCACATCGGGTAAATCATTGCGAATTTCTACCGCGGAAATGCCAAGACGGCGGCTCAAGGCAAAAAAATCTTCCAAAGAGAGCTTTGGAGTGGCGATATGGTTAATTGCGAATTTCATGCTATCCTCACTGGTAAAGAGCTGGGCGAGCTGGCAATGATATCGGAACAATCATACCGGGTGCCTTTTGCGCTTGTACACAGGCATCCGAGGATATCGCCGCGACATAGCCATCCCAGGCCGTCGGCCCCGAGGCCGTGCCGCGAGACGCGGCTTCGATGAAGTCTTGCAACTCCACGTCATAACTCTCGACAAAGCGCTCCCTCCAGTCGGTCAAGATCGTGCTTTGGCGTTTTGCTTCCTTACGCATCGATACCGACATTGGCTCAGGAAGATTGGCGAGCCCCTCTTCACCGACCACCTGGCACTGGATATCGTATCCGTACTGGCAGTTCACAAAAATCTCGACATCGATTCTAACCCCCTTCTTGGTTTCAAGCAGGACAATCTGCGGATCCGCGACGCCGGAATGGGCATGGCGTGTCTTGCGTGGAAACACGACTTGGGCGCTGACATAATCATCGTCAAGAAGCCAGCGTAAAACGTCGATCTCGTGAATCAGCGTGTCGTGTATCGCCATTGGCGTGGTATATTGTTCCGGCACAGATGGGTTGCGGTGTGCCGCATGTACCATCAAGGGCTGTCCGATTTCGCTCTCGACAATCTTTTTAAGCATTTTATAGCTCGCATCATAGCGCCGCATAAAGCCGACCTGGACAAGACGGCGCCCGAAAGCCGCTTCAGCCTCAACAATACCAAATGCCGCCTCCGCTGTCGTGGCCAAGGGTTTTTCGCAAAAAACCGGTTTTCCGGCGGCAATGGCGGCCAGAACATATTGTGCGTGCGTCGCCCCCCAAGAGGTCACGAGCACAGCATCCACGTTTTCAGACGCGATGAGCGCCTCTCCGGTGGTGAATATTTCGGCCTCCGGCGCCAGGGCGCCTTGCACAGCACGCGCGCTCTCGGCGTTCACGTCCGAAAGGGCCGTGACCGTGGCGCCGGTCAGAGTGCGGGTGATTCTTCTCGTATGGTCGCGCCCGATCGCGCCGGTTCCGATAACACCGATTTTCAAGGTCATTTTCAAGCCCCCGGCTTCTGATACTGATCGATATAACGCTGCATTTCGGCCCTCATGAATTTTCCGGATTCGTCGGCCTTTTCCTCCCATGCGAAGACGCAGGCGGTCATTATACCGTCAAAGCCGATCTCGGCGAGCGTGCCGAAGAACTCATTCCAAGGCACTTCTCCCTGACCAATATTCAGGTGCTGATGAACCCTGGCCATTGAACCCGGTGGGTTGACGATATAGCGCAACCCCGAGCTGGCCTTGTGGTTAAAGGTGTCGCCAACATGAACATGCGCGAGCACGTCGGCGCATTCACGGAGCATCGCGCGCATATCATCACCGAAATAGAAGGTATGCGGCGCGCAATACAGAAATTTCACACGCGGGGAATTGACCGTGCGGATGATATCGACAGCCGGTTGCAGCGTTTCCACCCAATCCTCCGGGTGCGGCTCGACGTGAAGATTGATGCCCTCCCGCTCAAAGACGGGCACCAGCTCCTCCATTGACCGCCACCAGGCATCCTCGCAGGTTTCGATCATCGAGCCCGTATGGCAACAATAACACCCACCCTTGTCCGGGTGCGGTCCACGCCCAAACTCGGAATTCATTGTGTCAACCTCAAGCTCGAGGCAGATCTCAATGGCCCGCTTCCAGTGCCGCACAGCCGCCTGCCGCTCCGCTTCGTCATTGGAAGCCCAGCGATACATGGGCAGCAACGAGGCGATGCCGACACCTGCCTCCTTCAGGGCCTTGCGAAAACTGCGCAAGCGTTCGGGGAAAACACGGGGGGCCTTGAACCATTCCAAGAAATCTCCCCGCGGAGAGAGTTCGATCCAGTCATAGCCAAGCTCCTTCACTTTGAAGGGCAGCTCCTCAAGACTGAGATGACGGTGCATGAATGGATCAAGGGCGATTTTCACAATATTCCTCCAATGTCCCGTCACATGATTTCTGCAGGCTTGCGGCCCGGCCGGTCCTGCGGTTTGCGCGGGTTTATTCGTCTTTACACGGAAGGGGCGCGACATGCGCCGACGAAATTGACGATTTTTCGTCAGGTCGATATTGTACCGGGATGCCCAAAACGCCCTCTCACCGAAAGAAAAAATTATCACGGCTGATCGATATCGCAGGTGCGGCGGGTGTCAGCCTCTCCACGGTGGATCGCGTCCTCAACGAGCGAGAGACGGTTTCGGCTGCGGCGCGGGAGAAAGTGATCAAAGCGGCGCGAGACATGGGGGCCCGCCGGTTGCTGCCCCAGACTTACCGGCCCCTCACCCATTTTGACCTGATCCTGCCCAAAAATGAGTCGCCATTTTTTGTACGGCTTCGCGCCGCCTTCCATGACGCGGCTGCGATGCTCGATCGCAGCGTCATTGTTCACCGCCTAACTCTTGCCGAGGAAGACACGGCGGGCTTTGTCCGGCTGATCAACGAAACGCCATACCCGCGAAGGGGGATGATCATCGCGGTTCCCGATCGCCAGGAGATCCGCGCCTCTATCGCGCGCGCGCAGGCTGGCGGACAAAAGGTGGTAATGATCGTTACCGATTTACCACACCTGGCCGGTGTCGACTATCTTGGAACAGATAATTATCGGGCAGGCGCCACGGCTGCTTATTTGCTTGGCCAGAGTTGCCGTTCCTCGGCGGGAAGGGTCGTGGTGCTCGCGGCACATCATGACTGGAGTGGGCACGTTCAGAGAACCGCCGGTTTCTGCGCGACCATGGAACGCGACTTCCCCCATCTTGGCTGTGAAATTATCGAAACAGACACGCGTGACGATTCCATCCGGTGTGAAAGAGCGGTGCGCCAGGCTTTTACAAAAGGGCCACTGGCCGGCATTTACAATGCCGGCGCCGGCTCTATTGGCATCATGAACGCACTCAAGGATGTTTCACCCCGTCCATGCTGGATTGGGCATGATATTTCCGACGATCACATTGCCTATCTGCGGGATCACCGCATGGACTACGTCATTGACCAAAACCCCCAGGGTCAGGCCCTGCGAAGCCTGCAAACCCTTCTCTACAGATGTGGTCTCATTGAGACGATACCTGATTTGTCGCCTACCGAACTGCGTATCTACACGCGCGAAAACTTACCGACATTACCACCTGTGGCCGCCATGTTGCCCGGATCTCGCGGTTGACCCCGCGAGGCGCTCAGCCTTGGCCCTGATCCGCCGCGGCGCGCAGCAGCGCCGCGAACCGGTAGGCGCCATGCACCATCTTGCTAAAGACCGCCAGTATAACACCCAGATGAAACAACAACGCCAAGCCCATCAGGGCTGTACCGCGCAGCAGCAGCAGCGCCAGCAAGGCGGCATCGGCGCCCAGCGCCAGGCGCGATGAGCTGGCGGGATCAGCGGTGACTGTCATGCCCAGCAACCCGAGCGTGCCCACGAGCATTAGCAGCCCACCGCCCATGCCCAGCAGCACCGGCGGGCTGAGCAGCGGATAGGGTGCGGCGCGACCGAGCCAATCCTACACGACGCCAGGGGGCACGACCAATTTTATTGGCCGTTATCCGCGCGGATGATCTGGCGCCCGTCCGTCACCAGCCCCCATATCTATGGCCCGACGGCTCTCCGCAGACATATATTGTAGCTAAAGCGGTCAGCCGGATGTGTACTGATGGACACTTCAACAAGCGTATCAGGCGCAAGAACATATTGCCGGCGTATCTCCAGCGCATGCCCGCCCGCCGGTGCGCGCAGCGGTCCCGCCAGCGCTTCGGAAATCCCCGTGGCGCTGATATCCTGCCTTATCTCGACAATCCGCCGCCCCGTCTCCTCCTCGACCAAATTCCCCAAAATGCCCTGGTAACCATGGATCCGGTTGAGGATTTTCTGCCCTACAGCCTCGGCAATATAAACATCCGTCCAGCAGATCGGCGGCACCTCCGGCGCCTCGGGCAAACGGCGCAAGCTGGAGATTTTGAGCCATCGGCTCCCAGGCTTGCAGCCAAGCTTTTTCGCCAGCCGGTCATCGGCAATAATTTCCGTCATGGCTTGAATATCGCGCCGCGTTTCCGATCCGAACCGCTGCACGGCCTCTATCGAACTCAATGCCTGCGTAAATCCGCTTGAATTTGCCACCGGGCTGGTCGCTTCAACCCTGGTGCCGGCACTCCTCTTGCGGCTGATCAGGCCAGAAGACTGCAATTCCCGCATGGCCATCCGCACAGTGGAGCGGCTGACCCCAAACCGCTCCGCGAGCTCTATTTCAGGGGGCAGAAGCGAACCCAAAGGGTAATCCCCTTTGGCGATGGCATCTCTTAAGGCTTTGGTAACAAACTCATATCTGGTTTCCACAGCACCCCTCTCCTCGCTGTCCCATGAAAACCCCAAGGCGGCCCGCGCCGTCAAGAGACTTGACTCACTTATTGTACGTACATATTATAATGTACGTACATAATATAACCTCGTCCACAAAGGTCAAACATGCCAAGCACCGCGTTCGATTCAGCCCTCTTTCGGGATATGTTCGGCACCCCCGAGATGCGCGCCATCTTCTCCGACGAAGCCCTCATTGGCCGTTATCTTGAGGCCGAAACCGCCCTCGCCCGAGCCCAGGCCGGGGCGGGGCTTTTCCCCGCGGCCGCCGCCTTGGCCATCACCAATGCCGCGCAAACCATGGTGATCGATTACGACAAGCTGCGTCATGAGACGGAGATCGTCGGCTATCCCATTCTGTCTCTGGTGCATCAGCTGGCCACCGCTTCAGGCGATGCCGGAGGTTTCGTCCATTGGGGCGCCACGACGCAGGACATCATGGATACCGCAACCGTTCTGCAAATCAGGGCCGCCCTGTTACTGATCGGGCGCGAGCTCGACAATGTCCGCGCCATTCTGATCTCCCTGGCCGCCAAACATCGCGATACAGTGATGGCAGGCCGCACTCACCTCCAGCACGCCCTGCCTGTGACGTTTGGCTATAAGGTCGCCGTATGGCTGTCATCACTCAATCGCCATGCCGAGCGGCTGAACCAGGCGCTGCCGCGCATCCTGATGGGGGAATTTGCCGGAGCGGCCGGAACGCTCGCCTCGATCCCGGAAAAAGGCTTGGAGATTCAAAAGCGTTTCTGCGATGAGCTTGGCCTGCATCAGCCGCCCATTGCCTGGCATGTCGCGCGTGACGGCATCGCGGAAGCCGTGACCTTGCTGGGCCTGATCACCGGCTCTCTCGCCAAAATCGCGACCGACGTGATGCTTATGGCGACAACTGAATTCGGCGAGGTCTCCGAGCCGTTCGTGCCAGGGCGCGGCGCCTCCTCCACAATGCCGCAAAAGCGCAACCCAATTTCATGCGAACTCATGCTGGCGGCCGCCAAATCAGTTCGTCAGCATGTCGCGGCGATGCTGGATGGCATGATCCATGATTTCGAGCGCGCAACAGGCCCCTGGCATGTCGAATGGGTGTCTCTTCCCGAGAGTTTCCTTTTAACCGCGTCCTCTTTGGCAAACGCCAAATTCATGCTGGCGGGTCTTGTCGTGCATGAAGCACGCATGCGCCAAAACCTTGATATCACGCATGGGCTGATTGTCGCGGAATCGGTCATGATGGCAGCTGCCCCCAGGCTCGGGCGCCAAAAAGCCCATGATGTGATCTATAATGCGTGCCGGCAAGCAATCGAGCAGCACACACAGCTCGCCGATATCCTATTGCAAATCCCCGAAATTATCGAAGCGCTGGGAACCCCCGAGGCAGTACGCCAGCATTGTGAGCCAACGAAATATCTTGGGCTGGCGGGCCAAATGGTTGACCGCATGATCGCGACAACCACCGCGACATTGCCCGCCACTGTCTAAATAAACACAACCATCAAGTTGCCGGCAGAGCAACAAACACTGAGTTGCCGCCCCATTATCCGGAGGATACGTTCATGAACATAGCCGATCCTGATCATCGCCCCTCAAAGCTGCGCTGGGTCATAGCAACATTGTTATTTTTCGCCGGGGCAATCAGCTATATGGATCGCATCGCCATTTCCGTGGCCGCCCCCCTCATCGCCCATGAGATGCACCTCAACCCGGCGCAGTTGGGCATTGTCTTCAGCACATTCTTCATCGGCTATTCGGCCTTCTGCTTTGTCGGCGGCTGGAGTGCCGACCGCTTCGGCCCGCGGCGCGTGCTTCTGGTTGCGGTCCTCGGCTGGTCCATATTCTGCGGCCTAACCGCCTTTTCGGTCGGGCTCGCAAGCCTGCTGGTGATACGGACCATTTTTGGAATGTTCGAAGGTCCGTTCAACTCCACCGCCAACAAAACCATCGGCAACTGGTTTCCAAAACAAGAGCAGGGAACCGCGCTGGGGTTTGCGAATTGCGGCATGCCGCTCGGCGCCGCCGCTGCGGGGCCTATCGTTGGCTTCATCACCGCCGATTATGGCTGGCACCTTGCCTTTGGCATCATTTCCATCTTCGGCTTGGCATGGGTACTCGTCTGGACGCTCATCAGTGCCGACACCCCCTTGCGCCACCCCTGGATCAACCAGCCCCCCCCTGTTACCGCCAAAGACCTTCCCCCGCCTCCCGCTCATCCTTCACCCACCTCGCTCCTCGCCTACATCACCCGTCCCCTGACTCTGGCAACCGCTTTTGCTTTTTTTGGCTATGCCTATCTGCTGTTCTTTTTCCTGTCATGGTTTCCAAGCTATCTGATGATGCAGCAGCATCTGAGCCTCAAGGGCATGGCTGTCGTCAGCATGATCCCATGGCTCCTCGGCGCCCTTGGGTTTGGCTTCGGCGGCTTTGTCTCTGATATTTTATACAAACTAACAGGCCGCCCCTTGCTCGCGCGAAAAATAATTCTCGTTGGCGGCCTCTTCACGGCGGCTCTCTGCGTTGGCTTGGCCGGCATACTAACAGGTATCGCGGCGGCCGTGACGCTCATGGCAATCTCCGTATTCGCCATGTATCTGACCGGTCCGACTTATTTCAATATTATTCTCGACAGCGTCCCCCGTGAAAAAGTCGGTGGTGTGACCGGGTTCATTCATGCCATCGCCAATACGGCCGGCATCCTGGCGCCCTTACTGACCGGGCTTATCGTGCAGAAGATGGGCGGCTTCCAAAGCGCCTTTCTAATGGCTGGATTTTTTGCCTTGGCTGGAGCAATTGGCGTCGCACTTTTCGTCAGACCCGCACAAAGCGAGGCCGCCACAGTGCACGCGAAACTCGCTCCCGAAACGCCTTTTCGGTAGCAGCACCTCCACAGAACTTTGCTTTGCGTTCCCTCCCCTGGCAGCGGCTTGGCCCGCTCAAGGGGTAGAGCACTCCAAAATCATGACCACCGCAACAGCCCCCCTGTCCCGTGGGACTTGGCGGCAAAAGCGTGACCAGGGGCACGAAAGGATATAAGGATATAAGGTGCACTCAAAATCTGGAGGAAAACCATGCCGGACCAGCCGACGCATGAGGTGCTCAACCAGCCCCCGCCCCTGGAGAATTTCAATGCCTGGACAACCGACAAGCCGCTGCGCGAGGCGGTGAAAGCCTATGGCGGCTGGTGGGCGGAACCACGGCTTTCGGCCTGCGGCTGGCATGTGGGGTCGGCCCGGGTGCTGGAGCTGGCGCGGCAGGCCAACCGGCTGACACCGGAGCTGCGCACCCATGACCGTTACGGACACCGGATCGACGAGGTTTCCTTCCACCCCGCCTGGCATGAGCTGATGGCCATGCTGCGGGCCGATGAGGTGCATGCGCTGGGCTGGACAGATCCGCGCCCGGGCGCCCATGTGGCGCGGGCGGCGCTGTCTTATCTCTGGGCGCAGGGCGAGGCCGGGGTGGGATGCCCGGCGGCGATGACCTTTGCCGCCCTGGCCGCGCTGCGCCATGCCCCGGCGCTGCTGGCGCGGTTCCAGTCCGGCATTTTTTCCCCCGCCTACGACCCCCGCCCGCTGCCCCCCATGCACAAGCCCGCCCTCACCGTGGCCATGGCGATAACGGAGAAGCAAGGCGGCTCCGACCTGCGGCAGGTGCAGACGGAAGCCACGCCCCAAGGCGGGGATTTATACGCGCTCACCGGGCATAAATGGTTTTTCTCCATGCCCGTGGCCGATCTGTTCCTCACGCTCGCCCAGACCAAGGCCGGGCCAACCTGCTTTCTGGCCCAAGGCTGGCGGGATGAGGGCGGGCGCAACTTTCTGGCGCTGCAAAGGTTGAAGGATAAATGCGGCAACCGCTCCAACGCCTCCGCGGAGGTGGAGTTCCGGGGGCTGGAGGCCCGGATGGTCGGCGTGGAGGGGCGTGGCATCGCCACCATTTTGGAAATGGCGCATCTTACCCGGCTGGAATGCGCGCTGGGCAGCGCCGGGCAGATACGCCAGGCGGTGCGGCTGGCCGCGCACCACGCGGCGCACCGGGCGGCTTTCGGGCGGTATCTGTCCGCGCAGCCGGCGATGGCGAATGTGCTGGCCGATATGGCCCTGGAAGCCGAGGCGGCGATGTGGCTGGCCATGCGGGCGGCGGCGGCGCTGGATGCCGCCGGCCGGGACGAAAGCGAGCATGTGCTGAGCCGGATTTTGGCGCCGATCGCCAAATATTTCGTGTGCAAGCGCATGCCGGTGGTGGTGGCCGAGGCGTTGGAATGCCATGGCGGCAACGGCTTCATCGAGGAGCACGACATTGCCCGACTCTACCGGGACGCGCCGTTGAACGGGCTGTGGGAAGGCACGGGCAATATCATCTGCCTGGATGTGCTGCGCGCCTTCACCCGCCTGCCGGAGGGCATGGCGCGGCTGCGCGCGGAAATCGGCAAGGCCAAGGGCGCCAACAAATGGCTGGATGCCTGGCTCACAACCCCGCCGCCCCCCTTGGAGGAGCGCAATGCCCGGCGCCTGACCGAGCAATTCGCGCTGGGGCTGGCCGCCAGCCTGCTGCTGCGCCACGCCCCAGGCTTTATCGCCGATGCCTATTGCGCCACGCGGCTGGGCCAGGAGGGCGGGCGGGCGCTGGGCACGCTGCCGGAGGGGACAGATTTCGCGCCCCTACTGCAACGCGCCGCGGGATGAGGCCATGAGCGCCTTGCGCCCGGGGCGGCGGCCATAATGTTGGCAAGAGCCCGTAGCGGGCCTATCATCCCCGCTGTCTCCTGACGGCGTTGCCACGGGGGCGCCGTTACCAGCAACCACTGCAGGAGCCGTTCATCCGTGGTCGTTTATTGCCCGCCGCCATCCAAAGACATTGACCTGCATGCGCGTTTGGACGACGCGCTGGCGACGATACTTGACCTCATGACGCAGCGCGCGGCGCGGGGGCATGTGGCCAACTATATCCCGCCTCTTGCCACCGTCGATCCGACTAAATTTGGCATCGCCGTCGCCTTGAATGACGGCTCTTTGCATGTGGCCGGCGACGCCGATGAGCCGTTTTCGATTCAGAGCATTTCAAAGGTCTTCTCGCTTACCTTGGCGCTTGGCCTTACCGGCGATGCCTTGTGGCAGCGCGTGGGGCGAGAGCCATCCGGCAACGCCTTTAACTCGATCGTGCAGCTTGAGCACGAGCAGGGCATTCCGCGCAACCCATTCATTAATTCCGGTGCGATCGTTGTGGCGGATATTTTGCTGTCGGGCCGGCAACCACGGGAAACCATCGGAGAGATTCTTCGATTTGTGCGCTTCCTGGCCGACGATGAGACAATCTCCATCGACCCCGCCGTGGCCTCGGCGGAACGCGCAACGGGGTTTCGAAACGAGGCGCTGGCTAATTACATGAAGTCTTTTAACAACTTGCGAAATCACCCCGGCCCCGTTCTGGGGGTTTATTACCATCACTGCGCGATCACGATGACTTGCAGGCAACTGGCCTGCGCCGGGCGGTTCTTGGCATCCAACGGACGAAACCCGCTGACCGGGCGCCCGATTGTCGCCCCCGAACGCGCCCGGCGCATCAACGCCCTCATGCTGACTTGCGGCCATTATGACGGGTCGGGGGACTTTGCGTTCACCGTCGGCCTTCCTTCCAAGAGCGGGGTTGGCGGCGGCATCCTGGCAATCGTTCCCGGCACAGCGGCGATCGCCGTCTGGTCTCCGGGACTAAACACCCAGGGCAATTCGCTTCTCGGCATCGAGGCCCTTGAAATATTGAGCCGTCACATGGGCTGGTCCGTCTTTTAAGAACTGGGCCCACACCGGCGGATTGCTTGGCTGATGGTGGCCTGAGCCCCCCGGAAACGCCGGCGCACGGTTACATCCATGCGCCTTGCCCCCACGGGACGCGCCTTATTCATAAGCAATAAGTATTACCTCGTGTTCAATTTAGCGGATAACAGCGAGAATGCCCCGGTGCTAAAGTAACATCAATCAGCCCTGAGGCTGACTGGTGTGCGTGTGGGGTTGGTGGGACGGCGACGCGACCGCCGCCATGCGTGCCGCCCCCCTTTTTCCCGCGTGAGGATTTCATCATGAAAAAACGTAATCTCGGCCAACTGGCAGTTTCCGCACTCGGCTTTGGCACCATGAGCTTTGCCTCCACCTATGGCGCATCGCCTGAAAAATCCGAAGCCATCCGTGTCATTCGCGGCGGCCATGAGCGAGGCGTGACGTTGTTTGACACCGCCGAGGTCTATGGCCCCTGGACCAACGAGGTGCTCCTGGGTGAAGCCCTGGGGCCGGTGCGCGACGAGGTGGTGATCGCCACCAAATTCGGCTTCAACGTCGACCCCGCGACCGGCACGCGCGTGGGCGGGCTCAACAGCCGGCCGGACCATATCCGTGCGGTGGTGGAAGCCAGCCTGCGGCGGCTGAATATCGAGACCATCGACCTGCTCTATCAGCATCGCGTGGATCCGGCGGTGCCGATTGAAGACGTGGCCGGCACCGTGCAGGCGCTGATCGCGGCAGGCAAGGTGAAGCATTTCGGCCTCTCCGAGGCGGCGGCAAACACCATCCGCCGTGCCCATGCGGTGCAAGCCGTCACGGCCGTGCAGAGCGAATATTCACTCTGGACGCGTGAGCCCGAGCCGGAGGTTCTGCCTCTGTGCGAAGAGCTGGGCATCGGGTTTGTGCCCTGGTCCCCGCTGGGAGCGGGCTTCCTCACCGGCACCATAAACGCCAAGACCCGCTTCGCCACAAATGATTTCCGCGCCGCCTCGCCGCGCTTCACCGAGACAGCGCGTGCGGCCAACGAGACATTGGTGGCGCTGTTGCGCCGCATTGCCGGTGCCAAGGGCTGCACACCCGCGCAAATCGCCCTCGCCTGGTTGTTGGCGCGCAAACCGTTTATCGTGCCCATCTTTGGCACGCGCCGGCTGGACCGCGTGGAGGAAAATCTCGGTGCGGCCAATATTGCGCTGGCCGCAGATGACATGACTGAAATTGAAACGGCTCTGCAAGCCATCGAAATCCAGGGAGCACGCCTTCCCGAAGCTGTGCTTGCCCTCTCCTATAAGTAGCTGCAACATCCTCGCCTGCGGCGCGCGCACTTGCCCGGCTGAGATATTGTGAAGCATTTTGACCTGAATCCTGAAAGGAAACCATCATGAGTGAGGTTGTTGTGGTCATCGGAGCCGGGGCCATTGGCCAAGCCATCGCCCGGCGGGTGAGCGCGGGCAAACATGTGCTGCTGGCCGATTTGCGCACCGATGCCGCCGCCACGGCCGCGAAAATTCTCGACGAGGCTGGGTTTGAAACGAGCATGGCAAATGTCGATGTCTCGTCGCGTGCCTCCGTAGAGGCGCTGGCGCGTCAGGCGGCCGAGACCGGTCCGGTGACCGGCCTCATTCATGCCGCCGGTGTCTCACCATCGCAAGCGCCTATCGGCACCATCTTGGCCGTTGATCTGTACGGGACGGCCCTGGTACTCGAGGCTTTTGGAGCAATCATGGCGCCGGGCGGTTCGGGGATCGTCATCGCCTCGCAATCGGGCCACCGCTTGCCAGCTCTTACGGCCGAGCAGAACCGCGCGCTGGCCACCACCCCTGCCGATGAACTGCTCACCCTGCCGCTGCTTGCCCCAGAAGCCGTTCATGACACGCTGCATGCCTATCAGCTTTCCAAGCGCGGCAACGCGCTGCGCGTGGCGGCCGAGGCGGTGCTCTGGGCGAAGCGGGGCGCGCGCGTGAACTGCATCAGCCCGGGCATCATCATCACCCCCTTGGCCAAGGACGAGCTGAACGGCCCACGAGGCGAAGGTTACCGGCGCATGCTCTCGCTCAGCCCCGCCGGCCGGGCGGGCACGCCCGATGAGGTCGGCGCCCTGGGGGCGTTTCTGATGAGCCGCGAGGGGGCATTCATCACCGGCAGCGACATCCTCATGGATGGCGGTGTCACCGCCTCATTTTTCTACGGTGACTTGGCCAATAGTTGAATGCCCCCCTCCTTGCTCAGCGCATGGTCGGCATGGCGAACTCGGCGCCCTTGCGGATGCCGGTCGGCCAGCGTGTGGTAACGGTCTTGAGGCGCGTATAGAAGCGCACGCCCTCGCGGCCGTGAATGGCATGGTCGCCGAAAATCGAGCGCTTCCAGCCGCCGAAGGAGTGGAAGGCCATCGGCACCGGAATGGGCACATTCACCCCCACCATGCCGGCCAGCACGCCATAGGAAAACGCCCGCGCGGCATCGCCGTCGGAGGTGTAGATCACCGAGCCATTGCCGAACTCATGGGCGTTGATCAGCGCCAGCGCCTCATCGAACGAGTTGCGGCGCACCACGCTCAGCACGGGGCCGAAGATTTCCTCCTTGTAGATCGTCATCTCAGGCGTGACGTGGTCAAACAATGTCGGGCCGGTGAAATAGCCGCCCTCATTGCCCTGCAACTTCAGCCCACGGCCATCGAGCACAAGCGCGGCGCCCTCGGCCTCGCCCGTGGCGATGTAGCCTTCCACCTTCGCCTGGTGCTGGGCGGTGACCAGCGGGCCCATATCGGCCTGCTTGTCGGTGCCGGGCCCGATTTTCAGCTCACGCGCGCGCTCGGTGATTCGCGCGACCAAGGGCTCCGCGACCG
Organism: Pseudomonadota bacterium; assembly: GCA_021781835.1. Lineage (GTDB taxonomy): Bacteria > Pseudomonadota > Alphaproteobacteria > Acetobacterales > Acetobacteraceae > Acidocella. The sequence continues at coordinate 894 of JAJXWD010000052.1, read as the reverse complement.
GCCCCACCGGCACCGCCACCGAGACCGCCATGCAGCGCTCGCCCGCCGAGCCATAGGCCGCGCCCATCAGCGCATCCACCGCCTGATCCAGATCGGCATCGGGCATGATCACCAGATGGTTCTTGGCGCCGCCCAGCGCCTGCACGCGCTTGGCGTTATTCGTCGCGGTCTTGAAGACATATTCGGCAACCGGGGTGGAACCGACAAAGCTCACCGCCACCACGCGCGGGTCGGTCAGCAGCGCATCGACCACATCCTTGTCGCCGTTCACCACGTTGAACACGCCGGGCGGCGCGCCGGCCTCGCTCAGGAGTTCGGCCATGCGCAGCGCCGCCGAGGGCACTTTCTCGGATGTCTTGAGGATGAAACTATTGCCGCACGCCAGCGCCACCGGAAACATCCACAGCGGCACCATGGCCGGGAAATTGAACGGCGTGATGCCCGCGCACACGCCAAGCGGCTGGCGGATGTTGAAGCTGTCGACATTGGTGCCGACATTTTCGCTATATTCGCCCTTCAACAGGTCGGGGATGCCGCAGGCGAACTCCACCACCTCGATCCCGCGCGTGACCTCGCCCTTGGCGTCCGAAAACACCTTGCCATGCTCGGCTGAAATCAGCGTCGCCAGCTCATCGGCATGGCGTTCCAACAGATCCTTGAACCGAAACATCACCCGCGCGCGGCGCAGCGGCGGGGTCGCCGCCCAGGCCGGAAAGGCCGCCGACGCGGCGCTCAAGGCCGCCTCGATCTCGGCCGGCGTGGCAACGCTCAGCGCCGCGCTCTGCGCGCCCGTGGCCGGGTTGAACACCGGCAGCGCGCGCGAGCCAGCGCCAGGAACGGCCTGACCGTTAATAAAATGACCCAGGGTTTTCATGGTAAAATCCTTAAGCAACA
>JAJXWD010000015.1 GCA_021781835.1 Pseudomonadota bacterium | reverse complement strand
GCATCGGCGGCGGCGCCAAGCGCGCTGGCGTGGGCGGCCTCGGCGGCCACCACCGTGTTGGCCACGGCCTCGCCCGCCTTGAGCGCGGTGGCAAGTTCGGCGCCCAGCGGGCCACCCATGGCGGCCCCCACGGCGGCAACCGCGTTCAGGCCGGTTTCAACCTGGTTCACTGTGATCATGATCATGCTCCTGGAAAGGGTGAAAACGCTCAGGCCGCGATGGCCTGGCAGAGCGCGAGGACGCGGCGTGTCCAGCCCAGGCCGAAATTCGCCCAGCCGGGCCCGCCCGCCTGCGCGGCGAGCCGCCGGGCCAGGGCCTCGCGGGCGGTGGCCTGGGCATCGCCGGTGGTGAGCGCGCCCAGGGTCTCGGGGCCGAGCACGCCATCGGCCAGCAGGTCGCAGGCCTGTTGCAGCCAGACCACCGCGCGGCGCGGCCCGGCATTCACGGCGGCGTCGAACGCCACCATGGCAATGGCCAGGGGCAGGGCATCGCCCTCGATCGGGGTGTAGAAATCGGCGCGGTAAATGGCCTCGGCCTCGGGCTGGGTGAGGGCGGCGATGTCGAGCGCCGGATAGGCGGCGGCGCTGATGCCGAATTTGGTGCCGCGCAGCTCACCGCGCCCCACGGCCCCGCCGGTCCAGTTGCCGGGATCGGCGGGATTGCTTGAGTAGCCGCCCTCGAATGCCAGCGTGAAGGCGGCGCAGCGGGCGAAATTATCCATGGGCGAGGCTGCCCAGCAACCCGCCGCACACGGCCGAGAGCAGGCTGATGATCATCATGCTCACGCGCCGCTCGGCATCGCGCTCGCCGCGCATGCGCGAGACATCGGCGCGCATGTCCGACATGGCGGCCACCAGCTCGTCGATCTTGGCGAACATCTTGGCCATCGTCTGGTCCTCCTGGGTCAGGTAATGCATGCGCCAGACCTCGAGGGAGTCGGCCTTGGCCTCCAAAACCCCGATCTCCTGACGGATGGCGCTGATATCGTTGCGCAGGCCCGCGATGTCGGTGCGCAATACGGAAACATGGTCGGTATCCATCGGCCTCTCTGTCAGGCTGGGGTGTCGGAAAGGGTGAGCCCGTAGGCCGTGGCCTGGAGCGGGAAATCGAGCGCGAACCCGGCGCCGAGATCCGCCCCGATCGCCCAGCCCGCCGGCGGGGCGAGGGCGGCGGCATTGTCGGTGACGGCATTGCCGCGCCCGATCTGCACGCTGCCATAGGGGTAGAAAAGGCACACATCGGCCGAGGGGTTGGTGATGGGCGCGGCCAGCGTGACCGAGAGATGCGTGGCATCCACCCGCGCCGCGGCAATGGCTGGGATGATCGTGCCGGGTGCCGCCACGGTCCCGCCATCCATCACCGCGAACCCGATGCCGCTGGCGGCCCCAAGGGGCAGCACCAGATCATCGCCCGCATCATGGGCGATGGTCAGCACCAGCGCGGTGTCCGAGGCCCGGTAGGCATGGGTGAGGCGCGGGCCACCACTGGCGGGCAGGCCGCTCGCCGGCAGGCTGGCGGCGCCGATCGTGTCGCCCAGCCCCAGAGCCAGCGCCAGCCGCCCGGCCGCATGGGCGCCCGCCCGGCCATAGCGGGCCAGATCGGCGCCGTCGCGGTAGCTCGGCGCACCCGCGGCAAAGCTGCCGGTGCGGGCGTTGTAATCGGCGCCGAGCGGGTTCGAATCAGCCGTCTGGGGGGCGAACAGCACGATGTTGTTGGCCGGGACGGCCGCCAGATCGGCCAGCGTCTCGCGCACCATCTGCACGCCGTCATGGGTCTGGTAGGGCGTGGCGCTCCAGGTGAGCAAGGGCAGGCTGGCGGCGGTGCGGCCAAGCAGCCCCCGCGTGGCGCTCAGCAGCCGGAGCAGGCTGGCCTCGAACACCGGCTTGTCGGCATAGGGCATGGTGCTGTCCGCCTCGCCCCACGGCCAGACGAGGGCGGCGATCTCGGCCAGGTCCGGCGCCGCGATATTGGCCAGAAAGGCCGAAAGCGCGGCGAAATCCGGCCCGGTTGCCCAGGTCGCGGGCGACGACCCATCGCCGGGATTGGTGAGAAACGTGCCCGGCGCGAACGGCACCGTGCTGGAATTGGCCAGCGGATGCCCAGGCATGATCGAATATCCCTGTGCCGCCCCAGACACGCCGGACATAACCCCCGAGGCGGCCGCGCCCGTGTACCAGCCCATCCCCTCGGCCAGCGCCCGCGCGCCGCCCGCCGCCCCAAACAGCGCCGCGTTGGACCCGCCCATGACCAGCAGATTGACCCCCTTGCGCGGCCCCAGCACCCAGCGCCCCTGGGCGCCGATCAGCGTGGCGATGTCGGCGGCGGAGAGCGCGCGCGCCCAGGCGGCGGCTTCATGAAACCAGCATTGCGCCGAGCCTTGGGGGGAACCGTCGTGCAAAAACAGCACCGGCCCGAAGGCCGAGGCAGGCAGCGGGTTGGGCAGCGCGCGCGCAACCTGGGCGCCGTCCAGCCACACATCCACCCCCACGCCCGGGGTGTTGCGCATAATCACCGCATGGGTGTGGCGGCGGGTGAGCGCGGCCAAAAGCACGGTCTCGCCCGCCATGCCGGGAAACAGCGTCAGGTTGGCGCCGCCCGCGCCGTCGGCCTGGAGCAATGTCGCCCCCGCGCCGGCCAGGCTGTGCAGCAAGGGGCTGGGGGCGCTGGCTTGCGCGCCCTGGCGCCAGTTCGGCCGGGTCCAGACCAGATAGCGCGTCCAGCCCACGGCCGCGCCAAACTCCAGCCCCGGATGCCGCAGCCCCCAATCGGCGTTCAGGGCCGTGGCCGGCGCCGCCACCGGCGCCCCCGCGGCGCCCAAAAACCCGTTCACCCGCGCCGCCGCCACCATCATTGGCCGCGCGGCGGGCACGGCCTGAAACGGCACCAGCGCAATGCCCGCGCCGGACTGGTCGTTCACCGCCGCCGCCATGGCGTTGGGCACGCTCAGCGCCGCGCCGCTGGCGCCGCACAGCCCGGCGGGGGTGCTGGCATCCCACCACCCCGCGAGCCCGGCAATGGCCGCCAAGCCCGCCCCGGCAACCGGGGCCGCCACGCGCGCCGCCAGCGGCTCGAACAGCATGCGCGCCCCTGGTCCCGCCAAAAGCGGCGCGTCCTGGTTTCCCCACAGCACGGCCATGGTCAGTTCACCGTCAGGGTAAAGCTTGAAACCACCCCATCCTGGCCAGACGCCGTCTCAACCCATACATAATAAGCGCCAGGGGTGGCGGGGGCCGGATAATTCACCGCCCACATGGCGTTGTTGTTGATATTCGAAGCCGCCTGCCAGCCCGCGGCCGGCGCCACCGTGCCCGACGCCGAGAGCGCCACCTGCGTCGGCACTGGCTGGGCCGGGCTCACGCCACCGCCAAGGGCGATGGTGCCGACCCCATGCACATAGCTGCCGCCGGGGTTATTGATGCCATACGTCACCGACCCCGCCGCCATCGCCACCGCGCCCGAGACCGCATACAGGCCGGTCGCGGCATCCTGGGCCCAGACATAATAGGTCCCCGCCGCGCTGGGCGTGAGCGTGGCCGCGAACGCGCCGCCGCTGTTGGTCGCCGCCACCCAGCCGCTGGCCGGGGCGGTGCCGTTCTGGGTGGCGAGCGCCATGGTCACGGCATCGGCCGCGGGCGAAACCGTGCCGGTCACGCTCAGCCCCGCCCCGGCCATGCCGGTGCCGGGGGCGCTCACGGTCAGGGTGGCGGCCACCGCGCTCAGCGCGGCCGAGACCACCGCCACCGCCACATCCGCCTCCTGGCGCGCCCAGACATACCAGCTGCCCACGGTTGCGGGCGTCAAATTGGCCGTCCACCCCGCGCCCGCCACCACCGCGTTCACCCAGCTCGCGGGGGCCGTGGTGGCCGAGGCCGAAAGCCCCGCCACCACCGCCGAGCCGGCGGGCGAGACGCTGCCCGTCACGTTCACCACCATGCCGCTGGCCACCGTGCCCGGCAGCGCGCCAAGGGCAATGGTCGGCGCCGCGATGGTGAAGCTGTTGGAAACCCCCAGCACCGCCGGATTGCCATGGTCGCGCACGCGCACGGCATAGGTGCCCGCGCCCAGCCCCGGCGCCGTGAAGCTGTAGGCGTTTGCCGTCATCACCGTGCCCGGCGCCGTGCTCCAGGTCGCGCCGCCATCGGCCGAATAATCCAGCGCGGCGGGGGCATCGTTGAAAATGCCGCCCGCCACCACAAACCCGGCCCCCGGCGCCGGAGCATTGATGGTATTGACCGTAATGGCCGGCGCCGCGCCCCCCGTGCCGCTCCACCAGACCAGCGACCCGCCCGAATAGCTGAGACCATACAGCACCGCCGAGGCCCCCGGCGGCAAGCTGGCCGCGCCCGAGCCCGATTGTATGCCCGCCCCCATGACCACCGGCCCGGCGGAGAGATTGATCACCGTGCAGCCAAACCCGGCCCCGAGCGAGGGAAAACTGGCCGAAAGGGTGAGCGGCGCGCTGGCCACGAGCAGGCGGTTATTATGGGCGGTGGCGTCGAGCAAGGTATCGCCGGTCAGCTCCATGACCGGCGCCAGCGCGCTGGGCAGCTTGTTGGCCACATAGCTCCACAAACCGCTGAAACTTTGCGCCGCCAGCACACCGCCCCCCTGCGCCACCAGCATTTCATCACTGTCCAGGGCGGGGCCGGCGGCGGCCAGCTCATCAATGGTCTGGCCCCCGAGAAACTGGCCATAGGGCAGCCAGGCCAGGGCGCCGTTTTGCCACAGCGCCACATAATCGGCCGTCCCCACCGCGCTGGCCGCCGTGCCCGCCGCCGGACCCGCCAGCCCGGCGCCGGCCGGCCCTTGCGGCCCCTGCGGTCCTTGCGGCCCCACCGGCCCGGCACCCCCTTGCGGCCCGGCCGGGCCGGCCAGCTCGGACACCGTAACCCCAATGGTGCCGCCGGTATCTATGGTAACGCCAGTACCGGCGGCAAACACCCCGCGCAGCGCCGCCACCGGCAGCAGCCCCGGCGCCCCCGCCGTGCTGACCACCAGCTCCTCGGCCATCGAGAGCGTGCCCAGCACGGGGAAGGCGCCATGGTCCAGACCATCGGCCGCGAGCGTGCCCGCGCCAAGCGCCAGCCCCACGCCAAGCGCCACCGGCTCCGGCCCGCCCGCGCCAATGCTCACCCGCCCCAGCAGCGCCCCGCCTGGCACCGCCAGCGCCGGCTGCGTGCCCGCGAGCAGCAGGTCCACACTGGCCGCGCACAGCGTGCCCCCCTGCGACAAAGGCAAAAGATCCCCGGCCCCCACGCTGCTCGCGGGCGGCAATTGCGCAATCGTTGTCATATGAAATCAGATCCTCGAATGACCGCTTCGGTTTCAGGCAACCGCAACCCAGTTGGCCGACCCGGCGGCCTGCGCCACCCAAAAACTCGCCCCCACACCGCCATTCAGGTTGCGATAGGTCGAGCCCGCGGGCGCCGACACCGCATTGAGCGGCGAGCCGCGCCCGATCAGCTCCGCCGCGCCGGTCGCCTCCGTCGCCGATTTAAGGCGCACCGCGCCGCCGCCCATGGGCTTCAACGAAACATCTCCGGCCTGGGTGGTGATGGTCACGCTGCCATCGCCATTAGGCGAGACATAATCCCCCTGTGTAAAGCGCGCGGCGCGCCAGCCCCCGGCATTGCCGATCCAGTCTATGCTCGCCCCCGCCGGCACGGTAATGGGCGCCCCGGTCCAGTTGCTCTGCGGCGGAGACGACCCGCCGGCGGCAAATTCCGTCGCCACCAGACAGTCGATCGCCAGCTCGCGGTTTTGCCACACCGGCACCCCCACCTGCGCCACGGCCGCCGCCCCGCCACCGTCGCCGGTAATGGTCACGGTGGTGATGGCGCCATAGCCCGCGCCAAAGCTGGTCATCTGGATGCCGATGATCTTGCCGCCGCTGATCCAGGGGGTCGCCGCCGCCCCGCTGCCCGTGCCGCTGATCGTCACCGTCGCGGTGGTATAGCCCAGCCCCTGCACCGTCACCTTGATAAAGGTCACCTGCCCGGCGGCCTGCACGGCGGCGGCGGTCATGATGCTGGCCACCGGCGCGCTGGCCTGAGTCACGGCCACGGCATCGGCCAGATCGGGCACGGTCAGCGTGTACAGCCCGTTCACCATCGCCGGGCTCACCTTCACGCGGCTGGTGTAATTGACCAGATTACCGCGCAGCGTCACCGTATCGGTATAAGCCGACAGCGCATTGGCCTGCGGCGCGCCCGGCTGCGCCTCGATGATGTTGTCCTTGATCAGGATATTCTGCGCCCCATCGCGCACCACGATTCCCATCGCGCCGCCGCTGTAATTGATCCAGTTGCCGACAATCGAAAGCCCCGTGCAGGCAAGACCAAAATTATCCCCCGCGCCGCTCGCCTCGACATTCTCGGCATTAACGGCAACCCCCGTGCAATCCTGGATGAAATTGCTCCGTGCCAGACAATATTGCCCGCCGCCGATGTTCAGCCCGACCGCCGCGCCATTGATGTAGTTATTATCGACTTCCGTATAAATCGACCCGCCGCAATCTATCCCAAACGGCGTGGCGCCCGCGACCATGTTGCCGGTAACCTTGCAATAGCCCGTGTCGCACAAAATCCCGGCGCCAAACACGGCCGTGGTGCTGTTATTCGTGCACAAATTACCACTGACCAGAATATTACGGCCGGAAACGTAAATGCCATATTCCCGGTTGGAAAAACAATTATTCGCCGCCACCACCGCGCCCAAGATATCGGGGTTGGCATTGCCATAGAGCAGCGGCGTGGTGCTGACGTTGTTGGCCACGAAATTGCCGACCAGAATCCCCACGCTGTTATTCCAGCAGCTATTGGCCACCACGTGCAGCGCGCGCACCTTGAGCACGAAGGTTGGATCGAAACTGTCGACATAAATGCCGTTGACGCCATTATCATGCGCCCGGCAATTCGTGATGCTCAGCGCATCCACCGCATAGGCATAAATCCCGTGCGCGGCATTGGCGCTGAATTCGCAATCATCGACATGGTGCGCGGTCACCGCCGGGTCGCTGGCCAAAAAGGTCAAGCCATGGCCATGGGTCGCGCCCTGGGCGTTCTTGAACACGCAGCGCGTGATCAGGGATTTCGCGCACCCCGCCTGTATCGCCACCGCCATGTAATCGCCCGCCACGGCGCTGTTGGCATCAAAAATCACGCCATCGGCATGAAAATTCGCCGACGACACGCTGATCCACGCCCCCGGCGTCGAGGTGCCGGCCTTCGACTGGGCCGGTCTTTGCAGCACCGAAAGCCCCGGCACGCCCAAAATCACGCAGTTGGCGCCGGCAATGTCGCACTCGCCGGCAATCGCATAGGTCTTGGCGCCCAGCCGCACCGGCGCGCCGCTGCCAATGGCGGCCAACAGCGCCGCGCTGTCATCGGTCACGCCATCGCCCGCCGCGCCAAAATCCTCGATCGAAACGGCATTGGCGGCCAGATGGGCAAGCGTGCGCGCGGTCAGCGCCCCCGTGGCGGTCGCCACGAGATTTCCGCCCGGCACCCCGGCAACCCCGCCAAGCCCGGCCAGAAACCCAGCATAAGACACCCCTGCATTCGCGCCCCCCTGGCCCAGCGGCACAATATCCGCCGCGCCCGGCACCACGCCCGCGGGCAGGGCCGAAACCACAAACGGCGCGGCGGTTGCCGAGAGCGTCGAGCCCGACAGCACCAGATTGGCGCCAATCGCAATCGGCGCCGGCGCGGCCGTGCCCGCGGCCACCCCGCCCAGCACGGTATTTTGCGGCACGGCCAGGGCCGTCTGCATGCCGGCCAAAAACTGCGCGCGCGTGGCCGCCAGGGTCTGGCCGTTTTGATAAACCGCAATCTCGGCGCCATCCGAGACCGACCCCGCCAGAGGCAATTGTCCAATTGTCGGCATAGGCTTGGCTCCTTAAAATGTCAGCGGATTTCCCAAGGCATCGGTCAAGACCAGGCCCGTCTGGGTGGTCAGTGTCTCAACCGTCACCGGCACGGTGGAGAGCGACACCACCGGCAGGGCGATGCTGCGCACAATCGTGCGCCCGGCGGATGTCGTCATGCTCAAGGTCACGGTATAAACCGTGCCGGCCTGGCCCGCCGTCAGCCACAGCACGGCCCGCGCGCCGTCCGCGCCGCTCGATGCCAGCGTGAGATCGCCGGCATTGGCCGGTGAGATCGTCACATCCAGCGTCGAGATCCCATCCCCCGGATTGGCCGTCAGCGCGGGCGCGATGTCGAAAATATAATCGAGCGTATCGCCGGGATCCTTCTGCGGCCAGATGGGCGGCAGCGGCGGCGGCACCACGGGGCCGCGCGCCAGGGGCACAAAACCGTCAATCTCGAGATAACGCGCATGAGACGGCCGCCAGATATGTGTTGCCGGAGTGGCCATGCTCGCCCCCTCTAATACTGCACGATCACAACGCCCGGCGCCCCCGCGCCGCCCGGATACCCGGCGGGGCTGCTCCCCGTCGAACAGCCGCCGCCACCGCCGCCGCCGCCAAACCCGGCCGCGCCAATCCCGGCAATCGGCCCGCTGGTGCCGCGCCCATTGCCCGGCCCGCCGCCATCACCGCCACGATAAGCCGCGACGATCGCATCCGTCCCGTAAGAGCCGGTGACATTGAGCAGCCCGCCCGAGGCCGTGCCCCCCGGCCCGCCCGCGTTCGAGACCAGCCCCGTCTGCGTGCCGCCATTGCCACCCATGCCGCCATTGGCGGTCATATAGCCGCCAAACCCCGACTGCCCGCCATCATTGCCATTGCCAAAACCGGCCAGCGCGGCACCGCCCGCCCCCACCGTCACCGGAACGACCGTGCCCGGCGCCAGATTGTTCAGCACACCAACAGCCCGGCCGCCGGCCCCGCCGCCGCCGCCCGGCATGGTCTGATGATACCCGCCGCCACCGCCACCGCCGATCACCTCGACCTTCACGCAGGTCACGCCATTGGGCACAACAAAACTCCCCGAGGCGTTGAACACCTGCATCGCCGAAAAGCCCGGCCGCAACGAGGGCAGCTTATAGGCCAAAAACGGCGCGCCCGGCGCGGTGGCGATCGCGCTGGCGGTCACCGCCGTCTGGCCGTAATTCAGCGTCACCACATAAAGCCCAACCCACCCGGCATCCACCGCCGGCGTCGTCTGGGTACCGGCCGCGGCCGGCACGCCCGGCTTCACCTGCAGCTGCACACGCTGAATCCGCCTGGTGTTCTGCGCCGTGCCGGAATTTGCCGGCCCCGAAAACGCCTGCGTCGGATTGGCGGCATTCACATAAGGCAGCACCACCGGCACGGCATCCTCTTCCGAAAACGCCGCCTCGATCAGATAATTGGTCGCCAACCCCGACGTGCTGGGCGCGGTCAGGGTAAAGCTCGTCGGCTGCAAATTGATGCCGGTCTTGACAATCTGGTCCGTCACATCCGCCGCCAGGGAGCCGTAAGCCGCGCTGTCCACCTCCGCCATCTGGGTAATGCTGCCAGGCCCCACCACCACGGTCATCGAGGCCGGGCTGGTAGGCGCACACACCAACCCATCGGCGATCACCTCCAGCCCAAGCGTCGCGGCGGTAAGGGCGGCAATGCCGATCATGGCGCTGCGGTTCGGAAACAATATATCCGTATCCAGCGGGATGCTCCCGGGATAAACGATATTGCGGTCCATGTGTTTTCCTTAATTCGAGATTGTGGTCCAGGCGATGCCGGTGGTCGGAATCGTCTCTGAAATGGTCAGGTAGATCTCGGCATCGTCGATATAGCCGGTCGAATCCGTGATCGCGGCGTAAAATAACGGTCCCGCATCATACCCGCCGGGCCCGGCGCCATAGCCGCCGCCATTGCTCATCGGCGTGTCGTTCGGCCGGTAGGCGGTCACGAAAAACTGGTACGGCAAGGCAAACGAGCCATACCCCCCCGCGCAATTATAGCCGGCATTCACATTATAGGCGCCCGTATCGGCAATGTTGCGCGGCTCAAACACCAGCGGCGCGCGGCCGGTCAGGCCCGTCAAGGCCGCCGTCAGCGCCGCGCGCGTGGCCCTTGGCGCCAGCAGATTGGCCCGTATCCGGGCGCTGAAGGCCGCATCCCCCTCCGTCGTCCGCCGCCTGAGCTGGCCGCCAAAATAATCCTGCGCGGCAATGTCTAAAAACACCCCGCTGGCCGTGGCAATCCGCCCCTGGCGCCCCACCGCCGCCAGCAAGCCGTAAAGATCACTCCAGGCCTGGCCGAGACCGGTCAGCATGGCGGTCAAAACCGGCGCCTCGTCGGCGAACCATCCAGCCGGCAGCACCTGCCGGATCCGCCCGACGAAATCCTCAACATCGCCGATCATCTCAAGACACCACGATCATGCCCGCGCGCACCACCTGCGATGGCGTCGGCACAATATCCACGGCCGCGCCGTTCAGCTTCAGCGCCGAGAGGTTGCTCACCACCGCCGAGGCGTCATAGGCAATCTGGGCGAGCCGCGTGTAGCTCATCGTCGCCCCCACCGGCAAAGCCCCGATATATTGGGCCACCGCGCTCCCCACCGCCGCGATGGCCGCATTCAAAAGGCTCGCCGAAGACGGCACGATGTTGATGGTGACATTGGCCGCGATCACCTGCGGCGCCTGCACCGCAAAACTCGTTCCCACGGGCCGCACCGCGTCAACGGCGCCCTGCACCGCGCCCAGCAGCGCCGGCGGCGGCGCGCCGCTGCCATCATCAACCGTTATGACGAAATTGCCCATCAGCACGGCCCCCGTCTGATCGATATTTTCCTGTATGCTATAGCTCAAGCCTTGCTGAATCGCCCCGATGGCGGCGCCGATCGCGCCATTTGTCGCCTTCGAGAGGCTGGCCAGATAGTTTCCAAACCGCAATTTAAATGCCGCGTCGCTCTCGGCGTCAACGCCACCCGTCAAGGCGTTCTGGTTGGTCACCACATCAACCCCCGCGACCGGGCTGGCGATCAAGGTGATCGTGTTGGCCTGCACATTTCCCGCGCTCCCCGCCAGCGCCGCCACCACGCTCGCGGTCACGCTCGCCACCCCGGCGGCCATCACATACCCCCCAAGCGCGGCGTCAAACGCGGCATTCTCCGTATCCGCGACCACCAGAAACGCCTGCGCGTTCTGCATGGTCGCCAAGCCCGTGCCAGGCGCAATCACCACGCTGCCGGCGGTCGCATATCTCGACAGCGTCACCCCCCCCGCCGCCGCCACGGCCGGCAGCCGCGCAAAGCCGAAATCGGCGCCGAAACTGTCGCAATCCCCCCCTGTGCTGGTCGCCAGCCTGGTCGCCGCCAACACCTGCACAATCAGCCATTGCATCCACAAGGCGATGGAGGCATTGGCCTCCAAAATCGCGCGCAAAACAGAGCCGACCGTCAAATCAATCAGCGCCGCGGCGGCCCCCTGCACAGCCGCCGCCATCCTCTCCACGAGCGTGGAGAAGTTCAAAACCGTCAGTTGCATCGCCGCTACACCGTCATGCTTAATGTTGATAATTGCTGGCTCGCCGCATCGGTATAACTGACCGACATCACCACCACCCCATCCTCGCCGGCATAGGCCAAGACCCTCGGCGCCGGCGTTGCCGCCACCGCCGCCTCATATTTCATCTGCGCCCGCGCAATGGCGCCCACCACATCAGAGGCTCCAGGCTGGCCCACGAACTTTCCCAGCCCCGCGCCATAGGCGAGCTGCCATATATACCCGCCCGGGCAGGTCAGCAGCCGGCGCAAAACCCGCTCGCGCCCCAGCGCCGGGCCATCGCTCACCACCACATCGCCGGTCGGGCCAATGGCCAAATCGCCACCGAATGAAAGGCTAAGATCCGCCATCAAACAATCTCCGAACTGGTCGCGGTCTGGCCACCGCCCGGCAAGCCGTGCACATGGCCGTCATAAGCCGTCCTCAGGCCGCGCACGCTGCCATGCTGCCCGCCCTGGTCAAAAACATCGCCCGAAACCACGAGATCCCCGGCGACATTGACCGTTTTCGCCTGCAAATAAATATTCCCGTCATTGGTCAGCTTCACAAAGCTGCCGGTCTGGTGCACCAGCCACAGCTCCCCCAAGGGCGCTGGCACCGCCACATCCACCGCCGACCACAGCGCGCCGATCACCACGCCCTGCTCCGCATCGCCTTCCTGGCACAGCACCAGCACCTGCGTGCCCACCGGCGGCGGCGCGGCCACCCCCCAGCCAGACCCCGCCCACAATGCCGCCACCGGCAGCCAGCCGCTCAATATGTTCTCGGGCTGCAACGTCACCTTCACGGCGCCAATGGCCGGGTTATAACTTGCCACAATGCCATAGCGCAGCACCCCTGAGCGCCCATCCAGCGCCGCGGCCTGCGTCTTCATGAGGTTCAGCAAATAATCCATCTCCCCCTCACGCGCTCACGGCCTGCGCCCGGACAATCTGCTGATACCCGCCCGCCTGGTCGATCATCCGCCGCACCGCCATCACCCCATAAACCGCATCAAACCCCGAGCCCGTGCCGTACAATCCAAACCTCACCCCCGGCTGTAAAACCATCTCGCCCGGCATCGTGCCCACCAGCATCCGGCCATGCCCCATGGCCATGCCAAGCTGGTTCCGCGCCATGGCCAGCGCCTCATCCGCGCCGAGATTGGGCCGCACACTCGTCGCGCTCCGCCCCGCCCCGCCGGCAGACACCGCGATCGCCCGTTTCTGCCGGCAATTCCAAGACTTCACCTGCACCGCCTGCGGAACCGCACAGGCCACATCGACCTCCAGGCTGGAAAACCCCGTGCAAGGCAGCATCGCCGCCACGGTTGCGCTTGGCGGCTGAAACATCAATGTCTGCCCCCACACCGCCACCTCATACCCCTCGGCTTCCGCAAGCTGGCACAAAAGCCCCCATTCATTGCCAATTCTCGCGTTCAGCCCCAAAACATTCCGGGCATGGTCGGTATCGTAATATTGCCCGACCATCGTTTGCGTCGGCTGCACCTGCGCCGCCAGCCCATGGCGGGCGGCAATCGTCTCCGCGATCTGGCTGGCGGTCTGGTTCTGAAACGTCTCCGCCACATCCGTATCGATCAAAAGCGCGCTCAAATCCCGCCCTGACAAAACCGCCACATCGTTACGAAAATCAAGCGTGACATTATCGATCACGCCGCTCAGCAGCGGCACCAGGCCGCCGCCATCTGGGATCAGCGAAATCCCGATCCTCTGTCCCCCGGCATTGCCGAAATAATCGGCGCCGAACGCCGCATTATAGCCGGTGGAAACCACCAGCCTGAACCGGCTGGCCGAGAAACACCCCACCGCGTCGATCGTCACGGCAATGCCCCCCGGCACCTCCACACCGCCGATCGCGATGCTCACATCGGTTTTATTATACAGGCAAACCTCCCCCGGCTGTCGCGCTGGGCGGTGGAATGATCAAGCTCGTCACCCCCGCCAGCACCGGATCCGCAATGCCGTTGAGCTGGGCAATGCGTATCCATTGCGTCGCATCGTTCAAATATTGCGCGGCGATCGCAAATAAATTGCCGCCGCTCACCACCACGACCAGATTGTTCATGCCGCCCCCAATGCCAGGTTCTTGAGCGCCCGGCTCGCATAGCCGTTCATGCAGGCCTGCGCGCACACCGCTCCCGCCGCGCTCGCCACGCCCATCACGCCAGACACCGCCACATCCGGCGTCGCGGCGTTGTTGACATCGGCCAGCCCCGCGGCAAGCGCCCCCGCGCTGGCCGCCGCCGCGCCCGACAACGCCCCCACCAGCGCGCCCACACCGGCCATTGTCGGGGTCGTGAAATCGCTGGCCGCCATGCCCCCGCCCGCCGCCAACCCCGCCGCGCTCGCCAGATCCTCACCAACCAGCGTGGCAATCCCCCCCACGCCCCCAACCGCGTCCGCCACCGGATCATCCGTCACGACGCAGGAGATCGTGAACGGAATCAAGGTCGGCTTGCGGTACTCGGCGACAAACTGCTCGACGATGACGGTATAAAAAAACCCAGCCCAGGCCAAAGGCAAGGCCAAACCCTGCGCGCGCGCCAGATCCAGCGCCTGCGCCCGCTCGATCGCGTCGCCGCCGTAAAAAATGCCGGAAAAAACAATCTTGCCGTCATCCGTGCCCAGCGCCTGCACATAACGGGCGCCGCCGATCAAGTGCTGAACATTCACATCCTGGCGGCCACCAAACAAAACCGCCTCGGGCACCTCCATGTCCCTGAAGGTCACGCCCCCCAAACTGATCGCCATGCCACTTCCCCCGCCAGCGCCTCACGCCCTCCAAGAGCACGACGCCCAATCAAAGCTCCGCCCCGCTAGCTCCCCAAAGATCACGGCAAACGCAATCCGTTCGGCGTCATCGAGCCCCAACGCCACGTCATAAGGCACCCCGCACCCAACCAGATACAAACAGTCGATCAGCGCGGGGTGCCGGCTCAGTTTCCCGCGTCGGCCACAATCTCCTCGGGCCTCGGCGCCTCGGCCGCCGTCCCCACGGCCTCGACCCCATCCTCATCCAGCCGCTCCAAAATCGCCTCGAGCCCCGCCTCGCTCACCGGAAACGGCACCGGCACATCGTCAATCGCGCTGACCATGGCCGCCAGCCTGGCAAGGCCGAAATAAGCCCGGTTCTCCGCCAGCTCCGGGCCCAGGCATTTAAACAGCCGCAGTTGCTCCACCACGCCAATCCGGCGCAGCTCAATCCGGCGCCCGCGCCGGTCCCTGGCCACCGCCGTCATCACACGCGCACCCGGCTCGAGGCGAAAAACTCCAGCTTCTGCGCCACCGGCGCATCGCCCCGGTAACTGCCGGCCACGCTCAGCTTGAACACCGCGCCGCTGAATTGATATGTCGACACCGAACCATCAGGCTCGTTCACATATTGATAGATCGTGCCCGCGCCGATGGTTTTCCCCGCCAGATACGCCGCCTCGATCCCGGCGATGAAATCATCCACCGCCGAGGATCCCCGTTCCAGCGTAAAGCTGCCGCTCCACCCCTTGGGCAGTTCCGCCCCCAGCTGCACGCCATCGAGCCGGTCCACCCGCACCGGCAAGGTCATCTGGCTGGCATCGAACCCGGTCACATAGCTCAAATCAACCCGGCCCGCCGGCCCCATCACCACCAGCTGGCAATCGCTGCCGACATTGAAACTGTTAAATGGCATCTCTATCGCTCCGCTTTCACGCCACTGGCAGGGCCCGCGTGCTCACCTGCACGGTCTGCCCCCCTTGCACATTCACAATGAATTTCTCATTGATCGCCTGATACTGCACCTGCACATCCGCCTGCACATAGCCAAGCGCCGTTCGGCTTTGCGGGTTGTTGCCGGCATCGCACACCACGGCAAAGGGCAGGCTGCCATCGGCGCTGCCGAGCAAACCCTGCCCGAGCAAACCGTTCAAAAACGCCAGAAGCGTCGCGCGCACCTGCGCAAACAGCGTCACATTCACCAGCCGCCCCACATAAGCGCCCATGCCCGCCGCCAGCGTATTGGCGATATAGTTCGTCAGCCGCGTATAATTGTCGCCGTTCACCGCCGCGTTCGACGAGGCATTATGCCCGCCGCGCACGCCCCAATAGGCGCCGCCCGGCTGCGGGTTGGCAATCACGTCAATCCCCGCGCCCAGCAGCACGGCCAGATCGGCGCTGGCATAGGTGGTGGCCGTCGCCCCGCCCGGCTGCCCGGATTTCTGCGTCCCGATGACCCCATAAAGCGGCTTGTTGAGCGAAGATTGCTCGGGCGAGAGATTGGCCAGCCGCCCGGCCACAAATCCTTGCGGCGAAACCAGCCGGGTCATGGCATTGGCCTGATCCGACCAGTAAACCCAATCGCCAAACATCAGCTTGGCGGCATAGCTGTCCACGCCCGCCGCCGCCTTCACCGCCACGGCATTGGCAATGTCATCGCCCGCCGGCCCGGTCAAAATCATATAAACGCTTTCCGAGAGTCCAAACGCCACCTGCACGCTCCATTGCGTGGGGGCATCGGCATCGGCGAGCAGCGCAATGGCGCAACCCTGGCCGCGCAGCGCGTACATGCCCTGGCGGGGCAGCGTATCGGCGCCCACCAGCGTGGCCGCCCCGGCACCCGCCGCCCCATCGGTTCCCGGCACACCGGCGGCAAACAAAAACATCCCCGCCACGGGTGCCGCCGCGCTGCCCAGGGCGGTCGCCGCCACCAGCTGCGAAGGCCCGCGCAGCACCCCGTTGCCGGCGTTCACGGCATTGGCCAGATTGGCCCAAAACGCCGCCCCGCTCCCGGCGATATTGTCAAACACCTCGGGCGTCTGGCCCGGAATGGCAATGGTCGCGCGCCACGTCCCCGCCGCCGATCCGGCCGAAAACGTCACCGCCAGCTCATTGCCGAGGCTGCCTGTATAGAGCGCGGTCAGCGTCAGCGCCCCCAGCACGGTCAAGGCGGCGGCGCTATCCGTGCCGTCCGTCACCCGCACACACCTGAAATTCCCCGCCCCCTGCTGCACGGCGGTGGCCACCTGGGTGCCCATGTCATATTTGCGCGCCACCACGGCGCCAAAGGCGGCGGCATAATCGCTCATGCTGCCAATGATGGTCGGCTCGTTCACCGGCCCCCAGCTGGCCGTTCCCACCACGCCCACCACATCGGTCGGCACGCCATTGAGCAGCAGCGATTGCGGCGGCACGATCTGCACATATAAATCGGGTACGATGAGCGCGGTGGTATTCACCGCCCCCTGCTGAATGATCGGCATGTCTCAGTTCCCCTTGGCGGCGACCCGCACCACAAATCCGGCCTGCGGACCGGCAAGAATCTTGGCAACCGCCGCGCCATCGGTAATCAGGTCGCCGCGCTTGTAGGTTTCAAAAGCTTTCAGCACCACAAGGTGGAATGTCATGATGATCCTCAGAGTGAAATGGTGTCGATGGTCACGGCATCGGCCGTGACGATGGTGGTTCCAAACAGCATGGCCGGGGTCATCTGGCTCAAAACGGTCGGATACTCGGCGGCATACACAAGGTCGCGCCGGTAAAGCGTGGCATTGGCGGCGCCATCCCCGGTCTGGCCCCCCGTAAATCTCAGCCGCGCGCAAGAGCCGTCGGCGAGCGCGATAAACCCCTGCGCCATCAGGGCGATGTCGAGCACCGGCGCCAGCGCGTCGCGCATGGCGGGCGAGGGGCACCATAAACTCACCCGAAACGCCTGCTCCTGGCGCCTGATCTCCTGGAGCGCCGCCGCCCCATACACCACCCGCGCCTCCACGATGCTGGCGGCGGGCAGGGTCAGCGTCGCGCCCGCATAGGCCACGATCAGCCCGGCCTGGCGCAGCGCGGCGGCCATATTGCTGGCAACCGTCGCGGGCGTGTCATTGGTCTGCACCGCATAGGCATAGGGCATCCCGTCAACCCGCAGCCCCGCCAGCTGCCCGGCCGCGCAGACCCCGGCGAACGTCACGCCAAGCCCGGCCACGGTCACGCCCAGCGTCTCCGGCACGGCGGCGGTTTGCGTCCAAACCCTCGGAAACCGCGTCACGTTCCTGGCCGCGCCCTCGGCCATCACCGTCACATGCCCCACCCCCTGCGCCAGGTCCTTGTCCAGCGCCGGCGCATTCGGCGCGCCGCGGTAAATCCGGCACACATCGCCGGTCGCGCTCGGCGCGCCGGTGCCGTTGGGGTAGAGCGCCGTGGCGGCAATCGCCGCCAGCGCGGTTTCCACATCCGCCTGATCCGCCATCAGCTCACCGCCTGTATCAGAGACAACCGCCAAACCCCGCCAACCCGCTCAACGCCGGCAATGGCGAACCGCTCATCGCGTTCATCCACCAGCAGGTCGGCCACGCGCGGCGCCACCCCGGCAATGGCGGGCACCAGCCCGACAAACCCCGGAATGCGCGAATCATCGGCCAGCCCCACCTTGGTTCGGTCTCCCGTGCCGCCCACCAGCAGGCTTGCCGGAAACCCGGCCATCAGCACGGTCTCGGTCTGGGGCAAAATGGCGCCATAGGGGTTGAGCCCGGCGGCCACGGGGGCGGCTGGCCGCACCAGCGTGGCGTTGGCATTGGCCATCACCACCAGCATCGGCTTGGGCGGCTCGATGGCGGCGATAAACGCCACCCCCTCCGGCCCGGCCAGATAATCCCCCACCCGCAAATAGCTCCAATCCGCCCAGGCCTGGCGGTACGGGTTGCCCAGCGGGCTTGGTGCTCCCACCGAGCCGCCGGGCAGCACAAACGCCACATGTGCCCGCAACACCCGGCGGGCGGGGTCGAGCGGCGCTTCCGGCCCCTCGGGCCGGAACACGTCATGCTCATACCCCACCCGCCGCGCCGCGCACCCGGCCCCATGGGCCAGGCGGTCCGCCAAACGCCACCCGTCCATGTCACACCACCCAGCTAATGCCGGGCGCGCCCAGCGCCGGGCCTGGCGGCAGCCCAAGAAACCCGCACAGCCGCCGCCGCCAGGCATCGAGCAAGGCCAGCCGGTCGCGCAACTCATCCTCATTATGCGTCCAGGCCGCCGCGCTCTCGGTGTCGAGATTGCCAGACGTCGCCGGGATGGCCGCCTCCACCCCCTGCAACGTCGCGACATAATGCAGCACCACGGCCATTTCCGCGGGCGCCAGATTGTTCATCCGGTATTCCAGCGTCCCATAGGCCTGAAAAAACCGCCAAGACGAGTTCCCCGCCGCCCCCGCGCCATAGGCCGGATAGCCGCAAAACCGGCGTATCTCGGTCTTTTGCGCGTCGGTAAACGCGGTTGTGGCGCTGCCAGACATCAGTACGTGTCCCCGTGCCCGAGGGTGAAATAAACCATCCCCGCGCCATCGCTCAGCACCACGGCGGCGTGGCTCACGAACGGGCTGGCATCGAGCAGCATGCGGCTGCCGGGCGGCACGGGGGTATCGGCGTTGGTCGCCGTCAGTCCCGCCGCCGCGCCCAGCCGCACAAAGGCCGGGCTGGAGGCGGCGTTATAAATCAGCAGCGCGGAGCCGCCACCACTCAACGCGGCCGTCACCGCGCTCGTGGAGGCCGCCACCGCGACCGTCCCGGCGGGCCGGAACGGCTGGGTCGCACCTGTTGCCATGAAACCGCTCCTTCAGCCGATATGCTCGATCATCACCGCGCGCTTGTAATTGGCGTTGGTCGCGGTCGGCACGGTGGTGGCGGTGGTGGTGGTGTCCGAAGGCGCGCAGAATCCGCCAATCCAGTACCAGCTCTGGGCAATAATCTGCTGCAACCGGTCGATCGGCTCTCGCGTCACCATGGCCACGCCGTCGATGATGTTCACCAGGCTGTCCTTGGGCGCCACATCCTCGGCCGCCATGCCGGCGAAATCCCCCTCGATCAGCGCGCCCTGCCCGCACACGATGGGCCGGCGCACATAAAGCCCGCCCAGGCTCGGATGGGCCTGCACATAAGCCTCGGTGGTGGTAATGAAGCGCAGCCCCAAAAAGTCGCTGACCATCCCCTGCCTGAAGACCGGGTTCGACGACGACACGCCCTGAAACAGCTGCTTGAAATCCGGATCGGCGAAAAGCTGCCGGGCCGAAACCGGGTCGAGATAGCAATTATACACGCCCTCGATGGTCGGCACCGCATTGCGCCGCAACAGCGCCACGGCATCGAGCAGATTGCTCATGGTCAGCGTGTCCGTGGCGCCCAGATTGGCGGTGGTCGCGCGGCTGGCCGGGCGGATGATGGCGCTCGCCGTCGCCGCCTGCACGGCATTGCCGGCCGTGCCATCGGCCACCGTCACATTGCCGGCAAACAAAAGCTGCCCCGAAACGCCATTGGGCGCGGTCGAGACATTGGTGGCATCCACCGTCACGCCCACGATCGAGTAAAGATTAGCCCCCACCGTCGCCGCCAGCGGATAGCTCGAAGACACGCCTTGCTGCACGCCATTCACAAACACGGTCTGAAACCCGCGCACATCATCCACCGCCACGGCGGCCCCCGCCGAAGTCAGCGTGGCATTCACCCGCGTATTGCCCCCGAAATAAGGCGCGAACAGCGCATTGCGGGCCAGCTCATCGAGCGAGCGCGCGGCCTGCTCGCCATTGGTGGCGGCATTTTGCAAAAACTGCGCGGCAATGCCCACCCGCGAGGTCACCATGTTCAGGTCCTGCGTGGCGGCGTAAAAATTGAGCGTGATCGTATATTGCTCCACCCCCCAGCTGGTCGCGTTCAGACCGTTATCCAGGTTGGTGTTGCTGGCGGCCGCCAGCGGCGTGGTCACGCTGGGCTTCAGCCCGGCGCGCGTCTTGGTCAGCGTCTCGCCGATCCCCACCGCAAACGCCTCGCGGTCGGCAACCAGCCGGTACCCCAAACGAGATTTCAGCGCGGTCTCGAATTCGCGGTCCAAAAACCCCTGTTGAATGATCGGCTGCAAAACAGCCGGAAAATTGGCAATGCCCATTCCGTAACAACTTTCCCTCTAGATCAATATTGGTTTAGATTGAGTCGACAGACGCAAGCTAACCCAATGAAATTGATCGTTAAAATATAACTAGAGCGGGTGCGTCATAACGCATCCCGCTTTAGACATGTTTCACCAAGCCAAAGGGCATCCCCCATGGCGTTTCCCGCATCCGCGCGAAAATCGGATCAGCGCCGGCGGATCAGCGCGGCGCGCGCGTGCAGCCACTCCTCATGGCTCATTTCCGTGGCATGGCGCGGCCGTGGCGGCTCGGGCCGTGGCGGGCTCGCCGCCACCGAGGATGACACGCCTCCCCCAAACAGCCAGGGCTTGGCGCGCTTCAAGCGCCCGAGCAAAGCCTTGGCATCCTCGATCTCCCCGGCCTCATTCAGCCGTATCTCCGCCGCATCGATCAGCTTGAGCCCATCGAGGTCGATCATCCCGGCCCGCACCGCCTCCGCCTTCAGCTCCGCGCGCACCACCCTGGCCTGCGCCTCGCCGTGCAGCCGCTCCAGCGCCGCCTCGGCGGCCTCGGCCCGTTCCTGCCAGTTTTCCCCATCGGTCGGTTCGTTGCTCATGCCTGTTCAAGCTCCAGCGCAAAGGCGGCCGTCACAAATCCGGGGGCGGCAAAATAGGCGCCGCCAATCCCATAACCCTCCCCCCAGGAAGACACCCCGATCTTTGCGGCCTCATACTCATCCGCCCACACCGCATGTCCCCCCCAAGAGCCCGCCACCCCATCGGGCGTCCACACCATCTGCCCCTCATTGGCGCTGGAAAGATCGACACATAAATAACATCCCAGCCCCGTCACCGCGGTCCTGATGCCATCCACATCCACCGGATTGAGCCTGGTGAATTTCCCCAGCCTGTGGCCGCCAATCGGGTTCACCTTCCACCAGGCCAAAAACGCCTCCGGGTCGGTGCCGTTATCGGTGCTCTCATCGCCCGGCACATAACCGGTCAGGCTCGCATAGATCCGCACCGCCAGATCCCCGGGCAGCTTGGTAAAATTGCCCTGGCGCGCCAAGGCCGTCTGCACGGCGTTAAACCCGGCCACGATCACGCAATCCCCCACCCGGTCATTTTGCCCCAGCACGCGCGGCGTCTCCACAATCCGCGACCATGCCGGCGCCAAACCGCCCGCGACGGGCATCGCCGCCGCGTGCAGCGCGCGCGTTTGCGGGCTCACATTGCACCCGAGTTTCCCGCCCCTCATCTGGCGGCAAACGCATCGATGGTCACAATCGCCTCCGGCCCGGTCATCGGCAGCGGCACCGCGCCCACGCTGGACACAAAGGCCTGAATCAGCGCCACCACCGTCGAGAGCGCGGCCACCACCGCCTGCACCTGCGAGGTCACGGCTCCCGCCGGCGCCTTGCTCATCGCCGCGCCAACAAAAGCAAGCACCTGCGCGGCATCGCCCGCCAAAGCGGTCATCGCCGCCGGCACGCTGGCGCTGTCATAGCTAAAGCTCGCCTTGCCGCCGCTCAGCCGGTCAACCGCCGAAATCGCCGAAGCCACAGCCGAAATCGCCGTTTCCGCCAGCGCCACCCCCGCCGTGCCCAGCGGCCCGGCGATACAAGAAACCGCCAGCAGCGCGGTGCCCGCCGTCTCCACCGCCTTGGCATAGCTGTCCAGCGTGGCGACATCCACGCTCACCACCGTCACGCCGTTCACCCTCGCCACCGCGCAGCCCGCGGCCAGCAGCGGCGCGCCCAGCGCCGCCTTCCCAAGCAGAGTTCTACGTTTCATAAATATTCGCCCCACACGCCGCCGGCACCAAACCGGCGTCTCCAAATCCCGCGCCGCCTGTTCTGCGGCGTTGCCGCCCGGCTCACTGCTCCAGCATATTCGCCAAAGCCGCCCCTATATCGGCATAGCCAACCGCATTTGGGTGCACCAATTCCCCGGCATTCATCATGGCCGGGCTGGTCGCCGCGGCCTGCGCCTGCGTGCCCCACCGCAAATCGACCGACAAAACCGGAATCCCATCCTGCGCCGCCAGCTGCCTCATGGCCGCCATGTAAGGCGCATGCGCCGCCGCCGTGGCTTGCGGATTGCCCGTCACCAGCACCACATCCCCCACCGCCTGCGCCGCCGTCACAATCTGCTGCAAATCCGCCGTGAAGCTGGCCACCGAAACACCCTGTCCCGGCTCATTCACCCCGGCCTCCACCACCGTCAGGGCGGGTTTCAGATATTGCAGCGTCTGCAAGGCATCCCACGGGTTCGTATCGGCCACCCATTGCGTCACGTTCGAGCCGCCAAACCCGGCATTGATGATATTCACCGAGGCCGCCCCGCTATCGTAAGCCTCCACGCACAGCGCCTTGGCGCCCGCCTGCGTCACATCGAGCGTCACCGTATTCGCGGCGCTCACGCTCGGCGCCGCCGCCGTGGCGGTATAGAGCGCATTGGGCTGCGCGCTGTTGGCCGTCACCGCGCCGCCCCCGGTCGCCGTCACGCTGTAGCTGCCTCCCGTGCTGGTGCCCGGATACACCACGCTGAACATATTGGCCGCGAAACCCGGCGCGAACACCAGCGTGCTCCCCACGCCAGCGCTCGCCGCGCTAAACGCCGCGCCGCCCAGCGTCAGCCATGGGCTCTCCGACCAGCCATTATTGGCAAACCGCGTATCATACGTGTAGCGCGCCCCGCCCACCGCGCCGTTGGAAACCCCACACACCCCGGCATTGAGCGCATTGATCCCCGCCGCCGCCAAATCATGCGCCAGCCAATAGGTCACATTCTGCTGGGTCATGGCGCTGCCGGTCCAGCCATAAACCGTGCTGTCGCCCATATAGACGAGCGTGCAATTCCCCGCCCCGGCGCGCACCCCGGCCACACAGGCATGCCAGTGCGGCAACGCGGGCGTGGCCACCCCGGTGCCGCCATTTTCCTGGGCCACCGGCAAGGCTGGCGGCACGGCTGGCCCCAGCGCCCCACCCCCCGAAAGCGCCTGGGCACAAGCGACCCGCGGCGCCCGCACCAGCGCCCAAACCACCCGCCCCCTCACCACGCGGCTCCCTGATAGCTCACCGCCCCCGCGCCGCTCATCACCCACACTTGCTGCTGGTCGATACAGTTGAACGCCTGCCCCGGCTGCAACGTAAACGCCGCCGCCCCCGGCACACCCGGCCCCATCGCCACATCGAGGCTCGCCGTGCCCGCATCCTGGATCGTACAGCCCCGCCGCGCGCCATTGGCCGCCAGCACGCTCGTCCATGTCCCGGGAGTCGCGCTTGTGGTTCCGGCAATGGCCGCGCTCAGCGCCGGCAAAGCCTGGTCCACCAGCAAATTCTGTCCCCCATCGAGCACCAGCGGCGCCCATCCGCCGGCCCCCGCGCTCAGCGCCGGCTCCCACGCCCAGCCAAGATTAAACGGCAACGAACCCGCCGATTGCGACGGCGACGCGGCCACCCCCGCGCCCGGCCATGCCAGCACGGCCAAAACACTCAACAGCTTTTTCATGAATATCCCCGGACCAATAAATCCCGCCCCTCAGGGCGCGTCTTGTGCAATCATGTTCAACTCGGCCTCCACATCCGCGACGCCATGCGCCCCGGCGATGGTCTTCAGCGCCGTCTCGCGCGAGAGCTGCCCGGCATTCACCAGCGTCGCCACGGCCTGCGCCTCCTTCAGCCGGTCATCCGCCGAGAGCGGATACCATCTCGGCCAGCGCAGCCTCAGCCTTTGCCCCGCATCCAGCGCCGGCACGCGCTCGCCCATCACGGTAAGCGGAAAAACCCGCGAAGCCGCCACCACCATCCGCATCAGCGCCAGCACGCCGCCATCGCCGTAAGAAATCCGCAAATTATCCGCCAGCCAGATCAGCCCCTGGTTCATCATCTCCAGCGCCCGGCCGCTTTGCGCGGCGGTCAGCCGGTCGGCGCTGGCGCGGTTGCCATGCACGCTTTCCAGCGCCAGCTCGCGCAGCGTGCGCACATAGGCAATCACCGCCTCCGCGGCGGTGCCGCCAATCTCGAGCAGCTTGGCGTCGCCCTTTTCCGAGACCACCAGCGCATTCCCGGCCCCTTTCACGATCTCCGAATCCGAGGTCGCCGGCTCCTTGATCAGCAAGGTCGGGTCCGACGAATATTTCAGCCCCCGCCCGGCCTGGCTGAGCTGATAATCAATCTCGATATTCGTCTCGATCGCGGCCCTGAACGTGCAGGCCCCATCCACACCATCCCCGCCCGGCAAATTCTTGATCCACACCAGCGGCACAAAGCCCAGCCCATGCTCCACGCTGCGCGCCGCATCCCGCACCGGCCTGGCAAACGGATCATTCACCGCCCAAGGCTGATACCAGGTCTCAGCCCGCGCATCCCACACGCGCTGAAACCAGTAAAACCCCGTGGGGTCCACATCGTCATAGCCTTGCGCCACCAGATCGGCGCCGCTCACCTTGTAGCGTTCGGTCACCTGGGCCAGCATATCGGGCGCGGCCGCGCTCCACACGGGGGTCAGATACTGGCTCTCCAGCACCGAGAAAAACACCCGCCCGCGCAACACCCTGAACAAAACCGCCACCGACCCCACGGCGCCGCGCAGCGCCGCGTCGATCATCACCTCATTCAGCCGCGCCTCGGCCATGATATCGTTAAGGCAGCGCACCAGCGCCGCGTCCTCGGCATCGAGGCTCGGAAAATGCCCCGCCGAAAACAGCAGCGCCACCGAATCCTCGACCACGATCCGGCACAGCCCATACCGCACCGAGGGCCGCCGGTCGCGCAGCGGCACATATTCCCCCGCGCCGTTGCGCTCCTCATGAAACTGGTACGGCAGATTGTCATAAAGCGTGCCCTCCAGCACGCGGCGCAAAATCTCCAGCCGCCCCACCCGCGCCGGAAACGCCGGATCGGCGGGGATCGTCGCGCAAATCGTATCGAACATGCAGCCTCTTTCCGGTTCATCGCGCCAACGGCGCGTTCTTCATTCATCGCGCCAGGGGCGCGTTCTTGATTCATGGCGCCAACGGCGCGTTCTTCATTTACCGCGCCAGCAGCGCGGTATTGATCCGCCGCCCCGGCACACCCCCCATGGTCGCCAGGGTGTTCACGGCGCGCGAGAGCGCATCCACCTGATCATCCTTGGCGCCGCCCGGAAACGCCCGCAATTCCGCCAGCAGCGCGTCATTCCAGGGCGCCGCCACCATGGCGATATTGCCGGCATCCATCTGCGTGGCGGCGGGCATGGCCCGCACCAGCTTGGCCTCGCGCTCCGGGCTGGTCATAATCCGAAACCCGGCCAGTCCCTTGCTCAAACTCACAATTTGCGCCGCCCCGGCCTGGCCTGGGTCCTGGGGCAGCCCCACCATCGTCGCCGGTCCGTCGCGGCGCGCGGTCTCCTGCAACCGCGCCTCCACCTCCGCGGGCCCGGCCTGAAACCGCGCCACATCCAAAATAACCACCAGCCCGTCCAGGGTCTGGCCCAGCTTCAGCCCCACCGTATAATCGGGGGTTCTGCCTGGCCCTGGCAGGCTGGCGGCAAAATCCCAGGCCCGCACGCTCACCCGCGTCGGCGGCGCCTCGGGCAGCAGCCTTATCTGCTCGGTCCTGAACAAACAGGCCTCGGGCGGCCTTGGCGTCTGCTGATACATGGCTGCGAAGGCCCGCTCCCCCACCTCCTGACGGCGGCGCGCCACCTCATCCTCGCCCTGCCATTCGGGCCACAGCACCTCGCCGGGCGCGCGCCCCAGCGGGTCGTCTGGCTCGGCGATGGCGGGCAGCCGCAGCACCCGCCACCCGGCCTCCGCGGCCATCAGCCGCCCGGCCAGATCATCCTCATGCCACCTTGTCATGATCAGCACGATCCGCCCCCCCGGCTTGAGCCGTGCCGTCAGCTCGGCGCGGTACCAGTCGTAAAGCGCCTCGCGCGCCACCCGGCTTTCCGCCTCCGCCCAGGATTTCACCGGATCGTCGATGATGATCAAATCCGCCCGCCGCCCGGTAATCGGCCCGCGCACGCCTGTGGCGAAATACTCCGCCCCGCCCTCGAGGCTGAACCTCGATGCGGCCTTCGCGGTCCTGGCCAGGGCCGTCCCCAGCCATCCGCCGTGCTCCACCAGCGTGCCCCGCACCCGTTCCCCGAAATAAGACGCCAGCGAGGCCGTATGCGCCGTGGCGATCACCTGCCCCCTTGGCTGGCGGGCCAAAAAATACGCCGGAAACAACACCGACCCATAAGTCGATTTCGCCGACCCCGGCGGCATCTGCACCATCAGCCGGTCGCAAGTGCCGTCCAGCACCTCCTGCAACCGGCCGATCAGCGCGTCATGATGCGCCGCCGGCCACAACCCGCGCTCGGCCATCGCGTGGCGGGCGAATTCCAAAAACCCCGCCTCAGCCCGCAATGTTTCTCGACCCTGTGTCACGGGTGCGCGGGCGCAAAAATTCGCAATATAAAATATTGCGAATTTCCGCGGCTCCCTCGCACCAGATTATTGATTGACCGCCAAAGCAAGGCTGGAGCGTATCGGCCTCAGCTCATCCCGCTCCAGATCGCCAGACCCATCATGCCGCAAGCTATACGGTTTTTTGGGGCGGGTGGGCAAGCGTAAATAACACGATGTTAGATTTTATTTTCACCTCCCTTCATCCGGCCAGCCGCGCGCGCAAAATCTCCAGCCCCTGCCCATGCCATCTCTGCACGGATTTATGATCAGCCCCCAACAGCGCGCCAAGCTTGCGCCAGGCAAACAAGTGCCGCCCCGTCAGCGGGTGCACCAGCGCCCGCGCGCCCACAATCCGCCGCAACAAATATTTTTGTTCCGGAATCAACCCCAGCCACGAAAACACCTCATCCATATCGCTGATCGCCGCCGCCCCCGGCATTGGCGGGCGCAGGGCGGGCGCCTGCCAGCCATAAGCATCCAGCGCCGTATGCACCACATCGAAATGCATGGTGCGCAGCCGGGTCGAATAACCGCGCGCGGGCAGGGCGAGCAGCGTGGCGCCCGCCGCCTCCAGCCGCGCCACCAGCTCCTCCCCGCTCATCACCACCGGCCGCACGCCCCCGCTTTCCCGCGCGCCCGACCCCATATTCTGCCCCGCGGGCAAGCTTGTTGCCATTTTGTTCATTTAAGTTCCCCTTCCGGAAAAGCCTCGCCGGTCAATAATCCCCAGGTCAAAGGGTGGCCCGCGCGCAAAGCCGGGCGGTTCGGGTCCTTCAGCATTTCTTCGTCCTCGTTTTTCAGCGTCACGCGGGGTGGCGGCGCCACGGCGCGCAACCGCCGCCCGCGTTCGATCACCGTGCTGCGCGAAAGCCCCAGCGCCCGCCCGATCGCCGCCCAAGTCTCCCCGCCCGCGCGCATGTCGCAAATCACCCGGTCCGCCACCGCCGACCATTGCCTCGCCTGTGCCATTGCCTCTCCAGCCTCGTTGCCGATGCTAGATTGTTAGTTTTACTAACCTCATTATGTCAAGCAATACTAACATTGCGTTTGCCCACGCCCATGTTAAAACACGCCCATGCCGCCCAAAAACCAGCCCGCCGCCGAAACCACAGGCGCACGCATCCGGGCGCTGCGCCTCGCCGCCAACATGACCCAGGGCGAGTTCGCCGCCCAACTCGGCGTCTCACGCTCCGCGATCGCGCAATGGGAAACCGACCGCGCCGGCCAGGTGCGCGAAAACATGGAGCGCATCGCCAAGCTGCTCAACACCTCTCTCGGTTATCTGGTCTCGGGCGAAACCGGCTCCCTGCAAGGCGATGAGCTGGCCCTCATCCGCCTCTACCGCGCCAGCTCCGCCGAAGACCGGCGCATCCTCCTGCAAACCGCCAGGCGCCTGGCCCGGACCTGAGGCGGGCCAGACAAGCGTCCTCGCTCTATCCCTCGTCTGGGCGCACCACGCGCAATTCCCGGTAAACCCCGCCCTCGCGTGAAAAATGCGGGCTGTAAAACGGGTCGCGCGCCAGGCGCGCCGGATACCGGCTCCGCATCACCTCGTTCTCCAGCATAAACCGGGCAATCTTGGCATCGTCGAAATCATCGCCCCGGCTCATGCTTTCCCGGTGCTCGGCCACGCAGCCCGGGGCAAACACAATCTTCCACCCGGCCTCGCGCAGCTTCACGCATAAATCAACATCGTTGAAGGCAATGCTCAGCTCTTCCTCATCAAGCCCGCCCACCGCCTCGAAAGCCGCCTTGCGCACCAGCATGCAGGCGCCGGTCACGGCCGAAACCTCCTGCGCCGTCCAGGCATTCATCATATAGCCCGGCGCGTCGCCCGCTATGGCCCGAAAGGCATGGTCGGCCACGCCGCCCACCCCCAGCACCACGCCGGCATGCTGCACGGTGCCGTTGGGATAAAGCAGCTTCGCCCCCACCGCGCCCACGCGCTCATCCACCAGCGCCTCATCCATCAACCGCGCCAGCCATGCCTCGTCGCTCACAAACACGTCGTTATTCAGCAGCAGCAAAAACGCCCCCGCCGCCGCCCGCGCGCCAATGTTATTGATCCGCGAATAATTGAACGGCTCGGCGATGCGGATAACCCTGGTATCCTCCATATTGGCCTGGGCCGCGCAAAATTGTTCCGCCTCCGCGCTGGTCGACCAGTTGTCGAGCAAAATGATCTCGTAGCTCACATCCCTGGTCCAGCGCCGCACCGCCGCCACGCACGCGGCGGTCATCCCGACATGATCCCTGAACGGGATCAGGATCGAAACCTTGTGTTCCTTGCGCCGCTTCGCCTCCACCCGCCAGCGCACCTCGTAGCAGGTCATGCCCTGGCGGCTGCTCACCTCGGCCGCCAGCCCGCGCCGCGCCAGATGCGCGGCCACCGCGCCCACGCCCGCGCCCGCGGCCCGGGGCTTGGCCGCGCTCCCGGCCGCCGCCGTCGAAGCCCCGCTTTTGCGCCAGTGGTAGAGAATTTCCGGCACATGATGAATGTCCCCAGGCCCCGCGCGCTCGGCGATCCTGAGCAAGAAATCATGGTCCTGCGCGCCGTCGAAAGCCGGGTCAAACCCGCCCGCCGCGCGCGCCAGCTCCGCCTCCACCATCACCAGATGGCAGATATAATTCAGCTCCAGCAGCCGCCGGTAATTGAAATCAGGCTTGAAATGCGGCTCGCTCCGCGCGCCCCCGCGCTCCATCTTGTCCTCGTCCGAGTAAAGCAGCCGCGCCCCCGTGGCGTGCTGCGCCCGCAGCATCACCTCCAGCGCCACGGGCGCCAGCATGTCGTCATGGTCGAGAAACGCCACAAACGCCCCCCTGGCCGCGGCCAGCCCGTCCTGGCTCGCCCGGGCGATGCCGCCATTTTCCTCCCGCGTCACCAGCCTGATCCGCGCCTCCCCGGCCGCCAGCTCCGCCATCGTCCGGCTCAGGCGTTCATCGCCGCCGGCATCGTCCACCAGCACCAGCTCCCAGTTCGGGTGGCTCTGCGCGCGCACCGAATCCACCATCGCCAAAAACGCCCCGATCTCGGGGCGATATACCGGGCAAATGATCGACACCAGCGGCGCGGGCGCGGGCAGGGCGCCATAGCGCGCCACGGCGCGGGGCAGGGCGAGCGGGTCGGACTCCGCCGCCCAGCGCCGGTAATCGGCCAGCAGATAGCGCGCGCGCGGCAGCGCGGCCTGCAAATCCTTGCGCAGCCTGTAGGCAAAGGCAAACAGCTCGTTCGCCCGCTCCATCATCTGCTCGATCTTCTCGCGCCCCGCCTCGTCGGGATAGATGATCTCGAGCGGGCTGCCCTTCAGCTCCTGGCGGTCGGGCAGGGTGAAAAACCTGAAGCTCGCGCGCCGCCGGCGCTGCAATTCGGGCGGCGGCGCGTATTGAAACCCGCACACGGCATCGCCGCCCACCCCGGCGGCCACATCGGCGCGGTACTGGTCGGCCACCAGCTCGGCCACGGGCTGGCCATCCACGGTCACCAAAATCCTCGCGCCCCCCGTGCGGGTGCCGGCGCGCTCATCCACGCGCATCACCCAGCCCTGGATCAGCCCGTCGATCATGCCATCCACCACGGCCTCCACCCGCACCGGCTTGCTGAGGCAGAAATTCAACCCCGCCATCGCCCCATTGCGCGAAGACAGCGCCACCTCCCCGCCATCGAGCGCGGCGAAGCTCAGCACATGGCGGCTCCCGTCGCGGTAGCGGTCGGGGATGTTATAATAAAACCCGATCCGGTCATTATGCAGGTTGATCAGCCTGGCATCCTCGCGGTGCAGGTCGCAGGTGAGCACATCCTCGATCACCCCATCCACCATCACCCTCAGCTTCAGGCTGGCGGCCAGCGCGTCAAAATCCACCGCCCAGCCGCCCACCCCGGCCTCGTCGATCCGGTCGATGAAACAAAGCCGCCCGCGCGGGTCCGCGCTGCCCCCGGCCTTGCCCGGCTTGCCGCCGCGCGCCCCGCCTTTCGCCATCGTCACGCCTCCGCCTGTTCGTCCAGCGCCGCCAGCGCCCGGGGCAGCAGCCGCGCCAGCCGCGCCGCCCATTCCGCCTGGCCGTCCTCCCGCGCGATCAGATCCTGCCGGATCTCGATCTCCACACATTCCAGCCCGCGCGCCTCGGCATGCGCCGGCACGCCGTAATCCGTGTCATCGCCCAATTGGTAGGGCGCGTTCTCACCCACCACAAGCCCGGCCTCGGCGCGCAGCAGCCCGGCCAAAAGCTTCGCAAAGCGCGGCTTGCGGTTATAGAGCACGGCCACATGCATCGGGCGCGCGCGGTCCAGATAGATGGGCGTGAAACTGTGCATGGCCACATAAACCGTCCGCGCCCGGGCCTCGATCAGCCGCTCTATGGCGTCATGATACGGCGCGAAAATCTCCGCCACCCTGGCCGCCTTGGCCGGCTCGTCCAGCCCCTCATTGCCCGGCACCCTGGTTGCCTCGCTCAGCGTCACAAAGGCGCTGCCCATGCCGGGCTTGCGGTTGCAGTCGATCACCAGCCGCGAATAACGCTGCAGCACGGCGGCCGCATCCAGCGCCGCCGAGAGCCGCCGCGTCACCCCGGCAATGCCGATATCCCAGCCGATATGGCGCGCCCGCTCCGCCGCCGTCACGCCCAAATCCCCCAGCGCGCGCGGAATCAGCCGCCCCGCATGGTCGGCGGTGAGCAAAAACGGGCTGGCCCCCTCCGCGCGCAGCAGCTCCACCGGCGCGGGCTCATCGGCGCCCAGCAGCGCGCTCACGGGCGCCACACCAGCTCATCGGGCGGCGCGCTCGCCAGATCATACTCAATAAACATGCCGTTCATCACCGAAATGCCGGTCAGCGCCAAAATAAACCCCCAATGGCTCACCAGCAGCGTGGTCTCATGGTCCGCCTCCCGCATGGCGGCCCGGAAAAGCGCGGCGCGCGCCACGGTCTCGGCCTCGCTTTCCACCTCGTCATGCCACCAGCGGGCGGGCAAATGGCCGAAGCTGTAGTGCGGAAACCGCGCCGCCAGCTCATCGGGGCGCGACCCCACATCGCACGCGAAGGCGGTGCGCTCGCGCACGCCGGGCCACACCTCCACCGGCACCCCGCGCCCCGCGAACGGCGCCACCGTCTGCAAGGCGCGCGTGTAAGGCGAGACGATGATGCGCGTGATCTCGCGGCGCGCCAGCGCCGCCGCCGCCGCGCGCGCCTGCTCATGGCCCAGCGCCGTCAGCTCCGGGTCCTCGATCCCGGGATCGCGCCGCGTTTCGGTGAAATGCAGATTGAAATAGCTTTGCCCATGGCGCAGCAGATACATGTTCGCCCCAACATCCAGCGCGCGGCCCAGGCGCCGCGCGGTCATTTATCCCCACCGGCGCACACCCTTCTGGATCAACGCCGCGCTTTCATTTAAGCCTGTCGCCCGTATGCAACGCAATCGAGGTTGACCTTGCCGTCAGGTGCATTTCAATCGATGGGCGGATTTCCCATCGCCCTGGTCCTGTTCGCGGGCATCGCGCTGTTTCTGGTGCTGCGCCTGCGCGGCGTGCTCGGCCGCCGGGTCGGGTTCGAGCGCCCGCCTCTGCCCCAGCAAGCCCGCCCGCCCGGCCCGGTGATCGAGGGCGAGCCCTCCCAGCCCGCCGGCCGCGCCGTGCCCGACCCGCGCTCCCCGCTCGGCGCCAAACTCATGCAGATCGTCAACCGCGACCCGCATTTCGACCCGCCGGTCTTCCTCGCCCAGGCCGAGGCCTCGTTCCGCGCCATCGTCACCGGCTTCGCCGCCGGCGACCGCGCGGCCCTCAAGCCCCTGCTGGCCGAGCATGTCTACCAAACCTTCGCGGCCGCCATCGCCGCGCGCGAGGCCGCGCATGAGCGCCACCGCACCGAGATCAAAGCCATCCTCACCGCCGCCATCGAGGACGCCCAGCTCGCCGGAGACCTCGCCGCCGTGGTGGTCCGCTTCGTCTCCGACCAGGTCAATGTCACGCTCGACGCCACCGGCACCCCGCTCCAGGGCAGCGAGGCCGTGACCGAAATCACCGACCTCTGGACCTTCGAGCACGACCTCAAATCCCCCGCTCCCACCTGGCGCCTCGCCGCCACACGCATGGGGTGAACATGCGCCGCCCGCTCGCCCTCCTGCTCGTTTTCGCCGCCACCGCTTGCGCGCCCCTGGGCCCGCCTTCGCCGCTCGCCGCCCTGCCCGGCGCGCCGCCCGGCCAGAGCCTCGCCGTCGCCGCCCTGCCCGGCTGGGCGCAGGACAACACCGCCAAGGCCCTCCAGGCCTTCGTGCTGGGCTGCAAGACCATCGGCCAGATGCCCCCCGACACCTCGCTCGGCGGCACCGGCCTCGCCCAGTCGGCCGCCGGCCAGGCCGGGCAGTGGCAGGCCGTCTGCGCCGCCGCCCAGGCCATCGCCCCCAACGACGAAACCGCCGCCCGCCAATTCTTCGAAGCCGATTTCACCGCCTACGCCCTGCCGGGCCAGGCGCTCATCACCGGCTATTTCGAGCCCGAATATCCCGGCGCCAAAAACCAGCGCCCCGGCTATAACGTGCCCCTGTACGCCAAACCGGCCGATGCCGCCCTCGCCGCCCTGCCGCGCATCGCCATCGACCATGGCGCGCTCACCCGCAAAACCCCGGCCACCGCCTATCTCACCAACCCGGTCGATGCCTTCATGCTGCAAATCCAGGGCTCCGGGCGCATCCTGCTGGCCAACGGCACCACCCTGCGCGTCGGGTTCGATGGCGATAACGGCCAGCCCTACACCCCCATCGGCCGGCTTCTGGTGCAAAATGGCGACCTCACCCCCGACCAGGTCAGTTTCCAGAGCATCGCGGCCTGGCTTCACG
This sequence comes from Pseudomonadota bacterium, assembly GCA_021781835.1. Lineage (GTDB taxonomy): Bacteria > Pseudomonadota > Alphaproteobacteria > Acetobacterales > Acetobacteraceae > Acidocella. The sequence goes on along the minus strand of JAJXWD010000015.1, from coordinate 30,268 downwards.
CCAACCCCGCCCAGGCCCAGGCCCTGATGGAACAAAACGCCAATTACGTGTTCCTGCGCCCCCTCGGCCCGCTCCCCGATGACGAAGGCGCCCCCGGCACGCTCGGCGTTCCGCTCACCGCCGGGCGCTCCCTGGCGGTCGATAAATCGGTCATTCCGCTCGGCACGCCGGTCTTCCTCACCACCACGGACCCGGTAACCAACGCCCCCATCCAGCGCCTCGCCATCGCGCAAGACACGGGCGGCGGCATCACGGGCGATGCCAAGGCCGACCTGTTCTTCGGCGCCGGACCAGACGCCGAAACCACCGCCGGCATCATGCGCGAACCTGGCCAGCTTTACATGTTGCTGCCCAACCCCACGGCCGGCGCCCCGCCCGCCCCCTAGAGCGGGATGCGTTATGACGCACCCGCTCCAGTCATATTTTAACGATCAATTTCATTGGTTTAGCTTACGTCTGTCGACTCAATCCAAACCAATACTGATCTGGAGCCGGATGACATAAGATGGAATCGCTGCGCGATCGCCTCTTATGTCTGAATCCGCCTCTAAATTATGGGTTAGGGGGCGATTCAGACGTTAGATTTACCCGCAACGCCATCGCCCCCTAAGCGGCACTTGCCGCCTTTGTGCCAAAAAGCTACAGCAGCGCCCGTTCCAGTGACAGGAAATTCATAAATGACCAGTGCAACCGCCGTCCACGGCCAGGCCGAAAAACTTCGCCTTGGCCTGCTCATCGGCGTCCTCGGCGTGGTTTACGGCGATATCGGCACCAGCCCGCTTTATGCCTTGCAGGCCAGCCTGGCCTATCTCAATGGCGGCCCGCTCACCGCGCCCGACATTCTGGGCATCCTGTCGCTCATCTCCTGGGCGCTCATCATCACCGTCACGCTCAAATACGTCACCTTCATCATGCGCGCCGACAATAACGGCGAGGGCGGCACGCTCTCGCTCATGGCGCTGGCCTCGCGGGCCGCGCGGGCCGAACGGACGCGCTACGTGCTGATGATGATCGGCGTCATCGGCGCCGGGCTGTTCTTCGGCGATGGCGTGATCACCCCGGCCATCTCCATCCTCTCGGCGGTCGAGGGCATCGAGGTCGTCTCCCCCGAGACCTCCCACCTCGTCCTGCCCATCGCGCTCATCGTCATCGTGGTGCTGTTTCTGGTGCAAAAACACGGCACCGCCACGGTTGGCAAGGCGTTTGGCCCCATCATGGTGGTGTGGTTCCTGGTACTGGGCCTTCTGGGTCTGGGGCAGATCGTCCATCATCCCTTCGTGCTCGAGGCCATCAACCCCTATTTCGGCCTCGCCTTCATCCTCCACCATGACCAGATCGCCTTCATCACCCTGGGCGCGGTGGTTCTGGCCGTCACCGGCGCCGAGGCGCTCTACGCCGACATGAGCCATTTCGGCCGCAAGCCCATCCGCATCAGCTGGCTGTTTTTCGTGCTGCCTTGTCTGCTGCTCAATTATTACGGCCAGGGCGCGCTGGTCATCGCCCACCCCTCGGCGGCCGACAATCCCTTCTACAAGCTGGCCCCGCACGTGCTGCAAGTGCCGATGATCCTCCTGGCCACCGCCGCCACGGTCATCGCCAGCCAGGCGGTCATCACCGGCGCCTTCACGGTTTCGCGCACCTGCGTGCAGCTTGGCCTGTTGCCGCGCATGGAGGTGCGCCACACCAGCGCCCTCGAGCAGGGCCAGATCTACGTGCCCCAGATCAACATGATCCTGGCCGCCGGCGTGATCCTGCTGGTGCTCACCTTCAAATCCAGCGCCGCCCTGGCCTCGGCCTACGGCATCGCGGTCACCGGCACCTTCCTGTGCGACAACACGCTGGCGGCCTTCGTCTATCGCCGCCGTTTCGGCTGGTCGCGCCCCGCCACCATCGCGCTGTTCGGCGCCATCGGCATCGCCGATTTCGCTTTCTTCTCGGCCAATTCGCTCAAAATCTTCGCGGGCGGCTGGGTGCCCCTGGCCATTGGCTTCAGCATCATCGTCATCATGACCACCTGGCAGCGCGGCCGCGGCCTCATCATGGCCCGCTGGGTGCAGGATTCGCTGCCGCTCAGTTCCTTCCTGGGGCGCCTGCCGCAATCGCGCACCGTGCGCGTGCCCGGCACCGCCGTCTTCATGACCGGCAATCTCGATTTCGTGCCCAACGCGCTGTTGCATAACCTCAAGCACAACAAGGTGCTGCACGAGCAGGTCTTGTTCGTCACCGTGCGCAACCTCGATGTGCCTTATGCCGAGCCCGAGAGCCGTGTCAGCGTCGAGGAGGCGGCCCACGGCATTTACCGGATCACCTTGTTCTACGGCTTCATGGAAAGCCCCGACGTGCCCCGCGCGCTCGAGGGTCTTTCCGCCCACGGCATCGACTATAAGCCGATGCAGACCAGCTATTTCCTGGGCCGCGAGACGGTGGTGCCGGCCTCGGTGCCCAAGCTCCGCTTCATCCGCCGCTGGCTGTTCCTGTTCATGGCCCGCAACGCCATTCCAGCCACCGAGTTCTTCCGCATCCCATCAGACCGCGTGGTCGAACTCGGCGTGCGCATCGCCATTTAACTAAAATTATCAATACGTTTTTTGGGGTCTGGCCCTTTTTTTCAAAAAAGGGCCAGATTCCTTGGGGAGCTTTTTATAAAAAGCTCCCCAAACCCCGCAAAAACTTTTGAAATTTACTCTCGGGGAGACGCCTGAAACCTCTCCATCAGGCCCCGGGCCTCGTCCAGGCACGCGGCGCGTTCCGCCACGCAGCCGCCCGTCCGCCACCACGCCTCCACACCGCGCAAAACCCGCCCCAGCTCCGGCCCGGGCCGTACCCCCAGCGCCAGCAAATCCCGCCCCTGTAAGGGCAATACCGGCCGGGGCAGGGCGGCCAGCCGGGCGCGCAGCCCATCCCATGCGGGCCCACCCCCGCCCGCCAGCCATGTCCGCGCCGCCAGCACCTCGGCCGGATCATCGCACAAGGCCCGGCGCACCGTGTCATCGTCATCGCCCGGCGCCAAGCCGTTCGGCGCCACATAGGCCCGCAGCCGCGCCGCCTCGGCCCCGCTCAGCCGCAGCCGGGCGGCAAACGCCCCCACATCGCCCACCCCCAGCGCCGCCACGCGCAATAGCGGCGCCACCGGCGCATTGTCGCGCGCCAGCGCCTCCAGCCGCGCGGGCACGGCCTCGGGCCAAACCAGCCCCAGCACGCCGCTCTCCGCCATCAGCCGCACGGCCGCGCAGGGCAGGGGGGCCTGCAAAATCAGCTTCAGCTCATGCCAGACCCGCTCGGCCGAAAGCCCCGCCACCCCCGCGCGGTTGGCGCCGATCGCCGCCAGCGCCTCAGGGTCCGGCGCGCCCCGCCCATAACGGGCGAAAAACCGGAAATAACGCAGCACCCGCAGATAATCCTCGCAAATCCGCGCCGCCGCCCCGCCCACAAACCGCACCCGCCCGGCCGCCAGATCGTCCCGGCCGCCAAAATAATCAAAAACCCGGCCCTCCTGGTCCATCGACATGGCATTGATGGTAAAATCCCGCCGCGCGGCATCTGCCCGCCAATCATCGGTAAATTCCACCACCGCATGGCGCCCGTCGGTTGCCACATCGCGCCGGAGCGTGGTCACCTCAAACCCCTTGCCCGCGGCCACCACCGTCACCGTGCCATGCGCGATACCGGTCGGCACGGCCTTCAGCCCGGCCAGGCCGGCCCTCGCCATCACCACCCCGGGCGGCAGGGGCGAAGCCATGTCGATATCGGCACTCTCGCGCCCCAGCAGCGCATCGCGCACCGCCCCGCCCACAATCCGGGCCTCGGGCAGCGCCGCCCACACCAAATCGAGGCCAGCTCCCCTCATCACGCCTCGCCCCGCAATCTCTTGGCCAGCCGGTAAAGAATTTCCCCCGTCGCCCCCCAGATCACATGCTCCTCATGCGGCCAGACATAAAAAAACCGCCGCCGCCCCATGAACACCGCCTCGCGCCGGGCGGGCAGGGCGGGGTCGAGCAGGGCAGGGAAGGGCAGGCAAAACAACTCATCCACCTCCGCCTCATCGGGGGTCAGGCGCACATTCCGGGGCACCAGCGCCAGCACGGGCGAAATATGAAACCCCGTGCCTGTGATATGGTCATCCATCCGGCCCAATATTTCCGCCTGCGCCGGATCCAGCCCAATCTCCTCCTGCGCCTCGCGCAGCGCCGCCGCCTCGGGGCTGGGGTCGGAAACCTCGATCTTGCCGCCCGGAAACGCCACCTGCCCGGCATGAGAGGGCAAGGCCAGACTGCGGCGCGTCAGCCACACGCCCCGCTCCGGCTCCAGCGCCACCAGCACCGAGGCCGGGCGCAATTTCGAAACCGCCAGATTTCGCGGCGTGCCGCCCCCCAAAAGCCGCCGCAACGTCGCCGCATCCATGGGCCGGCCGTCCATCGCGCCTCAGTCTTCGCCGCAGCAGCCGGGCAGCTCGCCGAGCGAGAAAAACGCCCCCCGGCTCCACACGCCCAGCACCTTGCGCCCGCGCAGCTCGCCGGGCTCGGCCAGCGCCACCAGCTCATAATAAACCGAGCGCGAAATCCGCGCCTCGATGTTGAACCGCCCCCGCCCGGCGCGCACATGCAGATAAGGCGTCGGCTCGCAGCTCAGCAGGTCATGGGCAATGCGGATCGGATGCTCCGGCCCCGCCACCACGCATTCATCGGTATTGGTGCGAAAGCACAAAGCCTGCGCGCGCCCCTCGCCCTTCCAGTCCATCTCCACGGCGACAAAGGGCGCATCCTCCACCTCGATCCACCCGCGCTCCGCCGGCGTCTCGAGAAAATACCGCCCATCCTCCTCGCGCTTGAGCACCGAGGCAAACAAACACACCATCGCCTTGCGCCCGATCGGGCTGCCCTTGTAAAGCCAAGTGCCGTCCCGCTTGATCAGAAACGGCAAATGGCCGCAATCCACCGCCGCCCTGGCCCTGGCCGGCGCCGTCTCCTGCTTGCCCTGCGTGTTTCCAAGCCCCGTCACGCGCCCGCCACCCTCTCTCTGCTCATCATCTCAAAAATCATATAGGCCCGCCCGCGCGCCAGTTAAATGCCCCAGATGCGGGACGCGCCTCGCCGCCGCACGGGCGGGGCCATTGCCGAAACGGTCTTTTTCTGCCAATGAATCACCGTGCCGCCCGACACGCGGCGCGCCGCCAAATAAAAATAATCCGTCCGCTCGTCTGCCCTGAGCATCCCCCCGGCAACGAGAGCCCGGAGACGCACGGAGGACAAATTATTGCTCCCGACTGATACGCGCTCGCCCGGCTATTTCCATAAAGTCGTGGATTGCCAATATGCCTGCCCGGCTCACACCCCCGTCCCGCATTACATCCGTCTCATCGCCCAGGGCCGCTACGCGGACGCCTACATGATCAACTGGGTCTCCAACGTGTTCCCCGGCGTGCTCGGCCGCGTCTGCGACCGCCCCTGCGAACCCGCCTGCCGGCGCGGCCGCATCGAGGAACAGCCCGTGGCCATCTGCCGCCTCAAGCGCGTCGCCGCCGACTATAAAACCGATATTTCGGCCCGCCTGCCCCAGGGGCCGTTTCCCAAAAACGGCAAGCGCATCGCGCTGGTGGGCGCGGGCCCGGCCTCCCTCACCGTCGCGCGCGACCTCGCGCCCCTTGGCTATGACCTCACCCTCATCGACGAGGGCCGCGCGGGCGGCGGCATGATGCGCACGCAGATCCCCAAATTCCGCCTCCCCGACGAGGTGCTCGACGAGGAATGCGGCTATATCGAGGGTCTGGGCATCGCCACCCGCTATGGCGCGCGGGTGAACAGCCTGAAATCCCTGCTGGCCGAAAATTATGATGCCGTGTTCATCGGCACCGGCGCCCCGCGCGGCCGCGACCTCGAGATTCCCGGCCGCCAGGAGGCCGCGGCCAACATTCATCTCGGCATAGACTGGCTCTCCTCGGTCTCGTTTGGCCACATCACCGCCATCGGTAAGCGCGTCATCGTGCTGGGGGGCGGCAACACGGCCATGGATTGCTGCCGCTCGGCGCGCCGCCTCGGCGGCGAGGACGTCAAGGTCGTGGTGCGCTCGGGCTTCAAGGAAATGAAGGCATCGCCGTGGGAAAAAGAAGACGCGATGCACGAGGACATCCCCATCCTCAATTTCCTGGTGCCCAAATCATTCACCCACGAAACCGGCAAGCTCACCGGCGTGGTGTTCGAGAAGGTGAGGGCGGAGTACGACGAAAAAGGCCGCCGCGCGCTCGTCCATGCCGGCGAGCCCGACATTCACATGCCCGCCGATGACGTGCTCATCGCGGTCGGCCAGGAAAACGCCTTCCCCTGGATCGAGCGCGACATCGGCATCGACTTCGATAAATGGGGCATGCCCGTGGTCGATCAGGACACGCTCCGCACCACCCATGAGCGCGTGTTCATCGGCGGCGACGCCGCCTTTGGCCCCAAAAACATCATCTGGGCGGTGGCCAACGGCCACCAGGCCGCCATCTCCCTCGATTTGTTCTGCCAGGGCCAGAACCTCAAAACCAACCGTCCCGGCCCGCACGCCGCGCTCACCAGCCAGAAAATGGGCCTGCACGAATGGAGCTATGATAACGAGATCTCCAACAGCCTCCGCGTCACGGTGCCCCACGCCGAAAAGTCAGCATCACTTACCAATATAAAAACCGAGGTCGAGCTGGGCTTTGGCCCCGACCTCGCCATCTCCGAAGCCGCGCGCTGCCTGAATTGCGACGTGCAAACCGTATTCTCCGATGCGCTCTGCATCGAATGCGACGGCTGCACCGATATTTGCCCGGTTGACTGCATCACCTTCACCGATAATGGCGAGGAGCCTGACCTGCGCACCCGCCTCAACGCGCCCGCCCATAATCTCAGCCAAAGCCTGTTCGTCTCCGGCGGGCTCAAAACCGGCCGGGTCATGGTGAAGGACGAGGATGTCTGCCTCCATTGCGGCCTGTGCGCCGAGCGCTGCCCCACCGGCGCGTGGGATATGCAGCAATTCATGTACCAAAGCGCGAAAGCGGGGGTCTAATGCTCCAGATCGTCAAAACCGAAACCGCCGCCCTCCAGGCGGTCAATGATTTCGTCGTCAAATTCGCCAACGTCAACGGCTCCGGCTCGGCCTCCGCCAACCAGCTCTTCGCCAGGTCCATCATGCGCATGGGCGTGCCGGTGGCGCCGCGCAACATCTTCCCCAGCAACATCCAGGGCCTGCCGACCTGGTATGAAATCCGCGTCTCCGAGGCCGGCCATCTGGCCGCGCGCGAAGGCACCGACCTGATGGTGGCGATGAACCCGCAAACCTGGGACCAGGACCTCGCCTCGCTCCGCCCGGGCGGCTATCTGTTTTACGATTCCACCCGCGCCATCCCCCAAAGCCGCTTCCGCGAGGACATCACCATCATCGGCATGCCGCTCACCGAGCTGTGCAACGCCGCCTACCAGGATGCCCGCCAGCGCCAGCTGTTCAAAAACATCATCTATGTCGGCGCCCTCGCCGCCCTGCTCGACATCGAGATCGAGGTGATCGAGACCCTGCTCAAGGAGCAGTTCCGCGCCAAGGAAAAACTCATCGCCCCCAACATCCAGGCCCTGCACATGGGGCGCGACTATGCGCGCGACCATCTCCCCTGTCCCCTCGGCCTCACCATCCGCCGCGGCACCGCCATCGGCGACCTCATTTCCATGGACGGCAACACCGCCGCCGCGCTTGGCGCGGTTTATGGCGGGGCCACGGTGGCGGCCTGGTATCCCATCACGCCCTCCACCTCGCTGGTCGAGGCGTTCATGAAATATTGCGCCAAACTCCGCATCGACCCGCGAACCGGCAAAAACAATTTCGCCATCGTCCAGGCCGAGGACGAGCTGGCCTCGATCGGCATGGTCATCGGCGCGGCCTGGAACGGCGCGCGCGCCTTCACCGCCACCTCCGGTCCCGGCATCTCGCTGATGCAGGAATTTCTGGGCCTCGCCTATTTCGCCGAAATTCCCGCCGTGCTGTTCGATGTCCAGCGCGCCGGCCCCTCCACCGGCATGCCCACCCGCACCCAGCAATGCGACCTGCTGATCTCCGCCTACGCCTCCCACGGCGACACCAAACATGTCCTGCTCTTCCCCGAAGATCCGCATGAATGTTTCACCTTCGGCGCCCAGGCGTTCGATCTGGCGGACCGCCTGCAAACCCCCATCTTCGTCATGCTCGACCTCGAAATCGGCATGAACGAGCGCCTGTGCCGCCCGCTCACCTGGGATGACACCAAGCGCATGGATCGCGGCAAGGTCATGACCCACGCCGACCTCGAGGCCGGCAAGACATTCGGCCGCTATCTCGATGCCGATCACGACGGCATCCCCTACCGCACCTATCCCGGCACGCACTCCAGCAAGGGCTCGTATTTCACCCGCGGCACCTCCAAGGACGAGTTCGCCCGCTACACCGAGGCCGGCGCGGCTTATGTCGCCAACATGGAACGGCTGCTGCGCAAATTCCGCACCGCCGAAACCCTGGTGCCGGCGCCGCAAATCCGCTCGGCCGAAACCCCCACCCGGCTCGGCGCCCTTTATTTCGGCTCCAGCTCGGCCGCCATGCGCGAGGCGCAAGACCTCCTCACCACCCAAAATCTCGACATCGACCTGCTCCGCATCCGCGCCTTCCCCTTCAACGACGATGTCCGTCATTTCATCGACAACCACGACACCTTGTTCGTGATTGAACAAAACCGCGACGGCCAGCTGCGCACCATGCTCATCAACGAGCTGGAAACCAACCCCGCCAAACTCAAACGCTGCGTGCATTATGATGGCACCCCCATCACCGCGCGCCGCATCATCGCCCTCATAGAGGCCCATCTCCCGCACCGGAGCGCGCCATGACCTTCCTGCCCAAACCCAAACTCCACCACCCCGACCTGGCCGAGAACGCCCTCGGCTACACCCGGCGCGATTATGAGGGCGCGATCTCGACCCTCTGCGCCGGCTGCGGGCATGATTCCATCTCAGCCGCCATCGTGCGCGCCTGCTTCGAGCTTGACCTCCCGCCCCACCGCATCGCCAAGCTTTCCGGCATCGGCTGCTCGTCCAAAACCCCCACCTATTTCCTGGGCAATTCGCACGGCTTCAACTCGGTTCACGGGCGCATGCCCTCCGTGCTCACCGGCGCCAACCTCGCCAACCGCGACCTCGTCTATCTCGGCGTCTCGGGCGATGGTGATTCCGCCTCCATCGGCCTCGGCCAGTTCGCCCACGCCATGCGCCGCGGCGTCAACATGACCTATATCGTCATGAATAACGGCGTTTACGGCCTCACCAAGGGCCAGTTCTCCGCCACGTCCGACAAGGGCGCCAAATCCAAATCCGGCGCCATCAACCGCGATGAGGCGATCGACCTGGTCGGCCTCGCCCTCCAGCTCGGCGCCAGCTTCGTCGCCCGCTCCTTCTCGGGCGACAAGGCCCAGCTCGTGCCCCTCATCAAGGCCGCGCTCAGCCACCAGGGCCCCGCCTTCATAGACTGCATCTCCCCCTGCATCACCTTCAACAACCACCAAGGCTCGACCAAATCCTTCGATTATGTGCGTGCCCACAACGAATCCATCAATTTCCTGGACCTCATCCCCGCCCGCGAGGAAATCACCGTCGCCTTCGAGCCCGGCACGGTCGAAACCGTCCGCCAGCATGACGGCTCCCTCCTCAAGCTCCGCAAGCTCGACGATACCGACTACAACCCGCGCGACCGGCTAGCCGCCATGAGCTTCCTGGCCAAACACCGCGATGCCGGCGAGATCGTCACCGGCCTGCTCTATATCGACCCCGAGGAAACCGACCTGCACGACCAGCTCGGCACCACCGCCACCCCGCTCAACAGCCTCACCGAGGCCGAGCTTTGCCCCGGCGCGGCCGTGCTCGCCAAACTCAACGCCGCGCTGCGCTGAGCGCGAAAGGGCGCCCTCCGCGCCCTTTTTCCCGCCGCTTCACGTGAAGCACTCAAAACCATAGCCCGCGCGCGCCAAACGCGCTAAACGCCGCCCCATGAATTACGATGTCATCGTCATTGGCGGCGGCCATGCCGGCACCGAGGCCGCCGCCGCCGCCGCCCGTTGCGGCGCCCGCACGGCCCTCCTCACCCAGCGCGCCGACCGTCTGGGCGAAATGTCGTGCAACCCTGCCATTGGCGGCATCGGCAAGGGCCATCTGGTCCGCGAAATCGACGCGCTGGACGGGCTGATGGCCAAAGCCGCCGATGCCGCCTGCATCCATTTCAAGCTGCTCAACCGCACCAAGGGCCCGGCCGTGCGCGGTCCCCGCGCCCAGGCCGACCGCGCGCTCTACCGCGCCGCCATCCAGCGCCTGCTGCGCGCGCAGCCCAACCTCACCATCCTCGAGGCCGAAGCCACCAGCCTGATCCGCGACGGGGCAGGGGCCATATCCGGCGTTGAAACCGCCCGCGGCCAAACGCTGCGCGCGGGCGCGGTGGTGCTCACCACCGGCACCTTCCTCAACGGCGTGCTGCATTTCGGCCACCGCACCCTGCCGGGCGGGCGGGTGGATGATGCGCCCTCCAAAGCCCTGGCCGCGAGCCTTGCTTCCCTCAACCTGCCGCTCGGCCGGCTCAAAACCGGCACCCCCGCGCGCCTCTCCAAAGCCAGCCTGGACTGGGGCAATCTGGCCGAAGACCAGGGCGAAACCCCGCCCGAGCCCTTCTCGGCGCTGACAAGCGCGGTCACCACCCCGCAAATCTCCTGCCGCATCACCGCCACCACCGAAGACACCCACCGCATCATCCGCGAAAACCTCCAAAAATCCGCGGTCTATGGCGGCGCCATCGCCGGGCGCGGCCCGCGCTACTGCCCCTCGATCGAAGACAAGGTGGTCCGCTTCGCCGACAAGGAGCGCCACCAGATCTTCCTCGAGCCCGAAGGGCTGGATGACGACACCATCTACCCCAACGGCATCTCCACCTCCCTGCCCGAAGACGTGCAGGAGGCCATGATCCGCTCCATCCCCGGCCTCGAGCGCGCCATCCTGCTCCGCCCCGGCTACGCGGTCGAATATGACTATATCGACCCCCGCGCCCTCGATCACGGCCTGCAAGTCCGCGCCATGCCCGGCCTGTTCCTGGCCGGCCAGATCAACGGCACCACCGGCTATGAGGAAGCCGGCGCCCAGGGGCTGATGGCCGGGCTCAACGCCGCGCGCAGGGCAGGGGGCTCGGCTCCCGTCCGCCTGGCGCGCGACGACGCCTATATCGGCGTGATGATCGATGATCTGGTCACCCAGGGCGTCACCGAGCCCTACCGCATGTTCACCTCGCGCGCCGAATACCGCCTCCGGCTCCGCGCCGATAATGCCGAGCTGCGCCTGACCCCCAAGGGCCTGGGCTGGGGCTGCGTCGGCCCCGAGCGCGAAGCGGCCTTCGCCGCCCTCACCACCGCGCTCGCCGCCTTCAACGGCACGCCCACGGGCGAGGGCCGCGCCGCCAGCATCCTGCGCGCCGATCTCCATTATGCCGGCTATCTCAAGCGCCAGGATCTTGAAATCACCGCCCGCGCCAAGGACGAGGCCGTGCTCATCCCCGAGCATTTCGAGTATGCCACCGTTGGCGGCCTCTCCAACGAAATCCGCGAAAAGCTCGAGCGCGCCCGTCCCCGCAACCTCGCCGAAGCCGGGCGGATCGAGGCCATGACCCCGGCGGCGCTTGGCGCCGTCTTCGCCGCCCTCAAGAAAAACCGCCGTGCCGCCTGATATGACCGAGCCAAAACTCCGCCTGTTCGCCGATCTGGTGGCCAAATGGTCGCCCCGCATCAACCTCATCAGCAAATCCGACCTGCCCCATCTCTGGGAGCGCCACATCCAGGATTCGCTCCGCCTGCTGCCCTTCCTGCCGCCAGACCTCGAGCGCGCCATAGATCTCGGCTCCGGCGCCGGCTTTCCCGGCCTCGTGCTGTGCATCCAAACCAACATCCCCTTCGATCTGGTCGAATCAGACGCCCGCAAGGCCGCCTTTCTCCTCGAGGCCGCCCGCCAGACCGGCGCGCCGGCAAAAATTCATAATTGCCGCATCGAGGCCGCCAAGCTCGCCCCCGCCCGCCTGGTCACCGCCCGCGCCCTGGCCCCGCTGGATAAATTGCTCGGCCTCGCCGCGCCCCTGCTCACCCAAGACGGTTTTTGCCTCTTTCCCAAGGGCCGCACCGCCGCCGATGAATTGACGGCCGCCGCCCGCCTCTGGCACATGAACCATGAGCGCCTCGCCTCATCCGATGACGCGAGCTGCATCCTGAAACTGAGCGAGATCCGCCATGCCGGCCCCACATAAACGCCCGCGCGTCATTGCCATCGCCAACCAGAAGGGGGGGGTCGGCAAAACCACCACCGCCATCAACCTCGCCGCCGCACTGGCGGTTGGCGGCGCCAAGGTGCTGCTCATCGACATCGACCCCCAAGGCAACGCCTCCACCGGCCTCGGCATCGACCCCGAAGCCCGCAATGGCGGCTCTTACGCCTTGCTGGCGGGCGATGCCGCGCTGCAGGAATCCACGCTGCCCTCGAGCGTCGAAAACCTCGCCATCGTCCCCGCCGTCCCCGACCTGATCGGCGCCGATCTCGAATTCGGTCAAACCGAGCGTCGCGAATTCATGCTCCGCGACGTGCTGGACCAAACCATCGATGCCGACCTCGTCCTCATCGACTGCCCGCCCGGCCTTGGCCTGCTCACCCTCAACGGGCTGGTGGCGTCCGATGCCGTGCTCATCCCCCTGCAAGCCGAGTTTTTCGCCCTCGAGGGCATTTCCCAGCTCATGCGCACCATCGACATGGTCAAGCGCGGCCTCAATCCGGTGCTCGAGGTCGAGGGCATCGTCCTCACCATGACCGACAGGCGCAATAACCTCTCCGAGCAGGTCTCGGCCGATGTCCGGGCCTATTTCAAGGACAAGGTGTTCGAGACCGCCATCCCCCGCAACATCCGCATCACCGAGGCCCCCAGCCACGGCATCCCGGTCCTGTTGTATGATTTCCGCTCCGCCGGCGCCCAGGCCTATCTGGCCCTGGCGGCCGAATTCCTGACCCGCGCGCGCGCGAAAAACCAGTGGGCACAAGCATGAAAGAACCGCCAAAACGCCTGGGCCGCGGCCTGGCCGCCCTGCTGGGCGAAGCCGCCGTCCCCACCTCCGTCACCGCCGCCGGCGTGCAATATCTGCCGGTCGATGTGCTCGAGCCCAGCCCCTTTCAGCCCCGCCAGGAGATGGACGAAACCGCCCTCCAGGAGCTGGCGGACTCCATCGCCCAGCGTGGCATCTTGCAGCCGCTGCTGGTGCGCCCCAACCCCGGCAAAGCCGGCCATTACCAGATCATTGCCGGCGAGCGCCGCTGGCGCGCCTCGCAGCGGGTCAAGCTGCACGAGGTGCCGGTGCTCATCCGCCCCTTGTCGGACACCGACGCCATGGCCGCCGGGCTGGTCGAAAACCTCCAGCGCGAAGACCTCAACGCCATCGAGGAAGCCGAGGGCTATAAGCGCCTGATCGAGGAATTCCGCCTTTCCCAGCAGGCCCTGGGCGAAGCGGTGGGCAAATCGCGTGCCCATATCGGCAATGTCATGCGCCTGCTCGGCCTGCCCGAGCCGGTGCGCGCCATGTTGCGCGGCGGCGAGCTTTCCGCCGGCCATGCCCGCGCGCTGCTCACCCACCCCGAGCCGGTAAAAGCCGCCCGCGAGGTCGTCAAACGCGGCCTTTCCGTCCGCCAGACCGAAGCCCTGGCCTCCAAATCCACCCGCCCGGCCCCGCGTGCAGATGGCCCCACCCCGCGCGCCATCCAGTCGGACAGCGACATAGACGCCCTCGCCAACACTCTCTCCGAACGGCTGGGGCTGAAGGTGCAGATCAAGTTCAACGGCAAGGGCGGCACCGTCACCCTCAATTACACCAGCCTCGACCAGCTGGACTCCCTGCTCGCCCTGCTCAATGGCTGATCCCGCCAGCCGATGCTTCACGTGAAGCATCGGCGCCCGGCCCAGCCTCCATACCGCCCCGCCAAATGTTTGAGAGACTGTTTTAAAGGTTATCATTTATAATAATTTCAAATTATTATAAATTTTTGCGGGGTTTGGGGAGCTTTTTATAAAAAGCTCCCCAAGATTCCGCCCCTTTTTTGAAAAAAGGGGCGGCCCCAAAAAACTTTTGATAATTTTTCAGGGGATTTTTTAAAGGGCTTTTAAAAAAGTTTCTGACTCTTCAAATACGGTGGCTGGATAACTCTTCACTTGTGCCCGTGGCAGCCGCGCCACCCCCACGCCCATCCCCGCAAAACCAATATCGCCTACCCCAGCCGCCGCGCCGCCCCCCGCGCGCGCGTCGCCAGCGCCAGCAGCGTCTGGCGGCAATAATCATGGTCGGGAACATGGGTGGTCTTGCAGGCCGTCTCGGCGGTCAGCGCGGCGGCCAGGGCCTGGTCCAGCGCCGGCGGCGGCCACAGCCGCAGCATCTTGGCCACCACCGCCTCACGCTTGAAAAACACCGGCGGCCGCATGGCTTTCACCGCCTCCTGGGCCGATGCCCCCTCGGCCATGGCGCCGGCCGCCACGCGCAGGCGCAGCAGCTCGGTCAGCAGCACCCGCACCACCCCCACCGGCGAAATCCCCTCGTCATAACTCAGCGCGAGCGCCTTGTCGGTGGCCGCCGGGTCGCCGGTCAGCGCGGCATCTATGGCGTCATTCATCGAGCCATCGCCGCCATCGGCCAAAATGGCGGTAATATCGCCAAGCCCTATGCGTTTTTCCTCTCCCGCATACAGCGCCAGCACCTCCAGCGCCTGGCCCAGCGGCCCTTCCTCCCCCGAGAGATTTTGCCCCGCCCAGGCGGCGGCGTCCTGGTCTATTTGCACGCCCAGCCCGCGCAGCCTGGCCGAGACCACCTGCGGCAGCCGCGCCGCATCCACCGCATAGCAGGCAATCGCCGCCACATCGGGCGATTTCTCGGCCAGCCCCCGCAGCTTTGACCTCGTGGTCAGTTCCCCGGCTTCCAAAATCACCAAAGCTTCGGGCGGGCGCTTCACCAGGCTTTCCAGCGCCTTCACCAGCGCCTCATGGGCATCGCGCACCCGCACCACCCGCCGCCCGCCGGTGAGCGCGGCGGCGTTGGCCTCGGCCAGCACCTCATCGGCATCGGGCCGGATCATCTCAACAAACGCGAAAGGGTCATTCATCGCCCCGTCCACGCTGCGCGCCAGCCGCAAGCCGCGCTCGGCCACCAGCCCGGCATCTGGCCCATGCAGCAGCACAATCGGCGCGGTGGGGGTTTTCAAAAACCCCTCAATCCGCCCGGCATCGAGCTTCATGCGTTCGGGTGGGCGCGGAACCAGGCCGCCAGCTGGTCGGTAATCTGGGCCGAAATATCCTGCGCCAATTGCCGGTCGATCGTATCGCGCCCCAGGGTTAGCGCAAAATATTGTTCGTTTACAACATCTTGCGCGTTCATCGCCGTGCTTTTCCCGGCCAGCAGCACCTGCCCCGGCGTCCCAATCGGCGTCAGCCGCCAGCTGGCGGTGCCGATAAAGCGCGCATGGGTCGAGGCGCTGTCCGCCTGGATGCCGGCATTTTGCTGGTTCACCGTATAGGCCACATCCAGCTCATAGAGCTGCTCGGTGGGGGCGCTGCCCTGCTGCAAGCTGGTTTCCAGTGTTTCGCGCAGCACCTGGCCCGGCCGGTCCGGTATGGTGGCCACATACACCTCATCCAGCCGCGCGCTCACCTGGCCGCCGGTCGCGCCGCCATAAAGCGGCGCGAACCCGCACCCCGCAAGCGCGCCGAGCGCCAGAAACCCCAGGACTTTAAGACGGTTTGACGACAAAATTCACGATCCTGTCCGGCACATGGATTTGCTTCACAATGGTCTGCCCGGCGAGCAATGTCGAGACCGCCTCCATCGCCTGGGCGATATTGGCCTCCGCGCCGCGTCCCGCCGGCACGATCATGGTTGCGCGCAGCTTGCCGTTCACCTGCACGGCCATGGTCACCTCATCCACCACCAGCAGCGCCGGGTCGGGCTCGGGCCAGGGGTTGGCGGCAATCAGCCCGGCGCCCGGGCACAGCCTGGCGAATAAATGCTCCGCCAGATGCGGCATCATCGGCGCCACCAGATGGGCGATGATCTCCGCCGCCTCGAACCGCGCGGCCCGCCCATCGGCGCCCTCGCCATTCAGCCCGCCAATGGCATTGGCCAGCTCATAAAGCTTGGCCACCGCGACGTTAAAGGTGAAGCTCTCCATGGCCTCGGTCACGGCGGCAATGGTGCGGTGGGCGAGCTGGCGCAGCTTCTTGGCCTCGCTCCCATAAATCTCCACGGCCTCCGGCGTTCCTTCGGCGCCAATCTGCTCCACCAGCTTGGCCAAACGCAGCACAAACCGGTAAGAGCCCTGCACGCCGGCTTCCGTCCATTCCACATCGCGCTCGGGCGGATTGTCCGAGAGCACGAACCAGCGCGCCGTATCCGCCCCGAACCGCTCGATGATAAGGGTCGGGTCCACCGTGTTGCGCTTCGATTTGGACATTTTCTCGACCCGCCCCACGCTCACCGGCTTGCCGGTCACGCGGTGCACGGCCAGCTCGCCCTGCTTGCTCACCTCATCGGGGTAGAGCCACGCGCCCTGCTCATCCTTGTAGGATTCATGGGTTACCATGCCTTGGGTAAACAGCCCGGCAAAGGGCTCATCCACCGCCACATGGCCGGTCTTGTGCATGGCGCGGGTAAAGAAGCGGGCATAGAGCAGGTGCAAGATCGCATGCTCGATGCCGCCCACATACTGGTCCACCGGCAACCAGTGATTCACCGCCGCCGCCATGGTCGGCGTCGCCGCCTGGGGAGCGGTGAAGCGGGCGAAATACCATGAGCTGTCGATGAAGGTGTCAAACGTATCCGTCTCGCGCCGCGCCGCCGCCCCGCAGGCCGGGCAGGCCACATGCCGCCAGCTCGGGTGATGGTCGAGCGGGTTGCCGGGTTTGTCAAAGCTCACATCGTTGGGCAGCGTCACCGGCAGGGCATCGGCCGGCACGGGCTGCGGCCCGCAGGCCTCGCAATGAATAACCGGGATCGGGCAGCCCCAGTAACGCTGGCGCGAAATGCCCCAGTCGCGCAGGCGCCAGTTGGTCACGGCCTTGCCAACCCCCAGCTCCTCGAGCCTGGCAATGGCCGCTTCCTTGGCCTTGCCCGTGGGCAGCCCGGTCAAAAACCCGGAATTGACAATCACCCCCTCGCCATCAAACGCCTTGGCGCCGATCTCGGAAACGTCGTCATCCGCGTGCGCCACCACCACGGGCACGCTCAGCCCATATTTGCGGGCGAACTCCAAATCGCGCTGGTCGCCGCACGGGCAGCCGAAAATGGCGCCGGTCCCGTACTCCATCAGCACGAAATTGGCGATCCACACCGGGTAGCGCTCGCCCGTGAACGGGTTGATCACCTCAAGCCCGGTATCGAAGCCTTTCTTCTCCGCCGCCTCAATCGCCGCTTCCGAAGTCCCCTGGCTGGCGCATTCGGCAATAAACGCCGCCGCGCCCGCATTGCCCTCGGCCACGGCCTTGGCAACCGGGTGCTCAGGCGCAATCGCCAAAAACGACATGCCAAACAGCGTGTCGGGCCGGGTGGTGTAAACGGTTACATCGCCAATGCCGCCAACCGGCGCGGCCAAGTCAAAGCGCACCTCGGCGCCCTGGCTAAAGCCAATCCAGTTTTCCTGCATCAGCTTCACGCGCTCGGGCCAGCGTTCCAGCGTCTTCAGCCCGTCCAGCAGATCTGGCGCGAAATCGGTGATTTTCAAAAACCACTGGGAGAGTTTCTTCTTCTCCACCACCGCGCCCGAGCGCCAGCCCCGCCCGTCAATAACCTGCTCATTGGCCAGCACGGTCATGTCCACCGGGTCCCAGTTGACATAAGATTCGCGCCGCTCCACCAGCCCGGCCTTCCAGAAATCCAGAAACAGCTGCTGCTGCTGGCCGTAATAGCTGGCATCACAAGTCGCGAACTCGCGCGACCAGTCGAGCGAAAACCCCATGCGCTTGAGCTGCGCGCGCATATTGGCGATGTTGGCGTAAGTCCACTCGGCCGGGCTGGCGTTATTTTCCCGCGCGGCGTTTTCGGCCGGCAACCCAAACGCGTCCCAGCCCATGGGGTGGAGCACATCAAACCCCTTGGCCCGCTTATAGCGCGCCACCACGTCGCCCAGCGTATAATTACGCACATGGCCCATATGGATCTTCCCCGACGGATAGGGGAACATCTCCAGCACATAATATTTGGGCTTGCCGCCGGTGGGCACATCGGGGGCGGCGAAACAGCCGGCTTTCTCCCATTCGGCCTGCCAGCGCGGCTCGGCCGAGGAGAAATCATAGCGAGTGGGTTCAATTTCCTGCATGGCGCCCCGTGTTTATCCCCAGGGACGGGCGCCGCCAAGGGAAACCCCCAATCGGGATCAAAAGTTTTTTGGGTGCCGCCTTTTTTACAAAAAAGGCGGTGCTGTACGTGGACCCTTTTTGGAAAAAGGGTCCACACCCCCAAAAACTGTTAATTATATCAATTATTTGCTGGTGCGCTTGGCGTGCCAATTGTCCATCAGCTTGAGCACCGTGGCGGCCGTTTCCTCAATCGAGCGGCGGGTCACGTCAATGGTCGGCCAACCCTTGGCGTTGCACAGCCGCCTGGCCCACAGCAATTCCTTCTCCACCGCCTCGAAATCCACATAATCGCTGGTATCCGTGCGCGCGAACCCGGCGCTCGCGCCCCCGCCAATCAGCTGCAACCGGTGGCGGCGTATATCAATGAGCGATTTCGGATCGATGGTCAGCCCAATCACGGGGCAGGGCGGCTCGGCCTCCAGCTCCACCGGCGCAATGCCCGGCACCAGCGGAATATTGAGCGCCTTGATGCCCCGGTTGGCCAGATAAAAACAGGTCGGCGTTTTCGATGAGCGCGAAACCCCCACCAGCACCACATCGGCATCCGAAATGCCCCGGTTGGCCTGCCCGTCATCATGGCTGATGACATAATGCATGGCATCGATCCGCTTGAAGTAATCGGCATCGAGCACATATTGCCGGCCCGGCTTGTGCTTGGCCTGGGCGCCAAACTGCGTCTGGAGCATTTCCAGCACCGGGTCGAGCACATGCAGCAGCGGCACGCCCAGCCGCGCGCACAGGGCGTCCAGCTCATGGCGCAGCGCCTCATCCACCAGCGAGCATAAAACCGGCCCAGGCTCGGCCTCCAGCCCCTCAAACACCCGGTGCAGCTGCAACCTCGAGCGGATGAGCGACCAGCGGTGATACGTCACCCTCGATTCATCGAACTGCGCCACGGCGGCGCGGATCAGCGAGGTCAAAGTATCCCCGGTGGCGTCGGATATCAGATGTATATTGAGCTTATCGCTGTCCATAAGACTGTTAATAGCGTGGAAAACCCCGCGCCGCTCCCCTCTAAATCTGAAAAGCGTGGATAAAATTCACATCCGGCGAACTGAGGATGAATCTCCCGACTTATCCCCTAACTTGTGCATAAGGGGTGTGGAATCCGCAAAAACAGCAGTTTATCCTTGGGTTCTTCTTGTGGATAAGTTTGTGGGGAAAAACCGGCATCACCTTAACCCCCGTTATTCACAGGGTTCCACCCCCTCATCCCTTCTTTCCACTTCGTGGGATTGAGTTTAGGGCGGTGGGCATGCGCCTCATCTCAACATTGAACGGTCAGGCTAGCTGGCCGCCGCCCGCTTGGCTCATGCGCCAGGCCGGGCGTTATTTGCCCGAATACCGCGCCACCCGCGCCCAGGCCGGAGATTTCATCTCCCTCTGCCTGAACCCGGCATTGGCCGAGGAGGTAACCCTCCAGCCGATCCGCAAATTCGGGTTCGATGCCGCGATCCTGTTTTCCGACATACTCATCCTGCCCATGGCGCTGGGGCAGGGGCTGCGCTTCGCCGAGGGCGAAGGCCCGCGTCTCCCTCCGCTTGAGACGCTCTCCAGCCTCTCGCTAACGGCGGCTCCCAGCCGCTATGCCCCGGTCATGGAAACCGTGAGCCGCCTGCGCGCCTCGCTCCCGCGTGAGACCACCCTCATCGGCTTCGCGGGCTCCCCCGCCACCGTCGCCTGTTATATGCTCGACGGCCAAGGCGGCGGCGATTTCCCGCGCACCCGCCAGCTCGCCTACGAAAACGCCGCCTTCGTCGATCAGCTCATGGAGATCATGGTCGAGGCGACCATCGCCTATCTCTCGGCCCAGCTTCAGGCCGGCGCCGATTGTCTCATGCTCTTTGAAAGCTGGGCCGGCATTTTCCCGCCGTCCTTGTTCCGCCGTCTGGTCATCGCCCCCACCAAACGCATCGTCAGCGCGCTCAAATCCAGCCATCCCGGCGTCAAGATCATCGGCTTCCCGCGCCTCGCCGGCCTCATGCTGGCCGAATATGCGCGTGAAACGGGCATCGACGCGGTCGGGCTCGACACCACCACCGACCTCGAGGCCGCCCAGGCCGCCTGCCCGCCCGGCACCATCTTCCAAGGCAATCTCGACCCGCTGCTCCTCAAGCTCGGCGGCACGGCGATGGAGGAAGCGGTGGCCCAGATACTGGAAACGGTCAAAGGCCGTCCCCATATCTTCAATCTCGGCCATGGCATCACCCCCGATGTGCCGGAAGCCAACGTCGCCCGCCTGATGGAGTTGATCCGCGCCGCATGAGCCGCCTAGCCATCGTCTTGTTCAACCTCGGCGGCCCAGACGGCCCCGGCGCCATCAAGCCGTTTCGCGTCAATCTGTTCTCGGACCCCGCCATCATCCGCGCGCCCTGGTTCGTGCGGGTCTGGCTGTCGCGGCTCATCGCGGGCCGTGGGGCCAAACAGGCGGTGGCGAATTACGCGCTCATGGGCGGCAAATCGCCGCTTCTGGGCTTCACGCAGGCGCAGGGCCGGGCGCTCGAGGCCGCCCTGGCGGCCAGGACGGGCGATGAGGTAAAATGCTTCATCGCCATGCGCTATTGGCATCCGTTCGCCGGTCAAACCGCGCGCGAGGTCAAGGCCTGGACCCCCGACCGGGTGATCCTGCTGCCCCTCTACCCGCAATTTTCCACCACCACCACCGGCTCCTCGCTCACCAACTGGCGCGAGGCGGCGGCCAATGCGGGCCTCGCCAAACCCACCACCACCCTCTGCTGCTGGCCAGACGACCCCGCCTTCGCCCACGCCTATGCGGCGCTGGTCGATCAAGCCATCGAGACCGCCAAAGCCCAGGCGCCGGGGCAAAAGCTCCGCGTGCTCTACTCCGCCCACGGCTTGCCCGAGAGCATCGTCAAGGCCGGAGACCCCTACCAGGCCCATGTCGAGCGTTCCGTGGCCGCCGTGCACAAGGCCCTGAACAATCAGGGGCTCGAGGCGGTCATCTGCTACCAGTCCCGGGCCACGCCGCAAAAATGGCTGGAACCCTCGACCATCCAATCCATCGAAGCGGCCGGCCGGGCCGGGGCGGGCGTGGTCATCGTCCCCATCGCCTTCGTCTCCGACCATATCGAGACCCTGGTCGAGCTCGACATCGAAAACCGCCACATCGCCGAGGCCGCCAAGGTGCCGGTCTATGTGCGCGCCCAAACCCCCAACGCCGCGCCGGGCTTCATCGAGGCCCTGGCCGCCCTGGTCGCCCGCGCCCCCAATCCCGGCCTGTGCGCCGGCGGGGCGCGCTGCCAGGGCCACCAAAACTGCCCCTGGAGCCGCCATGCCGCCTGACCTGATCATTTTCGACTGCGACGGCGTGCTGATCGATTCCGAGGTCATCGCCTCCGAGGTGGTCTCCCAAGACCTCACCGCCCTTGGCTGGCCCCTGAGCGCCGAGGATGCCATGGGGCTGTTCGTTGGCATGAACATCACCAACATGGTGCCGATCATCGAAGCCAGGCTCGGCCGGCCCCTGCCGCCCGGCTGGGTGCCAGACATCGCGGAGAAGCTGGTCGAGGGCATGCGCCAAGGGGCGCGCCTCATCGAGGGCGCGGCCGAGCTGCTCCACGAGGTCACAAATCGCGGCATTCCCTGGCGCGTGGCCTCCAACTCCTCCACCAAGGAGCTGGAGGCCAAATTCACCCGCACCGGCCTCACCGGCCTCACCGAGGGCCGCTGCTTCTCGGCCACCTACATTCTGGCCCAAGGCGGCCGCCCCAAACCCGCGCCAGACCTCTACCTCGCCGCCGCCCGCGATGCCGGCATCCCGCCACGGCGCTGCGTGGTGCTTGAAGACAGCCCGCTCGGCGTGCGCGGCGCGGTGGCGGCGGGCATGGTCTGTTACGGCTTCGCCCCCCACGGCCCGGCCGCGCCCCTGCTTGCCGAAGGCGCCAAAGAGGTCTTTACCACGCTCAGCCAATTCTCCGGAGTGTTGTCATGACCGTGTCCGCCCTCGTTCCCTGGTTTTCCTGGTTCCTGGCCTTCCACATCATGAGCTTCACGGCCTGGATGGCGGGCATGTTCTATCTGCCGCGTCTGTTCGTCTATCATTGCCAAACCCGGCCCGGCACCGAGGAGTCCGAGCGTTTCAAGGTCATGGAGGTCAAGCTCCTGCGCCTGATCATCAACCCGGCGATGCTCTCGACCTGGGCGTTCGGCATCCTGCTCGTGCTCACCCCCGGCACGGTCAACTGGTCGGCGCCCTGGTGGTGGACCAAGCTCGCCGCCCTGCTCGGCATGCAGCTATTTCACGCCTATTGCGCCTATAGCCGCAAGCAATTCCTGAATGACCGCCGCCCCCACCCCGAAAAATTCTACCGCTGGATGAACGAAGTGCCGACCGTGCTGTTCATCGTCATCGTGCTGTGCGTGGTGGTCTGGCGCACCGCCTGACGGTTTATTGTGCAACGCAATAAAAAATCGAGATTACGGCATTGAAGTTACGGATCAATTACCGTTAAATCCCGCCTGAGCTGCCGGGAAGCCCTCATCCCGGCGCCGGGAGAGAGAGAAAGTGAACCATTTCAAGAAGCTGTTGGTCGCCAACAGGTCCGAGATCGCCATTCGCGTATTCCGCGCGGCCGCCGAGCTTGGTATTTCCACCGTCGCCATCTACCCAGAGCATGACAAGCTCTCGCTGCACCGCTTCAAGGCCGACGAAGCCTATCTGATCGGCAAAGGCAAAGGCCCGATCGAGGCTTATTTGTCGATCGACGAGGTCATCCGCGTCGCCAAGCTCTCGGGTGCCGATGCCATCCATCCCGGCTACGGGTTTTTGTCGGAAAACCCAGACTTCGCCGAGGCCTGCGCGCGCGAGGGCATCGTCTTCATCGGCCCCGAGCCCGAGACCATGCGCAAGCTCGGCAACAAGGTGGCGGCCCGCAACCTGGCCATTTCGGTCGGCGTGCCGGTCATGCCCGCCACCGGCCCGCTCCCCTATGATGACGCGGAAATCAAGCGTCTGGCGGCCGAGGTCGGCTATCCGGTCATGCTCAAGGCCAGCTGGGGTGGCGGCGGGCGCGGCATGCGCCCGATCGAGGGCGAGGACATGCTGCTCGAATCCGTCGCCACCGCCCGGCGCGAGGCCAAGGCGGCGTTTGGCAATGACGAGGTCTATCTCGAAAAACTGGTCCGGCGCGCCTGGCATGTCGAGGTGCAGCTGCTGGGCGATTCCCACGGCAACCTCGTGCATCTGTTCGAGCGCGACTGCTCCATCCAGCGCCGTCACCAAAAAGTCATCGAGCGCGCCCCCGCGCCCTACATGACAGACGCTTCCCGTGAAGCCCTGTGCGCCGCCGCCCTCAGCATCGGCCGCGCCACCACTTACTGCAATGCCGGCACGGTAGAGTTCCTGATGGACCGCGACACCGGCAAATTCTATTTCATCGAGGTCAATCCCCGCGTCCAGGTCGAGCACACGGTCACCGAAGTGGTCACCGGCATCGACATCGTCAAAGCCCAGATCCACATCGCCGAAGGCGGCCATATCGGCGATCTGGCCGAAACCGGCGTGCCCGCGCAGGCCGACATCCATCTGTCCGGCCATGCGCTGCAATGCCGCATCACCACCGAGAACCCGGAAAATAATTTCGTGCCGGATTACGGCCGCATCACGGCCTATCGCGGGGCATTCGGCTTTGGCATCCGCACCGATGGCGGCACCGCCTATTCGGGCGCCGTGGTCACCCGTTTCTACGATGCCCTGCTGGAAAAAGTCACCGCCTGGGCGCCGACCCCCGATGAAGCCATCAAGCGCATGGACCGGGCGCTGCGCGAATACCGCATCCGCGGCGTCGCCACCAACCTGGCCTTTCTGGAAGCCCTGCTGAACCACCAGGATTTCCGCGCCGGCAACTACACCACCCGCTTCATCGACAACACGCCGGAACTGTTCAACGTCAAAAAACGTCAGGACCGCGCGACCAAGCTGCTCAAATACATCGCCGATGTCACGGTCAACGGCCACCCCGAAACGCGCGGCAAGCCCAAGCCCCACGCCCATGCCCGCACGCCCGAGCCGCCCTTTTTCGGCACCGAGCGCGCGCCCGGCACCAAGCAGCTGCTTGACCAGCTCGGCCCGGTCGGCTTCTCGGGCTGGATGCTGGCGCAAAAGCGCGCCCTGGTCACCGACACCACCATGCGCGACGCCCACCAGTCGCTTCTCGCCACCCGCATGCGCACCTATGACATCGTGAACGCCGCCAAGGCCACCTCGGTCGGGCTGCCGCAGCTGCTCTCGCTGGAATGCTGGGGCGGCGCCACGTTCGATGTCGCCATGCGCTTCCTCCAGGAAGGCCCGTGGGAGCGTCTCTCGCTGCTGCGCGCGCGCGCGCCCAACGTGCTGCTGCAAATGCTGCTGCGCGGCGCCAATGGCGTGGGCTATAAAAACTACCCCGACAATGTGGTGAAATTCTTCGTCCGCCAGGCGGCCGAAAACGGCATCGACCTGTTCCGCATCTTCGACTGCCTGAACTGGGTCGAGAATATGCGCGTGGCGATCGACGCGGTCGCCGAGGCCGGCAAGCTCGCCGAAGGCGCCATCTGCTACACGGGCGACATACTGGACCCCGCCCGGGCCAAATACGCGCTGAACTATTACGTCAATCTGGCCAAGGACCTCGAAGCCGCCGGCTGCCACATCCTGGCCATCAAGGACATGGCGGGCCTGCTCAAACCCGCCGCCGCCAGCACATTGGTCAAGGCGCTGAAAGAGGAAATCGGCATCCCCATCCACCTGCACACGCACGACACCTCGGGCATCTCGGCCGCCACCGTGCTGGCCGCGGTCAATGCCGGGGTGGATGCGTTCGATGCCGCCATGGACCCGATGTCGGGCCTGACCTCACAGCCTTGCCTCGGCTCGCTGGTCGAGGCGCTGCGCCATACCGAGCGCGACACTGGCCTCGATACCAGCGTCATCCGGCAATTGAGCTTCTATTGGGAGGCCGTGCGCGCCCAATACGCGGCCTTCGAGAGCGACCTGCAATCGGGCGCGTCCGAGGTGTACCTGCACGAAATGCCCGGCGGCCAGTTCACCAATCTGCGCGAACAGGCGCGGTCTCTGGGGCTCGAGACACGCTGGCACGAGGTGGCGCGCGCCTACCGCGACGCCAACGACCTGTTCGGCGACATCGTCAAGGTCACGCCGTCTTCCAAGGTGGTGGGCGACATGGCGCTGATGATGGTCTCGCAAAACCTCACCCCCGCCGATGTCACCGACCCCGCCAAGGAAATCGCCTTCCCGCAATCGGTGGTCGAGATGATGCACGGCGATCTCGGCCAGCCCCCCGGCGGCTGGCCCGAGGCGGTGCAGAAAAAAGTGCTGAAGGGCCGCGAGCCCATCACCGTCCGCCCCGGCTCGCTGATGGCCGATGAGGATCTGGAAAAGGCCCGCGCCGAGGCCGCCAAGACATGCGGCATCGAGATGCAGGACCACATCCTCGCCTCCTACCTCATGTACCCGGAGGTGTTCACCAACTTCAACGCCAGCATGCGCACCTATGGCCCGGTCTCGGTTCTGCCGACCCCGGTCTATTTTTACGGCATGAAGCCGGGCGATGAGGTTCCGGTCACGCTCCAGGCCGGCAAGACCATGATCGTGTCGCTGCAAACCCTCTCCGAGACCGACGAGGACGGCAATGTCTCCGCCTTCTTCGAGCTCAACGGCCAGCCGCGCGTCATCACCGTGCCCAACCGCGCGGCCTCCTCCTCACGCCCCGCGCGCCGCAAGGCCGATGAGGGCGACACCAAACAGGTCGGTGCGCCCATGCCGGGCTCGATCTCGACCATCCTGGTGCGCGATGGCCAGCAAGTGGCGCAGGGCGAACCCCTGCTCGCCATCGAGGCCATGAAGATGGAAGCCCAGATCGCCGCCCCCCAGGCGGGCACGGTCAAATCCATCCTGGTCCGCCCCGGCGAGCAGGTCGACGCCAAGGATCTGCTGATCGAGCTGGCCTGAAAACCGGCCAGGTTCCACGCGGGCGGCATTAGATCGATATTGGTTTGGATTGAGTCGACAGACGCAAGCTAAACCAATGAAACTGATCGCTAAAATATAACTAGAGCGGGATGCGTTGTTCACGCGCCCGCTTTACCCTTGTTTGGGCACTGCCCGCCGGCTTGGCGTGAGCTATTGCGCCGCGCCCTCGCGCACCGCGTCGGCATTGGCGTTGATCCGCTCGATCAGCCGGGTCACCACATCCCCGGTCACCGGCTTCGAGACGAAATAGCCCTGCATATGGTGGCACCCCAGCCCGGCGATGATCTGCATCTGCATCTGGGTCTCCACCCCCTCCACCACGCAATCCAGGCTCAAATTCCGGCACAGCGCCACAATGGTCTTGATGATCGCGCCGGCCTGGGCGCTGCGCTCCACATCGGTGACAAAGCTTTTATCGATCTTGATTTTGTCGAGCTTGAGCCGGTGCACATAGCCCAGGCTCGAAAACCCGGTGCCGAAATCATCCAGCGCCACCCGCACGCCCAGGGCGCGGAGGTCGTCTATGGCCCTGGTCGCCACCTCGAACTCCTCCAAGAGGGCGGTTTCCGTCACCTCGAACTCGATGCGCGAGGCCGCCAGCCCGCTTTGGCGCACCAGCCTGTGCACCGCATCCATGGTTTCGGCGGAGCCGAGATTTTGCGCCGAGAGGTTGAAGCACAAGCTCACCCCGGCGGGCCATCCGCGCGCGGCGGTCAGGGCCTTGGCCAGCAGCACCTCGGTCAGCTGGCCGATCATGCGGGTCCGCTCGGCCAGGGGCACGAACACATCGGGCCCCACCGGCCCAAGCTCGCGGCTGTCCCAGCGGGCCAGCGCCTCGAAGGCCAGCACATGGCTGTGGCGCACATCCACGATGGGCTGAAACGCCACCCACATCTCGGTTTCGAAATCGGCGGTTCGGATCGCCTGCTCGATCTGCGCCGCCCGGCGGATGCGCACCTCATGCTCATCCGAAAACACCACCAGCTCGCCTTTATGGGCCTGCTTGCCGTGATAGAGCGCATAATCCGCCCGCTCGAACAATTCCTCGCTGGTGGCGCCGGCTTGCGGAAACACCGCCACCCCGATCGAGCAGGAGATGCTGGCCAGCCGATCGCCGACCACGCACGGCCCGGAGAGCGCCTGCGTCACCTTGGTGCTGAACGCCTTCAGCGGTTCCGGGCTGTGGCAATCGGTGAGGATGACGCCAAACTCATCCCCGCCCAGCCGGGCGACGAACAGTTCCGGCCCCGAAAGCCGTTTCAGCCGCAGGCCCACCTGGGTCAGCAGCCGGTCTCCGGCGGCGTGGCCGTGCATGTCGTTCACGGTCTTGAACCGGTCGAGATCGATCAGCGCCACGGCGAAGCACCGCTCCCCCCGCGCCGCCCGGTCGAGCGTGGCCTCCAGCTCGGTGAAAAACCGCCGGCGGTTGGGCAGGCTGGTCAGCACATCGATATTGGCGAGGCGGAAATTCTCGTCCGAGAGGCGCTGCGTCTCCTGCTGGCGGACGATCAGCTCATGTTCCGAGAGGATGAGCGCGGCGAAATCGCCGTAAAAGCGCAGCAGCGCCAGCACCATGGAGCAGGCCACCAGCAGCATGTTAATGGCGATGGCCACCATGGCCGGGTGGGGCGAGGTTAAAAACACCACCCCGAACGGCACGAACATGATCACCACCAGCAGCAAGGCCGCCGCGCGCAGCTGCATCAGGCTGAAACAGGTGGTGACCACCGTGACGGCCATGAAAAACTCGACATGGCATTGCGCATAGGCATCGCCATAGGGCAGCAGCGCCAGCGCCCACACGGTAAATCCCGCGCCCAGCACGCCCACCAGCACCACCACCGATTTCAGCCGCGCCGCCGCCACGTCCAGCTCCACCGCCACGCCGCGCCAGCGCATCCAGCGGTAGCAGCGCGCCACCCCCACCCCCAGCAGCGGCGCGGGCAGGGCGCTGGTCAGCCACCAGGGGGTGGAGCTGATATGGGTGAGCGAGAGCATCACCACATTAATGCCCAGCACCAGATACAGCGTGGGAATTTGCTGGGTCAGCGCCACATATTGCGACATCACCAGCTCGGGGCTCTGCTCATCTATCAGAAACAGGGTCCGCAGCCGCTCCCGCCAGCCGCGCGCGCCATCGGCTTTCTGGCGCCGGGCCAGCATTTCGGCGGCATGCTTATACCCCGACATCGCGCGCCCCCGGCACCGCGTACCCTGGCATCATATCAACCGGCATCGCGCGTCGCTCCGCCCCGCGGCGGCGTTCTGCCCACCAAACCGCCTTGCCGCCGCCCGCCACCGTGCGTACCCCTCATCACGTTCACGGCTCATGCTACCCAACCCGCGTAAACAGCTGGTTGCCACAGCGCCGCGCGCGGCCAGACGCCATAACGCAAAATTAACCCAACCGGGCGCAAAAACCGGGCATGATTTTGCCGCGCCGCAACATGAAATTGATGTAACCGGCGCGCCGGTTGACCCACGTCATTGCCCGCTCCCCCACAAAGGCGGAGGTTTACCTCCACATCGATCAGGATGGCTTCCATGAGCGACCAAAAAACCGATCCGTTCGAGATTTTCCAGATCTCGCGGGAGTTTCTCACCGCCGAGCAGCGCCTGCTGCCCTCCGTGCAGATATTCGAGCAGCTGGCCGAGACCATCCGCGCCATCACCCAGGCCAACATCGCCTATTCCCAGGCCCTGATGCGCGCCAACGCCGCGTTTCTGGCCACCCTCATGGCCCGGCCCGCCGGCGTCCAAGCGCCGCCCGCCCCGTAAGCGGCCCTGGCGGCGTTGCTGGTATAATCTGCTCCCGGAGTTTCGTGCCCATGCCCGCTGATGACGACAAGCGAGACCTCGACCGCGCCATCCATGCCGCCGAGGCGCGGCTGACCGGCGGCATCTCGCCCGCCTCGCTCGGCCTTGCCTTCGCCGATTGGCTGATCCACCTCGCCGGCCAGCCGGGCCGCCAGCTCAGCCTGTTCCAGCAGGCCGCGCACGACGCGGCGGCGCTCACCCGCCTGGCGCTTTCCCTGCCGGCCGAAACCCTGGCCCCGGCGCCGGGCGATCATCGTTTCGCGGCGCCGGGCTGGCAGCATGGCCCGTCGGCCTTCGCCGCGCAGGCGTTTTTGCGCGCCGAGCGGTTCTGGAACAGCGCCACCACCAATGTTCACGGCGTCTCGCGCGAGAACGAGCGCATGGTCAATTTCGTCGCCCGTCAGGCGCTCGACATGCTGGCCCCCTCCAACTACCCGGCCCTCAACCCCGAGGTGCTCACCCGCGTACAGGAAACCTCGGGCGATAATCTGCGCGAGGGGGCGCGCCATTTCATCGAGGATCTGCGCAGCCTCGGCTCCACCACCGCCCAGCCCCTGCCCATGCGCCCGGGGCGCGATGTCGCCCTCACCCCTGGCGCCGTGGTGTTCAGAAACGACCTGATCGAGCTGCTCCAATACAGCCCCACCACCGAAACCGTGCGGCCCGAGCCGATCCTCATCGTCCCGGCCTGGATCATGAAATATTATATCCTCGACCTCTCCCCCCATAATTCCATGGTCCGCTACCTGGTCTCCCAGGGCTTCACGGTTTTATGCATCTCCTGGCGCAACCCGGATGCCGCCTTGCGCGACACGGGGCTCGATGATTACCGCCGCCTCGGCGTCATGGCCGCGCTCGATGCCGTCACCGCCATCTGCGGCGGCTCAAAAATCCATGCCACCGGCTATTGCCTCGGCGGCACATTGCTCGCCATCGCCGCCGCCGCCATGGCCCGCGATCAAGACGATCGTCTCGCCACCATCACGCTTCTCGCCGCTCAGACAGATTTCACCGAAGCCGGCGAATTGC
>JAJXWD010000051.1 GCA_021781835.1 Pseudomonadota bacterium | reverse complement strand
GGCCGCCATTCCAGTCGCCGGTCATGGTCGGGCGCGTGAGGAAGCTGTTCAGCCACGAATCAGACGCAGATTGCGCGTGGGCGGCCGGAACAGCCAGCCCGCCAGCGGCCACCGTGGCCAGAAGCAGATTCCGGAAACGATTTTTGGACATGAAATGATCTCCCAGTTATAGAGTTTTATGGGCCGGGGCCCTTTACTCCGGCGCCACCGTGACGCCGGAGGCCGTGGCCGCGCAAAGCGCGGGGTTCAATCAGGCCGCATCGGCATGCACGACACCGAGCAGGCGGGCCTGCAGCGCCTCATCCGCCGCCAGATCGGCGGCCGAGCCTTCATAGGCGACCTTGCCGTTTACCAGCACGATGGCGCGATCGACGATGGAGAGCACGGATTCGGCGTGATGTTCGACGATCACCAGACTGGCGCGCGCGCGCAGCTTGACCACGGCTTCCATGATGTCCTTGACGATGGCCGGGGCCAGACCCTCGAACGGCTCGTCGAGCAAAATCACCCGGCTCGGCACCATCAGCGCGCGGGCCACCGCCACCATCTGGCGCTCGCCGCCCGAGAGCGCCGAGGCCCGCGATTTGGCCAGCACCTTGAGCTTGGGAAACAGCTCGTACACCTCCTCGAGCGACGCGCCGCCCGGGCGCATGGCCAGACGCAGATTTTCCAGCACCGTGAGGTTGGGGAACAAACGCCGCCCCTCGGGCACCAGCGACAGGCCGCGCTGGTTGATCTCGAACGGCTTGCGCCCGGCAATGCTCTGGCCATCGAGCTTGATGTCGCCGCTGGCGATATCGACGCTGCCCATCAGGCTGTTGAGCGTGGTGGTCTTGCCGACCCCGTTGCGGCCCAGAATGGCCACCGCCTCGCCCTCATGCACCGTGAAGCTGACGCCGTCGATGATGACGCTGCCGGCATAGCCCGCGCAGAGATTCTCGACCTCCAGGATCGGCTTGCCCACCTGCCCGCGCGGCGCGGCGTGGATGGTATTGGCGGCGTCCTTCTCGGCGCCCAGATAGGCGCTGATGACCGCCGGGTTGGAGGCCACCTCGGCGGGCTTGCCGTCCGCGATCAGCGCGCCCTGGTGGAGCACGGTGATACGGTCCGAGAGCGTCAGCACGCGGTCCATGTCATGCTCGATGAGCAGGACGGCATGGGCCTCGGCGAGCCGGCGGATGAGCGCGCCCACCACTTGCCGGTCGGCCTGGGCCAGGCCCGCCAGCGGCTCGTCGAGCAGCAGCAGCTTGGCGTCGGTCGCCAGAGAGATGGCGATTTCGAGCAGGCGCTGCTCGCCGTGCGAGAGATTCTGGCAGGTTTCGGCGGCGCGGTCCTCGAGCCCGACGGCGGCCAGCAGCGTCCAGGTGCGGTCATTCACATCGGCGACATCGTAGGCATCGCCCATGCGCTGGCGCAGCGAGAGCTTGCGGCGACGCTGCACGGCGATGCGTACGTTTTCAAACGCCGTGAGGTTCTTGAACACGCTGACAATCTGGAACGACCGGCTGAGCCCGAGACGCACGCGCAGATATGGTTTCATGCCCGTGATGTCTTGGCCCATGAAGCTGATGCGCCCTTCGGTGGGGTGCAGCAGGCCGGTGAGCAGGTTGAAAAACGTCGTCTTGCCGGCGCCGTTGGGGCCGATGAAGCTGTGCAGCTGGCAGGGCATGACATCGAGGTCGATGTTGCGCGCGGTGTAGAGCGAGCCGAAGCGGTTGGTGAGCCCACGAACGGTGAGCAGCGGCGTGTCGCGATCGACGCCCAATTCGCTCGGCTGGTAGGGCGCGATGGCCGCCGGGCGGGGTGGAATGGCGGTGCGTGTCAGCGTCCAGCGCGGGCGGCGCATGATCAGCTGGGCGAGGCCGTGAATGCCCTCGGGCGAGGCCAGCGCGAAGCCCATGACGATGGGGGCGAAGATCAGCCACCAATTATCGGTGAGCTGCGAGAGGCGGTCTTGCAGCGCGATGAACGCCACCGCCCCCCAAAGCGGGCCGAGAAACTGGTGCACGCCGCCCAGCACCGTCATCAGCAGGGCGTCGCCCGCATGTTCCCAGCCGAGATTATCGGCATAGGCCCCTTGCAGCAGCAGCGCCAGCAGGCCGCCAGCCAAGCCCACCACCGCGCCGCACAGCACGAAAGCGCCAAGCTTGAGGTGGTTGGTGTTGTAGCCCAGGCACGCCATGCGCTGCTCATTGTCGCGCAGCGCCTGCAGCGCGCGGCCAAAGGGGGCATGGGCCAGGCGCCAGAGCCCCGCCATGACCACCAGCGCCACCGCCACCGTGAAGACATGCAGACGCATGGGGGTGGTGAGCAACACGGGCGTGACGCCCTGGAGGCCGTTTTCACCGCCGGTCACGGCGGTCCATTTATAGGCGACCTCGAAGGCGATCTGCGAGGCGGCCAGGGTGAGCAGCGAGAAATACAGCCCGCGCCGGCGCAGGATGAGCAGGCCGAGCAGCACCGCCAGCCCCACCGAGGCCAGCACCGCCAGGATCAGGGCGACGAATTCGTTGCCCACCCCGCCCAGCATGAAGATGGCCACGAAATAGGTGGCGCAGCCGAAAAATACCGAGGCGCCGAACGGCACCAGACCGGTATAGCCGACCAGCATGTTCACCCCCAGCCCATAGAGCATGTAGATGACGATTTCGGTGAGCTGGTTGACCGGCAGCCCGATCACCGGGCCGGCCAGGGTCAGCACCACGAGCACGAGGCCCGCGACCAGCACTGGATTTTGCATAAATTTGGTCATTCAAAGCGCTCCCACTGCTCGCCGAACAGGCCGCGCGGACGCAGCAACAACACGACCGCCATGAGCACATACATGGCCGCGGTCGAGGCTTCGGGCATGAATTGGATGGTCAGGGATTGGACAAGGCCGACGGCCAGACCCGCGACGATGGCGCCCGCATAGGAGCCCAGCCCGCCGATGGTGATGACCACGAAGGCCGGCATGATCGCCGCCTCGCCCATGCCGGGCGTGACATCCCAGATGGGCGCGGCCAGCAGCCCGGCCAGCGCGGCCAGCAGGCAGCCCAGCCCGAACGTGCCGGTGAGCACATGGGGCAGGTTGATGCCCAGGAGCTGCACCATCATCGGGTCACGCGAGCCGGCGCGCAGGATGCGGCCATATTTGGTGAACCGCATGAAGGCCCAGAAGGCAGCCAGAATGACCGCCACGCACACCATAACCGCCACGCGATAGCTGGCGAAGATGAAGGGGCCGGCAATGATGATGCCGTTCAGCCAATCGGGGGCGTTGAAGGGCTGGCCCTGCGCGCCCCAGATGGCGCGGATCACCGCCTCGGCCAGCAACGAGAAGGAGAAGGTCACGATCAGGCTGACCAGCGGCTCCTTGTCGTAGAGCCGCCGGATGATCACGATTTCGGTGATCATGCCGATCACCGCGACGATCACCATCGCAAAGGGAATCCCCCACCAGCCCATGATGTTGAACATGGTGAGGGAAAAATACGCACCCAGAGCGAAGAACACGCCATGCGCGAAATTGACGATACCCAGCAGGCCGAAAATGATCGACAGCCCGAGGGCGATGAGGACATACAAGAAGCCCAATGCAAGACCGTTACCAGCCTGCATGATCAACATATCCAACATGGCGTGTGGTCTCCCCGCTTGGAGCGATGTGCGTTTAAATTGACGCGAGAGCGCCAATATAAACGCACGAAATGGCTCGCCAAAACTATATTTTTGGAGTCTTCAGCTCATCGCTGAAGACTCTGGAGACGTGCCTAGAGCGGCGTCATGTGGCAGGCGCTGTCGCTCGCCGAGCCGAACACCTGGGCGGCCTGGGCGTCGTTGCTCGGCACCGATTGCAGCACGTCGAAATAATCCCACTTGTTGGTGATGTCTTTCTTGACGCCGACGATGAGGAAGCGATGGACGAGCTGGTTGTTCCACTTGTCGAAATGCACGGTCACGCCGTTATCGACCTCGCTCCAGTTCTGCAGCGCCGCGACGATCGCCTCGGGCTTGGTGCTGCCGGCGGCGTTGATCGCCTCGAACATGATGCGCGCGCAGTACCAGCCCATCCAGGCCTTGTCGGCGGCGGGGCGGTTGTACTTGGCCTGGTAGGCGGCGGCGAACGCCTTGTCCTTGGCGGAGTTGTTGGGGTCGCGGTAATACCAGAGCGAGGTGTAGATGCCCGCGACATCCTGGCGGCCCACCGACCACAGATCGGTATCGCCCACCGCGATCTCGGCGAAGGGGATCTTGTCCTTCATGCCGAACTGCGTCCACTGCTTGAAGAAATTCGACAAATCGCCCGAGGTCAGGCCGCCGATGACCAGGTCGGGCTGGGCTTCGCGGATCTTGAGGATGTAGGCGCTGTAATCGCTGGTGCCGACGGGGACTTCGTCATCGCCGACGACGGTGCCGCCGATGCTGGCCAGCAGCTGCTTGAAGCTGGCGACGATGTCTTGGCCGAACGCATAGGAGGCCGAGAGGAAATACCAGCGCTTGCCGATGCCCTTGAGATAGGGGAGCATGGCCGCGGCCTGCACCGGCACGGGCGGCTGCAGGCGGAACGTATAGGGGTTGCACTTGGCGCCGGTGATCGCCTCGGCGGCGCCGTTATTGACGATGAACGGCACGCGGTACTGGCCGGCCACCGCCTCTTCGGCGAGGGCGGCATCGCTGAGCGAGCCGCCCAGCAGCGCCACCACCTGCTGCTGCTGAATCAGTTGCAGCGCGTTTTGCCCGGCGCCCTGCGCGGAGGGCTCATCGTCCCACACGATCTCGGCGGGCTGACCCAGAAGCTGGTTGCCCATCTGCTCGAGCGCCAAAAACGTGCCCTGCTGCAAATACTGCGCCTGCAGGGCGATCGAGCCTTCCTTGGCCTGCAGCAGGCCGATGCGGATGGGCGCGGCCGCGCGGGCGATGTGGGGCATGGCGAGCGCCGAAACGGCGGCGCCGCCAACGGCGGTGCCGAGCAGACGGCGGCGCGAAGTGGCCAGCTTGAAGCTGCCAGTGTCTTCAGTCATCGGATATCCTCTCCTCAGTGTTTCTTGGCAAGACGTGGTTTGTTTACTTATGCGGCCAGCAAATCTTCGCCGCGTTCCTCACTATTGATCGACCGGGTGCGGGCCTGTGTCCGGCCCATTCACCTGCTCAATGTACTAACCATTCCATACATTGCCCGCAAGTGTCACGACAAAAATTCAGGGGCGCGCCCTGTTTTTTACAAATAATTGAAATCATTTAAAAAACCTTTATCAACGGGCAAGTTTGAGCGCCTGTTCGCGGGCAATTTTCGTTATCCCAGCCGGAAACAGCGCCAAACGCCGCTGCCGTCTTGAGGCATCATACCCAAATAAATATGGAATGCAATTCCAAAATATAACTTGATGCCGTAAATTTGCTCCGCTAAGACCGCCAAGCCGCGAAAGGCGGTGAAACGAGGGGATATGAGCCAGAATTTCGCGGCCACGCCGCCCGCCGCCATTCCGTCAAGCTGCGATGTGCTGGTCATTGGCTCGGGGGCGGGCGGCCTGGCCGCCGCCGTCAGCGCCGCCGCGCGCGGGCTGCGGGTGGTGGTGGCCGAAAAAGCCGATTTGTTTGGCGGCACCTCGGCCTGGTCGGGTGGCTGGCTGTGGGTGCCCCATAACCCGGATGCGCGCGCCGAGGGGCTGGAGGAACCGCCCGAGGCCCCGCGCGCCTATCTGCGCGCCGTGCTTGGCAACCGCGATGACGAGACCATGATCGGCGCCTATCTCGAGGCCGGGCCGCGCATGGCGGAATTTTTCATCGCCGAGACCGAAGTGAAATTTCTGCCCGGTACCAAAGTGCCCGATTTTCACGGCAATCTGCCCGGCGCCGCCGCCGGCGGACGCTCGATGGTCGCCGCCCCCTATGATGGGCGCAAGCTCGGCCCCCTGCTCGCGCGCATGCGCCCCCCCATCCCCGAGACCACCTTCATGGGCATGGGCATCGCCTCGGGGCAGGATCTTTACCATTTCCTGCACGCCACCAGCCAATGGCGCTCGTTTTTTCATGTGGCGCGGCGGGTGGCGCGGCATCTGGCCGATCTCGCCTGGCATGGCCGGGCCACGCAGCTGGTGAACGGCAACGCCCTCATCGCCCGGCTGCTGCGCTCGGCCGCCGACCGCGGCGTGGCCCTGCATGAGCGTCTGGCCTGCGTGCGGTTGCTCACTGGGGCGGGGCGGGTAATGGGGGCGGAATTTGATGGCCCCACGGGCCGCGTGACCATTACCGCCCGGCGCGCGGTGGTGCTCGCCGCCGGTGGTTTTCCGCAAGACGGGCTGCGCCAGCAAAGCCAGTTTCCACACGCCCAGACGCCCCACAGCTCCGCCGCCCCGCGTGAAAATAACGGCGACGGGTTGCGGCTGGGCGAGCAGGCGGGCGGCCATGTGCGCGCCGACCTCGCCGATGCGGGGGCGTGGGCGCCGGTCTCGCTGGTGCCGCGCCAGGATGGCACGGTCGGCCGTTTTCCTCACCTCATCGACCGCGCCAAGCCGGGGCTGATCGCCGTGACCGCGGCCGGCAAACGCTTTACCAACGAGGCCGCGCCTTATCACGATTTCATGCGTGGCCTGTTCGCCGCCACGCCGCCCGGCCAGCCGGTGCAGGCCTGGCTGCTGTGCGACGCCGCCTTTATCCGCCGCTACGGGCTGGGGGCGGTGAAGCCGTTTCCGGTGCCCAAGCGCGCGCATCTGCGCGCGGGCTATCTCAAGCAGGGCCGCACGCCGGCCGAACTCGCGCGCGCCTGCGGCATCGACCCAAACGCTCTCGCCGCCACGCTGGCCACCTATAACCAGGCCGCCCAGCGCGGCGAGGACCCGGAATTTGGCCGTGGCGCCACGCTGTTTCAGCGCGTCAACGGCGATGCCGACCACCAGCCCAACCCGTGCGTGGCGCCGCTTCTGCAAGCCCCCTTTTATGCCGTGCGCGTGGTGCCAGGCAGCCTTGGCACCTTCGCGGGCCTGGAAACCGACGAAAAAGCCCGCGTGCTCGATGCCCAGCACCAGCCCATTCCCGGCCTGTTCGCGGTCGGCAACGACATGTCGAGCCTGATGGGCGGCAACTACCCGAGCGGCGGCATCACCCTTGGCCCGGCCATGACCTTTGGCTGGATCGCCGCCCGTACCATCGCCACTGAAACAGGAATTTGACATGAGCAAACGCTACGAACTCGCCACGCTTTCAATCCAGATGGGCAGCGCGCCCAAATTTCTGCCGGGGCTCGAGGCCTACCTCGCCGCGCCCGAGGCCACGGGGCGCCTGCTCGGGGTTTGGACTTCCGACATCGGCGCGCTGAACAAGCTGGTGGTGCTGCGCGAATTCGAGGATGACGCCGCCCTGCTGCACGAGCGCGCGCGCGGCCTGCGCGCCGCCAACCCGTTCGGCGCGGGCGAGTTTCTGAACCGCCTGGAGATGGAAAGCTACGCCCCCTTCCCCAACATGCCCCCGGTGGAGACCGGCGCCTTTGGGCCGGTTTATGAAATCCGCACCTATGTGCTCAAAACCGGCGGGCTGGAGCCGACCTTTGAGGGCTGGGCCGAGAAGCTGCCCGCGCGCACCAAATTCTCCAGGCTGTCGGTGGCGCTCTACGCGCTCGACGGCACACCGCGCATCACCCATGTCTGGCCCTATGCCTCGACCAATGAGCGCTTCGAAAAGCGCGGCGAATCGGTGGCCCAGGGCGCCTGGCCGCCTAAGAGCGCGGTGTGGCTGACGCCGGAAATGTCGTCTGCCATCTATCTGCCCACGTCGCTCTCACCGCTGCGCTGAGGCGGCCTCGGCCGGCGGGGCGGCTTTGCGCCGCTGGCCGAGATTTTTTGGCGATGACGGCGTTTTGAGGTTGACGCAAACGCGAAAAATGCCCTGAAACCGGGGCTGGAGTGTGGCATGGGGCGTATATGAATCCGCAAAGCCGGGCCGGCCGGCTGGCGCAAAGCCGAACAGCCCGCATTCTGGGCATCGTGGTGTTCAACGCCATTGTCTATTTCACCATCGGCCTGCCGCTGGCGGTGTTTCCCGGGCTGGTGCGCTACCAGCTGGGCTTTGGCGCGGCGCTGGCGGGCGGGCTCATCAGCCTGCAATATGCCGCCACTTTGGCCACGCGCTCGCTCGTCGGGCGGTTTTGCGATACGTATGGAGCCAAATTCGTCGTCTCGGCCGGGCAGGGCTTTGCGTTCCTGTCCGGCTTTTGCGTTTTGGCGGCGGGCTTCTGCCATGGCCCCATGGCCGTGCTGGGCTGGCTCACAGCCAGCCGCCTGGCCCTAGGCGCGGCCGAGAGCGGGGCGGGCACGGGCTGCATCGCCTGGGGGGTGGGGCGGGTGGGGGCCAGCCACACCGCCGAGGTCATCTCCTGGAACGGCGTCGCCTCTTATGGCGGGGTGGCGCTCGGCGCGCCGGTGGGCGTGGCGCTGTTTCATGCCGGCGGGCTGGCGGCCATTGGCGCCACGGTGCTGGTGCTGGCCGCGCTGGGCTTTGCCGGCGCGCGGGTGAGCCCGGCCGTGCCGGTGATGCCCGGCGCCCGGCTGGGGCTCGGGCGGGTGGCCCGCGCCATGCTGCCCTTTGGCTTGGCGCTGGCGGGCGGCTCCATCGGGTTTGGCGCCATTGTCGCCTTCATCGCCCTCGATTACAGCGCCCATCATTGGCCCGGCGCGGCCTATGCCTTGACCGTTTTCGGCCTCGCCTTCATTTCGGTGCGGCTGGTGGCGATTGGCAGCATCGGGCGGTTTGGCGGGTTTCGCGCCTCGCTCGCGTCTTTCGCCATCGAGGCCGTGGGCCTGCTGCTGCTCTGGGCCGCCCCCGCGCCCCATGCCGCGCTGGCCGGGGCCGCGCTCACCGGGCTGGGATTTTCGCTCATTTTCCCGGCCATCGCGGTCGAGGCGCTGAAAACCGTGCCCGCCTCCAGCCGGGGCGCGGCGGTGGGGCTTTATACCGTGTTTCTAGACCTGGCGCTCGGCCTCACCGGCCCGGGCGCCGGGGTCATCGCCGACCATTTCGGCTATCCCGCCGTGTTTCTGGCCAGCGCCGGCACCGTGCTGGCGGCGCTCATCCTCACCTGGCGGCTGATGCTGACGCATCAATCCAAAAATTGGAATTAAATTCCATATTGAACTAAGATTCAGTTTTGTGCTACCTGCCTTGAGCAACGCGGCGCCCCCTATGCGCCCGGCCCGAGGAGCCAAGACCCCGCACATGACCGAACCATCCTTTCTCAACGGCGCGACATCCGTCATCGGCATTGTCGGCGACCCGATCGCGCAAGTAAAATCCCCCGCCGGCATGACCGTTGGCCTGAACGAACGCGGGCAAAACAGCATCGTGGTGCCGTTTCATGTCACGCGTGAGCGTTTGGCCGCGTTCGTGGACGGCGTGACTCTGGCGGGCAATGTCAGCGGCATCATCGTGACCGTGCCCCACAAGCTGGCCTGTTTCGAGCTATGCGCCACCGCTTCGCCGCGCTCGGCGCTGCTGCGGGCCGTGAATGTCATGCGCCGCACCCCCGAGGGGGCCTGGCACGGCGATATATTCGACGGCGAGGGCTTTGTGGCCGCGCAGAAACAAGCGGGCTGCCAGCCCGAGGGCAAGCGCGTGCTGCTGGTCGGCGCGGGCGGGGCGGGCTCGGCCATCGCGCTGGCCTTTCTCGAAGCCGGCGTGGCCGAACTGGCCCTGCGCGATGGCGACGCCGCCCGGCGCGATGGGCTGATCGCCCAGCTTGCCCCCATCGCGGGCGGACGGCTCCGGGCGGGCTCGGCCGACCCGTCGGGGTTTGACATCATCGCCAACGCCACCCCCGCCGGCATGCGCCCGGGCGACCCGCTGCCGGTCGATGCCGAACGCCTCACCCCCGCCATGTTCGTGGGCGATGTGATTACCGCGCCGGTGGAAACGCCCCTGCTGCGCGCCGCCCGCGCCAAGGGCTGCGCCACCCAGACCGGCATCGGCATGTTCAACGCCGTGCGCGAGCTGATGCTCGATTTCTACGCCCCCAAGGCCGGGGCGCCCGTCTGATGCGCGCCTGGTCGCTTGCCCATCTCACCGTGCTCGATCTGGCGCCGCCCGAAATGATCGAGACCGCCCACCAGGCCGGCTACACCCATGCCGGGCTGCGCCTGCTGCCCGCCGCCCCCGGCGGCCAGGCCTATGATCTGATGACCGACGCCGCCCTGCTGCGCGAGACGCGCGCGCGCAGCGCCGCCACGGGGGTGGAGGTGTTCGACCTCGAAATCATCCGGCTGGGGCCGGGCTTCGCGCTCGATGCCGTGCTGCCCTTTCTCGACACCGGCGCCGAACTGGGCGCGCGCGCCGTGCTGGTGGCCGGCGACGACCCCGATTTCGCCCGCCTCACCGCAAATTACGCCGCCTTTTGCACCGCCGCCGCCGCGCGCGGCCTGACCGCCGACATCGAGTTCATGCCCTGGACGGAAGTGCCCGACCTCGCCACCGCCCAGCGTCTGGTGACGGCCGCGGGCACGCCGGCCA
The DNA here is from genome assembly GCA_021781835.1 of Pseudomonadota bacterium. GTDB lineage: Bacteria > Pseudomonadota > Alphaproteobacteria > Acetobacterales > Acetobacteraceae > Acidocella. The sequence continues at coordinate 4,767 of JAJXWD010000051.1, read as the reverse complement.
ATGCCGGCATATTGGTGGATGCCCTGCATTACGCCCGCAGCCCCGGCGGGCCCGAGGCCGTGGCCGCCCTGCCCGGCGCCTGCCTGCATTATGCCCAGATCTGCGACGCCCCCAAGGCCATGCCGCCCACGCGCGAAGAGCTGATCCATGATGCCCGCACCAACCGCCTGCCCCCCGGCGAGGGCGGCATAGATCTGGTGACGCTGCTGCGCGCCCTGCCGCCCGGCCTGCCGCTCAGCGTCGAAATTCCCAACCATAGGCGCGCGCCCGCGCGCGGGCCGCTCGGCTGGGCGGCCGACTGCCTGCGCGCCGCCAAGACCATTGCCGAACAGGCCGGAGTGACCGCATGACCGAAACCACCGTTTTTGACGTCATCGTCATCGGCTCGGGTGGGGCGGGCATGGCCGCCGCCTTGTTTGCCCGGCTCAACGGGCTCTCGGTGCTGCTGGTCGAGCATACCCAATATCTGGGCGGCACCACCGCCTTTTCGGCCGCCACCACCTGGGTGCCGGGCTCGCCCCTGGCCGCCAGCGTCAACGCGCCCGCCGACGATATCGAGCGCGCGCGCGTTTTTCTCAACCAGACGGTCGGCAACCATTCCAGCGCCGAGATGCGCGAGGCGTTTTTGCGCTGGGGGCCGCAGGCCATCGCCCGGCTGCAAAACGAAACCCAGGTGCAGTTCCGCGCCCGCCCCCTGCACCCCGATTACATCCAGGAAGCCGAAGGCGCCTCGCTGTGCGGCCGCGCGCTCGAGCCCCTGCCCTTCGATGGCCGCGCGCTCGGCAAGCGGCTCTCGCTCATCCGCCCGCCCATTCCCGAATTCACCATTTTGGGCGGCATGATGATCGACCGCGACGACATCGCCCAGCTGCTCAAAATGACCAAAAGCGCCAGCGCCGCCTGGTATGCCGCCAAGCTCATCGGGCGCTACGGCCTCGACCGGCTGAGCCATGAGCGCGGCACGCGGCTGGTGATGGGCAATGCCCTGATCGGCCGGATGCTCGCCTCGCTCGACGCGCTCGGCGCCGAGATCGTGACCGGGGCCAGTGTCGAGGCTTTCACGGTCGAGGCCGGCAAGGTCGCGGGCGTCAGGCTGCGCCAGGGCAATGCCACCCGCATCATCGCCGCGCGCCGGGGCGTGGTGATGGCGACCGGCGGCTTTACCCGCCATGAAACCCGCCGGGCCGCGATGCTGCACAGCCCGACGCCTGAATTCAGCCCCGCCGCGCCTGGCCATACCGGGCTGATCCACGACCTCGCCCTGGCCCTGGGCGCGCAATACGGCACCGGGGCGCTCGATGCCGCGTTCTGGGCGCCGGTCTCGGTGCGCAAGCGCCCCGACGGCAGCATGGCGGTGTTTCCGCATTTCGTGCTCGACCGCGGCAAGCCCGGCACCATCACGGTCAACAGCGCCGGGCAGAGGTTTGTAAACGAATCAACCTCCTACCACCTGTTCGTGCGCGCCATGTATGAGGCCAACGCGCGCGCGCCCTCGATTCCGGCCTATCTCATCGCCGATGCCCAGGCCCTGCGCAAATATGGGCTGGGCATGGTCCGCCCCGGCGGGCGCGGGCTCAAGCCTTTCCTCGATGACGGCTATCTGGTCGAGGCCCCCACCCTCACCTCGCTGGCGGGCAAGCTCGGCATCGACGCCGCCGGGCTGGAGGCCAGCGTGCGGCACATGAACGAGTTTGCCAAAACCGGCGTGGATACCGAGTTCGGGCGCGGCAGCACGGCTTATCACCGCGTCAATGGCGATGCCGCGCAGCAGCCCAACCCCAATCTCGGGCCGATCGTCACCGCGCCGTTTTATGCCGTGCGGCTGCTGCCCGGCGACATCGGCGCCGCCACCGGCCTGGTGACCGATCAATTCGCCCGCGTGCTGCGCGCGGATGGCAGCGCCATCGCCGGGCTTTACGCGGTGGGCAATGACATGCAGTCGGTGATGGGCGGGGTGTATCCGGCGCCGGGCATCACCATCGGGCCGGGCATCGCCTTTGCCTATGCGGCGGCCACCCATCTGCTCGAGCGGAATGCGGTATGACGCCCCCGCTCTCAAAGCGCCACATCCAATATGATTGTTGAACAAAATTCCAAAAATCAAAACGGGGGAAACATGGCCGCGGTTTCGGTGATTGTCTGTGGGGCGGGGGTTATCGGGCAGGCCCATATCCGGCTGCTGGCCGGGCTGGCGCCCGCCCAGGGGCGGCTGGCGGGGATTGTCGACCCCGCGCCCGCCGCGGCGGCCCAGGCGGCGGCGCTCGGCGTGCCCTATGCCGCCACGCTCGAGGAGGCGCTGGCCGGCTGGCGGTTCGATGCCGTGATCATCGCCGCGCCCAACGCGCTGCACGTGCCGATGGCGCGCGCCTGTATCGCGCACGGCAAGCCGATGCTGGTGGAAAAACCCCTGGCGGATGACGCGCAGGCGGCCTTCGCATTGGCCCGCGAGGCCGAGGCGGCGGGGGTGGCGCTGCTGGTCGGGCATTTCCGCCGCCATAACCCGGTGCTGCGCGCGGCGCGCGAGATCATCGCCGCCGGGCGGCTCGGGCGCATTGTCAGCATCAATGCCGATGTCACGGTGTGCAAGCCCGAGGGGTATTTCAACATTGCCTGGCGCACGCAAAAAGGCGGCGGGCCGGTGCTGATCAATCTGGTCCACGACATCGACGCGCTGCGCTATCTGTGCGGCGAGATCGAGGCCGTGCAGGCCTTCACCGCCAACCAGGCGCGCGGCTTCGCGGTCGAGGACAGCGCCGCCGTGCTGCTGCGCTTCGCCTCGGGCGCGCTGGCCACGCTCACGCTCTCGGATGCCACGCCCTCGCCCTGGTGCTGGGACCAGCTGGCCGGCGAGAACCCCAGCTTTCCCCGCCATGTGGGCAATTGCTACCGTATTTGCGGCACCGAGGCGGCGCTGGAACTGCCCAGCCTGACAGTCTGGGACTACCCAGCCGGGCGCGGCTGGGCCGAGAAGCTGGCCGCCACCATACCCGCCCACGAAACGGGCGACCCGCTGGCCCTGCAGCTCGGACATTTTCTGCAGGTGGCGCGCGGCGAGGCGGCGCCGCTGATTTCGGGCGCGGACGGCGCGGCCACCATCGCCGCCACCATGGCGGTGCACGAGGCGGCGGCGCGCGGCGCCCTGGTCACCCCGGCGCGCGATTGCCAGCCCGGCTGAAATCTGGAAAGGATCGGCCATGTCCTCCGTGCTCGACCGCGCCCTCAATATTCTGGAAAGCCTGGCCCACAGCCCGGGCGGCCTGCAACTTTATGTCATCGCCGACAGGCTGGACATGCCGCGCAGCGCCGCCCACCGGCTGTTGGCCGATCTCATCCGGCTGGGCTATGTCGAGCAGGACGAGGTGACCGAAATCTATCGCCTGACGCTCAAAATCTCGGCGCTCGGGCAGACCTTCCTCTCCCTCAACGGCATTCTCGACATTGCCCAGCCGATCCTCGACCGGCTGGCCGAGAAAGCCGGCGAGCTGGTGCGGCTCTCGATCATCTCGAACCAGCGTTTGACCTGGGTGGCCAAGGCGCAAGGCGCGCGCACCGGCGTACGCTACGACCCCGACGCCGGCGCCGAGGCGCATCTGGCCTCCACCTCCTCGGGCCATGCCTGGCTTTCCACCCTGTCGGACGAGGAGGCGCTCACGCTGGTCAGCCGCCAGGGCTTTGGCGACCCGCGCGAGCTGGGCCAAAACGCCGCGATGACCGTGCAGGCCCTGCTCACCCGCCTGCACACGGCGCGGCGCGATGGCTATGCGCTGGTGGTGGAAAGCTCGGCGCCGGGGCTCTCGGCCATTTCCACCCCCATCCGCAAATCCGAGACCAAGCGCACCATTGGCGTGCTCTCCATCGCCGGCCCCGCGATGCGCCTGCCCGAGGAGCGGCTGCGCGCCTTGGCGCCCGAACTCATGGCCGCGGCCGAGGAACTGTCGGGCGCCAGTGTCGGCTCGGCTTATTTCGGCGGCACATGGCGGCTTGGGCAGTCCGAGTCATAACCACGCCCGCTCTAATCGCCCTCCACCGGGTGGGCGGGCGTGTCGAGCAAAAGCTGGTAGAATACCAGATCAAGCCAGCGCCCAAACTTGAACCCCACCTGCGGCAACGTGCCGACATGCTTGAAACCCAGCCGCTCATGGAGCGCGATGCTGCCCTTGTTGGCCGCGTCGATCCCGCCCATCATGGCGTGCAGATCATGGCGCCGCGCCGCCGCGATCAGCTGTTCCATCACCACCCGGCCGAGCCCCCGGCCGCGATGGTCCTTGTGAACATATACCGAATGCTCGACCGTGTATTTGTAAGCCGGCCAGGCCCGGAAGGCGCCATAGCTCCCCACCGCCAGCAACGTGCCCGCGCTGCCTTCCACCCCGACCACCGGAAACCCGCCGGCGGTTTTGGCGCCAAACCACCCCGCCATGCTGGCGGGCGGGCGCGGCTTATAATCGTACAGCGCCGTCGAGCTTACGATGGCCTCGTTGAAAATGTCCAAAATCGCCCCGGCATGGCGCTCGAGGCTGCACTGCACGATGATCTCCGCCATCACCATCCCCCATCAGACCGCGCCGCCAAAAAGCGGCCGTCTCCGCGCGCGGCCGGAGGCGGCCCATTTGCCCAAGGGCAAGCGGGCCGATCATAGCCGCCGCTCAGTCATCCCCGCCAGAGCTTTGCCTCTCGATTAGTGCGAGCATGACGGGGAGTGCGCCGAGCACCATGGGGAACTGGACGATTAGTCCTGAGATGATGGCGATGGCGAGGGGCTGTTGC
>JAJXWD010000050.1 GCA_021781835.1 Pseudomonadota bacterium | reverse complement strand
CGCGCCCGCCGCCACCCCCGCCCTCGCCATCGAAGCCACCGCCGATGCCTGGGTCGAGGTCAATGACGCCACCGGCAACATCTTGTTCAGCAAGCTGCTGCATGCGGGCGATTCCTGGCCCGTGCCGCAAGAGCCGGGCCTGACACTGACCACCGGCAATGCCGGCGGCACCATCGTCATCGCCAACGGCAAGCCCGGCGCCCCGCTCGGCGCGCCCAGCGCGGTGCTGCACAACTACCAGCTCACCCCGCCCGCCGCCGCGGGCGCCCAAACCCCGCCGCCCGCGCTCAGCCCCGTGCCGCCCGCCCCCTTGGCACAAGCGCCCGCGGCCCCCATCTCCCAGGCGCCGGCCGGTCAGGCCGCCACGCCCCAGCCGGCACCCGGCTCGAACTGAGGACCACGCATGAACTACCGCGAATACCAGCAGATCACCCGCCGCAAATCGCGCCAGATCAGCGTCGGCGCCGTGAAAGTGGGTGGCGACGCGCCGATTTCGGTGCAAACCATGACCAACACGCTGACCACCGACATCGAGGGCACGGTCGCGCAAATCCTGCGCGCCGAGGCCGCGGGGGTCGATATCGTCCGCGTCTCCTGCCCGGATGAAGAGTCCACCGCCGCGCTCAGGCACATCATCAAGCGCGTCAACGTGCCGGTGGTGGCCGACATTCATTTCCACTACAAGCGCGGCATCGAAGCCGCCGAGGCCGGCGCCGCCTGCCTGCGCATCAACCCCGGCAATATCGGCAGCCCCGAGCGCGTGCGCGAGGTCGTCAAGGCCGCGCGCGACCATAATTGCTCCATGCGCATCGGCGTCAATGCCGGCTCGCTCGAGAAGCACCTGCTCGAGAAATATGGCGAGCCCAACCCCGACGCGCTGGTGGAAAGCGCGCTCGAGCACGCCAAGATCCTGCAAGACCATGATTTCCACGAGTTCAAGATCTCGGTCAAAGCGTCCGACGTGTTCATGGCCGTCGCCGCCTATCAGCAGCTGGCCGAAGCCTGCGACCACCCGCTCCATATCGGCATCACCGAGGCCGGCGGCAAACGCGCGGGCACGGTCAAATCCTCCATCGGCCTGGGCTCGCTTTTGTGGGCGGGCATCGGCGACACCATGCGCGTCTCGCTCTCGGCCGAGCCCGAGGAAGAGGTGCATGTGGGCTGGGACATTCTCAAATCGCTGGGCCTGCGCCATCGCGGGGTGCGCATCATCTCCTGCCCCTCCTGCGCGCGCCAGGGCTTCAACGTCATCAAAACCGTCGAGACGCTCGAAGCCCGCCTCGCCCATATCCAAACCCCCATCACGCTCTCCATCATCGGCTGCGTGGTCAACGGCCCCGGCGAGGCGCTGATGACCGATATCGGCCTGACGGGCGGCGGCGGCGGGCGCCACATGGTCTATGCCGCCGGCAAGACAGACCACACGATTTCCGAAGAGCAGATGATCGAGCATCTGGTCGAGCTGGTCGAGACCAAGGCCACCGCCGTGGAAGCCGAAAAAGCCGCCGCCAAGGCCGCGGCCGAATAGTCACGTTTCTGGCGTTCCATGGCTCCGGGGCGTCCGCGCCCCGGATTTTTATTTTGAGAGGATGACGAAATGGCCCCCACCCTGCAACCCGTGCGCGGCACGCGCGACCTTATCGGCGAGGATGCGGCGCGCCATTTCCATGTCATCGGCACCGCCCGGCGCATCACCGGGCTATACGGCTTCTCCGAGTGGCAAACCCCCATCTTCGAAGACACCAAGGTGTTCTCCCGCACGCTCGGCGAAACCTCCGACGTGGTGACCAAGGAGATGTACAGCTTCGAGGATCGCGGCGGCGATTCGCTCACGCTGCGCCCCGAGGGCACGGCGGGCGTGGCTCGCGCGCTCATCACCAACGGCCTCACCCAGACCCTGCCGCAAAAAGTCTTTTATGCCGGGCCGATGTTTCGCTACGAGCGCCCGCAGAAAGGCCGCTACCGGCAATTCCACCAGATCGGCGTCGAACTGCTCGGCCCCGCCACGCCGCTGGCCGATGCCGAGGTGATCTCGGCGGGCTGGCGCATCCTGTGCGAGCTTGGCATCGCCGAACATGTGGTGCTGCACATCAACACGCTGGGCGATGCCGAAAGCCGCGCGGCCTACCGCGCCGAACTGGTCGCCTATTTCAGCCGCTACAGCGCCGATCTGTCCGCGGACTCAAAATTGCGGCTCGAGAAAAACCCGCTGCGCATCCTCGATTCCAAGGATGAGGGCGACCAGAAACTGGCCGGCGGCGCCCCCCAGATGCAAAGCTGCATGACCGATGCCGCCAAAGCCTTCTACGACACGCTGCTGACCCACCTCACCACGTTCGGCGTGCCCCACCAGCACAACCCCCACATCGTCCGTGGCCTCGATTACTACAACCACACCGCCTTCGAGTTCGTCACCACCCAGCTTGGCGCCCAGGGCACCGTGCTGGCGGGCGGGCGATATGATGGGCTGGTCGAGCAGATGGGCGGCCCGGCCGTGCCCGGCGTCGGCTGGGCGGCGGGCATCGAGCGCCTGTCCATGCTCATCGCGCCCCCCAAGCCGGCCGCCCTGCCGGTCGTGGTCATCCCCATGTCGCCCGAGGCCGAGCCCCAGGCGCTCGCCCTGCTCACCCGCCTGCGCGCCGCCAACATCGCCGCCGAGACCGGCTATGCCGGCAATGCCAAAAAGCGCCTGGAGCGCGCCAACAAATCCGGCGCGGCCTTCGCCGTGCTGGCGGGCGCCGAGCTCAAACTCAAAAACCTGGCCGACGGCACCCAGACCGACGTGACCCAAGACCAGCTCATCGCCATTTTGAGCGCATGACCCCAGCACTCGACCAAAAGCTAGACCGTATTCTGGCCCGCGCCGAGGAGCTGCGCTTCCATCTCGGCCAGGGCGGGCTCTCGGGCGAGGCGTTCGTGAAAGCCTCCAAGGAGCTGTCCGAGCTGGAGCCCGTGGAAGCCCAGGTCACCGCCTTGCGCCAGGCCGTCAAATCCCTGGCCGACACCGAAGCCCTGCTGCTCGACCCGGAGATGAAAGACCTGGCCGAAGCCGAACTCACCGATCTGCGCGCCCGCCTGCCCGCCCTCGAGCACGAGGTGCGCCTGGCCCTGCTGCCCAGGGACGAAGCCGATGAGCGCGCCGGCATCCTCGAAATCCGCCCGGCCGCGGGCGGCGACGAAGCCGGCCTGTTCGCCGCCGAGCTGTTCGCCGCCTACCAGAAATACGCCGCCCTCCAGGGCTGGCGGTTCGAGGTGCTGGAGTATGACGAAAGCGAGCTTGGCGGCATCAAGGGCGCCATGGCCGAAATCACCGGCCGCTCGGTGTTCGCCAAGCTCAAATTCGAATCCGGCGTGCACCGCGTGCAGCGCGTGCCCGCCACCGAAACCCAGGGCCGCATCCACACCTCCACCATCACCGTGGCCGTGCTGCCCGAAGCCGAGGAGGTCGATGTCGCCATCAACGACGCCGACCTGCGCATTGATGTCTATCGCGCCTCGGGCGCCGGCGGCCAGCATGTCAACAAAACCGAATCGGCGGTGCGCATCACCCACATGCCGTCGGGCATCGTGGTGGCCATGCAAGAAGAGCGCAGCCAGCATAAAAACCGCGCCAAGGCCATGAAAATCCTGCGCTCGCGGCTCTATGACGCCCAGCGCCACGCCGCCTCCTCCTCACGCGCGGCCGACCGCAAATCCCAGGTCGGCACGGGCGACCGCTCCGAGCGCATCCGCACCTACAACTTCCCCCAAGGCCGCGTCACCGACCACCGCATCAACCTGACGCTTTATAAAATCGACCGCGTGATGCAAGGCGAGATGGACGAGATCATCGACGCCCTGATCGCCGAGGACCAGGCCGCCCGCCTGGCCGAGGCCGAGTGATCCCAACCCAGCAAGCCCTCGTCGAAATCACCGCCCGGCTGCAAATGGCGGGCATAGAGGAGCCGCGCCGCGAAGCCCGCCTGCTGCTGATGCACGCGCAAGGCTGCACCCAGGCCGGGCTGATCGCGCGCGATAGCGTCGATCCCGCCAGCTACGCCCCCCTGCTCGCGCGGCGCGAAACCCACGAGCCGCTGGCCTACATCACCGGCCACAAGGAATTCTGGGGGCTCGATTTCCTGGTCTCGCCCGCCACCCTCATCCCCAGGCCCGACACCGAAACCCTGATCGAAGCCGTGCTGGAGTCCGGCCAGCGCCCCGCCACCCTGCTCGATCTCGGCACCGGCACCGGCTGCCTGCTGCTCTCCGCCCTGCATGAATTCCCCCGCGCCTTCGGGGTCGGCATCGATCTCAACCCCAAGGCGGCCGCGCTCGCCGCCCAAAACGCCGCCCGCCTCGGGCTCGCGGACCGCGCCGCCTTTCTCGCCGGCTCCTGGGCCGATGCGCTCAATGCCCGCTTCGACCTCATCCTCTCCAACCCGCCTTACATCGAAAGCGCCGCCATCCCCGGCCTGATGCCCGATGTCGCCACCTTCGAGCCCGCCCTGGCGCTCGATGGCGGCACCGAGGGCCTCACCGCCTACCGGGCCATCTTCCGTGCCCTGCCCACGCTTCTGGCCCCTCACGGGCTATGCGTGCTCGAGCTTGGCGCCGGGCAATACCCGGCGGTGGCCGCGCTCGCCGCCAAGGCCGGCTTCACCGCCACCGCCAAAGCCGATCTTTCCGGCATAGACCGCGCGCTATTGGTAAGTTTTCGCAAATAAGCAATTGGCAGACGCGCATTATGCCGCTAATCACGATCAGCGCGGGCAATTTCTGCCGCGAGTCCGGGTCCCCCCGAATCTCGACAGGCCCAGTGGCACGATCAGCGTCACGACCGCGTACGTCATCATTCGAGGTTAGACGAGCACATGAACATGAAGCGCATGCGTGGCCGCAACCATCGCCCCAATGGCGGTGGCGGGGGCGGGTTCCGCAATCAGCAGAACGGCATCCCCCTCAACCGCAACCACGTCTTCGACAGCTCCGGGCCCGAGATGCGCGTGCGCGGCACCGCCCAGCAACTGTTCGAGAAATACACCCAGCTCGCGCGTGACGCCGCCTCCTCGGGCGACCGCATCCTGTGCGAGGCCTATTACCAGCATGCCGAGCATTATTTCCGCATCCTGGCCGCCATCAACGCCGCCCAGGGCCTGCCCCCGCCCGGCCAGCAGGCCCAGCAGGCCGAGGCCCGCCAGGGCGAACCCGGCGAGCCCGGCGCCGAGCAGCCGCGCCTGGAGAGCCAGCCGCGTGAATTCCGCCAGGACGGCAACCGCGAAAACCGTGACAACCGCGAAAACCGCGAAAACCGCAATGAGCGCCGGTTCGATAACCGCCCCCGCCAGGATTTCCAGCCCCGCGACCGTCGCGAGCGCGACGAGCGTGGCGAGCGCAATGAGCGTAACGACCGCCCGGAACGCCGTGAGCGCGAAGAGCGCCGCGAGCGCGAGTTCCGCCCGGCCCCTGCCCCCATCGCCGACGCCCCGATCGACATTTCCTCCGCCCTCGAAGCGGAGCTGGCCGCGGCCACCGGCCTCGCCCCCACCTTCGCGCCGGTAGAGCCCACGCCCGAGCCGCGCGCCATCCCCATCACCGCCGAAGCCCCGCCCGCGCCCGTGCCCGCGCCCAGCCTGTTCCCCGAGCCGCCAGCCCCCCCGGCCGAGCCCGCCCCGGAACCGGCCGCCGAGCCCGCGGCCGAACCCGCCCCCCGCCGCCGGGGCCGCCCGCGCACCGTCAAAACCGCCGACAAAACCGGCGCCTGACCACAAAAAAGCCGGGCAAAAGCCCGGCTTTTTTAATGTTCGCGGCGGCGCCTTATTTGGGCGCCAGCACCATCACCATCTGGCGGTTTTCCATTTTGGGAATCTGCTCGACCTTGGTGTCGGTCTCCATATCGCCCCGGATCCGCTCCAGCACCTTCACGCCCAGCTCCTGGTGGGCCATTTCACGGCCGCGGAAGCGCAGCGTCACCTTCACCTTGTCGCCCTCGCCGATAAAGCTCTTCATGGCGCGCAGCTTCACCTGGTAATCGTTCTCGTCGATGTTGGGGCGAACCTTCACCTCCTTGATCTCGACAACCTTCTGCTTCTTGCGCGCCTCGTTACGCTTCTTCTGCTGTTCATACTTGAACTTGCCGTAATCGAGGATCTTGGCGACCGGCGGTTCGGCGTTCGGGCTGATCTCGACAAGGTCGAGCCCGACGGAATAGGCGCGGGCGATGGCATCGCGGGTGCTCAACACCCCCAACATCTCACCATCCTGGTCGATCAGACGAACCTGCGGGATTCTGATTTCTTCGTTAACCCGGGGCCCCTCGCGTGAGGGCGGGGCGGGTGGCGCTGGCGGTCTGGCTATTGGAAAGTCTCCTGTAACGGTTGCAGAAAATCGTCCTAAGGCATTTTGGCGCTCAAATGCAATGCGCCTGGGCAAAGCGGCACAAAAAATCAGCGCCTGTGGCGGCGGAGCCAAATGCCCGCCTGGCATGCGCGCCGCGCCCGGCACTCTCGAGGCCCGGCAATGATAGACATGAGCCGCATGATGGCGCACAAACCCCTCGACAATGCCCTCCCCGTTCCCCTCCGTATGACAGCGGCGCCCCCGGCCAAATCCCCGGCTCCGGTTGAAACGATTTATGCCCCCCGTCCAGAGCACACACCATGATCATCCGCCCCGCCCACCCAACCGACAGCCCCGCCATCTGGGCGATCATCGGCCCCGTCATCCGGGCCGGCGAGACCTACGCCCTGCCGCGTGACATGAGCGCGCAAGCCGCCCTCGCCTACTGGCTGAACCCGGACCGCGAGACATTCGTGGCCGAGGAAAACGGCGTGTGTCTCGGCACCTATTACCTGCGCGCCAACCAGCAGGGCGGCGGCGCCCATGTCGCCAATTGCGGCTACATCACCGCCGCCACTGCCCAGGGCAAGGGCGTGGCGCGCGCCATGTGCGCCCACTCCCTCACCACCGCCCGCGCGCGCGGCTTCCTGGCCATGCAGTTCAACCTCGTCATTTCCACCAACACCCGCGCGGTCAGGCTCTGGCAAGAGCTGGGCTTCGCCACACTCTGCCACCTGCCCCAGGCCTTCGCCCACCCCACCCTCGGGCTGGTCGATGCGCTGGTGATGTTCCAGACGCTCTGACCCACAAGGACGCTCTCATGCAGCTCATCCGCGCCTGCTGCACTTGGCCGCCGCGGATCTCCGCACCCAACTGGCGCCCGAACGTCTGGCGCGGCTGTTTCTCGCCGCCACACTCACGTGAGCGGAGAACGAGCTAATACCCGTCAGCCTCAGGGCTGACTGGTATTATTGGCCAGCCGTGAGACCGGCTGGTGTGCCCTCTCAACCATGATGCCCGCTCACGCGCTCGCCCGCATCGTGGCTCAGCCGCGCGCAGAGCGGCGCCGCCGCCAGCGCCACCAGCGCCACCACCACAAAGGCCACATGGTAATCGCCTGTCTCGGCGGTGGCATGGTGGTGCAGCCGGGCCGCCACTTCCAGCGCCCCCGCGCCCAGCACAATGCCCAGCGTGAGCGAAAGCTGCTGGATGGTGCTATAGAGCGCGGTTGCCGCCGAGAGCCGCTCCCGCCCGATCTCGGCATAGGCAATGGTGTTGAAGGCCGTGAATTGCAGCGAGCGGAACAACCCGCCGACCAGCAAAATACCGTCCAGCGCCAGATCGGGCCAGGAGGGCTGAAACAGCGCCGCCACGGCGATAAACCCGGCCGAGATCACGCCATTCCACATCAGCACATGGCGAAACCCGGTGCGCTCCAAAATCGGCTTGGTCAGCGGCTTCATCAAAATCGCCCCGCCGGCCGAGGCAAAGGTGACCAGCCCGCTTTGCAGCGGCGTGTCGCCAAAGCCCAGCTGGAGCAGAAGCGGCAACAAAAACGGCATGGCGCCCACCGCCACCCTGAACAGGCTGCCCGCCAGCACCGAAACCGCGAAGGTCGGCTCGCCCATCAGCGTGAAATCCAGCACCGGATGCGCCGCCCGCCGGGCATGCGCCACATAGCCCGCCACCGCGCCCAGCCCCAGCCCAAAGGCCGCCACCGTCCAGCCCGGCGCCACCAAATCGCGCCCCACCGTCTCCAGCCCGCCCATCAAAAACGCCATCGCCAGCCCCGACCAGACCAGCCCGGCCAGATCCAGCCGCTTGGCCGCCGCCTCGTCGCGCACATCCTGGATAAACAGGCTCACCGCCACCGCGCCTATCACCCCAATGGGCAGATTAATGCCAAACACCCACCGCCAGGACGCCACCGAGACGATAAATCCCCCCAGCGGCGGCCCCAAAATCGGCCCCACCAGCGCCGGCATGGTCAGCCATGACATGGCCGCCACCATCTGCGAGCGGCTGATGGAGTTGAGCAGCAACAGCCGCCCCACCGGCAGCATCATGGCGCCCCCCAGCCCCTGCAACACGCGCGCGGCCACCAGCGCCGCCAAATTGGGCGCCAGCCCGCAAAACAGCGAGGCGATGGTGAAAATGACAATGGCGGCCCGAAACACCTGCCGCGCGCCAAACCGGTCGGCCACCCAGCCCGAGGCCGGAATGAACACCGAGAGGCTGATGAGATAAGAGGTCAGCGCCACGCTCATATAAAGCGGCGGCACGGCAAAGGAGCGCGCCATGGCGGGCAGCGCCGTGGCGATCACCGTGCTGTCGAGATTTTGCATGAACAAGGCCGTCGCCACGATCACGGCGGTCAGGCGCATGCGCGCCACCGGCACCGGCTCGTCCAGCGGATCGGGCGGGGCCAAGCGTTCCTCAGCCACGCGCCCTCTCCGCCCTCATCATGCCTCCAGCACCCGCGCCTCGTCGGGCAGCATCACCGGTATGCCATCGCGGATCGGATAAGCGAGCCCCGCCCGCTGGCTGATCAGCTCGCCCTTCTCGCGGTCATAAACCAGCGGCCCGCGGCAGACGGGGCATACCAGCATCTCGAGCAGGCGCGGGTCGGGGGCTTTGGGGGGTATGCCGGTCATGGTTCAGCTCAGCCGCGGCGCGTTGCCGCCCGTGCCCCCGTCAAACGAATCGATCCGCAACAGCGCGTACAGCGCCGCCGCCCGCGCGCCCAGATCGCGCGCCTCCAGCAAGGCCTGTTTCTCCTCGTTGGTAAACGGGCAGGCCATGGCCAGCGCGTTCACCAGCGCCGCGTCATTCACCGTCAGCAGCGCGCGCCAGTTGGTCTCGCTTATGCCCATGGCGGCAAAATAGCCCCGCATGGCGGCCACCAGCGCGTCGCGGCTCATGGGCAGCCCGCCCTCGCCATCGGCCTCGCGCAAATCCGGCGCGAATCCGTTCAGCCCCGCCTGCACGCGCCGATAGCCCCGGCGCATCTCCAGCTCCTCGACGATGGTGAACCGGATCACCCCCGTGAGCGTGAGGAGAAACCGCCCGTCATCGGTCTCGGCAAAGCTGCTCACCCGCCCCAGGCAACCCACCCGGTAAAGCCCGGGGCCGTTCTCGCCTTCGGGCAGGCGCGGGTCTGGCTGCACCATGCCCACATAGCGCCCCTCGCCCATGCAATCCTCGATCATCGCCAGATAGCGCGGCTCGAAGATGTTGAGCGGCAAATGCCCGCCCGGCAGCAGCAGCGCGCCGCCGAGCGGAAACACCGCGAACATGTCGGGCAACTGGCCGAGCGTGGGCTTGAACACGGGCATGCTAGGAAAACAACATGGTCGAGAGCTTGCGCCGGGCGGCCATGGTGGCGGGGTCATCCATGCCCCAGGCCTCGAACAGCTTCAGCAGCTGCTTGCGCGCGGCGTCGTCATTCCAGGCCCGGTCGCGCCTGATGATCTCGAGCAGCGCCGCCGCCGCCTCGGCGCGCATGCCCGAGGCATTAAACGCGGTGGCCAGCTCGTAGCGCGCCTCATGGTCATCGGGGTTGGCCCCCACCCGCTCCGAGAGCCCGGCCATGGCGGTCTGGGCCTTGCGCCCCTCTGCGGCCAGGGCCAGGGCCGAGCGCGCGCCGCTCACCTCGGGATGTTCGGCGAGCTTGGGCGGCACCCGGCTCAGCATTTCGGCCGCCTCGCGCTCATCGCCCATCGCCAGCAGCGCGCGCACCAGCCCGCCCCAGGCTTCGGGCTTATCGGCATCCTGCTGCACCGCCGCCGCATACACCGAGGCCGCCGGCTCGGCCTGCCCGGCCTCCAGCAGCTCCTTGGCCTGGGCGATGAGATCGGCGCTCGGCGCGGCCGACCCGGCAAGCTTGAGCAGCGCCTCCACGAATCGCTTCACCTCGCTCTCGGGCACCGCGCCCTGGAACATATCGGCCACCTGTCCCTGCCAAAACCCCACCACCGTCGGCACCGACTGCAACGGCAGCCCCATGCGCATCAGCTGGGCCATCAGCTGCTGGTTTTTATCAACATCGATCTTCACCAGCCGCACGCGGCCATTCTGCGCGCGCGCGACTCGCTCGAGCGCCGGGGTGAGCGTCTTGCACGGCCCGCACCAGGTCGCCCAAAAATCGACCAGAATCGGCAATTTCATCGAGGCATCGACCACCTCATCCATGAAATTGGCCTGGTTGCCCTCGATGATGACATCCGCCGCGGCCGGGGAAATCTGCTCGTCTGAAGTGGCGAAAAGGGTCATTCTTATAAGTCCATCCTTGCTTCACGCCACTATATAGTATCGCAAGCCGCTCTCACACCCCGCGAAAATTAGTACCTCGCCGGCACTTGCAATCTCGGGACAGGGTCAGTAAAGGATCGCCCACGCCGCGAGCGGGCGTAGCTCAGGGGTAGAGCACAACCTTGCCAAGGTTGGGGTCGAGGGTTCGAATCCCTTCGCCCGCTCCAGTCGAAACCACATCCACCCCGGATGTTCATCTATTGCGCCAGTGAGCGGGCGTAGCTCAGGGGTAGAGCACAACCTTGCCAAGGTTGGGGTCGAGGGTTCGAATCCCTTCGCCCGCTCCAATTCGCCGCCCTTCCGGGGCGGTTTTTCATTTCAGCCCTGCCTATCCGGCCGATGCGCGCGCCTGTACGCGCCGGGCGCCAGCCCCGCCGCCTTGGCAAAGGCGCGCGAGAAATAAGCCGGGTCGTTAAACCCCACGCTCAGCCCGCATTCGGCCACCGCGATGTCCGAATAAATCAGCAGCCGCTTGGCCTCGATCACCCGCCGGGCCAAAATCATCTGCGCGGGCGAGGCCTCGCCCCCCCGCGCGCAGGCATAGCGCAGCTGCGCCTCGCTCACCCGCAGCGCGGCCAGATAAACCTCCATCTTCCAGTCCTCGCGGTAATGCGCCTCCACCAGCGCCCTAAAGGCCGCCAGCAGCCGCACATGCCCGGCCGCGCGCGCGCCGCTCTCGCGCCCCGCCTGCTCGGCCAGCCGCCCCACCCCCACCAGCACCAGCTTGAAACACCCCGCCACCGCCTCACGCGCGAGCAAGGCTCCCCAGCCCAGCTCGCGCATCAGGCGCACGGCCAGGGCGCACAGCTCCTCGCGGGTCTCGGGCGGCAAAGGCAGCACCACGGCGCTCTCCAGCGCCGGCGCGCCGCGCAGGCTGGCGGGCAGCACGCCGCGCAGATAGGCGCTGGCGCTGGTGATCACATAGCCGCTCACCCGCGGGCTGAAGCGAAACCCATGCACCAGCCCGGCGGGCACAAACACCACCACCGGTCCGGCAAAGCTCAGCCGGCGCTCATCGGCCAGCACCTCACCCTCGCCGGCCTCGATCACAAACACATGCGTCAGCGCGGCATGGGTATGGGGCCGTATCTCCCCTTTCGCGGGCCCCGAACGCGCGAAAATCGTCTCCACATGCACAAAATCATGCTCAACATCCCCCGGTGGCTCGCCATAGAGATAAAACCGCTCCACCCCCGCGGCCCCGCGCCGCCCGCGCGCCATTTTCCCGGTTTTGTCCAACTTCTTTTACCCTTTGTGCATTACTTTAGCGGCTATTGCTCTCATATTTATCCTTAATCCGACAACAACAAGGATGGGGAAAATGAAAACAACGGTCGCAATCATCGGCGGCGGGGTCTCCGGGCTCATGCTGGCCAATCTTCTGCATGTCGCGGGCATTGAGAGCGTCATTCTCGAGCGCCACACCCGCGCCTACACCGAGGGGCGCATCCGCGCCGGCGTGCTCGAATACGGCACGGTCGAGCTGCTGCGCAAAGCCGGCGTGAGCGCCAACATGGACGCGCACGGCCTGCCCCATGGCGGTTTTTCCCTGCTGCACGAGGGCGGCAAGCTGCGCATCGACCTCACCGCCCTCACCGGCCACGGCGTCATGGTCTATGGCCAGACCGAAATCACCATCGACCTCATGGATGCCTGCGCCGCGCGCGCCATCCCCCTCATTTTCGAGGCCGAAAATGTCGCCCTGCACGATATTGACAGCCCCGCCCCCTTCGTCACCTACACCAAAAACGGCACCCACCACCGGCTGGAAGCCGCCTTCATCGCCGGGTGCGATGGTTTCCACGGCCCCTCCCGCCAGGCCATCCCCGGTGCCGAGGCCAGCGCGCTCGAAAAACTCTACCCCTTTGGCTGGCTCGGCATCCTGGCCGACGTGCCCCCCATGGATCACGAGCTGATCTATGCCGACCATCCGCGCGGCTTCGCCCTGTCCTCCATGCGCTCCGCCACCCGCAGCCGCTATTACCTCCAGGTCGGGCTCGATGAAAAACTCGAGGACTGGCCCGATGCCCGCATCTGGGAGGAGCTGTCGCTCCGCCTCCATAACGGTGCCGCCGGGCACATCACCACCGGCCCCGCGCTGGAAAAATCCATCGTGCCGCTGCGCTCCTTCGTGTGCCAAAAGCTCCAGCATGGCCGCCTGTTCCTGTGCGGCGATGCTGGCCACATCGTCCCCCCCACCGGCGCCAAGGGCCTCAACCTCGCGGCCTCCGATGTCACCTATCTGTTCGAGGCGCTGGTCAGCCAAATCACCCAGGGCGATGAAACCGGCCTCAAAACCTACGAGACCCGCGCCCTCGCGCGCATCTGGAAGGCCGAGCGTTTTTCCTGGTCCATGACCATGCTCACCCACCGTTTCCCCACCCAGTCCGCCTTCGACCGGCGCATGCAGCAGGCCGAGCTGGCCTATCTCGCCCAAAGCCAGGCGGCGCAAAAAGTCATCGCCGAAAACTATATCGGCCTGCCTTATTAGAAACTGTTTTAACAGCCTCTTAAAAAATCTCCTGAAAAATTATCAAAAGTTTTTTGGGGCCGCCCCTTTTTTGTAAAAAAGGGGCGGAAACTTGGGGAGCTTTTTATAAAAAGCTCCCCAAACCCCGCAAAAATTTTTAATAATTTCAAATTATTATAAAAGATAACTTTTAAAACAATCTGTTAGATCAATATTGGTTTAGATTGTGTCGACAGACACAAGCTGAGCCAATGAAATCGATCGCTAGACCAGTTTTGCGGCTCACCGGAACGCCAAAGACGGTCTAGCTCTTTGTTTTAGAGGGCAACTTTATCGGATCAAACGATTCCCTTTGATCCGATGTTGCTCCAACCCGCCCGCCGGCCGCGTTCAGTAATGCACACGCGCCGGCAGGGCGAGCCAGTCTTCATAAACCTTGTAGGCCGCGTCGCGGTGTCCGCTCATCTGAATGGCGGGCACCGCGCGTTCGGCCGGCGGCTTGGCCAGTTCGCGGTAAAACGCGGCATCGTCAAACTTGATCGCCTCGGCATCCTCGGCGCCGCACGCATAATAAACCCGCCCGATCCGCGCCCAAAAAACCGCCGCCATGCACATCGGGCAAGGCATGCCGTTCACATAAATCTCGCAGCCCGAAAGGTCGAACGCGCCCATCCGCGCGCTGGCATCGCGTATGGCGCTCACCTCCGCGTGGGCGGTGGGGTCGTTGCTGGAGAGCACGCGGTTATGCCCCTCGCCCACCACCACGCCGTTTTTCACAATCACCGCGCCAAACGGCCCGCCATGGCCGCCGCGCATGCCGGTTTCGGCAAGCTCTATCGCCCGGCGCATGAAATCGTCATGGGTCATATCCAGCCTCCCCGCCATCTGGCTTGCAACTCTGCCAGAGCCCTCGCCGCGCCGCAACATAAACGCCGCCTCTTGCCCGCGCCCCGCGCACGGCGCACAATTCCCGCCCGCGCCGCCTGCAAATTCTTCACCGGAAGGTTCACATGGGCAAGACATACGCAGACAAGCTCCGCCACCTGCAAATCGAGCTGGTCAAGCTCCAGCGCCACGTCATCAGCCAGGCGCAAAAAGTCCTCATCATCCTCGAAGGCCGCGACACGGCCGGCAAGGACGGCACCATCAAGCGCATCACCGAGCATCTGAGCCCGCGCGACATCCGCGTCGTCGCCCTGCCCAAACCGTCCGATGTCGAGGCGACCCAATGGTATTTCCAGCGTTATGTCGCGCATCTCCCGGCGGCGGGGCAAATCGTGCTGTTCAACCGCTCCTGGTATAACCGCGCCGGGGTCGAGCCTGTCATGGGCTTCTGCACCGAGCATGAATATCACGATTTCCTGCGCGCCGTGCCGGTGTTCGAGGCCATGCTGGCCCAGTCCGGCATCACCGTGATCAAATATTATCTCGATATTTCCAAGAAAGAACAAGAAAAGCGCCTGGCCGACCGCCACCACGATCCGCTCAAGCAATGGAAAGTCAGCCCGATCGACGAAAAGGCCCTGCATCGTTTCGATGACTACACCAAGGCCCGCAACCGCATGCTGCGCGAAACCGACAGCGCCGCCGCCCCCTGGATGGTGGTGCGCGCCGGCGACAAAAAAACCGCCCGCCTCGCCATCATCGCCGACCTCATCACCCGCATCGATTATAAAGACGCCGAAAAACACGAGCTCCAGGAAGACATCGTCTGCCGGTTCGATGAAGCCTGCCTCACCAACGGCATGCTGGCATCCTGAGCCGAACAGACAATATCGTGGCGCGGCCAAAAACTTCGCGGACCGCGCGGAAAATGCCACGGGGGCGCGTGGAGGAAGTTTCCCCCTGAACCACGCCTTTATCTGGCGGGCTTGGGCAGCGCCCGCGCAATCCGCATCAGCCCCACATCGCGCACCCCAAGCTCGGCCAGATGGGCAATGGTGTTTTCCAAATATTCCCGGCATGTGCCCAGCTCGCCATGGGCCCTGGCAATCATCGCGGCCGACTGTTCAAGGCTCAGCTCACGCGTGTAGCGCGGGTGCGAATGGTTGGAGACAAAGGTCAGCCCCTTGAAGCTCTTGCCCTTGTGCAGCAGCGTCACCCAGCGCGCGTTATAAGACCCGCCATACATCTCGCGCTGCCACACCAGCCCCAGCTCCTCGCGCAGCTTGCCCGCCGCAATCCGAAACGCCAAGCCCCGGCACGCCCCGCCCCGGAGAT
>JAJXWD010000014.1 GCA_021781835.1 Pseudomonadota bacterium | reverse complement strand
GGGGCGGTGGCGGCGGCGGTGGCGAGGCCGCCGCCTGCGCGGGCGAAGCCGGGCCGTGCAGCGGCGCCGGGGGCGCCGTGGTCTGGCTCTGGCCGCCTTTATCGAGCACCACATCCACGCTCGAGGGTGCCTGGTCCTCGGTCAGCTCCGGGCGGGTGCGGACGAACAAAAACGCCGCCAAAATGAGCGCGTGCATCGCCAAGGTCGCCGCCCAGGGCCAGGGGCGGCGGCGCGGATCGGGGCTCGTCGGGGCCGGGCGTTCGCCCGCCAGCGGCACCAGGGCCGCGGGCAGGGCAAAGCCGCGCAGGGCCTCAATAGCCGGGCGGCGGCGACGGCTGATACTCACCCTGGGGCTGCTGGTTGATAATCTGGCCCGAGCTCGGGTCCTGCACCGATTCGCCATGCCCGACCATGCATTGCGCATAGGCCTGGTCATAATCATGCTGGAGCGAATTGGCCTGGTTCTGGGCATTGCCGCCCGCCACCGCCGCGCCGCCGGCCAGGCCCATGCCCGCGCCTACCGCCATGCCCGCGCCCATATTGCCCGAGAGCGAGCCGAGCGCCGCGCCGGCAATGGCGCCAATGGCCGTGCCGGCCGCCGCCGTGCCCAGGGAGTTTTGCTGCGATTGCTGGGCGGTCTGCCCGGATTCGGGGATCTGGTGCTGAGCGTAATATTGGCAATAGCTCTGGTCTTGCTGAAACTCATTCCAGCTTTTGCCGGGGCCGGGATAGGCCGTGATCTGCGGCCGGGTGGGTGTGGCCGCCGTGCAGGCGCCAAGCGCCAGCAGGGGCAGCAGGGCGAGGCTCAGGGTCTTGCGTGTCATCGATCATCTCCTGCGCCGGGGCGCGTGGTTCTGGTCCGTGCCGGCAATTTAGGCCCCGGCGCCGCGCGGGGCAACGGCCTAGCCGCCAAGGTTACGATTCGTAGCCCAGCCGCCTAGCCGCCGGCGGCCGCAATCTGGCATGGAATTGCGGCAAAATCAGGATCATGCCGGGGGCTCAGCCCTCGGCCACGCCTTTGAGAAAATCCTTCACCTTGGCGAAAAACCCTTCATGTTCGGGGCTGCCCGATTTATGGCCCACGGCCTCGGTCTCAAACTCCTCGAGCAGCTCGCGCTGGCGGCGGGTGAGGTTTTGCGGGGTCTCGACCGCCACCTGAATATACATATCGCCCCGCTGGGTGGAGCGCAGCACCGAGAAGCCCTTGCCCCTAAGCCGGAACTGGTCGCCCGACTGGGTGCCGGGGGTGATTTTCACCTTCGAGGTGGTGCCGTCTATGGTCGGCACATCCACCTCGCCGCCCAAGGCGGCCTGGGTCATGCGCAGCGGCACGCGGCAATAAATATTGGCGCCGTCGCGCTGAAAAATGGGGTGCGGGCGGATGGCGACATGCACATAAAGATCGCCGGGCGGAGCACCGCGCGGGCCGGCCTCGCCCTCGCCCGAGAGGCGGATGCGCGTGCCGTCCTCGACACCGGCGGGAATTTGCACCGCGAGGGTTTTCTCGCGCGCCACCGTGCCCGCGCCCGCGCAGATGCGGCACGGGTTGCGCACCACGCGGCCCGAGCCGCCGCAGGTGGGGCAGGTACGCTCGACGAGGAAAAACCCCTGCTGCGAGCGCACGCGCCCCGAACCGGCGCAGGTGCCGCACGCTTCCGAGCCATTGGCCTTGTCGGAGGAGCCAGAGCCCGCGCAGGCATCGCAGACGATGCGCGTGGCGACGCGCACATTGGCCTTGGTGCCGGTGAAGGCCTGGGCGAGGTCGATCTCGACCGCCGCCTTGATGTCGTTGCCGGTCTGCGCGCCGCCGCCGCCGCGCCGCGCCTGGCCAAACATCTGCTCGAAAATATCGCCGAGCCCGCCCTCGAAGCCAAAGCCGCCGCCCATGCCGCCGCCAGCCCCCATGCCGCCATTTTCAAATGCCGCATGGCCATAACGGTCATAGGCCGAGCGCTTCTGCTCGTCCTTCAGCACGTCATAGGCTTCGTTGATTTCCTTGAATTTCTGCTCAGCCGAGACATCGCCCGGGTTACGGTCGGGGTGATAGACCATGGCGAGCTTGCGATAAGCCTTCTTCAGCTCATCGGCGCTTGCCGTGCGCTCAACGCCCAAAATCGCGTAATAATCCTGCTTGGCCATGTCGTCCCTTAACGTTCAGACGAAAATCCCGGAGGTTTCGCCTCCGGGATCCTCAACACTCAATTAAACGGTACAAGTCAAGCGCGGGGCTTACTTGTTCTTGTCGTCGACATCCTCGAAATCGGCGTCGACCACCTTGTCATCGCCCGGCTGCGGGCCGGCATCGGCGCCCGGCGCCTCGGCGCCGCCGGCCTTGTAAACCGCCTCGCCCACCTTCATGGCCGCCTGGGTCAGCTTGTCGGCGGCGGCCTTCACGGCCTCCGCGTCCCCACCCTCGAGCGCCGCCTTGGCTTCGGCGATCGCGCCTTCGGCTTCCGCCTTCTCGGCGGCCGAGAGCTTGTCGCCCGACTCCTTCAGCGTCTTCTCAAGCTGGTTGATCAGCCCTTCAGTGTGGTTGCGGGCTTCCACCGCCTCTCTGCGCGCCTTGTCGGCGGCGGCGTTTTCCTCGGCCTCGCGGATCGCGCGCTCGATGTCGGCGTCAGACAGGCCGCCCGACGCCTGGATGCGGATCTGCTGCTCCTTGCCGGTGGCCTTGTCCTTGGCCGAGACCGAGACGATGCCGTTGGCGTCGATGTCGAAGGCGACTTCGATCTGCGGCACGCCGCGCGGGGCGGCGGGGATGCCGGTGAGGTCGAAATTGCCGAGCAGCTTGTTGTCGGCCGCCATCTCACGCTCGCCCTGGAAGACCTTGATGGTCACGGCCGTCTGGCCGTCCTCGGCGGTCGAGAAGACCTGCGCCTTCTTGGTCGGGATGGTGGTGTTGCGGTCGATCAGGCGGGTGAACACGCCGCCCAGCGTCTCGATGCCCAGGCTGAGCGGGGTAACGTCGAGGAGCAGCACGTCCTTGACATCACCCTTGAGCACGCCGCCCTGAATGGCGGCGCCGATGGCGACCACCTCATCGGGATTGACGTTGCGGGCCGGTTCCTTGCCAAAAAAGGTCTTCACCGCCTCGATGACCTTGGGCATGCGGGTCATGCCGCCGACCAGAATGACCTCGTTGATCTCGCCCGCCGTCACGCCGGCGTCTTTCAGCGCCGCGCGGCACGGCCCGAGGGTCCGCTCGATCAGATCATCGACCAGGCTTTCGAGCTTGGCGCGGGTGAGCTTGAGCACCAGGTGCTTGGGCCCCGAGGCGTCGGCGGTGATGAAGGGCAGGTTGATCTCGGTCTCCTTGGAGGAGGACAGCTCGATCTTGGCCTTTTCGGCGGCTTCCTTAAGGCGCTGGAGGGCCAGCTTGTCCTTGCGCAGGTCGATGCCCTGGTCGCGCTTGAACTCATCGGCCAGATAATCGATCACGCGGGCGTCGAAATCCTCACCGCCGAGGAAGGTATCGCCGTTGGTGGATTTCACCTCGAACACGCCATCGCCCAGCTCGAGGATGGAGATGTCGAACGTGCCGCCGCCGAGGTCATAGACCGCGATGGTGCCGGCGTTCTTCTTGTCCATGCCGTAAGCCAGCGCCGCGGCGGTGGGCTCGTTGATGATGCGCAGCACATCGAGGCCCGCGATCTTGCCGGCATCCTTGGTGGCCTGGCGCTGGGCGTCGTTGAAGTAGGCCGGCACGGTGATCACGGCCTGGGTGACGCTCTCGCCCAGATAAGCCTCGGCGGTCTCCTTCATCTTGGTGAGGATGTAGGAGGAGATCTGCGAGGGGGAATATTTCGTGCCCTTGGCCTCGACCCAGGCATCGCCATTATCGCCCTTGGCGATGGTATAGGGCACCAGGCCTTTGTCCTTGGTCACGGTCGGGTCATCAAAGCGGCGGCCGATGAGGCGCTTGACCGCGAACAGCGTGTTGGTGGGGTTGGTCACCGCCTGGCGCTTGGCCGACTGGCCGACCAGACGCTCGCCGGAATCGGAGAAGGCGACCATCGAGGGTGTGGTGCGCGCGCCCTCGGCGTTTTCAATGACGCGAACGTCCTTGCCTTCCAAAACGGCGACGCAGGAATTGGTGGTACCAAGATCGATACCAATGACTTTGCTCATTATAGGCTCCTATGCAGCGGACCAGCCCAGCCCGAAGCACCGGAATGGTCCCTTATTGAGATGCCCAGAATTTAACCAAACCACCGCCGCGTTACAAGGGGAATTTGCGACTGGCGGGGGCGTTTGGCCACCACCCATGGAACCATCCCTGGCCGCCGCCCCGCGCGCCATGGCCAATGGCCCAGACCCTGGCTACTCAAGTCGCCACAAAAAATCCCACCCCTTGCGGGTGGGATTTTTTGTGGCGGGTGGGTTCCAAAGGCCTTTCGGCCTTTGGCGGGGGTGCAGGGGGCAGCGCCCCCTGCGGCGCGTGTTACGCCGAGAGCGCCTCGGGCACGGCGCGGGTGCGCTTGGTGATGAGTTTGTTCAGCGCATGGATATAGGCGCGCACGGCGGCGACGATGGTATCGGTATCCGCCCCCTGGCCGTTGACGGTCTTGCCGTCCTCTTCCAGGCGCACGGTGCATTTGGCCTGGGCGTCGGTGCCTTCGGTCACGGCGCCGACGGAGAACAGCAGCAGGCTGGCGGTGTGGGGGAAGATGGCGTGGATGGCGTTGAACGCCGCGTCCACCGGGCCATCGCCCCGCTCATCGGCGGTTTTGGTTTCGCCGTTCACGCTCAGCTCCAGCAGGGCGCGGGGTTTGTCTTTCGAGCCGGCCCAGACTTCGAGCGAGACGAATTTGATGGTCTCGTGCGAGCGCATCACCTCGTCATCGACCAGCGCGACGATGTCCTCGTCATAGACGATCTTCTTGCGGTCGGCCAAATCCTTGAAGCGCTTGAAGGCGTCGTTCAGGGCGTTATCGCCGATTTCGGCATAGCCCAGGCTGGTCAGCTTGTCGCGAAACGCCGCGCGCCCGGAATGCTTGCCCATGACCAGCGAGGTTTTCTGCCAGCCCACGCTCTCGGGCGTCATGATTTCGTAGGTGGCGGCGTTTTTCAGCATGCCATCCTGGTGGATGCCCGATTCGTGCGCGAAGGCGTTGCGCCCGACGATGGCCTTGTTCGGCTGCACGTCGAAGCCGGTGATGGTGGCCAGCAATTTCGAGGTGCGCAGGATGCGGGTGGTCTCGATGTTGTGGTGGTAGGGGTTGGCGTCCGGCCGGGTGCGGATGGCCATGACGATTTCTTCCAGCGCCGCGTTGCCCGCGCGCTCGCCAATGCCGTTGATGGTGCACTCGATCTGGCGCGCGCCGCCCTGCGCGGCGGCCAGCGTGTTGGCCACGCCCAGGCCCAGATCATTATGGCAATGCGCCGAGAAAATGACCCGCTCAGCCCCCGGCACGCGCGCGCGCACGGTGGAGAAGATGCGCACCATGTCCTCGGGCACGGCGTAGCCCACCGTGTCGGGGATGTTGATGGTGGTGGCGCCGGCCCGGATGGCGGCTTCGACGCAGCGGCACAGAAAGTCGATATCGGTGCGGGTGCCGTCCTCGGCCGACCATTCCACATCGTCGGTGAAATTGCGCGCCAGCGTCACCGAGGAGGTCACGGCCTCCAGCACCGCGTCGGGCTCCATGCGCAGCTTGTATTTCATATGCAGGGGGCTGGTGGAGATGAAGGTGTGGATGCGCTTGCGCGCCGCGCCCCGGATGGCCTCGCCCGCCTTGGTGATGTCTCCCACCGCCGCGCGGGCCAGCCCGGCCACCACCGGCCCCTTGGCGATGGCGGCGATCTGCTGCACGGCCTCGAAATCACCGGGCGAGGCGGCGGGGAAGCCAGCCTCGATGACATCGACCCCCAAGGCGGACAGGGCTTCCGCCATGCGCAGCTTCTCGTCCAGATTCATCGAGAAGCCGGGGGATTGCTCGCCGTCGCGCAAGGTGGTGTCGAAGATGATGACGCGCTGCTCGTCCAGCGTGCCGAAATTGGGATGAATGATGGTCATGGTCTGATCCTGCAAATGCCGTTGGCTGGGTTCTGGAGAGGCATTCCCCTGAGCGGCGGGCGCGGCGGCTAAGGCACGCGCGGGAGGGACTTATCGCTCAGGGGCGGATAAGTCGAAGAAGCAGCCCGGCAAGGAGGGGGGCGTGAGCCATGAACCCGAGATAAGGCGTTTTGCCCCCGCGCGCAAGAGATTTGCGCCCCGGCGCGGCTGGTATGCGCCTCAGGGCTGGCGGGTCAGCTCATAAAGCGAGACGGCGCCGGCCGCCGAGACGTTCAGGCTCTCCATGCCGCCGGGCATGGCGAGCGAGCACAGCTCGTCGCAGGTTTCGCGGGTCAGGCGGCGCATGCCCTCGCCTTCCGAGCCCAGCACCAGCGCCACGCGCCGCCCGGCGAAGGAGTCGGCGCGCAGGCGCGTGGGCGCCTCGCCCGCCAGGCCCACCACCCAGCAATCGGCGGCCTTGAGCGCCATGAGCGCGCGCGCGATGTTGACGATGCGCAGCAAGGGAATGGCCTCGAGCGCGCCCGAGGCCGCCTTGGCCAGCGCGCCGGTTTCCTCGGGCGCGTTGCGGTCCTGGGCGATGACGCAGCACGCCCCGAAGGCCTGGGCCGTGCGCATGAGCGCGCCGACATTGCGGGGGTCGAAAATCTGGTCGAGCACCAGCACGGGGCCGGGGCGCTTGAGGGCGTCTTGCAGGGCGGGCGGGGTGAGCTGGTCGGTGAGCAGGGCGATGCCCTGATGCACAATGCCCGAGCCCGGCTTGGCGCCCAAAATCTGGTCGATCTTCTCGCGCGGGGCGAGTTCGGGCGAGATCGGCCAGGGGGTGGGGCATTCGGCGGCCAGCGCGGCCTGGGCGTCTTCGGTCATCACCAGCCGGCGCAGGCGCCGGTGCGGGTTTTGCAGCGCCGCGCCCACCGCATGGGTGCCGTAAAGCCACACCGCGCCGTGGGGCGCGGGCGCCGGACCGTGCCCGCCGCCCCGGCGCTCGCCACGCTCGGGTCGCTCAGCGCGTTCGGGCCGTTCGCCACGCTCGGGCCGCGCGCGCGGTTCCTCGGTCGCCGGCTTGGGGCCGCGCATCGCCTCGCGGTTTGGGCGCGGGGGCTGCGCGCCCGGCTTGCCGGCGGGGGCGTGGCGGGGGCGGTCATCGGCGTGGCGGGGCTTGCCGGGGTGGGGGCGCTTCTGGGTCATGGGCTGTCACTATCCTTGTGAAGATGCGTTGACAACCAACGCAGGATCGGCCAAAGGGTCGCCCCACCGGAAGGGTGCCCGAGTGGCTAAAGGGGACGGACTGTAAATCCGTTGGCGTGCGCCTACGTTGGTTCGAATCCAACCCCTTCCACCAAATTCCTCAGAAAATGCTGGTCTTGTGAGTTTCCGTTGCGCTTTTTCCATGCGCCATTCGGGGCGCCCGGGCGCCGTGGGGTTTACTCGCCCCCTGTGTTTGCCGTAACGGTGCTTTCACGCGGGTGTAGCTCAATGGTAGAGTCCCAGCCTTCCAAGCTGGCTGTGCGGGTTCGATTCCCGTCACCCGCTCCAAATCCCCAAAAATTCGCGTCTTCCGCCCTCTTGTGCGCGGCTGTCAATGCAGCTAGAGGCACGAAAAGAGGTCGCCGGTTGCCGGTGACACTTGACAGCAGGCGCGCCAGAGTGTGGAAGGCGTTCTCCTAGCTGGTACGGATAGGGGCGTAGCTCAATTGGTTAGAGCGCCGGTCTCCAAAACCGGAGGTTGAGAGTTCGAGACCCTCCGCCCCTGCCATCCTTTTCCAGCAAAATTTGTTCTATTATCCGTTTTTCGGAGTTCGGCTTTGGCGTTCGACCTGGTGAAATATATGCGCGACGTGCGCGCCGAGGCGGCGAAGACCACCTGGCCCTCGCGCAAGGAAACCGTGCAGACCACGGCGCTCGTGCTTTCCCTCGTCGTCATTGCCGCGCTCTTCTTCCTGACGGTGGATGAGATCATCGGCGCGCTCATGCGCTGGCTGTTCGGCGTCGGGGCATAAGGAATTACCCATGGCCAAGATGCGCTGGTATGTGCTGCACGTCTATTCGGGCTTCGAGAAGAAGATCTCGCAGCAGATCAAGGAACAGGCCGAGCAGAAGGGCTTCGCCGATCATCTCGGCGAGATCGTGGTGCCCGCCGAGGAAGTGACCGAGGTGCGCCGTGCCCAGAAGGTGAACACCGAGCGGAAATTCTTCCCCGGCTATGTGCTCATCAACATGGTGATGACCGATGACACCTGGCATCTGGTCAAGGACATCCCGAAAGTCACCGGCTTTCTGGGCAACCGCCACAAGCCCACCCCCATCACCGACGCCGAGGCCGAGCGGATCATGAAGCAGAGCGCCGAGGGCGCCGAGGCGCGCCGTCCCGCCGTCACCTTCGAGGTGGGCGAGCAGGTGCGCGTCTCCGATGGTCCGTTCACCTCGTTCAACGGCGTGGTCGAGGAAGTGGACGAGGAAAAGAGCCGCGTGAAGGTCATGGTCTCGATCTTCGGCCGCCCCACCGCGGTCGATCTCGAATACAGCCAGGTCGAAAAGCTGTAGAGCCGGATGACATAAGAGCAAATCGCCGCGCGATTGCATCTTATACCTGAATCCGCCTCTAACTCATAAGCCAGAACCCGCCAAAACGCCGCCCGGCCCCGCCCGGCGGCGTTTTTTGTTGGGGTACCCGGGCTTGCTTTTTTAGCCCCAAACGACAATGTCCGGGGCGGTCACTCCATAGGGTCAACGTGTCTGACACTCCACCTTCCACCTCTCCCGTGCGTTTTCTGCTGCCCGGCGCCGCCGTGCTGCTCATCATCGGGCTGCTCGCCTGGGCGGCCGAATATTGGCTGATCGGGCAATATTATGTCAGCACCGATGATGCCTATCTGGCCGCCGATTCGAGCCTGATCGCGGCCAAAATCCCCGGCTATGTCACGGCGGTGGATGTGTTGCAGGACCAGAGCGTGAAGCAGGGCCAGCTGCTGGCCGAGATCGACCCGCGCGACTACCAAAACGCCCTCGCCGCCGCCCAGGCCGAGGTGGCCAATGCCCAGGCCGGGCTCACCCTGCAATCGGCGCGCATCGAGGCGGCGCGGGCCGCCCTCGCGGCCGCGCGCGCCAGGCTGGGCTTTGCCCGCGCCGATGCCGCGCGCTACGCCGCGCTCTCGGCCAATGGCGCCAGCGCCCGCCAGCAGGCCCAGGCGGCCAGCACCACGCTCGCCACCGCCAGCGCCCAGGTCAGCGCCGATCAGGCCAATCTCGATGCCGCCCAGGCCGAGCTGGCGGTGCTCACCGCCCAGCTCGCCGGCGCCCGCGCCCACGCGGCCCAGGCCGCGCTCGATCTCAGCAACACCCAGATCCGGGCGCCCTTTGACGGCGTGGTGGGCGACAAGACCGTGGCGCTCGGCGATTATCTCCAGCCCGGCGCCGAGATCATGGCCATCGTGCCGCTCAGCCAGGTTTACGTGGTCGCCAATTACAAGGAGACCCAGATCGAGGCCATCCGCCCCGGCCAAAGCGTGAGCGTGCATGTGGATGGCTTCCCCGACCTCACCGTGCAAGGCCATGTGGACAGCGTCTTCCCCGCCTCGGGCCAGGAATTCGCCCTGCTGCCGCCCGACAACGCCACCGGCAATTTCACCAAGATCGTCCAGCGTGTGCCGGTCAAGATCGTGCTCGACCTCACACCGGACCTGATCGGCAAGCTGCGCCCGGGCATGTCGGTCGAGCCCGAGATCGACACGCGCGCCCACCCGTGAGCCAGCCCGGCCCCGGCAAGCTGCCCACGCGCAACCTCGTCGCGGTGGCGGGCGCCATGATCGGCGCCTTCATGGCGGTGCTCAACATCCAGGTGGTCAACACCTCCCTGCCCGACATCCAGGGCGGCATCGGCACCGGGCTCGATGATGGCGGCTGGATCTCCACCGCCTATCTGATCGGCGAGATCATCGTCATCCCGCTTTCGGGCTGGCTCTCGCAGGTATTTTCGCTCAAGCGCTACCTCATCGCCTCCACGCTGCTGTTTTTGTTTTTCTCGGTGGCCTGCGGGCTGGCCTCCAACTTCCCCGAGATGGTGGTGATGCGCGCGCTGCAGGGGTTTTCGGGCGGGGTGCTGATTCCGCTTGCCCTGGTATGCGTGATGCTCCTGCTGCCCGAGCGCGTGCGCCCGGTGGGGTTCGCGGCCTTTGCCCTCACCGCCACCTTCGCCCCCGCCATCGGCCCCACGGTCGGCGGGGCGATCACCGATCTATATGGCTGGCGCTACATTTTCTTCCTCAATCTGGCGCCCGGCGCGCTGATGGTGGCGGCGCTGGCCTGGGGGCTCAAGCCCGCGCCCATGAAGCTGGAGCTGCTCTATGGCGGCGACTGGCTGGGGGTGGCCACCATCGCGGTGGGGCTGGGCACGTTGCAGGTGGTGCTCGAGGAAGGCAACAAGGATGACTGGTTCGGCTCGCCCTTCATCCTGCGCCTGTCCATTCTCTCGGCCCTCGCGCTCACGGTCTTTCTCGTCCAGGAGCTGCGCCCGGGCAACAAGGCGCCGCTGGTCAATCTGCGCCTGTTCACGCGCTGGAATTTCGGCTTCGTCTCGGTGGCCAATTTCATGCTTGGCTTCGTGCTCTATTCGGCCGTGTATCTGGTGCCGCTGTATCTGGCGGTGGCGCACGGCTATTCGGCCCGCCAGGCCGGCGCGGTCATGGCCTGGATCGGCCTGCCCCAGCTCGTCATCATTCCGTGCATGCCCTATCTCATGCGCCGCTTCGACCCCCGCCACCTGCTGGCGCTGGGGTTTTTCCTGTTCGCCGTCAGCTCGTTCATGAACATGACCCTCGGCCCCGACCAGTCCGGGCCGCAAATGCTGGTGCCCAACCTCGTGCGCGCGCTTGGCCAGGCCATGGTGTTTCCCCCCATCACCATGATCGCCACCTCCGGGCTGGCGGTGGCCGAGACGGGCTCGGCCTCGGCGCTCTTCAACATGCTGCGCAACCTTGGCGGGGCCATCGGCATCGCGGTCACGCAAACCTTCGTCACCAACCGCGAGAAATTTCACTCGAACATCATCAACGCCGATGTCAGCCTGCTCAACCCCGCCACGCGCGCCCGCCTGTCGGGTCTGGAGGCCTATTTCACCGCCCACGGCACCATGGGCGCCGCCGCCGCGCGCGGGCAGGCCGTGCAGCTGATCGGGGAAACGATCAGACTCCAGGCCGATTATTTCGCCTATGGCGATGCCTTTGCCCTGCTCGGCGTGGGCATGGTGGTGGCGCTCATCGCCACGCTGTTTTTGCGCCGGGTGAGCGGCCCGGGCGCGCCGGGCGGGCATTGATTTGTTCTGATCTGTTCTGGAGCATAACGAGAGCGTTTGCGCGCCGAACGGTTTGCGGCCAAACAGGCGCTACCGGGCGTTGACTGAAAATATTGCGCGAACAGGTTCATTTGGCGGCTTTTCAGGGAGCGTGGACCGGATTAGCGTGAGCTAAAACCAGGAGGAGAAAAACATGGCTCGCATCGCACTCGTCACCGGCGGCACCCGCGGCATCG
Source organism: Pseudomonadota bacterium (assembly GCA_021781835.1). Lineage (GTDB taxonomy): Bacteria > Pseudomonadota > Alphaproteobacteria > Acetobacterales > Acetobacteraceae > Acidocella. Next base: position 52,790 of record JAJXWD010000014.1, on the reverse strand, counting down.
GGGCCCAGATCAGCACGGCCCTCAAACAAGCCGGGCGCATTGTTGTCGCCTCTTATGCCGGCAATGCCGAGGCCGCCGCCTCCTTCACCGCTTCCACCGGCATCGAGGCCCTCAAATTCGACGCCGGCAACTACGAAGAGGCTCTGGCCGCCGTCAAGGACATCGAGGCCCGCCATGGCGGCCATATCGAGGTGCTGGTCAACAATGCCGGCATCACCCGTGACTCTGTGTTTGGCAAAATGTCGCGCGATATGTGGGATGCCGTGATCGACACCAATCTCGGCTCCTGCTTCAACCTGTGCAAAGCCACGTTCGATGGCATGAAGGGCAACAAGTTCGGCCGCATCGTCAATATCGGCTCGATCAACGGCCAGGCCGGCCAGTATGGCCAGGTCAACTACGCCGCCGCCAAGTCGGGCATTCACGGCTTCACCAAGGCCCTGGCCCAGGAAGGCGCGCGCTATAACGTGACCGTGAACGCCGTGGCGCCCGGCTATGTGGACACCGACATGGTGCGCGCCGTGCCACCCGACGTGCTGGAGAAGATCATCGCCAAAATCCCCCGCGGGCGCCTGGGCACGGCCCACGACATCGCGCGCGGCGTCGCCTTCCTCACCGCCGACGACGCCGATTTCATCACCGGCTCGACGCTGTCGATCAATGGCGGCCAGCATATGTACTGATAAGGCCAGCCGGCCACGCGCAAACTCAAATAAATACACCATCCCGCCACGGTACCCGAAGGGTCAAACATCTGGCGGGATGGCATAAGGCCTGAATTTTTCTGACACGGCTCCTTTTTGCCAAAAAAGGGGCCGTTTTCTTGGCTACAAGCCAAAAACCGACACCACCAGCGGCAGCACGATGGCGGTAAACAGCCCGTTCAGCCCCATGGCCAGCCCGGCAAAGGCGCCGGCCGTGTCATCGAGCGCGATCATGCGCGCGGTGCCGAGCCCATGCAGGGCCGTGCCCATGGCCAGCCCCCTGGCCCGCCAGTCGGTAATGCCGGCGAGGCGGAAGACGGTGGGAAACACCAGCAGCCCGAACATGGCCGTGATCATGACAAACACGGCGGCGAGCGAGGGAATGCCGCCGAGCGCCTGGGCAATGCCCATGGCGATGGGCGATGTCACCGATTTCGGCCCGAGCGACATGAGCACCGGGTGCGTGGCGCCGAGCAGCCGGCCCAAGGCCAGCGCCGAGCCCATGGCGGTGAGCGAGCCCAGCGCCAGCGCGGCCAAAATGGCCCCGGCATGCCGGCCTATGACCTTGCGGTTGGCATACATGGGCACGGCCAGCGCCACGGTGGCGGGGCCGAGCAGAAAATGAATATAGACCGCGCCGGCGAAATAGGTCTGATAGCTGGTATGGGTGAGCAACAGCACCGCGCCCGTGGCTATAATGGCCAGCACGGTCGGGTTGGTCAGCGCCTTGTGCCCGGCGAAGCGGTCGAGCTCGCGGGCCAGCTCATACAGGCAGAGCGTGACGGTGAGCCACAGCAGCGGCTGGGTTTGCAGATACACCCAGACATGAAAGATCGGCAAAGGCAGGATGTTATGCACGGGCCTTGGCCTCCTGGCGGCGCAGAAAAAACTGCATGGCGGCTCCGGTGACGATCAGCCCCAGCACGGTGGAAACCGGAATGGCCACCACCAGCGCCAGCCAGTTGGCCTTCAAGGTGGGCAGCTCGCCCACTGCCCCCACGCCGGCCGGCACAAACAGCACGCCCAGATATTTGAGCAGCCCGGCCGAGGTGTCGCGCAGCTCCACGCTTGGGCCGCCGCGCAAAAACAGCGCCCCCAGCAGCAGCACCAGCCCGATGACCGGGCCGGGCAGCGGCAGGCCCGATGCCGTTTGCAAAATGGTGCCGGCGAGCTGGCAGAGCAGCAATATGGCCAAGGCGCGGATCATGGTCTTGCCCTCTAATTTGGGTGGCGTGTTCGGGTTAGCGCGCCCAAGCCCGGCGCAAAAGGCGGATTTCTGCGAATCTACCTTGCGTCTTGCGCGCCCAGCCAGTAAAGCCTCGCCTTCAATTGCCTCCGGTCGGGATCGGGGGTGCCAGATTTTGGAGCTGTGACCGTGAAGGCGAATATTCACCCGGACTACCACGAAGTGACCATCATCATGACCGATGGCACCGAGTTCAAGACCCGCTCGTGCATGGGCAAGGAAGGCGAGACCCTGCGTCTCGACATCGACCCCAAGTCGCACCCCGCCTGGACCGGCCAGCAGCGCATCGTTGACACGGGCGGCCAGGTCGCCAAGTTCAACAAGAAATTCGCCGGCATCGGCGCGCGCAAGAAGTAATCAAATTTTTGCGGATGTGGGCGCTTTTCGCCAAAAGCCTCCACATCCGCCCTTCGATCGACATGGGGTTGGATTAAGTCGACAGACGCAAGCTAACCCACTGAAATTGATCGTTAAAATATGCCTGGAGCGGGTGTGTGACAAAGCATCCCGCTCTAAAAACCCCGGTTTTGCCGGGGTTTTTTAATGGCGGAAAGCGGCGGCCCGGTTTGAAAAAAGGGCCGCGCGCCAAAAGCTTTTGCACGTTTTTTTATTATCTTGCCCAAGCGTTGCCTGGGGGCTTGGCCGTGTCTCCGCCGGCCTGGCGCGCCGCGCCTTGCCCAAACATCGCGCAAGGGGCATGCTCCCCCCATGGGTGAACGTTTCATAGATGCACAATACCAAAAATCGCCTTTACCCGTGCTGCGCGCCGCGCGCGCGCTCCGCCTCATGGGGCCGGGCGAGAAATTGCGGGTGCTGATGACCGACCCCGCCTCGGTCGCGGATTTCAGGGATCTCTGCGCCCAGGCCGGCCATGCGCTCATCGCCAGCAGCGAGACCAAGGGGGTTTTCAGCCTCTCGCTCAAGCGCAAGGAGGAAACGCCATGACCGTGGCACTTTTCACGCACCCCGCCTCATACGGCCACGAAACCGGCGAGGACCACCCCGAATGCGCCGACCGGCTGCGCTACATCATGCGCGTGCTCGACGGCCCCGATTTCGCCGCCCTGCTGCGCGAGCAGGCCCCCCAGGCCAGCCTCGCCCAACTCAAGGCCGCCCATGATTCCGATTATGTGGACGCCCTCATCGCCATGCCCCGCGACCGCGACACGGTGATCGACGGCGATACGGTCTTTGGCCCCGGCACGCTCGAGGCCGCGCTCCGCTCCGCCGGCGGCGCCTGCGCGGCGGTCGATGCGGTGTTCGAGGGCTGGGCGGAGGCCGCGTTCGTCGCCACCCGCCCGCCCGGCCACCACGCCGAGCGCGACCGCGCCATGGGCTTCTGCTTTTTCAACAACGCCGCCGTGGCGGCCCTGCATGCCCGCGCGCGCTGGGGCATCACGCGCGTGGCGGTGGTCGATTTCGATGTCCATCACGGCAACGGCACCCAGCACATCTTCGCCGCGGACCCCGGCCTGTTCTACGCCTCCACCCACCAATCCCCGAGCTTCCCCGGCACCGGGCTGGCGGCCGAAAAAGGGGTTGCCAACAACATCCTCAACGTGCCGCTGGTGCCCGGCACCAATGGCGAGGTGTTCCGCGCCGTGTGGGAGACCAAGATCCTCCCCGCGCTCACCGCCTTCGCCCCCGAACTGCTCATCATCTCGGCCGGGTTCGATGCCCACGCCGCCGACCCCATGGCCCAGCTCCGCCTGCGCGAATCCGACTTCGCCTGGATCACCCAGGAACTGCTCGCGGTGGCCGACCAGCTGTGCCCCAGGCGCGTGGTCTCGCTGCTCGAAGGCGGCTACGACCTCAACGCCCTCGCGGCCTCGGTGGCCGCCCATGTGCGGGCGCTGATGCGGTTGTGATTTTTGCGGCTGATAAGCGGCCGATTCACGTTTCAAGCCGTACGGCTTGAAACGATCGGACGCTGGCGGTACGGGTGAACCCATGACCGAACAGCCCGAAATCGCCAGCCTCTCCTTTGAAGAGGCGCTGAGCGCCCTGGAAACCATCGTGCGCGGCCTGGAATCGGGCCAGCAGAAACTCGAAGACGCCATTGCCGCCTATGAGCGCGGCGCGGCGCTCAAAGCCCATTGCGAGGCCAAACTCGCCCAGGCCGAAGCCCGCGTGGCCGCCATCGTGGCCCGCGCCGACGGCACACTCTCTCTCAAAACCGAGGAATAACCCATGGCGCCCGCTGCCCCCCCCGACAACCAGGCGCTGTTCGACGCCCTGGGCGAAACCGCCCGCCTGGTCGAAGCCCAGCTCGATGCCCTGCTCGCCGTGCCCGAAACCTCGGAAGCCAAGCTGATCGAGGCGATGCGCTACGCCGTGCTCAATGGCGGCAAACGCATGCGCGCCTTTCTGGTCATGGAAGTGGCCAAGCTGTTTAGCGTCAACCGCACCTGCGCGGCCCGCGCCGCCGCCAGCGTCGAGATGCTGCACGCCTACTCCCTCGTCCACGACGACCTCCCCGCCATGGACGATGACGATCTGCGCCGCGGCCAGCCCTCAACCCACAAGAAATTCGACGAGGCAACCGCCATCCTGGCCGGCGACGCCCTGCAAACCCGCGCCTTCGAGGTGCTGGCCGAGGAAGATACCCACGCCGACCCCGAAGCCCGCATCGAACTCGTCCTGGCCCTCGCCGCGGCCAGCGGCATGCGCGGCATGGTCGGCGGCCAGATGATCGACATGGAATCCGAAGGCAAAACCCTCTCAGGCGCCGAAATCACCCGCCTCCAGGCCCTCAAAACCGGTCGCCTCATCCAATACTCCGCCGAAGCCGGCGCCATTCTCGGCCGCGCCCCCGCCCCCATGCGCCACGCCATCACGGCCTATGGCCGAGATCTCGGCGCCGCCTTCCAAATCTACGACGACGTGCTCGACGAAATCGCCGACGAAGCCACCTTGGGCAAAACCAAAGGTAAAGACGCCGCCCAAGGCAAGGCCACCATGGTCTCCATCCTCGGGCTCGACCGCGCCAAAGCCCAGGCCGAATTGCTCGCCGAACAAGCCTGCGCCCACCTGGAAAGCTTCGGCGACCGCGCCAACCTGCTCCGCGCCCTCGCCATCTTCACCGTCACACGTAAAAGCTGAAACGCCGGGGCTGGTGCCCAAGGGGGGCGTTGCCCCCCTTGACCCCCCACCAGGGGCCGACCCTCCGCCGCTTTTCCAACGGTGCCACGCACCGTCGGAACCTTCTGCGGCTCCGCCCCTGGACCTCAAAAGTTTTCAAGCCTCAAAAAAGGGGGCCGCCCATGCCATCGCGATGGCAGGAGCGGCCCCCTTTTTTGAGGCTTAACTCATGGGATCCAAGGGCCTCCCGGCCCCTGGCAGGGGGTTGAGGGGGACAGCGTCCCCCTCAGGCACGGTCCCCGGGCTTTCAGCTTTTACGCGTGAAGCTGAGCGGTGAGGGTGCTGACGGCGTGGCCGAGGTCGTCGTCGGGTTCGGGTTCGGGGGGGGGCAGGGGGTAGGTGCGGTTGGCGGCGAGGTGGGCGGCGTAGAGGTTGGCGAGGCTGGCGTAATGGCGGGCGCGTTCAGGGTTGGCGGGGTGGGGGCTCACATGTTCGACCGTGGCGGCCCCGGCGATCAGGCGGAGCTGGCTGAGCAGGGTTTCGGTGGCATCGAGTTTGGCGCGTTTGCTTTGGCCTTCCAGGCGTTTACGGCGCAGCGCGGTTTCGGCGAGCGAGCTTTTCAGTCCGGCATTGCGTCGCGCGGCCTCTATGGCGGCGGCGGGGGCGGTGGCGTCGAGCACCAGGCTGGCGAAGGTGAGGTTGGCGTGCGCGGCCTCGGCCAGCTGGCGTTCGAACTGGCTGGTCTGGGGTTCGGGCCAGAGCAGGGCGGTGGCCATGAGGCCAATGAGCGCGCCCAGCACGTTATTGAGGGCGCGGGCGATGGGGATGCCCTCTTGCGGCTGGAACAGGCTGATGACGAGCACGAACAGCGGCGTGAGGAACAGCACGAACAGCGTGTAATTGACCGATTTCAGCCCAATGGTGAGGGCGGCCAGCGGGATGACGAGCAAAAACAGCGCGAGCTTGCCGGGGATGAGCGCGAGCAGGGCGGCGGCGAGCAGGCCGCCGCCGACCGAGCCCAAAATCCGTTCGAGCGTGCGCGGCCAGGTGGCCTCGGTGGCGGGTTGCATGACCATGACGGTGGCCATGGTGGCCCAGTAGGAAAAAGACAGATCGAGCCAGACCGAGAGCCCATAGGTCAACAGCACGCCCGCGCTGATGCGCGCGGCATGGCGGGCCACGGGGCCGGGGCGGTGCAGGGGCGCGCGGCGCGGGGTTGGCGGCGGGGTGGGGGCGGGGGGTTGGGCGTCCAGGCTGGCCAGGCTTTGTCCGGCCAGGCGCAGCGCCGGGCCGAGCGGGGGCGGCAGGCTGGCGGCATCGCGCAGCAGGGCCTCTGCGGTCTGGCACAGCGCGGTTTCGCCGGTTTGGCGCCGCGTGGCCCGCGCGGCCTGGATGAGCGCGCGGTGCAGGTGCCAGAGCGGGCGTTTGGCCTGGGCGGCGCGCTCGGGGTGGGTGGCCAGCTCGTGCCCGGCGGCGATGAGGGCGGCAAACACCCGCTCGGCGGCATCGAGCTTGGCGGCGTAGAGCGGGCGGCTGGCTTCAAGCTGGTCGACGAGCGCCTGCGCGCGGGCCATGGCCAGGCGCAGCGCGCGGCGGTGGGTGGCGTTGGCCTGCATCCAGGGCGCGGCCCGGGCGCCCTCGCGGGTGAGCAGCGCGTGAAATTCGCCGGTCATGTCGGCCAGGCGCTGAAACAGCGAGACGGTGGCCCGGCGCGCGGGCACATAGGCGGGCACGGGCCAGAGAAACAGGCAAAACAGCATGGCCCAGGCGCCGCCCATGGCAAAGGCGGCATCGAGCAGCAGGGCCTGGTGGGGCGTGCAGGGATATTCCACCCCCACCACCGCCACCACGCTCACCAAAATGCCGGGCAGGGTGGCGCTGGCACCCAGCGCGCGGGTAAGGTTGGCCAAAAACACGCAAGCCGCAATGGCCATGGCGCCATGCACCGGCCCGTGCGCGCCCGCCAGCGTGACAATGGGCAGGGTCACCACCCCGCCCAGCACAAACCCGCCAATGGCGCGCTGGCGCACCGCCCTGGCGCCGCCGGGGTCGGCGAGACAGGCCCAAAAAGCGGCAAAGGCCGCCCAGGCCAGAATATTGTCGTGGGTGGCATAAGCCAGGGCGACCATCACGCTCACCGCCACGGCCGCGCGCATCCCTTCCGAGAAGCCCCATTGCTCGGGCGTGAGGCCAAAAGCGTGGGATTCGAGCTGGCGCGCCAAGCGGTAGGGCAAGCCTTTCAGGCCGCGCCTGGCCGAGCGTCTCAACCCCTGTCTGGCCCCCAGGCCCATCGTCTGGCTCCTCTGTTACCAGACAAATATATGTTGCGGTGCAGCATGTCGCCAGCGCGCTATCCGCAATCCGGCGATGCGCGGCGCGGATTATCCAGCCAGCGCCGGGCGGGTGGCATTGTCACGCCCCCGCTTGCGTAGCGGCGTGGCATGAGTTTGCCGCCTCATGCCACGCCGCCCCGGCTCAAATCGGATAATGCCCTGTCTGGGTCTCCACGGTCACCCAGCGCAGCTCGGTAAAGGCATCAATGCCCGCCTTGCCGCCAAAGCGCCCATAGCCGCTGGCCTTGGTGCCGCCAAAGGGCATTTGCGCCTCGTCATGCACGGTCGGGCCGTTGATATGGCAAATGCCTGACTTGATCTGCTTCGCCAGCTTCAGCCCGCGGGCAATATCTCGGGTGAACAAGGCGGCCGAGAGCCCGTATTCGGTGTCATTGGCCAGCTCAACCGCCTGCGCCTCATCGCGCGCGCGGATGATGGCGACCACCGGCCCAAAGCTTTCCTCGCGGAACAGCCGCATGTCCGGGGTCACCTTGTCGAGCACGGTGGCGTTCATCAGCAGCCCGCGGGGCGGTTCATGGCCGGTCAGCTGCGCCGCGCCCTGGGCCACGGCCTCGGCGGCCAGCGCCTGCACATGGGCAATGGTGCGCGCATCCACCACCGCGCCCAGCGGCTTGGCGCCCTCCACCGGGTCGCCCGCCTGCAGGCTGGCGGCCTTGGCGGCAAAGCGGGCCACAAACTCATCGGCCACCGCGTCCACCACAATAATCCGCTCGGTGGACATGCAAATCTGCCCCTGGTTGAAAAACGCCCCAAAGGCGGCGGCCTTCACGGCCTCATCCAGGTCGGCGTCGTCGAGCACCACAAAGGGCGCCTTGCCGCCAAGCTCCAGCAGCACGGGCTTCAAATGCTCGGCCGCGCGCTTGGCAATCACCCGCCCCACCTTGGTCGAGCCGGTGAAATTGATTCGCCGCACAGCGGGATGATCGATCAGCGCCCCAACAATCTCGGCCGCGTCCTCGGGGGCGTTGGTCAGCATGGTCACCACGCCGGGCGCCAGCCCCGCCTCCACAAAGGCCTCGGCGATCAGCGCATGGGTGCGCGGGCAGAGTTCTGAGGCCTTGAAGATCACCGTATTGCCGCAGGCGAGCGGCATGGCCAGCGCCCGCACGCCCAGAATCACCGGCGCGTTCCAGGGCGCGATGCCCAAAATCACCCCCGCCGGCTCGCGCAGCGCCATGGCCATGCAGCCCGGCTTGTCCGAGGGAATCACCTCGCCACCGATCTGCGTGGTCATCGCGGCCGCCTCGCGGATCATGTTGGTCGCCAGCATCACGTTAAACCCGGCCCAGGCCTTGGTGGCGCCAATTTCAGCCATCATGGCGCCAATCAGCGCCGGCCCCTTGGCGGCCAGGGCATCGGCGGCCTTGTTCAGCTGCGCGCGCCGCGCGGTCGGCCCCAGCGCCGCCCAGCCGGGCAACGCCGCCTGCGCCGCCTCGGCCGCCGCCGCCACATCCGCCAGCGTCGCGGCGATGGCGCGCGTGGCCACGTCGCCGGTCAGCGGATTTCGGCGCACAAAGCTCGCCGTGGTGGCGCTCTGCCCGGCGCCGATGATCAGGTTCACAATCTCGGTCATCATTTCCCCCGTTCTTGGTTTTTGGTCGCTATCGTCATCATGTTCCGTGGCCGGCAGCGTGGCGAGAGCAAAGCCTTTGAGCCCCTGGTATGTCTCAAAAGTTTTTCGGGGCCGCCCCTTTTTTCCAGAAAAGGGGCGCGGTCTGTCCGCCATCCCGCCTGATCCAGGCCGGCCTTACCCTATGCGCCGGGCGCCTCCTCGGTATCGATTTCCGCCTGTGTCGCCGCCGGGTAACGCGCCCCGGCCACGTTCGCGGGCGCCACAATCTCTTCCAGCCGGGCCAGCTGCGCGGGCGAGAGCATCACATCCGCCAGATCCTCGCGCAAATGCGCCACGCTGGTGGTGCCAGGAATGGCATGGATGCCCGGCGCCTTGGCCAGCACCCAGGCCAGCGCGGCCTGGGCCGGTGTCACGCCAAGCGTTGCCGCATAGGCCTCGAATTCCGCCAAAATCTTCAAATTGGCGGCGAAATTCTCGCCCTGAAAGCGCGGCATGTTGGCGCGTATATCGCCGGGCGCGAACTGGGTATCGCGCACGCCGCCGGCCAAAAACCCGCGCGCCACGGGCGAAAACGCCACCAGCGCCACGCCCAGCTCCGCGCAGGCCGCCAGCAGCCCGTATTCCGGGTTGCGGCTCCAGAGCGAATATTCATTCTGCACGGCGGCAATGGGGTGCGCCGCGTGCGCCTTGCGCAACGTCGCCGCCGAAACCTCCGAGAGCCCAATGGCGCCGATCTTGCCTTGCCGCACCAGCGCGCCCAGCGCGCCCACGCTGTCCTCCACCGGCACGGTTTTGTCCAAGCGGTGCAGATAATAAAGATCGATATGATCAGTCCGCAAATTTTTAAGCGACTCTTCACACGTCGCCGTCAGCGTTTCCGGCCGGCCATCGATCACGCGCTTGCCGTTCACGCCGGTCATGCCGCATTTGCTGGCCAGAAAAAACGCCTTCCGGTGCGGCGCCAGCACGTCGCCCAGCAGGGCCTCGTTTTTGCCAAACCCGTAGAGCGCGGCGGTATCGAAATGTTCAACGCCTGAATCGAGCGCGGCGCGCAGCACGGTCTCGGCCACCTCGCGCGCGGGCGGCACGCCGTAGGCATGGCTGAGATTCATGCACCCCAACCCGATCCGCCCCACCTGCCTGCCCGCCAAATTCCGCCGTTCCATCGCCACGCTCCAAAAAACAAAAGTTTTTAAGGGGTGTGGGGGGATTTTTACAAAAACCCCCCCACAAAAACTTGGCCCCTTTTTTGTAAAAAAGGGGCCAAACCACCAAAAAACTTTTAATTATGTTTCAGCTGTTCCTCAAGCTGTCCCAGCACCTCATAGCAAGGCAGCACCTTGCCCACCGAGGAATTAGGCTCGCGCCCCTCGGCGATCGCCTTGAAAAACTCCCGGTCCTGCAACTCGATGCCGTTCATCGACACATCGACCTTCGTCACATCGATCGGCTCTTCCTTGCCATTCACCAGATCGTCATACCGCGCGATATAAGTGCCGTTGTCGCAAATATAGCGGAAAAACGTCCCCAGCGGCCCCTCATTGTTAAACGAGAGCGAGAGCGTGCAAATCGCCCCGGACGCCGATTTCATCTGAATCGACATGTCCATCGCAATGCCCAGCTGCGGATGAACAGGCCCCTGCACCGCATTGGCCGTCACCACCTTCTCGCCGGTCTGATACTGAAACAAATCCACCGTATGCGCGGCATGGTGCCAAAGCAGATGGTCCGTCCAGGAGCGCGCCTGGCCCAGCGCGTTCATGTTGGTGCGGCGAAAGAAATAAGTCTGCACGTTCATCTGTTGCAGCTTCAGCTCACCACCGGCAATCTTTTTGTGCACATATTGGTGCGAGGGATTGAAGCGCCGCGTATGGCCAACCATCGCCACCAGCCCGGTCTCTTGTTGCGCCGCCATCACGGCCTGCGCATCGGCCCACGAATCCGCCAGCGGAATCTCCACCTGCACATGCACCCCGGCCCGCAAACATTCAATCGACTGCGCGGCATGCATCTGCGTCGGCGTCGCCAAAATGGCGGCCTGCACGCCCGGAATTTTCAGCGCCTCGGAGAGTTCGGTGGTGGCGTTGGCGATGCCGTATTTCTGCGCGACCGCCCGCGTCGATTCCAGCTCGCGCCCAACCACGCCCACCACCTCTATGCCGCCAATCTCCCTGATGGCATCGAGATGTTTCTGCCCAAACGCGCCCGCGCCCGCGAGAATGACCTTCATGACTTAATCCCTGTTCTTGAGAATGAGATGCCCAACCGCCGTGTTAGACGCCGGCACGTGATAAAAACGATGCACCAGATCAACCTGCTCCGAGAGCGCGCCGCGCATGATCAGCCACATCACCAGCTCAACCCCCTCCGAGCCCGCCTCGCGCACATACTCAATATGCGGCATTTTCGAGAGTTCTTCGGGATCTTCAATCAACCGGTCGAGAAACGCATTGTCCCACTCCCGGTTGATCAGCCCGGCGCGCGGCCCCTGCAACTGGTGGCTCATGCCGCCCGTGCCCCAGATCTGCACATTCAAATCCTCCGGAAACGACTTGATCGCCCGCGCGATCGCCTTGCCCAGATGATAGCAGCGCTTGCCAGACGGCGGCGGGTACTGCACCACATTCACCGCGAACGGGATGATCTTGCAAGGCCATTGCTCCACCTTGCCAAACATCAGCGAGAGCGGCACCGTCAGCCCATGATCGACATCCATCTTGTTGACGATGGTCAGATCGAACTCATCCTCGATCACCGATTGCGCGATATGCGCGGCCAGTTCCGGGGCGCCCTCCACCACCGGCACCGGCCGCGCGCCCCAGCCCTCGTCGGCGGGCTGGAAGCTCTCGCCACACCCGATGGCGAAGGTCGGAATCAATTCAAGCGAAAACGCCGTGGCGTGGTCGTTATAAACCAAAAACACCACATCGGGCTTGTTGGCTTTTTCCCATTGCTTGGTAAACTCGAAACCGTCAAACAAAGGCTTCCAATATTCGTCCCGGTCCTTGCCCAGATCCCACGCCGCGCCAATGGCGGGCACGTGCGAGCACGCAATACCTGCTGAAATATGCGCCATTACCCGGCCCTCCCCTGGTTCACATCGCCAATCGGGTCGGTCACCTTGCGCCCGCCCCCCAGCATCATTTTCGCATAAGCCTCCTGGCTCATGCCCGTCATCAGCGCCGCGGCATATTGAAAGCTCTTGCCGTCGGTGGCGAAGATCTTCGCCAGAAAATACACATTCCCGCCCAGCGCGATCATGCGGTTATAATCGCGCGCCAGCACGGCCAGTTTCTGGTCCTCGCTCATCGGCCATTCATCCAGATAAGCCCGCTCATCGGCCAAAAACCGCGCGCGGTTCGGGCCTTTCATCAGCGACATGCAAAACTGGTTGAGATGATACCCCTTGCGCGACTGCTCGGCGTCGAAAATCACCGTGCCGGGAATATCGGCGTAAATTTTCTCGCTCATCACAAAACCTCCTCGGGCCAGTAAAGCCGCATCGGATTGTCGATCAAAAGCTTGCGCTGCAAGTCCGCCGTCACCGCGATCTTGCCGATGAAATCGACAAGCTTGCCGTCATCGGGCGCATGGGTGGTCATGTTCGGGTGCGGCCAGTCGGTGCCGGTCAGCACGCGGTCGGGAAACGCCTCGACGATATGGCGCGCGAACGGCACCACATCGTCATATTCGGGCGGCCCCTGCAGCGAGAGCCGCTCCGGACAGGTCACCTTGCTCCAGAAATTCTCATGCTCGCGCATCAGCTTCACAAACAGCTGAAACTCCGGCCCCGTCACCGGCTTGCTCACATCCGGGCGGCCCATATGGTCCACCACCACAATGCCTGGCAGCCCGACGAAGAACTCATAAAGCTCGGGCAGCTCCGCCGCCTCGAAATAAATCACGATATGCCAGCCCAGCGGGGCAATCCGCGCGGCAATCTCGGCCAGCTCGTCGCGCGGCAGCGCGTTCACCAGCCGCTTGACAAAGTTGAAGCGCACACCGCGCACCCCGGCTTCGTGCAGGGCGCGCAGCTCCTCATCGGTCACGTCGCGCCTCACCGTCGCCACGCCGCGCGCGCGCCCGTCCGCGTGCGCCAGCGCATCCACCAACGCCCGGTTATCGGCGCCGTGGCAGGTCGCCTGCACGATCACATTGCGCGAAAATCCGAGATGGTCGCGCAACGCCCAGAGTTTTTCCTTGGGCGCGTCGCAGGGCGTATATTTGCGCTCAGGCGCGTAGGGAAACACATCGCCCGGCCCAAACACATGGCAATGCGCGTCCACCGCGCCTGGCGGCAGCGCGAAGCGCGGCTTGGAAGGGGTGGGATGAAACGGAATCCATTTGGGGTCCATGGTGAAACTGGTCATTGCCGGCGGTCTTTCACTCTCCTGCGCCGCCTCGCGGGCGGCTTGTTTGCTTGCGGTCGCTCATACCAGGGCGTTTCCTGGCGGGGCTGCTCAAAGCCCGGCCCGGGCTATAGGTTTTTGCCATGGCCCGTTTGGTTTCAGCGCCCCTGCGCGGTCAATATGGCATCGAGCCGCGGAAACACCCGGCGCGCATTGCCCTCGAAAATCTTCGCCTTGTCGTCATCCGAAATCGCCAGCGCGTCGATATAGCGCTTGGTGTCGTCGAAATAAAACCCGGTCTCGGGGTCAATCCCGCGCACCGCGCCGACCATTTCCGAGCCGAACAAAATATTGTCCACATCGATCACCCGCGACAGCAGATCGATGCCCGGCTGATGATAAACACAGGTGTCGAAATAAACATTCTTCATCACATGCTCGCGCAGCCTGGGGCGCTTGAGCATATCGGCCAGCCCCCGGTAGCGCCCCCAATGAAACGGCACCGCGCCGCCGCCATGGGGAATGATCAGCCGCAGCGCCGGAAAATCCTTGAACAGATCGCCCTGGATCAGCTGCATGAACACGGTGGTGTCGGCGGCGATGTAATAAGCCCCAGTGGCGTGGAAGCAGCCATTGCACGAGCCCGAGACATGGATCATCGCCGGCACGTCGAGTTCGACCATCGCCTCGAAAAACGGATACCAATAGCGGTCATAAATGGGCGGCGCCGAAAAATGCCCGCCCGAGGGGTCGGGGTTGAGGTTGCAGCCGATAAACCCAAGCTCATTGACGCAGCGCTTGAGTTCCTCGATCGAGGCCTCGAGCGAGGCGCCGGGAAATTGCGGCAGCTGGCACACACCCACGAAATTTTGCGGGTACATATCCACCACCCGCTTGATCAGGTCGTTATTGGCGCGCGACCAGTCGAGCGACACGCGCGCATTGCCCTCATGGGGCGCCATGGCCGAGGCGCGGGGCGAGAAAATGGTCATGTCCGCGCCGCGCTCATGCAGCAGCTTCAGCTGGTTCAGCTCGATGCTCTCGCGGATCTGGTCATCCGAGATCGCCAGCCGCGCGGGCGGCTCGCCGCTGCCCTGGGCCGCCCAGTCAAGCAGGTTGGCGCGGTAGCTCTGGTGGGGGTCCGGCGCGGTGGTGTAATGGCCGTGGCAATCAATAATCATGAACTGTCCTTCATTTGGGCCGCGCCATGGCATCGAGCATGGCGGGCAGGTCTGGTTCCTCAAACGCGTGTCTCAATCCGGCCGAGAGGTCCTGGCGCGCGGCAATGGCCACGCTCATCAGCGGCACCAGCCCGGCCTCGGCCACGGTCTCGGCGGCCTCGCGCATTTCCTCGGCGCGCCGGGCGCCATGCTGCAAGCCCCGGCCGATCATGTAATAAGCCAGTTTTTCCCAGTCCTGACCGGGAAAAAAATCACCGAGCGAGCCCAGCACCTCGGCCTCCACGCCGTAATGGCGCGCGGTCAGCAGAGATTCGGTCAGCAGCGCCTCAATGCCCTTGATCATCACCGAGCGGCACAGCTTGGTGGCCGAGGCCAGCCCGATCTCCGCGGCATAAACCCTGGCGCCGCCAAACCCCGCCGCGCGGGCCACGGCCTCGAACTCCGCGGCATGCGGCCCGCCCAGCAGCAAGGGCGAGGCCAAACGCTTATGGCCGATGGGCGACATGATCACCCCCTCCACATAGCGCCCGCCGGCGGCCTCAATCACCTCGGCCGCGCGCCGCTTCTGCCCTGGCGAGGCCGAGTTCACATCCAGAAAATAAGCCCCCGCCGCCAACCCGCCGGCCACCGCCCGCGCCGCCGCCTCATCCTCGGCGGCGGTCACCGCGCTCACCACCAGGCGGGCATCGCGCACGGCCTCATGGGCCGAGGCCGGGGCACTCAGCCCAAACCCGGCCAGCGCCTTGGCGGGCGCCGAGCCGGGGTCGGCGAATTTCACGTCCCAGGCGCTAAAGCCCGTGCCCCAGTCGGTGGCGAAAATCTGCCCGACCTCGCCAAATCCCAGCAGGCAGATCATGGCCAGACATCGCCTTTAATATAAAGCTCGCCCTTCATCAGCTTGCGCGCCGTGCGGATCAGCGCCGCGCGCTTCACCTCGATATCGGCGCCCGTCCCGGCGATTTCCATGCTCACCGCGAAGAAGCCCGTCGGGTGCTCCACCGCCAGCTCCAGCGCGCCGCCAGCCTCGCCAATCTCGGCCAGCTCCGCCCCCACGCTGCCCGCCAGCACGCAGCCCGTGGCCACCGAAACCGCGCCCAGCACGCCAATCGCCTCATGCACGCGGTGGGGAATGAAGGTGCGGGTCGAGACCGCGCCGCCCGCGAACGGGCTTGAGAGCAGGGTCATCTTGGGCACGGTCTTCTTGGTCACATCGCCCAGATTCATCATCGGCCCCACGGCCAGCCTTATCTCCTCCACCCGGCGCTTCAGCTCGGCATTGGCCTCCAGCGCCGCCGGGCTTTCTTGGCCCGAGAGGCCAAAATCCGCCGCCTTCATCAGCACCACCGGCATGCCGTTATCCACGCAGGTCACGCGCACGCCGTTCACCTCATCCACCACATGGCCGGTGGGCAGCAGCGCCCCGCAGGCCGAGCCGGCGATATCGAGGAAGTCAATGGCAATGGCCGCCGCCGTGCCGGGCACGCCGTCAATGCGCGCGTTGCCCTCATAGTCCACCACGCCGCCGGGGGTGGGCACATGCGCCACCGCCACGCTGGCGGTGTTGACCATGTGAATCCGCACGCTGGTCACGCCGTCTCGGGCCGCCACCAGCCCGTTCTCAATCGCCCAGGGCCCGACACCAGCCAGAATATTCCCGCAATTCTGCGAATCCGAGACCTCGGCCTTGTCCACCACCACCTGCAAAAACAGGTAATCCACATCCGCGTCCGGGCGGGCCGAGGGCGAGATCACCGCCACTTTCGAGGTCAGCGGGTGGGCGCCGCCCAGCCCGTCAATCTGGCGCACATCCGGCGAGCCCATGGCGGCCAGCAGCACGGCATCGCGCAAGGCCGGTTCGGCGGGCAGGTCGTGCTTATGAAAATACAACCCCTTCGAGGAGCCGCCCCGCATCAGGGTCGCCGGAATGGCGCGCAGCATGGCTCAGGCGTCTCCCAGCCGCTTCACGTATTTCAGCCCTTTTTCGGCCAGGCGCTCGCGCATCTTGTACAAATCCAGCCCCAGCACCCCGGCGGCCAGCTGGTCGCGCTTGGTGGCTTCATTGGCCTCGCGCGCTTCCGCCTTGGCCAGCACGCCGGCGGCGCGGGCCGCGGGCACCACCACCACCCCGTCATCATCGGCCACAATCACATCGCCCGGCGTCACATGCGCGCCCGCGCACACCACCGGCACGTTCACATTGGCGATGGTCTCCTTCACCGTGCCCTGGGCGAAAATCGCCTTCGACCACACGGGAAATTCCATATCCGTCAGCGTCGCCACGTCGCGCACGCCGGCATTGATGATCAGCCCCCGCACGCCGCGCGCTTTGAGCGAGGTGGCGAGCAGATCGCCAAAATACCCATCCTCGCACGGGCTGGTGGGGGTCACGACCAGAATATCCCCTGGCCGGCACTGTTCCACCGCCACATGGATCATCCAATTATCCCCCGGCGCCACCTCGCAGGTCACGGCCGTGCCCGAGATACAGGCCGGGCGGTAAATGGGGCGCATATAAGAGGCCATCAGCCCCGTGCGCCCCTGCGCCTCATGCACGGTGGCGACGCCAAATTTCCCCAGCGCCTCGGCAACGCCCGCATCCGCGCGGTCAATCTCGGTGACAACGACAATAGCCATGTTTCTCGCTCCAAGGCGGGGGCGGCGCACCAGCCCGGCTTCCCCGCATCTGTTCTGGTTAGGTCCCCTTCATTACCGCCACCCGGCCCCGGCGCGCCAATACAAACACCGTCGCCTCGCATAAGTTTTTGCTGTAGGCTTGCCCCATGCCCGCGAGTGTCCCGTTCAATTTCCGCCACCTCGCCGCTGCCTTGGCGGTGGCGCAGGGCGGCGCCATCTCGCGCGCGGCCCAGGCCATGCACCTCACCCAGCCCGCCCTCACCCAGGGGCTGGCGCGGCTAGAAGCCACGCTCGGCGCGCCGCTGTTCGCGCGCTCGGGCCAGGGCACGGCGCTCACGCCCGAGGGCAAGCTGTTCCTTCCCCGCATCGCCCGCGCGTTCGAGGGGCTGCGCGCCGCCGAGCGTGCCCTGCCCGGCGCGCCGCCCCTGCACCGCCAGGCCAGCGCCACCCAGTGGCGGGCGCTCGCCGCCATGGTCGAGGCCCGCTCCGCCGCCCAGGCCGCCCGCCTGCTCGGCATGACCCAGCAAAGCCTGCACCGCGCCCTCATTGGGCTCGAGGGCTTGAGCGCCACCCCGCTTTTCACCCGCACCCGCCAGGGGCTGGAGCCCCTGCCCGAGGCCCGTCTGCTCGCCCGCGCGGCGGCGCTGGCCTTTACCGAGCTGCGCCAGGGCGCCGAGGGCCTGCGCGAGCTGCGCGGCCTCATGGATGGCACGGTCACCATCGGCGCCTTGCCGCTGGCGCGCTCGGCCCTCATCCCCCAGGCGGCCACCGCCCTGCTCGCCCGCTACCCCGAGGTGCGGCTCCAGATCATCGATGGCCCCTATGCCGAGCTGCTGCACGGCCTGCGCCATGGGCGCATAGATTTCATCATCGGCGCGCTCCGCACTCCCGCCCCCGGCCCAGACATCATCCAGGAGGCGTTCTTCACCGAGCCGCTCGCCATCATCGTGCGCCCCAACCACCCCGCCCTCCAGGCGCCGCCCACCGCCCAGGCGCTGGCCCGGCTGGGCTGGGTGCTGCCCCGCCAGGGCACCCCGGCGCGGGCCATCTTCACGGCCTTTTTCACCGCCGCCCAGGTGGCGCCGCCGGCCCAGGTCATCGAGTGCAGCTCCCTGGTGGCGGCGCGCGGGCTGCTGCTCGCCAGCGACCGCGCGGCCATTTTCTCCCGCTCCCAGGTGCGTTTCGAGCTGGCCACCGGCCAGCTTGCCGCCCTGGCCGCGCCCCTGCCGGGCTCGGCCCGTCCCATCGGCCTCAGCCTCCGGCGAGACTTCACCCCCACCCGCGTCCAGCATGCCTGCATGGCGGCGCTACGCCTGGCCGCGGCCGATCTCGCCGGCCACATCCCGGGCATGCTGGAGAAACGCCCCCACCAGCCCTGAGGGGCGAAAAGCGGGCCGCGTGGCAATGCCCACCGGCTGGGCCGAGCCGGCAATGGGCGCCCCCACCGCCACCAGCTCACCCCGCGCCAGCTCCGCCCCGATCTGGCGTTTCGAGAGCACGGCCGCGCGCGGGGTGGCGCGCAGCAAGGCGCGGATGGTGATGAGCGAATTGCAGGCGATGGCATGCTCGGGCACGCGCGCCCCCTGGCCGTGCAGATACGCCTCGAACGCCAGGCGCGAGGGCGTGCCCTGGGGCGGCAATATCCAGTCCAGCGCCTCGAGCGCGGCGCGGCTCAGCCCCGTGGCCCCGGCCAGCGCATGGCCCGGCCCGGTGACGATGGTGAGCGGGTCGAAAAACAGCCATTCCTGCGCGATCTCGGGGCTGTCCGCGCGCAGCGGCCCCAAAATCAAATCAATCCGCCCGGCCCGCAGCGCGGCGCGCTGCTGGTCGTAAGGCCCGTCCATGATGTCGATTTCCGCCCGCGGATAATCGTCCAGCGTGCGCGCCAGCGCGGCGGGCAGCCAGTGCGAGCGCGCCAGCGGCAGCGCCCCCACATAAAGCCGCCCGGCCTTCAGCCCGTGCGCCTCCTGCAACTCGTCCACCCCTAAGCGCAGTTCGGCCTGCATGCGCCCGGCATGTTCGCCCAGCCGCCGCGCCGCCCAGGTCGGGCGCAGCCCCCGCCCGGCGCGCTCCCACAGCGTCACCCCGGCCAGGGCCTCCAGCTCGCGCGCGGCGCGGTGGAGCGTGGGTTGCGCCAGCCCCAGCGCCCGCGCGGCCGCGCCCACGCTCTCGGCCTCCTGCAACGCCAGCAGCGCGCGCAGATGCACGAGATCGACCATCCCCGCGAAGCGCCGCTTGGCATGCAGCGCGGTCTCGGCCTCGCGCAGTTCGGCCAGGGCGGTCTTGATCCGCCGGCAAAACCCCGCTCCGGCCTCGGTCGGGCGCATGCCGGTGGCGTGGCGCTCAAACAGTTTCTCGCCCAGCGCGCCCTCCAGGCTGCCCAGCGCGCCCAGCACGGCGGGCGCCGAGAGATGCACGGTCTCGGCCGCGCGCAGCGCGCTGCCATGCTCGAAAATCGCCAGCGCGACGCGCAGCCAGCGGGGCTTCAGGGGTGGTTCCATGGCCCATCTATAGCAAAAACTTTCACCCCCGCACCGGCTTCGCGCTACCCTCGCCGGGCGGCATTTTCCTAAATCCCTCCACCAGCCGGGCGCCAAGCATCCCGGCGCCGTCAACCCAGGAGTGGAAATGTCAGCCAAACCTATTCCCGGCACCCCGGTTTTCACCGGTGCCTATGCCATGCGGGGCTATGCCCTCAACAAAATGTGTTTCTCCCTCAACGCGCCCGAGAACCGCGCCGCCTTCAAGGCTGACGAGGACGCCTATTGCGCCAAATACGGCCTCACCCCCCAGCAGCGCGAGGCGATCCGCTCGCGCACCGTCGCCAAGCTCATCGAGGCGGGGGGCAATGTTTATTACCTGGCCAAGTTCGCCGGCATTTTCGGCCTCAACGTGCAGGATCTCGGCGCCCAGCAAACCGGCCTCACCGTCGATGAGTTCAAGGCCCGCCTGCAAGCCTATTCGGTCCACAACGAAGACGTCAAAGCCGGGAGGCTCACCAATGTCTAAGATCATCGGCTCCGTTTCCACCTCGCACATCCCCGCCATCGGCGGCGCCATCGCCAAGGGCCTGCAACAAGAACCTTACTGGAAGCCGTTCTTCGATGCCTTCCCTCCCGCGCGCGACTGGCTGCACGCCGCCAAGCCCGACGTGGCGGTGGTGGTTTATAACGATCACGGGCTGAATTTCTTCCTCGATAAAATGCCCACCTTCGCCATCGGCGCGGCGGGGCTGTACACCTCCGAGGATGAGGGCTGGGGCATTCCCACCGTGCCGCCCGTGCAGGGCGCGCCCGACCTGTCCTGGGCCATCATCGAGCAGGCCGTGGCCGATGAGTTCGATGTCACCACCTGCCAGGAGATGCTGGTCGATCATGCCTGCACCGTGCCGCTCCAGCTCATGTGGCCCGCGGGGTGGGAGGGCATCCGCATCGTGCCCATCGCCATCAACACCGTGCAGCACCCGCTGCCCTCCGCCCGCCGCTGCCTGGCGTTCGGCCGCTCCATCGGCCAGGCCATCCGGGCGTTTTCGCAGGATCTGAACGTGGTGGTGCTCTCGACCGGCGGGCTGTCGCACCAGCTCGAGGGTGAGCGCGCGGGGTTCTTGAATCCTGAGTTCGATGATCTCTGCCTCAACGCGCTCATCAACAAGCCCGAGCTGCTGACCCGCTATTCCTCGCATGAGATCGTCGAGCTGGCGGGCAGCCAGGGCGCCGAGATTCTCAACTGGATCGTCGGGCGCGGCATTCTGGGCGGCGCGGCGCGCGAGGTGGTGCGCAACTACCACATCCCCATCTCCAACACCGCCGCGGCCCTGCAGGTGCTCGAACCCGCCTGACCCCCAAGGCCCAAAAGTTTCAAAAGTTTTTTGGGGCCGCCCCTTTTTTTCAAAAAAGGGGCGGAATCCTTGGGGCGCTTTTTGTAAAAAGCGCCCCAAACCCCGCAAAAACTTTTGATCGTTTCAGTTTTGTTTGGCGGGCGTGAACATGAGCGCGGCGCCGTTCATGCAATAGCGCAGCCCCGTCGGCGGCGGCCCATCGGGAAAAACATGCCCCAAATGCCCCAGGCAGCGCCGGCAATGCACCTCCGTCCGTGTCATCCCCAAACTGTCATCGGGCCGCGTTTCCACCGCATCCGGCAGCGGCGCATAAAAGCTCGGCCAGCCCGTGCCACTGTCATATTTGGTGGCCGATGAAAACAGCGCCAGCCCGCACCCCGCGCACCCAAACACGCCCTGCCGGTGCTCTCCCAGCAAGGGCGAGGTGAAGGGATATTCCGTGCCCTGCTCGCGCAGCACATAATATTGCTGGGCCGTCAGCCGCGCCCGCCATTGGGCGTCGGTCAAAGCCCGCCACTGCACCGGCGCCGCGCCCCAGGCCGGGCCCGCCAGCAGCGCCAGCAGCACGCTCCGCCGGGCGATCATGGCGTCACCCGCACGGGCAAGGCACGATAGAGCGCCGGAAAATCCGCCTGCAGCGCCGCCAGCTTGGGCGCGTCATTGATCAAAATATACGGGTTGTCCGGGTGGCGCACCATGAAATCCTGGTGGTAACCCTCGGCCTCATAAAACGCCCCCGCCGGGTCGATGCGCGTGACAATCGGCGCCCCAAACACATGCGCCCGGCTCAGCTGGGCAATATAAGCCGCCGCCACCTGGCGCTGCGCCGGGCTCTCAACCCAAATCTCGCCGCGATATTGCGGCCCCTGGTCGGGCCCCTGAAAATCCAGCTCCGTCGGATCGGTGGCGTCCGAAAAATACACCCGCAAGATCGTGCCGTAAGACACCACGCGCGGGTCGAATAAAATCTCCACGCTCTCGGCATGTCCCGTGGTGCCGGTGGAGACCTGCTCATAATGCGCCGTATCCGCCGCCCCGCCCGTATAGCCGGCATAAACCCGGATCACCCCCTTCACATGCTCAAACACCCCCTGCATGCCCCAAAAACACCCGCCCGAGAGCAAGGCCGTGGCGCGCATGGCCGTGTCTGGCGGGTCAAGGGCCGGGGCGGGCAAGGGGGCGGCATACGCGCCACCCCCCAGCGCGGCGCCCACCAGCAAGGCCGAGACAGAACGGATCATGGCGATACCTCCAGCTTTGCCTTGAATTAGGCATCCGCCCGCCGCGCGCCAAGGCATGGTGTTCATGCCTGCCCGGCATGCCGGCATGAAAAACCCCCGGGCGTGAGCCCAGGGGTCTGAGTTTGCCAGTCGGGCGGGGTTGGCCCCCGTCCTTGGTTCGGGGGGAGGTTAGGCCGCGAACTGGTTCATGGTGTTGTGCACGCCGCCCGCCTTGAGGGCGGCTTCCCCGGCGAAATACTCCTTGTGGTCGTCGCCAATGTCGGACCCCGACATGTTCTGGTGCTTGACGCAGGCAATACCCTCGCGGATCTCCTTGCGCTGCACACCGGCGACATAGCCGAGCATGCCCATCTCGCCGAAATACTCCTTGGCCAGATTATCGGTCGAGAGGGCGGCGGTGTGGTAGGTCGGCAGGGTGATGAGATGATGGAAGATGCCCGCGCGCTTGGCGGCATCGCGCTGGAAGGTGCGGATCTTCTCGTCAGCCTCGAGGCCGAGCGTGGTGGCGTCGTACTCCACGCTCATCAGCTTGGCGCGGTCATAAGCCGAAACATCCTTGCCCTCGGCCTTCCAGGCATCATAAACCTGCTGGCGGAAATTCAGCGTCCAGTTGAACGAGGGCGAGTTGTTGTAAGCCAGCTTGGCGTTGGGCCACACTTCGCGCACCTTGTCCATCATGCCGGCGATCTGCTCGACATGGGGTTTCTCGGTCTCGATCCACAGCAGGTCGGCGCCGTTATTGAGCGCGTTGATGCAGTCGAGCACGCAGCGCTCGGCGCCGGTGCCGGGGCGGAACTGGAAGAGGTTCGAGGGCAGGCGCTTGGGGCGCATCAGCTTGCCATTGCGGGTGATGATGACATCGCCATTGCCGATCTGGCTGGCATCCACCTCATCGCAATCCAGAAACGCATTGTACTGGTCGCCAATGTCGCCCGGCGTGTGCGAAACGGCGATCTGCTTGGTCAGGCCGGCGCCCAGGCTGTCGGTGCGCGCCACGATGATGCCATCCTCGACGCCCATTTCCAAAAACGCATAGCGCAGCGCCCGGATCTTGGCGACGAAATCCTCATGCGGCACGGTCACCTTGCCGTCCTGGTGGCCGCATTGTTTTTCATCCGAAACCTGATTCTCGATCTGCAAGGCGCAGGCGCCCGCGGCGATCATCTTCTTGGCGAGCAGATACGTGGCCTCCGCGTTGCCAAACCCCGCGTCGATATCGGCGATGATGGGAACGACATGGGTTTCGTAATGATCGACCTTGTGCTGGATTTCCTTGGCCTTGGCGGCATCGCCCGCCGCGCGGGCGGCGTCGAGGTCGCGGAAGAGCATGCCAAGCTCACGCTGGTCGGCCTGGCGCAGGAAGGTGTAGATCTCCTCGATCAGCGCGGGCACCGAGGTTTTCTCGTGCATCGACTGGTCGGGCAGGGGACCGAAATCGGAGCGCAGCGCGGCCACCATCCAGCCCGAGAGATAGATGTAGCGGCGCTTGGTCGAGCCGAAATGCTTCTTGATCGAGATCAGCTTCTGCTGGGCGATGAAGCCGTGCCAGCAGCCGAGCGACTGGGTGTAATTGGCGGGGTCGGCATCATAGGCGGCCATGTCGTCGCGCATGATTTTGGCGGTGTACTTGGCGATGTCGAGGCCGGTCTGGAACCGGTTCTGCAGGCGCACGCGCGCCACGGCCTCGGCGGAAATGCCGTCCCAGGTGCCGTTATGGGCCTGGATCAATTTTCCGGCGCTGCGGATCTCGTCTTGGTAGGACATGGACTTCTCCAAATGCGGTGAGCTTCGGGTGGGCGGCGAGGGATTATGGTGCGCTGCACGCGCTGCACCGCACAGATACAAAGCCGGATTGGCAAAAGACAGCGAAAAATGGACAGTTTGGTGACAGGGAGAGGTAAAGATGTAAACGAATTTACATGAATTATTTTGCAAAATGAAAAATTTTGACAATATGATTTACAAGGGTTTCACAAACCACAAACCGGGCATGCACCCATGGCGGGGGCGCGCCGCCAAACCCACACAAAGCCACATTTGGCGCGGCCAAACCCACGCAAACCCACAAACGGCCAAATTTTCAGGAAAACACCCTGGGGCGAACGACGGGGATCGAACCCGCGACAACCGGTACCACAAACCGGCGCTCTACCAACTGAGCTACGTCCGCCATCAGGGTGTGGGGCGCTGTAACGCGCTCACGCCCCCCGCGTCAATGGGGGTGATGCGATCCAGCCTTGCAGGCGGGCAAGCGCCTCGGCCAGCAGGGCGGGCTGTTTGCAAAACGCGAAACGGACCAGCTGGCGCGGCGCCGGGCCGGCATAGAAAGCCGAGACCGGAATCGCCGCCACCTTGGCCTGCTGGGTGATGGCCCGGCAAAACGCCACATCGTCGCCATTGAAGCCCAGCCCGGACATGTCGGCGGTGATGAAATAGGAGCCGCCGGTGGGCAGGGTTTTAAAGCCGAGCGCCTCCAGCCCCTGGCGCAACAGGTCGCGGCGGGCTTGCAGCTCGGCCGCGAGGGTGGAAAAATAGGCATCCGGTTTGCCCAATCCGTAGGCGATGGCGCGTTGCAGGTTGGGCGCGGTGGTGAAGGTGAGGTTCTGGTGAGCCTTGGCGACCAGCCCGATCAGCCGCGCCGGCCCCGAGACATAGCCGACCTTCCAGCCGGTGAGCGAGAAGGTCTTGCCCGCCGAGCCGATGCGCAGGCAGCGCTCGAACGTGCCGGGCAGGGTCATGAGCGGGATATGCCGGGCGCCGTCGAACACCAGATGCTCATAAACCTCGTCGCAGATGGCGTAGGCGTCATGGCGCGCCAGCAGGCCGGCGATGAAGGTCAGCTCATCTGGGGTGAAGAGCTTGCCGGTCGGGTTCATGGGGGAGTTGAGCAGCAAGAGCTTGGTGCGCGGCGAGAAGGCCGCGGCCAGCGCCTCACGCGGGAGTTCCCAGTTGGGCGGCTCCAGGCGCACGAGTTTCGGCACCGCGCCCAGCAGCTTCACCACCGGCAAATACGTATCGTAGAGCGGCTCGATGAGGATGGCCTCGTCGCCCGGGTTGAGCAGCGCGATGAGGCTGGCGGTCAGCGCCTCGGTGGCGCCGGAGGTGACGCACACGCCGCTCTCGGGGTCGATCCCGAGCCCGTAAAACCGCTGATTGGCGGCGGCCACGGCGGTTTTCAGCTCGGGCGTGCCGGTGAGGGGCGGGTATTGGTTGCGGTGGTCCCGCAAGGCCAGGGCGGCCTGCTCGACAATGTCGGCCGGGCCTTCGGTGTCGGGGAAGCCCTGGCCGAGATTGATCGCGCCATGCTGGACGGCCAGCGCCGACATGAGGGTGAAAATGGTGGTGCCGGTCTGCTCGAGCAGAAGATTGGCGGGTTTCATGGGCGGACACTCCGGGGCTTTGGCGGTCTTTCCTAGCCAGGGCCGGGGCAGGGGGCAAGTTTGCCCAAAACAAAGGCAGTTTTAGCATGATTAGGCGCCACTGGCCGCCGCCCCCTGGGGCGGCCCGCGCCGCGCGCCTGTGTTTGCCTGTCCTCTCCCCTTTGGCACGAACCATGCTAAGAAAGCCATGCCAGCCCAGTTGGCTGGCGCGCTTACCGCGCTGTCCGCACGAACACAGAGGAGGACGCTGGACCCCAAAGGCCCGGCGTGGACCAGATGAAAAAGATCGAAGCGATCATCAAGCCGTTCAAGCTCGATGAGGTGAAGGAGGCGCTGCAGGAGGTCGGGTTGCAGGGCATCACCGTCACCGAGGCCAAGGGGTTTGGCCGCCAGAAAGGGCATACCGAGCTTTATCGCGGGGCCGAATATGTGGTCGATTTTCTCCCCAAGGTGAAGATCGAGGTGATTTGCGAGGACGGCGTGGTTGAGCGCGCGGTCGAGGCCATCACCAATGCCGCCCGCACCGGGCGCATCGGCGACGGCAAGATTTTCATCTCGAGCATTGAAGACGCCATCCGCATCCGTACCGGCGAGAAAGGCGACGCCGCCATCTGACCTGCCATTGTGATCGGCGCGCAGCATGGGTATCATGCGCGCGCTGCACGTGATCAGGTACGGACGCGCTGACCCGCGCCGAGCGAGCTTGACCGGGTATTATTTTACACAACGGGGAAAAACCATGGCGAAGAAAGGTGACGGCGAAGACGCCGTCTCGAAAGTTCTCAATCTGATCAAGGAGAACGGGGTCGAGTATGTCGATCTGCGCTTCACCGATCCGAAGGGCAAGTGGCAGCACACGGCGCAGCATGTCTCGACCGTCGATGAGACCACGCTGATCGATGGCTTCATGTTCGATGGCTCTTCGATCGCCGGCTGGAAAGCCATCAACGAATCCGACATGATCCTGAAGCCCGACCTTTCGACCGCGGTCATCGACCCGTTCGCGGCCAAGCCTTCGCTGATCCTGTTCTGCGACATTCTCGAGCCCGCCACCGGCCAGGGCTATCTGCGCGACCCCCGTTCGACCGCCAAGAAGGCCGAGGCCTACTTGAAGGAAACCGGCATCGGCGACACCGCCTTCATCGGCGCCGAGGCTGAGTTCTTCGTGTTCGACAGCGTCAAGTTCGGCACCGGCCCGAATTTCGGCATCTATCAGCTGGACTCCATCGAGGGGCCGGGCGCGAACCTCAAGGATTATCCCGAAGGCAATATGGGCCACCGCCCCGTCGTCAAGGGCGGCTATTTCCCGGTGCCGCCGGTGGATACCGAATCCGACCTGCGCGCCGAGATGCTCTCGGCCATGGGCGAGATGGGCCTGCCCATCGAGAAGCATCACCATGAGGTGGCGCAGAGCCAGCATGAGCTCGGCACCCGCTTCAACGCCCTGACCACCATGGCCGACCAGATGCAGATCTATAAATACTGCGTCCAGAACGTCGCCCATTCCTATGGCAAGACCGCGACCTTCATGCCCAAGCCGATTTATGGCGATAACGGCTCGGGCATGCACACGCATATCTCGATCTGGAAGAGCGGCAAGCCGCTGTTCGCCGGCAATGGCTATGCCGATCTCTCCGAGACCTGCCTCTATGCCATCGGCGGCATCATCAAGCATGCCAAGGCGATCAACGCGTTCTCGAACCCCTCGACGAACTCGTATAAGCGCCTGATCCCCGGCTTCGAGGCGCCCGTGCTGCTGGCCTATTCGGCCCGCAACCGCTCGGCCTCTTGCCGTATCCCCTACACCACCAGCCCGAAGGCCAAGCGCGTCGAGGTTCGCTTCCCCGACCCGACCTGCAACCCCTACCTGTCCTTCGCCGCCATTCTCATGGCCGCCATCGACGGCATCAAGAACAAGATCCACCCCGGCGACCCGCACGACAAGGATCTCTACGAGCTGCCGCCCGAGGAGCTGAAGAACATCCCGACCGTGTGCGGCTCGCTGCGTGAGGCGCTCGGCGCCCTCGAGGCCGACCATGAGTTCCTGCTCGCCGGCGATGTGTTCTCGAAGGAGCAGATCGAGAGCTATATCGAGCTCAAGTGGAAGGATGTGTACAAGTTCGAGCACACCCCGCACCCGGTTGAGTTCGAAATGTATTACTCGGCCTGATCCGGTATCGGGTTTGAATTTGGGAAACGGCGCCGCGAGGCGCCGTTTTTCGTTGGGGGCGGCTTGTAACGAACCGGACGGTTAGTTAGCCTCGGGTCATGCGTGATCTCATCGCCCTGCCCAAAATCGATTGTCATCTGCACCGGGTCGAGCCGGCGCTGTTTCCCTACCGGGCCGAAACCGCCTATGTGCCGGCGGGCCAGGAAATTGGCACGCTGGCCCAGATGCGGGCGGTATTTGGCGCGCTTGGCGTGACCAAGGCGCTGCTGGTGCAGCCGACCTCGGGCTATGGGCCGGAAAACGGCGTGATGCTCGATGCCATAGCGCGCTCGGGGCTGAGCTGGCGGGGCATGGCGGTGGTGGGGCCAGAGACCAGCCTGGAGGCGCTGGCCGCGCTCAAGCAGGCGGGGGTGGTGGGGGTGACGTATCATCTCACCGCCCATCCGCCCGGCCATTACCGGGGCTTCGCGGCGCTGGCCGAGAAGCTGGCGGCGCTCGACATGATCATCGATGTGCAGTTCGCGGGCGAGGGGGTGTTCGAGGCCTGGGAATTGCTGAAAGACCTGCCGGTGCGCGTGGCCATCGACCATTGCGGGGTGCCTGACCTCGCCGCCGGGCTGACCAGCCCCGGCTTCAAGGCGCTGCTCAATTTCGCCACGCGCCCGGCGGAGACGGTGATCAAGCTCTCGGGCTATCATAAATTCGCGCCCTTTCCCTGGCCCTTCGAGGCCGCGCATGGGGCGGTGGCGGCGCTGATTGGGGCATTTACCCCCGGGCGCTGCGTGTGGGGGTCGGACTGGCCGTTTTTGCGCGTGACCGAGCGGGTGGATTATGCCCCGCTGCCCGTGCTGATGGCCAAGCTGGTGGCCGATGACGCCGCCCTCGCGCAGATTTTTTACCATACGGCCGAGCGGTTTTTTTGGGGCGGCTGAACCGTGAACTTATGGTTCATGGTTTTGGCTGATTTTCTGGTATTATCATTTTTTGGCGCAGGAGTATCTCGGGTCTCAAGACCGGAGCGAAGTTTGGCCGCCGGGCTTTAACTTCCAACCGTTCAAACTGGAGAAAATCCGTGAAACTTTTGTCGCTTTCCGCCCTTTCCGCCCTTAGCCTGGCCGCCGGCCTGCTGGGCGCCACCCCCGCCCTGGCCGCCGATGGCGCGCTTTTCGCCGCCACCCCCAGCGTTACCGTGGCGGTGCAGGGGGTTGAGTCGCAGGCCCAGCTGGCGCAACAGCTGAGCGCCCAGGGCTATAGCAATGTCAGCCTTTCGGGCACCGCGCCCAACCTGGCCAACCCCCACCCCGAGCTGAACGGCGCCACCAACCTGGCCAGCACGCCCGTGCAAAATGGCTGGAACGGCACCGCCCAGAAGGATGGCGAGACGGTTCAAATTTACGCCACGACGCGCTAATCTGCCGAGCCTGTGAAACCAGGCCGGACCCTGGGAAACCGGGGCCCGGCCGGTGTTGTTTGGGGTGACCGCGCGGATCACCCATACGCCCCGGACGGGGCAATGTTGTTGACTTATTTCCGCCCGCCATTAGCTCTGGAGCTTCATGTCCGCGACCGCCACCCCCCGCCCCGGCCTGCTGGCCCGCCTCGCCGATCCGGCCGGGTGGCGCGCGGGCACGCATGAGCTGGTGTTCGCGCTCAAAACCACGGCGGGCGGGCTGCTGGCGCTCTATATCGCGTTCCGGCTGGGGCTGGAGTCACCTTACTGGGTGCTGCCGACCTCGTTCATCGTCGCCAACCCGTTTGCCGCCGCCATGCGCTCCAAATCCACCTACCGGCTGGTGGGCACGGGGGTGGGCGGGGTGATGGCGGTGGTGCTGGTGCCAAACCTGGTGGATGCGCCGGTGCTGCTTTCGCTGGCGCTGGCGGCGTGGATCGGGCTGTGCCTGTATCTGGCGCTGCTGGAGCGCTCGCCGCGCTCTTATATGTTCATGCTGGGGGGGTATACGGTCGGCATTATCGGGTTTCAGGCCATCGGCCAGCCGCAAGGCGTGTTCGATATCGCGCTGGCGCGGGTCGAGGAGATCGCGCTGGGCATTGGCTGCACCACGCTGGTGGGCGGCATTGTGCTGCCCCGCCCCTACGGGCCGGTGGTGCAGGCGCGGCTGGAGGAATGGACCAAGCCCGCGCTGGACTGGGCGCTGCACGCGCTGGCCGGCACAGAGCCCAGCAGCGCCGCGCTCTACGCGCTGCGCGACCGGCTGACCGGCGAGGCCGTCGAGATCGGCATGATGATCCCGCACCTCTCTTATGAAACCGCCGCGTGGGCGCGCTTCGCGGGTGAGGTGAATGAGCTGCGCCAGGCGGTGCTCTCGATGGTGCCGGTGCTCTCGGCGCTGGGCGACCGGGCCTGGCAGCTCAAGCGCCTGGGCGGCATGACCCCGGAGCTGGCCGCCGGCCTCGAGGACGCGGCAAGCTGGATGCGCGCCGGGCAGGCCGCCACGCGCGCCCAGGCCGGGCGGCTGATGGCGCGGGTAAAGGCGCTGGAGGAGGCCGAGCCCGCGCGCGACTGGGCGGGGGTGCTGCGGGCCTCGCTGCTGGCCAGGCTGCGCGATCTGATCGGGCTGGTGGAGTATGAGCGCGCGCTGCGCCGCCATATCTTCAAGGGCGAGCCGATGCTGCCGCGCCATGCCATTCATCTGGGCGCGCTGACCAAGCCGGTGAAGGCCAGCGACCACGGGCTGGCGCTGTTTTCCAGCCTGGGCGCGGCCTTTACGCTGCTGCTGCTGTGCGGGTTCTGGATTTTGAGCGGCTGGCCGGGCGGCGCGGGGGCGGCGCTGATGGCGACCATCGCCTGCTGCTTTTTCGCCGCCCTCGACGACCCCACCGTGGGCATGCGCGGCATGCTGCAATATTCGGTCGTCTCGGTGGTGGCGGTGGCGCTGTATGGGTTTGTGCTGCTGCCCAGGGTGGAGAATTTTGAGCAGCTGGCGCTGGTGCTGACCCCCTATCTGCTCCTGGCCGCCTCCCTGGCCGCGCGCCCGGCCACCATGAGCGCGGGCATGGTCCTGGGCGCCAATGGCTGCACGCTGATGGCGCTGCAAAACCATTATGCCGGGGATTTCGCGGCCTTCGCCAACGCGGCGCTCGGCATGGTCGGGGGGATTGGCGCGGCCATCTTGATCACGCGGATCATCCGCCAGGCGGGGGTGGACTGGATTGTGCGCCGCCTGCTGCACCAGACCTGGAAAGACATCGCCACCGCCACCAGCCGGCCGCAGGACCGCGCGCACTTCGCCGGGCGGCTGCTGGACAGGCTGGGCCTGCTGCTGCCGCGCCTGAAGGCGGCCGCGCCCAATACCGGGGCGCTGGGCGTGAATGTGCTGCGCGATGTGCGCAACGGGCTGAACGCGCTGGTGCTGGCCCGCGAGCTGGGCGGGCTGCCCTTGCCGGTGCGGCTGCTGGTGGGCAAGGTGCAGGAGCGCGTGGCCCGCCATTACCGCGAGGCCCCCGCCCAGGCGCCAGAGCCCGGTCTGCGCGTGGCGCTGGATGCCGCCCTGGCCGCCCTGGCCCATGTGCCCCACGACCAGGTGACCCGCGAGGTGACGATGGCGCTGGTGGGGCTGCGCTTTGCCTTCTACCCCGAGGCCGCGCCGCCCCTGGCGCTGGAGGAGACCGGGCCGTGACCAATGGCGAGATCGATCTTTATGGCGTCTATATGCCGCCGGTGCTGGCCGCGCTGGGGCTGGCGCTGGTGGCGTCTGTCTTGCTCAGACGGGGGTTGATGCGCTTCAATCTGTACCGTTTCGTGTGGCATCAGGCGCTGTTCGACGCCGCGCTGCTGCTTATCTTGGTGGGCGCCTTTACCGCGCTGTTCAATCTTTTGGGGTCCGCATGACCGCTTTGCCGCCTGTGCTCGTTCGTTTCTCGGTGACGCTGGCCACCTGCGTGGTGGCGGCGATGGTGGGCTGGGGCCTGTGGACCTATTACATGGACGCGCCCTGGACCCGCGATGGCCGCGTGCGCGCCGATGTGGTGGCGGTGGCGCCCGATGTCTCGGGGCTGGTGGTGGCGGTGGAGGGCGCCGATAACGCGACAGTGAAGAAAGGCGATGTGATCTTCGAGATCGACCCCGCCCGCTACCAGATCGCCGTGGCGCTGGCCAAGGCCAGGCTGGACCAGACCCAGGCCCTGGCCGCCCAGGCGGTGAGCGATGCCGGGCGCTACCAGCGCGCGGCGGCCAATGCCGTCTCGGCGCAGGACCGCCAGCTCGCGGGCGCCAAGGCGGCGGCCGCCGAGGCCGAGGTGGCGGCGGCGCAGGCGGATCTGGCGCTGGCGGAGCTGAATTTGGCGCGCACCAAGGTGCGGGCCAGCGTGGATGGGCAGCTGACCAATTTCACCCTCGAGCCCGGCAATTATGTGACCACCGGGCAGGGCGTGGCGGCGCTGGTGGATACGGACAGCCTGTATGTGGACGGGTATTTCGAGGAGACCAAGCTGGCGCGCATCAATGTGGGAGACCGGGCGGTGGTGCGGCTGATGGGCGGTGGCCCGGCCATTGAGGGCCATGTGACGGGCATTGCCGCGGCGATCGCCGATAATGAGCGGGTGGCGGCGCCGACCTTGGTGGCCGATGTGAACCCCACTTTTACCTGGGTACGGCTGGCCGCGCGCGTACCGGTGCGCATTGCCATTGACCATGTGCCGGCGGGCGTGAAGCTGGTGGCCGGGCTGACCGCGACGGTGAGCATTAGAGTGCGATGACGTTAGATTGACCCGCCTTGCGGGTAAATCTAACGTCTAAACCGCCCGGGCACCCAGGGTCTTGATGAGGTAATCGGCGAAGGCGCGGGTTTTGGCGGGCAGGTTGCGCCCGGGCGGATAGACCAGGCGGATGGGCAGGTCGGGCGGGCGCCAGGCGGGCAGCAGGGCGGTGAGCCGGCCATCGGTCAGGGCCTCGTGGACCAGGAAATCGGGCAGCATGGCGAGGCCGAGGCCGCCCAGCGCGGCGGTGTGGAGGGCGATGGCCGAGTTGGTGCGCAAGGAGCCCTCGGCGCGGATGGTTTCGGTGTGGCCCTCGGGGCCGGTGAAAAGGGCGCCCTTGGCGAACAGCGCCGTGCTGTAGGCCAGGATGTTGTGGGATTTGAGATCGGCCAGGGTGGCGGGCGCGCCATGGGCGGCCAGATAGGCGGGGGCGGCGCACAGCACCGAGCGCGTGTGGCAGAGCAGGCGGGTGATGGCGGTGGTGGTGGTCAGCTCATCCATGGTCAGGGCCAGGTCGAAGCCTTCCTCGACGATGTCGACCGCGCGGTCGGTGAGGATGAGCTCGATGGTGATGTCGGGATAGTCCCGCGAGAAACCGGGCAGCAGGGCGGCGACGCGGGTGGCGCCCAGGGCAAGCGGCGCCGAGACGCGCAACGTGCCGCGCGGCGTGGTTTGCAGCCGCCCGGCCGTGGCTTCCAGGGCGTCAAGCTCATGCAGCAGGCTGGCGCAACGCTCATAAAACACCGCGCCGATCTCGGTGAGGCTGACATGGCGGGTGGTGCGGGTGAGCAGGCGCGCGCCCAGCCAGTCCTCGAGCTCGCGCACATGGCGGCTGACAATGCTGGGCGAGAGCCGCAACTGCCGGGCGGCCTGCACGAAGCTGCCGCTCTCCACCACTTTGGCGAAGGCAACCATTTTGCCGATGCGGTCCATGCTGCGCTCTCATTATGAACTTGTAGTGCGCAATATCGGTCTGGTTTGAGTGATTATCAATGCCGGACGCAGCACTATGTTGAGGGCATTGGGGCGGGCCAAGGCGGCCGGCCCGTGACATTGGAGTTTTGACGATGAAACGCGTTTTGGGGGCGGCGCTGGCCGTGGTTGGGGTGATGCTGGCGGGCAGTGCCGGGGCGATGACGCTGGTGGGCCAGACGCCCTGTGTGACGGTGCCGGTGAGCGGCATGGAGAGCCAGGCGCAGCTGGCGCAGACGCTGGGCGCGCAGGGTTATGACCATGTGGTGCTGAGCGCGGTGGTGCCGAGCCTGACCAACCCGCACCCGGAGCTGAATGCCAGCGAGACGGCCAGCCCCGGCACGACGCCGGTGCGCGACGGCTGGAACGGCGTGGCGGAGAAAAATGGCCAGACCGTGCAGGTTTATGTGACGGGGCTGTGAGGCCAAGCCTTTAAAACACTGAAAAAATTAAAAGTTTTTGCGGGGTTTGGGGAGCTTTTTTCAAAAAGCTCCCCAAAACTCTGTCTGGGGCGGATGGACCTGCCCGCCTGTTACCGGCTGAGCCGCTTGAGCTGGCCGGCCATTTGCCCAGGCGTGAGGCTGGCCGGGATGAGGGCGATGAATTTGCCGTTTGGCCCCACCAGATAGAACAGCTTTGCCGCCAGGGCCGGGTTGGTGGCGTTATATTCGGCCGCCGCCCGGCGCACCGCCGGGGCCGGGCCAGACAGCAGCGTGACGCGCGGCGGCGGCTGGGCCGGTGCGGTGGTGATGAGGGCGGCGCGGATTTTTGCGCCCGACGGGTCGGCCAGCGCGAGCGCCTGGGCCAGGCGGGCCAGTGCCGGCGGGCTGGCGCCAAAGGTCAGCACCAGGTTTTTCCCCTGAAAATCATGCAGCGTGACCGGCGCGTTGGCGCTGTTATGCAAGGTGAAGCCGCCGCCGAACGCGGGGTCTGGGATGGAGACGCTGGATTGGGCGTGGGCCGTGGGCGTGGTGACGGCGAGAAGCCAGGCGGTGAGCAGGATGAGGGAGCGGCGCATGGCCTGGGATTTAGGGCCGGGTGGTTAATGTGGCGTTTACGGCTTGGGCAAATGATGAACAGGCCGGCAAGCGCCGTGGGTTTGGCTTGCCTCGACTCGCGTTCTGCGATTCAAACGGGCCAATGGATATGAACGCTCTTGGGATTACGCAAAGCCTGACCGGCAAGGCCTGGGTTTGGCGCGAGGCCGCCGCCGAGCGGCTGGGCCAGGCCTTGGCCCAACAGCTGGGGCTGCCCGAGCTGATGGGCCGGCTGCTGGCCGCGCGCGGCGTGGCGGTTGAGCAGGTGGGCATGTTTTTGGACCCCACCCTGCGCGCCATGCTGCCCGACCCCTCGATGCTGGTGGATATGGACCGTGGCGCCGCCCGCCTGGCCCGCGCGGTGATGGATGGCGAAACCGTGGGCGTGTTTGGCGATTATGACGTGGACGGCGCCTGCTCGGCCGCGCTGATGGTGAGCGTGCTGCGCGAGCTGGGCGTGGCAACCCTGACCCATGTGCCCGACCGCATGACCGAAGGCTACGGCCCCAATACCCCCGCCCTGCGCGCCATGGCCGAAAAAGGCGCGCGGGTGATTGTGTGCGTGGATTGCGGCACCGCCGCCCATGCCGCCTTTGCGCCGCTGCATAATGCCGCCGATTTCATTGTGCTCGACCACCACAAGGCCGAGGGCCTGCCGCCGGAGATTTTTGCCACCATCAACCCCAACCGGCTGGATTGCCCCTCGGGGCTGACCCAGATTTGCGCCGCCGCGGTCACCTTCATCACCTGCGTGGCGCTGGTGCGCGGCCTGCGCCAGAAAGGGTTTTTCGCCACGCGCCCGGAGCCGGATCTGCGCGCGCATCTGGACCTGGTGGCGCTGGCCACCGTGTGCGATGTGATGCCCCTGACCGGGCTGAACCGGGCCTTTGTGACCCAGGGGTTGCGCGTGATGGCCGCGCGCGCCCGGCCCGGCGTGAAGGCGCTGATGGAGGTGACCAAGATTACCGAGCCGCCCAGCGCCATGCATTGCGGCTTTTCGCTCGGGCCGCGGATTAATGCCGCGGGACGGATTGCCCAGGCCGATATGGGGCTGCGGCTGCTGCTGGCCGAGGATGACACGCTGGCCGCCGAGCTTGCCCAGACGCTCGATGTCATCAACCGCCAGCGCCAAGCCGTGGAGGCGGGCATTACCAGCGACGCCATGGAGCAGGCGCGCGCGCAGCTGGAAGCCGGGCATAATGTGATCTTGCTGGCCCATGAGGACTGGCACCCCGGGGTGGTGGGCATTGTGGCCGGGCGGGTGAAGGAGAAATTCAACCGCCCCGCGCTGGTGGCGGGCATTTTGGACGGGCTGGCCAAGGGGTCGGGGCGGTCGGTGCCCGGTATCGATCTGGGGGCGGCGGTGATTGCCGCGCGCCAGAGCGGCCTGCTGGCCACCGGCGGCGGCCACGCCATGGCGGCCGGGTTTTCGGCGCCCAAGGAGCAGCTGGCGGCGTTTCATGCGTTTTTGAACGAGCGCCTGGCCGATGCCGCCAATATGCCAGATACGCCCGAGCTGGTGGTGGATGGCGTGCTGGGCGTGCAAGGCGCCGATGCCGCGCTGGCCCAGATGGTGGCGCGGCTTGGCCCCTTTGGCACCGGCAATGCCGAGCCGCTGTTTGTGCTGCCGCGCGCGCGGGTGGTGAGAGCCGACCGCATTGGCAAGGATGGCGGCACCATACGCGCCATGGTGGAAGGCGAAGGCGGCGGACGGCTGAAGGCCCTGCTGTTTCGCGCCAAGGAAGGGCCGCTGGCCGAGGCGCTCACGCGCGCGGGTGGGGCGCCGCTGCACCTGGCCGGCTATTTGCGCGCCGAAAGCTGGCAGGGACGGGTGAGCGCGGGTTTTTTCATCACCGACGCCGCCCCCGCTTGACGGCGCCGTCATAAGCCTGTAGCACGCGCCAACCTTTAGTCCCCATCGTCTAGAGGCCCAGGACATCGCCCTCTCACGGCGGTAACGGGGGTTCGAATCCCCCTGGGGACGCCATTGTTTTTCCTAGACAATTTGGCCTTTTTGCCCCGCCGCGCGGCGGGCTTACTCACAATTTACTCACTATACGGTGCGGGACGGGTAGGGATTCTGGCCGTCTCGATTGCCAAAACAGGCCGACACTTAAAACGCGGCTTGGGGCGCATGGGGATGAATGGCGGCGGATGGACGGGTTCTGGCATGGCTGATTTTCCGCGTGCCATGCGGGCGCGTGGTGGCACCAATTTCCCGACCAGTTCGTATGGCGTCTGAAAATTCCAATGTTGCACGCCAGTTTAAGGTCGTTTTGCCGATAGACGCGCGCGCGGCGGTTCAGGAGCCTGTTTAGCACCTGTTTTACCAGGGGGGGGCCTCGCGCGCGTATCGCTCCCCCCTTACCCGCCGCGCGGTGGGGTTAGGCAACCAGCATTGGCGGCAGGCTGTTTACGATTTTCAGGGTCTCCAGGCTTACGGTAATCACGCGCTGCACCATCTCCAGCGGGTAGCGGGGGTTGTGCATGGTTTCGGTGGCCCAAGCGTTGGCGTCTTTTGATAGACGGAAAATTGAACGCTACGCGCCCGCCCGCCGAAAATCCCTTTTTAGGGTGTCCATATCGTCCAGATGATCGCCGCCCTTTTTTCATGCGTCCTAATCGTCCTTATGGCCGCCGCTATTGGTGACCGGAAATTGCCCGCCTAGACGATCTCCGCCGCCTCGCGCGTGCGCGCGCGTACTTGTCGTAAAACCCGCCGATTTGAAAAAACTTGCTTTTGGCCTGTTTTTTCAGTCATCGGGGTGTCCTTCATGTGGCGACGGCGCGGAAGGCGCTTGGTTGCAAGTGTGCGGGCGGATGGCACCAATGGCAGCGCCAGCCCTTGGGGTTCGCGGTTTCCGTCCACCAGATTGAGGCGGCGCAGCATCCGCAACGGTCGCCGGGCTGGGGTTCATCAGTTGCGTCGTGCCAAGCCGGGTGACGTTTGCGGATGTGCCGCACCGGCATAGCCTCGGCCTGGATGGCGGCGCGTTCAATCGGGTCATTCACGAATGGTCGGGATATGTTCTCATTTGTCTCATGAGCATGAGACTGGCGTGAGACCATGAGACTAATGGTCTCAGGGGAAGTCTCACCCTCAGTCTCATGTGAGACAGGCCATGAGACATGGTTTTTGGCGGGTTTCTGCGGATTTTCTGGAGTTTGTCTCATTGTCTCACGCCTATAGGGTGAGACCGTGAGACTCTGCGCCCGCTCGGCTGTCTCGCGCAGTCTCATACGAGACCGCGCCAGCCCCAGCAGGTCAGTGGACGCCATCACTGCGCCCCTTCATTTCATCTTTCCAGCGATAGACAGTTGCCCGGCTGGCGCCGGTTGCGGTTACGATCTCGGCCACGCTCGCCCCGGCTGCCAGCATGTCGGTGGCCAGGGCTTGGCGGGTTTTTACCAGCGCCGTCACCTGCCAGCGGGCCGCGCCCTCATCGAGCGTTAGTGTGGCCTCGAACGGCGCCGCGTCATCGCCCATGAAGCCGCGCGCCTTCTCATAGTGCCAGTGAAACCGGGCGCCCTGGGTGGCCTCGTATTCCTCGGGGCGGCGCAAGGCGATAACCGTATCAAGCACGTCCTCACGGCGGCTCGTGCCGCGTTGCTGGCCAGATTTGCCCGCGTGGTGAACCAGCAGCGATGTGGCGCCCCTCCGGCGAAGGCTTAGAACCAAGTCTTGTATTGGCTGCCAGCTATCGGCCTCGTTCTCCTTATAACGTGCCAGGCTGCTCAAATTGTCGAACACCACCAGCGCCACGCTTTCGGCCAACTCCTCGACCAAGTCGCGTCCCTCGGGGGATGCCAGATCCGGCAGGCCATCGCGGTAATGATCGGCGGGCAGGAATTGCAAGAAGTCATCGACAGGCAAGTTCCGGCCCATGCCCAGCGCCACCGCGCCCAGGCGATCTTGCAGCGTCACCAAGGGCATCTCGCCATCAATGTAGAGCACGCGGCGCGGCTCAACAGCGTGGCCATTGAGCACGGCGCCACCGGCTGCCACGGCATAGGCCAGGCTCAGGCTTACCCATGTCTTGCCGATACCGCGCGGCGCATAGAGCATGGCAGCGCCCGCCTCGGGCAGATAGGGGGCCAGCAACATGCGCCGGGGCGGAATATCCATGCTCAAGAGCGCGGCGCTGGTAATCGGGCGAGGCATCTCCTTTGGCGGTGTCGGCCTGCCGCTC
Organism: Pseudomonadota bacterium; assembly: GCA_021781835.1. GTDB lineage: Bacteria > Pseudomonadota > Alphaproteobacteria > Acetobacterales > Acetobacteraceae > Acidocella. Next base: position 14,124 of record JAJXWD010000014.1, on the reverse strand, counting down.
TCGGCCACGGCCTGGGCGGCAATGGCCTGGGGATCGAACGGGGCGTTCATGCGGCGCCTCCACGGGCGCGCAGGGCGCTGGCGAGCGTTGCCTCGATCTCGCGCGGCGGCAAGCCAGCCGCACCACCGGCATGAGCCATGGCCCCGGCAATTTCGCGGGCCGTCACTGCGCCGGCCTCAACCAGGCGCAATAGCGAGTAGGTGGCGCTGTTCAGGGCGGCGTTGCGCGTGCCAGGCGGGGCGCTCGCCACGTCTTGAATAGCGCGGGTCATCGCGGCCTCGGCATAGCGGCGCGCGGCGGTCTCGCCTGTGAATACCGGCACGCTGGCGGGTGCTGGGGGCGGTGGTGGCGGCGGGAGCATCGAAGGCGGCAACTCAGCCGGGGCGGCGTCACAGAGGCTCTGGAAGCCCGCCGCGCGCCAGTCTATCGCGCTGGCGCCGGTCGAGCGTAGTTCAACGCCGGGGCCGATCTTATCGAGCGCCAGGGTCCGGATGCCGGGGCGATAGGTGAACATCAGGTGCAAGCCGCCCGAGCGGGTGCGATAGGCTTCTGTCTCCGGCAGCCGGTGGCGATTGTCGCGCCACCAATTCGCCGCGCCGTGTTGCCGGTCCAAATCGAGCACCACCACACCGGAAGGCTCGCCGGTCGCAATGGCGGGCAGCAGGCCGGGGCGGCTGAACCAGGCACGGATTTGGGCCGGGTCGCGCGTGGCATCTCTCACGCCATGCTCACATGCCGGGCGCTTGGCCTCGGTCATGGGAAACACGGCGCGGCCTTTCGTGGCCAGGTCGAGAGCGTGTTGCAATGCGGTCATTAGCGCCCTCCCTTCGCCGCATCGGCCACCAATGCGGCGAGGCGGCGGCAATGTGCAGCTTCTCGCCGGGCAACTTCACGAATCAGCGGGTCCGGTTCGCGGCGGCGCTCAAGCCATTCGGCCCGGCTCTCAACGCTGCGCGCTAGGCGCCTTGCATCGGCGGCGAGCAGGTGAATCAGCGCCATCGTGCGCCGGTCGTGCGCGTCAATTTGGCCGACCTGGCGGGTTTCGGTTGTGTTTTGTTTTGGTGGTTTTGCCATGTGGCAAGCTCCTAATAATTGCTTGCTCCCGACGCTCTGATTTAGTAATCCTTGGCTTGTCAGGGTCAAGTTTCCTAATCCAGCCCTCGGGGCCTTCGGGTCTCGGGGGTTTTGTTATGCGGTCTTGCCCGTGCCGATCTCGGCGGGGGGCAGGCTCTCAAGATAGCGGCGCAGGCTGTCGGCCATAATCAACGTGCGCTTGCCTGCCTTTTTTGCCTCCAGCTTGCCCTCGCCCAAAAGTAGGTAGATGCGACTCCTGGCCAAGCCGCTGGCCTTCACCGCATTCTCAACCGTCAACGCAAACTCAGTCATCCTTACAACTCCACAAAGTGGACGCCGCGTGTTGCTGCATCCCGTGGGGCATTGTAACTCAAAACGATTCGGATGAGCAATGGAAGCTATTTAAGCACCGAAATGACCTGCAAAACTAAGACGGTGTATTCGGGCAACCGTCGCGGGGATCGCTCCCCGCCTTTCTTACTGGCGCCGGTCATTGCGCGGCCTCCGGGCCGACGTGCAGCACTTGGCGGATTTCACCGCGAAGCTGGCCTAGCTCTCTCTCCAGGGCGTGCAGCGCGAATAAAACGCCGTCGCTCTGCGCCTCGACCAAGTCAAAGACAGCGCATATGCCCCTGCCCGTCATGGCAAGGCGACTCTCTAAAACCTCCCACGCCATCGCCTGGTCATTCCACCACGGCGCGGGCAGCATGGGATTTTTTGCCTCATCAGTCCGAATCGTGGTAGGTGTTTGATCGATCATAGACATGGTTTGAACCTCCATTGTTGGGATCATCCGGGCCGGGTGGCGCTGCAACGCCTCCGGCCCAACTTGTTTACGCGGTGCCGCCGCGCGCGGTCGCTGCCCTTCCATAGTGTTCTGGGGGCCGATTAGGTGGTTTAGCCGGATTAGGTGCGGGGCGCATTGTGTTCACGCTTTTTTCAATGCGGTCACATTGCTCTCGGACACGATGCCCAAGGGGGTGAAGGCGGCGCGGATGCTCTCAGCCACATAGCCGGGGCACAGGTGGGCGTAGTGCTTGGCGCAAATTGCCTCGCTGTTGCCGAGCTGGGCGGCGATAACGCCAAGAGGGACGCCAGACATAGCAAGGCGGCTGGCGTGGGTGTGGCGCAAGATATGGAAGCCAATGGCCGGTGCAATCTTGGCAGTCTTGCACGCCGCGCGCATGGGCCGGTGCTGTTCGCTCTTGCCCCAGTCCTCGCCATCAGGGCGGGGCAGGATCAGGCTTTTGCCAGTCTTGCCGGTACATTGCTGGGTAAAGAACGCCTTCCCCTCGTCAGTGAGCATGATGTGGCGGGGCTTGCCTGTCTTGCTCACACGTACATGCAGGGTGCCAGCCTCGGGGTTGAAATCGGCAACCTTGAAGGCAACCAACTCGCCCCAGCGCGCCCCGGTCAACAGAGCGGCGGTAATCATGGGGCGGAAGTCGGTCCCCGCAGCGTTCACAAGTCTGGTGGCTTCGTCATCGGTCAGGAAGCGCACGCGGGCGGCTTCCACGGCCTTGAAAGGCTTCACCCGGCGCCAGGCGTCATCGCTCTCCACCTTGCCGTCAGCATAGGCTAGGTTGAGCGCGGCCTTGAGCACGGTTAGCACGCGGTTGGCTGACGCGCGGCGGGCACGTTTGCCCTCGGTGTCATCCTCGGCCACTTCGCGCACGGCCTGTTTGGTCGCGGTCCTTTTGGTCCGCAGGCGGGGGGCGGTGATGGCAAGCCCCTGGTGCCATTTGCGAATAATGGCGGTCGTCAGGTCAGACAGCTTCTTCTCGCCGAGCTTGGGCTTGATATGGGCCTCTATGGTACTTGCCAGCCCTTTAGGGTCTTTGCCGCCGCGCGCCTTATAATCCGCCAGGTAAGCCGTCATGGCCTGCTCTACGGTCGTCGGCTCGGGCGCTCCGCGCCGGGTGCGTGTAATCCCAGCAAACCATTCGCGGGCTTTCTCTTGCGCTTGGGTAAAGTTCAAGGTGTCGATGCCGTCCGCGTCAAGCAGGTCGTCAGCCGCGCCCAGAGAGGCAAATTTCCACATGCGTTCGCCTGCTTCGTCACGGTCGAGAAAGCGGGCCTGCCATTGCCCAGCCCGGCCGGCAGAGGCGCGCCGGTAGCCTATAGCCCGGCCTTCCTGGATGCTGCGCCAGTAGGGGGCATGACGTGGCACCAAGCGCAGCCTAGCGGCGCGGGTGTCTAGCTTTTCGTCTCGGGCCCTCCTGGGCATGAGTTACCGCCTAAAAATCACTTACTCACTATTTACTCACTATATGTACCGGGACGCAAGGGGATTAGCAGGGACGTAAAATCAATCTATTCAAAGACATTAAGAACGCGCTGGGACGCTATAAGAGGCTTGTTTCTGCCCTCTCACGGCGGTAACGGGGGTTCGAATCCCCCTGGGGACGCCATTGTTTTTCCTGCATATTTCAGAGTTGTCCACGGCGCATGAACGTGCCGTACGGCATATACGGTGCGGAACGTGCCCGAATGTGCGGGGGTGGATACATCTGATTAAATTTTCTTCGCGCTCGTGTGATGGTTCAGAACTCCAACGGAGTTCAGACTGAGGGCACCAGATCGATATTGGGTTGGGTTGAGACGGCAGACGCAAGCTAAACCAATGAAATTGATCGCCCAAACAAGAGGAGAGCGGGTGCGTCATAACGCATCCCGCTCTAGCGCCAAGCTGGCACCAGCACCCGCCGGGCGGCCTCGACAAACGCGCACCCGCCCTGGGCCAGGCGCCGGCCGCGCGCCGAATAAACCAGCCCGATCTCGCGCTCATGGTCGAAATCGCGCATCCGCGCCGCGACAATGCCATCGCCCGCGAAGCTCTCGGGCATCACGGTCACGCCAAGCCCCGCGCGCACCAAGGCCAGGGCCTTGTCGTCATTGGTGGTTTTAAGTGCGAAGCCCGGCCGCACCCCGCGCTGGGTGAAATACTGGCTGGTCGCGGCCAGCACCTCGCAATGGCGGCGGATGATCATGGCATCCTCGGCCAGCTCCTCGCCGCGCACCAGATCGCGCCCGGCCAGGCGGTGGGTGGCGGCCATCACCAGCACATAGGCCTCGCGGTACAGCCCCTCTTGCGCCAGATGCGGCGTGCCGGGGCGCAGTTGGGTAACCGCCAGCTCGATCCGCTCATCCTCGAGCCAGGTTTTCAGCTCTCTTTCGCTGCCATCCAGAAATTCCAGCGTCTCGGCGCCGGGCCGGGCCATGTGGGCGCGCACCAGCGCCTCGAGCCGGATGGTGGGAAAGGTGGAAAGCACCCCCACGCGCAGCCGGGGCGCCGGCGGGGTGGCCGAGATTTCGCGCAGCGCCAGCTCATATTCGGCCGCGATCCGCTGGGCGTGCTTTAAAAACCGGCTGCCCGCCGGGGTCAGCGCCACGCGCTTGCGGTCGCGCTCGAACAGGCGCTGGCCGAGCTGGGCCTCAAGCTTGGCAATGCCCGCCGAGAGGGTGGGCTGGGTGACATTCACCTGCCCCGCCGCGCGGGAAAAATTGCCCACCTCGGCCACCGCCAGAAAATACCGCAATAAATATCCGTCCATGATAGATCACATCTATCAGCCCGGCAGAAACTTTCAATTTCATCTTTCAGTCTGGCCGCGCTAGGCTGCGCCCAACAGACAAAATGGAGGAACCGCGTGTCCCAGCTCGATTTCGGCCTGAGCGAAACCGCCCAGGCCATCCGCGAGAGCACGGCGAAATTCGCCCAGGCGCGCATCGCGCCCCTGGCCCCAAAAATCGACGCCGATAATCATTTCGACCGCGCCCTCTGGACCGAAATGGGCGATCTCGGCCTGCACGGCATCACGGTCGAGGAGGAATGGGGCGGGCTTGGGCTTGGCTATCTCGAGCATGTTCTGGCGGTCGAGGAGATTTCGCGCGCTTCCGCCTCGGTCGGGCTTTCCTATGGCGCGCACTCCAATTTGTGCATCAACCAGCTCCGCCGCTGGGGCACGCCTGAGCAAAAGCGCCGCTATCTGCCCAAGCTGATCTCGGGCGAGCATGTCGGCTCGCTGGCCATGAGCGAGGTGGGCGCGGGGTCCGATGTGGTCTCGATGAAGCTGCGCGCCGAGAAAAAGGGCGATCGCTATATCCTGAACGGCAATAAATTCTGGATCACCAACGCCCCCATCGCCGACACGCTGGTGGTTTACGCCAAAACCGAACCATCCGCCGGGCCCAGGGGCATTTCGGTGTTCATCGTCGAGCGCGGGTTCAAGGGCTTCTCGACCGGCCAGAAGCTCGACAAAATGGGCATGCGCGGCTCGGACACGGGCGAGCTGATCTTCGATGAGTGCGAAGTGCCCGAGGAAAACCTCATGGGCCCCCTGAATGGCGGCGTGAAGGTGCTGATGAGCGGGCTCGATTATGAGCGCGCCGTGCTGGCCGCCGGGCCGCTCGGCATCATGCAGGCCGCCCTCGATGCCGTGCTGCCCTATGTGAAGGAGCGCACCCAGTTCGGCCAGCGCATCGGCGATTTCCAGCTGATGCAGGGCAAGCTGGCCGATATGTATGTCGCGCTCTCTTCCACCCGCGCCTATGTTTACGCCGTGGCCCGCGCGGCCGATGCCGGGCTGACCACGCGCTTTGATGCCGCGGGCGCCATTTTGCTGGCCAGCGAGAACGCGGTGAAGGTCGCGCTCGAGGCCATCCAGGCTTTTGGCGGCGCCGGCTATCTGCGCGACACGGGCATCGAGCGGCTGGTGCGCGATGCCAAGCTCTACGATATCGGCGCCGGTACCAATGAGATCCGCCGCTACCTGATCGGCCGTGAGCTGATGAACTCATGACCCACCTCTCCAGCGCCATCGACACGGGCTCGGAAAATTTCGCCCGCAACGCCGCCCATAACCGCGCTCTGGCCCAAGAGCTGCGCGCGCGCGTGGCCACCACCAGCCTGGGCGGCCCCGAGCCGCTCCGCGCCCGCCACACCGCGCGCGGCAAGCTGCTGGCGCGCGCGCGGGTGGAGCGCCTGCTCGATCCCGGCAGCGCCTTTCTCGAAATCGGCCAGCTCGCCGCCTTCGGGCTTTATAACGACGATGCCCCCGGCGCCGGGCTGATTTGCGGCATCGGCACCGTCTCGGGCCGCGAGGTGATGGTGGTGGCCAACGATGCCACGGTGAAAGGCGGGGTTTATTTTCCGCTCACCGTGAAAAAACATCTGCGCGCCCAGGAAATCGCCCTCGAGAACCGGCTGCCCTGCATCTATCTGGTCGATTCAGGCGGCGCCAATCTGCCCCACCAGGCCGAGGTGTTTCCCGACAAGGAGCATTTCGGGCGGATTTTTTACAACCAGGCCAATATGAGCGCCCAGGGCATCAGCCAGATCGCCTGTGTCATGGGGCTCTCGACCGCGGGCGGCGCCTATGTGCCGGCCATGTCGGATGAAACCATCATCGTGCGCGGGCGCGGCGAGGACAGCCAGGGGGCGATTTTTCTGGCCGGGCCGCCGCTGGTCAAGGCCGCCACCGGCGAGGTGATCTCGGCCACCGAGCTGGGCGGCGCCGACACGCACGGCAAGCGCTCGGGCGTGGCCGACCATATCGCCATCGACGATGAGCATGCGCTGTCCATCGTGCGCGACATCGTCGCCCGCCTCAACACCCGCAAAACCGTCGATCTCGACCTCGCCCCGCCCAAGCCGCCGCGCTTCGCCCCCGAGGAGCTGTATGGCATCATCCCGACCGATGTCCGCGCCCCTTACGACGCCCGCGAGGTGATCGCGCGCATCGTCGATGACAGCGCGCTGCACGAGTTCAAGCCCCAATACGGCACCTCCCTCGTCACCGGCTTCGCCCGCATCTGGGGCTATCCGGTGGCGCTGCTCGCCAATAACGGCGTGCTGTTTTCAGAAAGCGCGCAAAAGGCCGCGCATTTCATCGAGCTGGCCTGCCAGCGCCGCACGCCTTTGGTGTTTTTGCAAAACATCTCGGGCTTCATGGTGGGCGGCAAATACGAGGCTCAGGGCATCGCCAAGGACGGCGCCAAGATGGTGACGGCGGTTGCCACCGCCAGCGTGCCCAAATTCACGGTGCTCACCGGGGGCAGCTTCGGGGCGGGCAATTACGGCATGTGCGGCCGGGCCTACGGCCCGCGCTTTTTGTTCAGCTGGCCCAATTCGCGCATCAGCGTCATGGGCGGCGAGCAGGCGGCGAGCGTGCTGGCCACCGTCAAGCGCGACGGGCTGGAAGCCAAGGGCGGCAGCTGGAGCGCCGAGGAGGAAGCCGCCTTCAAGGCGCCCATCCGCGCCCGCTACGAGGAAGAGGGCAGCCCCTATTACGCCACCGCGCGCCTGTGGGATGACGGCATCATCGACCCCGCCCAAACGCGCGATGCGCTGGGCCTGGCCATTTCCGCCGCGCTCAACGCCCCCATTCCGCCTTCGCCCCGCTTTGGCCTGTTCCGGATGTGACGCCATGATCCCCTCTCTCCTCATCGCCAATCGCGGCGAAATCGCCCGGCGCGTCATCCGCACCTGCAAGCGCCTGGGCGTGCGCGCCATCGCCGTCTATTCCGAGGCCGACACCAACGCGCCTTTCGTGCGCGAGGCGGATGAGGCCCACCTCATCGGCCCTTCCCCTGCGCGCGAGAGCTATCTGGTGGCGGAAAACCTCCTTGAGGCCGCGCGCCGCTCGGGCGCCGCCGCCATTCATCCGGGCTATGGGTTTCTCTCCGAAAACGCCGAATTCGCCGAAAAAGTCATCGCCGCCGGGCTGGTCTGGGTGGGGCCAAAACCCGCCGCCATCCGCGCCATGGGCCTCAAGCACGCGGCCAAATCGCTCATGGCGCAGGCCGGCGTGCCGGTCACGCCCGGCTATCTGGGCGATGACCAATCCCCCGAGACCCTCGCCCGCGAGGCCGAGCGCATCGGCTTTCCGCTGCTCATCAAGGCCGTGGCGGGCGGCGGCGGCAAGGGCATGCGCAAGGTCGAGCACCTGGCCGAGTTCGCCGCCGCGCTCGACTCGTGCAAACGCGAAGCCGCCAGCGCGTTTGGCGATGAGCGCGTGCTGCTCGAGCGCTATGCCAGCGCGCCGCGCCATATCGAGGTGCAGGTGTTTGGCGATTCCCACGGCAACATCGTGCATCTCTATGAGCGCGACTGCTCGCTCCAGCGCCGCCACCAGAAAGTGATCGAGGAAGCCCCCGCGCCCGGCATGCCCGATGACGTGCGCGCCGCCGTGTGCGACGCCGCGCTCAAGGCCGCCCGCGCGGTGGCCTATGAGGGGGCGGGCACCATCGAGTTCATCGCCGATACCTCTGACGGGCTGCGCGCCGACCGCATCTGGTTCATGGAAATGAACACCCGCCTGCAGGTCGAGCATCCGGTGACCGAGGCGGTGACCGGGCTGGATCTGGTCGAGTGGCAGCTCCGCGTCGCCTCGGGCGAGGCGCTGCCGCTGCGCCAGGAGGATATCCGCCTCCAGGGCCATGCGATCGAGGCGCGGCTCTACGCCGAAAACCCCGATACCGGCTTTCTGCCCTCGACCGGCCGGCTCGAGATTTTTCATCTGCCCGCCTCCGTGCGGGCCGACAGCGCGGTGGAGCAGGGCGGTGAGGTCACCGCCTATTACGACCCGATGATCGCCAAGCTCATCGCCCACGGCCCCACGCGCCAGGCCGCCCTGCGGCGCCTGGCCGAGGCCTGCGGCGAGGTGCGGGTGTGGCCAGTGAAAACCAACGCCGCCTTTCTCGCCCACACGCTCCGCCATGAGGCGTTTGCAGCCGCCCGGCTCGATACCGGCTTCATCGCCGCGCATTTGCCCGCCCTGCTGGGCAGCCCCGCGCCCGATGAGCCCGTGCTGCGCGCCGCCGCGCAGGCCCGCGTGGCCGCGCACGCCACGCCCGCCCCCCTGCAGGGCTTCCGCCTCAACGCCCCGCCCCGCATCGAGGTGCGGCTGGCCTGCGAGGGCGAGGCCCACACCATCACCCTCACGCCCCCGCTGCCCGCCACCCCGGCTTTGCCCGTGCACAGCCAGGGGGAGGAAACGCTGGTCTTCTCGGGCGGGCGGGTCTTCGCCTTCACCGAAATCTCGGCCGACGATACCGGCCACGGCCCCGGCGGGGCGGATGGGCTGATCCTCGCCCCCATGCCCGGCCATGTGCTGAGCGTGGCCGTGCAGCCGGGCCTGCGCGTGGCCAAGGGCGCGCCGCTGCTGGTGATGGAGGCGATGAAAATGGAAATGACGCTGAGCGCGCCGTTCGAGGGCGTGGTGGCCGAGCTGAACACCGCGCCGGGCGCGCGCGTGGCCGAAGGCGCGCTGCTGCTGCGGCTGGAAACAGGAGACTGACCCATGGCCGGACGCTATTTCGATGACTTCACCCCCGGCGATGAGATCCGCCACGATCTCCACCGCACGGTGACCGAGACCGACAATCTGCTCATCACCACCCTCACCCACAACCCCCAGCCCTTGCACCTGGATGCCGAGTACGCCGCGCAAACCGAGTTCGGGCGCATTGTGGTCAACGGGCTGTTCACCTTCTCGCTCATGGTCGGGCTGTCGGTGGGCGACACCACGCTGGGCACGCTGATCGCCAATCTGGGCTATGACGAGGTGGTGATGCCCAAGCCCGTGTTCGTGGGCGACACGCTGCGCGCCGAAACGGTGGTGACCGGCAAGCGCGAAAGCAAATCGCGCCCCGCCGCCGGGCTGGTGGTGTTCACCCACCGTATGTTCAACCAGCGGAGCGAGCTGGTGTGCCAGTGCAAGCGCACCGCGCTGCTGGCCAAGAGGCCGGCATGACCCCGCGCTCCTGGCTGTTCGTGCCCGCCGACTCCGCCCCCAAAATCGCCAAGGCGCTGGGGGCGGGGGCGGATGCGCTGATTCTCGACCTCGAGGATTCGGTCGCGCTTGGCGCCAAGCCCGCCGCGCGCGTGCTTGCCGGGCAAACGCTGGCGGCGCCGCGCACCGGCCCCGCGCTCTGGGTGCGCATCAACCCGCTTGGCTCTGGCCTCGCGCTCTCCGATCTCGCCACCATCATGCCCCACGCGCCCGATGGCATCGTGCTGCCCAAGCCTGATTCGGTGGCCGATGTGCAAAAGCTCGGCGCCTATCTCGAGGCGCTGGAAGCCGCCTTCGGGCTTGAGCCCGGGCGCACGCGGATTTTAGCCATCGCCACCGAGACCCCGGCCTCGGTGTTTTCGCTCGGCGGCTACGCGGCCGCCGGACCGCGGCTGATCGGCCTCACCTGGGGCGCCGAGGATCTGCCCGCCGCCATCGGCGCCACCCATGCCCGCCAGCCCGACGGCGCGCTCACCGATCTTTGCCGCCTGGTGCGCTCGCTCTGCCTGGCGGGCGCCGCCGCCGCCAATGTCGCCGCCATCGATACGGTCTATCCCGATTTCCGCGACCTCGACGGGCTGCGCGCCTGGGCCGCCCAAGCCAAGCGCGAGGGGTTCGTGAGCATGATGGCCATTCACCCCGCGCAAGTGCCGGTGATCAACGAGATCATGACCCCCTCGACCGCCGAAATCGCCGAGGCGCGGGCTATCGAGGCGCTGTTCGCCGCCGCGCCCGGCGCGGGGGTGGTGGCGCATCAAGGGCGGATGCTCGATTTGCCTCACCTCAAACAGGCCCAGAGATTATTGGCGAGGGTCAGGCCAGCCTGACCCCTCGCGCCGATCCTTCCTCTTTAAAGATTAAAAATACCCGGGAGAGAGAGACGATGAGGGAAAGTTACGTAAGGGGCGGCGTCACGCCGGCCTTGCTCGAAAAAACCATCGGCCGGGCGCTCGATGACGCCGCCGCGCTGTGGGGCGCGCGCGAGGCGCTGGTGTGCCCGGCGCAAGGCGTCCGGCTTTCCTGGCAGGCGCTCAAGAGCCGCGCCGAGGATCTGGCCGCCGGCCTGCTGGCGCGCGGGCTCAAGCCCGGCGACCGGGTGGGCATCTGGTCGCTCAACCGGGTGGAATGGGTGCTCACCCAGTTCGCCTGTGCCAAGGCGGGGCTCATTCTCACCACCGTCAACCCGGCCTACCGGCTCTCCGAGCTTGAATATGCGCTGAACAAGGTGGGCATGAGCGCGCTCATCATCGCGCCCCCTTTCAAAACCAGCGACTATCCGGGCATGATCGCCGCCCTCGCGCCCGAGCTGGATGGCTGCGCGCCGGGGCAGCTGCGCGCGGCCCGCCTGCCAACGCTGCGGCTGGTGGTGCAGATGGGCGAGACGCCGCGCCCTGGCACGCTCGCCTTCGCCGCGCTGGAGCAGGAGGGCAGGGCGGCGGGCGGCGCCTTGCTGGCCGCCATCTCACCCACGCTGCGGGCGCAAGACCCCATCAACATCCAGTTCACCTCCGGCACCACCGGCGCGCCCAAGGGGGTAACGCTCAGCCACCGCAACATTCTCAATAACGGCTATCTGGTCGGGCGGGGCATGGCGCTCACCGAGGCCGACCGCATCTGCATCCCCGTGCCGCTTTATCATTGCTTTGGCATGGTCATGGGCAATCTGGCCGCCGTCACCTCGGGGGCCGCCATGGTGCTGCCGGGCGAGGGATTCGACCCGCTGACAACCCTGCAAACCGCGGCCGATGAGCGCTGCACCGCGCTCTACGGCGTGCCCACCATGTTCATCGCCGAACTCGACCATCCGCGCTTCACGAGCTTCGACCTTTCCGCCATGCGCACCGGCATCATGGCGGGCAGCCCCTGCCCGATCGAGGTGATGCGCAAGGTCATCAGCCAGATGCACGCGCGCGACATGACCATTTGCTACGGCATGACCGAAACCTCCCCCGTGAGCTTCCAGACCGGGCTCGATGACACGCTCGCGCGCCGCGTGTCCACCGTCGGGCGTGTGCAGGCGCATCTCGAGGTCAAGATCATCGGGGCGGATGGCGCCATTGTGCCAATCAACACGCCGGGCGAGCTGTGCACGCGCGGCTATTCGGTGATGCTGGGCTATTGGGACGATGCGGAACAAACCGCCAAAGCCGTGCAGGAGGGCTGGATGCACACCGGCGACCTCGCGACGCTGGATGAGGAAGGGTTCTGCCAGATCGTCGGGCGGATCAAGGACATGGTGATCCGGGGCGGTGAAAATCTCTACCCGCGCGAGATCGAGGAATATCTCTACAAACATCCAAAAATCCTCGATGTGCAGGTGTTCGGCGTGCCCGACCCGCTTTATGGCGAGGAACTCTGCGCCTGGGTGATTCTGCGCGAGGGCGAGACCATGACCGCCGAGGAGTTGCGCGCCTTCTGCCAAGACCAGATCGCGCACCACAAAATCCCGCGCCATGTGAAGTTCGTGGACGAAATGCCCAAGACGGTGACGGGCAAGATCCAGAAATTCAAGATGCGCGAACAGATGATCGCCGAACTGGCCGCCTTGATCGCCGCAAGCCGTTAATTGTGATTTAGAAACGAGACCAGCCCGCCGGTCGAGCCATCGAGCCCCGCGATGGACTCGCCTTGCAGTGCGGGCAGGAGCCTGGTGGCGAGTTCCTTGCCGAGCTCGACGCCCCATTGGTCATAGGCGTTGATGTTCCAGAGCGTGGCTTCGGTGAAGATGCGGTGCTCGTAGAGCGCGATGAGGCGGCCGAGCGCGTGGGGGGTGAGGCGCTGATAGGCCAGCGTGACGCTGGGGCGGTTGCCAGGGAAGACGCGGTGCGGGTTGCCCTGGGCGTCTTCGAGCGTCCTGCCGATGAGCAAAGCCTGTGACTGGGCCAGGCAGTTTGCCACCAGAAGCTGATGGTGGTGGGCGAGCGTCGGCTCATGGCCTTGGGCGGCGATGAGGAATTCGCACGGAATCACATCGCTGCCCTGGTGGATGAGCTGATAAAACGCGTGCTGACCATTTGTGCCGGGCTCGCCAAACACCAGCGGGCCGGTGGCGGTTTGCACCGGCGTGCCGTCGCGCGTCACGCGCTTGCCGTTGCTCTCCATGTCGAGCTGCTGCAAATAAGCGGGGAAACGGGCGAGGCGCTGGTCGTAGGGCAGCACGGCGCGGGCGGGGTAGCCGCAGGCATTGCGGTGCCACACGCCCACCAGCGCCAGCAGCACGGGCAGGTTTTTCGCCAGCGGGGCGATACGGAAATGCTCATCCATGGCGTGCGCGCCGGCGAGGAAGGACCGGAAATTTTCCGCCCCCACCGCGATCATCACCGGCAGCCCGATGGCGCCCCAGACCGAATAGCGCCCGCCCACCCAGTCCCAAAACCCGAAGGCGCGCTCTGGGCTGATGCCAAATTCCTGGATTTTGGGAAGGGCCGTGGAGACGGCGGCGAAATGCGCGCCGACCGCGGCCTCGCCCAGCGCCGCCACCAGCCTGGCCCGCGCGGTGTGGGCGTTGGTCATGGTCTCGATGGTGGTGAAGGTCTTGCTCGCGACGATGAACAAGGTGGTTTCGAGATCGAGCGGTTTCAGCACATCGTGAATATGCGCGCCGTCTATGTTGGAGACGAAATGGCCGCGCGGGCCATCGTGATAGGGACCAAGGGCGGCGGTGACCATGGCGGGGCCGAGATCCGAGCCGCCAATGCCGATATTGACGATGTCGGTGAAGCGTTTGCCGGTGGCGCCGCGCAGGCGCCCCGCGCGGATGGCTTCGGCAAAGTCCAGGCATTTATTGAGGGTTTCGTGGATGCCGGGGATGACATCGTGGCCATCGACCAGAATTCGGGCGGTGGCGGGCGCGCGGAGCGCGGTGTGCAGCACGGCGCGGTTTTCGGTGGTGTTGATCTTCTCGCCCGCAAACATCGCGTCGCGCCGGGCTTCAAGGCCCGTGTTTCGCGCCATGTCCAGCAGCGCGGCCAGGGCTTCGTTCGTAAGCGATGTTTTGGAGAAATCCAGCAGCAGATCCTCGAACCTGGCCGAGAAGCTGGTGAAGCGCGCGGGGTCTTGCGCGAACAGATCCGCGATGCGCGGGGCGCTGGCGGCGAGATGTGCGATCATGGTGTTTTCAACCCCGCGGCCTGGCGGGCCAGGTTTTCGATGGCGGGCCAGTTTTTGGTGGCGATGAGTTCTGGTTTGAGCATCCAGGAACCGCCGACGCAGAGGACGTTGGGGAGGGTTAGGTAGGATTGGGCGTTTTGGGGGT
>JAJXWD010000049.1 GCA_021781835.1 Pseudomonadota bacterium | reverse complement strand
AAAAAATCTCCTGAAAAATTATCAAAAGTTTTTTGGGGCCGCCCCTTTTTTACAAAAAAGGGGCGGAATCTTGGGGAGCTTTTTAGAAAAAGCTCCCCAAACCCCGCAAAAATTTTTAATAATTTCAAATTATTATAAAGAATAACTTTTAAAACAGTCTCTTAGAGCGGGTGCGTCATAACGCATCCCGCTCTAGCCGGCTGCGCGGGAAGCGCCACGGGGGCGAGTGCCCCGAGAATCCGCCCTTTTTTACAAAAAAGGACGACCCCTAAAAAATTTCGATAATTCTTTCGGAAAGTTGTTCAAGAGACTGTTAAAACAGCCTCTTGATGTCCCGGCGCGGCGGGCCCGGCCTCATGGCTTGCGGGCCTGCTCCGCCTCCTCCGCGAGCAGCTCCTTTTTCGAGAGCTTGCCGACCATGGTCTTGGGCAGCGTGGCGCGGATCTCGACCTTTTTGGGCATCTCGATCTTGTTGAGCTTGTCCTTGAGGAAGTCGAGGATCTCCTCGCCGGTGGCGGTCTCGAAGCCGGGGCGCAGCGTGACATAGAGCTTGGGCGCCTGGCCGCGATACGGGTCGGGGATGCCAACGGCGATCGCCTCGGCCACCGCCGGGTGCTGGTAGGCCGCCTCCTCGATCACGCGCGGATAGACATTGAAGCCCGAGCAGATGATCAGGTCCTTGATGCGGTCGACGATGAACAGGCAGCCATCCTCATCGAGATAGCCGATATCGCCGGTGCGGAAAAACCCGTCGGTGAAGGCATAGGCGGTTTCCTCGGGCTGGTTGTAATAGCCCAGCATCACCTGCGGGCCGCGTGCGCAAATCTCGCCGCGCGCGCCCTGGGGCAGCACGATTTCGGGGTTGGCGGGGTCGCGGATCTGGATTTCGGTGCCCGGAATCGCCGGCCCGACGCTGCCATGCTTGATCATGCCCGGGCGCGAGAAGGTGAGCGCGGGCGCGGTCTCGGAGAGGCCATAGCCCTCGAGGATGCGGCTCTTCGAGATGCGCTCGAAGCGCTCCATCACCTCGACCGAGAGCGGCGCGCCGCCCGAGACGCAGAATTTGATGAAGCTGAGATCGGTGCGCCCCGCCGCCTCGGCCGCGTTGCTGATGGCGGTGAACAATGTCGGCACACCGGGCACGATGGTGGGTTTGCGCGCGAACAGGGTCTTCATGATCTCGCCGATCTCGGGCTTGGGCAGCAAGATCAGCTCGGCGCCGATCGCGAGGCCGAGATTCATCACCGCGGTCATGGCGAACACATGGAAGAACGGCAAAATGCCCAAAAACCGCTCGGCGCCCAGCTCGAGCGGCGGCAAAATCGCCTGCACCTGGTGCACATTGACCGTGACATTGGCGTGCGAGAGCATGGCGGCCTTGGGCGTGCCGGTGGTGCCGCCGGTGAATTGCAGCACCGCCACGTCACGCGAGGGGTCGATCTCGACCGGCCGGAACGGCGCGCGGGCCGCCGCCAGCAGCGCCTCAAAACGCAGATAGGGGGCGGTTGCCGGAATTTTGGCCAGCGCGCCGGGCTTGAACAGCCTGAGCGCCAGCCCCTTGAGCGCCGGCAGCGCCGCCGCCAGAGAGCAGACGACGACCCGCTCCAGCAGCCCCTTGCCGGCCAGGGTCCGCACAGTCTCGAACACCGGCGCGGCATCTATGGTCACGAGCATTTTGCAGCCCGTGTCGCGCAGCATGTGCTCCATCTCGTGGGCGGTGTAGAGCGGGTTGAAATTGAGCACCGTGGCGCCGGTCTTGAGCACGGCGAAATACATGACCACCGCATAAGGCGTGTTGGGCAGGCACAGCCCGACCTTGGTGCCCTTGCCCACGCCCAGCGCCTGCAACCCGGCGGCGGCGCGCGCGGTCAAATGTCCGATTTCGGCGTAGCTGTAGCGCCGGCCGAGAAAATCGACGGCCTTATGCCGCGCGAAGCGGCTCACCGCCTCGTCGAGCAATGTGGCAACCGGCGTGGGCCTGAATCCCGGCGCAATGGTCTCGATCATGGTTTCCCCCTCATCGCCTGATGTGCCGTTTATGTTTGTGTGCGGCAACACCCTGGAGGCTTAATTCACCTTAAGCCTTCCGTAAACGTCAACCTAATGGGGGAGGTGGCGTTTGGCAAATAAAAAGGCCGGCGCGGCATAAGCCGCCCGGCCTTGCGCGCGCGTGCGCGGGATCAGACGGCCTTGAGGTTGATGGCGGCGGCCTTGCCGCGCTCCATGGCAACTTCGAACGACACTTTCTGCCCTTCATTCAGCCCGCGCAGGCCCGCCGACTGCACGGCCGTGATGTGCACGAACACATCCTTGCCGCCGTCTTCCGGCACGATAAAGCCAAAGCCCTTGGTGGTGTTGAACCATTTCACGGTCCCGGTCGGCATAGATGGTCGCTCCTCAAAAGTCATTTCTCCCGCGCCCCTATGGCGGCGGAGGGACAACCGCGGTCTGGAAGTCTTGAGGGCATCCGTCTGTCAACGCAGCCTAAGGCAAGCCATATTTCGATTGCGGTAGAATTGGCGCAGAAAGATAAGAAATTGTCAATGTTACAGGGGGGCGCTGGCGGGGTGGCGGGGGCAATTTTTTCCCGCCACCCGTGCCGTTACTGGCCGTAGCGCGTGAGCATGGTGCGCAGCGGCCCGGCGCCGGGGTTGGCGCCCTCGCCGTTCACCACGATATCGCGCGCCGCCAGCGGCTGGCCGTAATAGCTCTGGTCGGTGCCGGGGTCGGTCGAGAGCACCGAACCCGAGAGCGAGATGCCGCCATAAAGCCCCTGGCTCTTGGAAAACGTGATGATATCGGCGTTGAGCGCGGTGGACATGGCGCCGTTCACGCCAGCCCCCAGCGTCGCCACCGAAAGCCCGGCATCGAGCCCAAGCTTGAACTGCGAATTGAGCAGCGCGTTCAGCCCGCCATCGGTCATGATGATGATCATCACCTCGGCGGTCTGCACGCCGATTTGCAGCCCGAACGAGCCCGAGCCCAGCGTGTAGAAGGCCGGATAGGTCCAGCCGCCCTCGTCATTGCGCGCGCTCATCACGCAGCCGCCGCCTTCGCCGCCCAAAATGAAGCCGCCGCGGAAAATGCTGGGGCACACCACCACGGCCTTGGCCTGGCGCAGAAAGGTCTGGGCCTGGGTGCCTTCGGTGCCGCCCATCATGTCCTCGAGCGCGAGGGTCGCGCTATCGACGAGGTGCTGGGGCGTATCGGCCTGCGCGGCGGCGACGGGCGCCAGGGTCAGGGCGGCGGCGAGCAAGTAATGTTTCATCATGCGGCTCCAATTCTGGGGGGGACCAAGGGGGAGATATGTTCGTTCACCGACAATACCCGCCACTGCCGGGCCGCGCTGTGCTCGAGCACGCTGAGCGAGATATTGTCGATCTGCAGGCAAAGCGCCTGGTGGGGGGTCAGGCCCAGCGCATGGGCGATGGCCGCGCGTATGGCCCCGCCATGGCTGACGATCACGGTATCGCGGCCCTGGGCGGTGCCGAGCAGCCCCTCCAGCCCGGCGCCGACGCGGGAGATGAGGTGCGCGAAACTCTCGCCGCCGGGTGGCACCTCGGCGGCATGGATGGGCCAGAACGGGTGGCGCTGGTCATGGGTGCGGTTCTCGAAATCCGAGATCGGCTGGCCCTGCCAGTCCCCGAAATCCTGCTCGACGAAGGCCGGGTCGATGAGCGGCTGCTGGCCGGGATAGCCGGCATCGATGATCGCCCGGGCGGTGATCTGGGTGCGCGAGAGCGGCGAGCACACCAGCCGCGCCGGGTGGGGCAGGCGCGCGGCCAGCGCCTCGTAGCGCGGGGCCTGGGCGGTCATGGTCTCGCCGCACACGGGCACATCGTCTGTGCCGTACAAAAAGGGCAGCGAATCTGGGTGCACCAGGGCATGGCGGATCAGCCAGAAACGGTGGGTCATTTTCTTCACTCTCCGATGGCCAGCAGCGCGCCACGCACCCGCGCGCGGCGAAATTCCGCGCCGAACACGGCCAGCGCCGCGATGAACCAGACGATGTTGAGCAGGCAGGCCGCGCCCAGCTGCCCCCAATCGGCCATGCCCGTGCGCAGCGCCGCGCGCAGCCCGGCGAAAATATGCGCCGCCGGCAGGGCCTGGGCCAAGGGTTGCAGCCAGCCGGGCAGGGCGCTGAGCGGGTAATAGACACAGGCGAGCGGGGTGATGCCAAAGGCGATGGTCCAGGCCAGGGCCTCGGCGCCCGCGCCATAGCGAAACAGCAGCGCCACGATGCACAGCGCCATCCACCAGCCCATGACCAGCAAATTGAGGAAAAACAGCAGCATCACGGGGCCGGGCGCGAACAGGTCATATTTATAGAGCAGGTAGGCGATGATTGTGGCAGGAAACAGGCCAAGCGCCGCGCGAATGCCCGAGACGACGATGAGCGCCCCGATCAGCTCGGCCGGGCGCAGCGGGCTCACGAACAAATGCCCCAGATTGCGCGACCAGATTTCCTCCAAAAACCCGATGGTCACGCCGAGCTGGGCGCGCAGCGTGATCTCCCACAGCAGCACCCCGCCGATCATCGCCCCCGCCGCCAGCGCCACCCCCGGCGAGGCATGCAGCCGCATGAGATAAGACGAGGTAAACCCCCAGATGAGCATATTGAGCGTCGGCCAATAGGCGATCTCGGCCAGCCGCGGCCAGGAGCGCCGGTACATGCAGGCATGGCGGTAAACCAGCGCGCCCATGCGCCTGAGCGCGCTCACAGCGCCTCGCTCCGGGCGATGTGCAAAAACACCTGCTCCATGTTCTCGCGCCCATAGCGCGCCACCAGCGCCTCCGGCGCGCCGCGGTCCACAATCCGGCCGGTCTTCATCATCAGCACGTCATCGCACAGCCGCTCGACCTCGGCCATATTATGCGAGGCCAGCAAAATCGCCGCGCCCGTCTCGCGCTGATAGGTCTCGAGCTGGGTGCGCACATAATCGCCCGTGTCGGGGTCGAGGCTGGCGGTCGGCTCATCGAGCAGCAACAGGTCGGGGCGGTTGATGAGCGATTTGGCCAGCGCCACGCGGGTTTTCTGCCCCGCCGAAAGCTCGCCCGCCGGGCGGCGCATGAGGGCGGTGAGGTTGAACTGCACGGCCAGCTCGGCCACGCGGGCGCCCAAATTGGGCACGCTGTAGAGATGGCCGTAAGTGATGAGGTTTTCCTCAACCGTGAGGCGCCCGGGCAGGGCGATATAGGGTGACGAAAAATTCATCCGCTCCAGCGCCGGAAACCGGTCGCGCGCCATGTCGTGCCCGAGCACGGTAATGGCGCCCGAGCTCGGCACCAGCAGCCCCAGCAGCAGGGCGATGGTGGTGGTCTTGCCCGCGCCATTGCCGCCCAGCAGCCCCAAAACCCGGCCGGGCGCCAAAGTGAAGGAAATATCATCCACCGCCAGCGTCGGCCCGTAGCGTTTTGTCAGATTGGTGACCTGAATGGCGTCCATGAGGGTGGGATAATCGCACGCCCCGCGCTATGTCCAGGCATGATGCGCGACCTCGCCCTCTATATCCACTGGCCCTACTGCCTCAATAAATGCCCGTATTGCGATTTCAACTCGCATGTGGTCGCCCATCAGCCCCAGGCGCGCATGCGCGCGGCCCTGCTGGCCGAGCTGGCATTCGAGGCCGCCCGGCTGGGGCCGCGCCGTGTCACCTCGATATTTTTTGGCGGCGGCACGCCCAGCCTGATGGCGCCCGAGACCGTGGCGGCGCTGATCGAGGCGGCAAGCCGCCATTTCACCCTGGCGCCGGATGCCGAAATCACCCTGGAGGCCAACCCCACCAGCATCGAGGCCGGGCGGTTCGCCGCTTATGGCCAGGCCGGGGTCAACCGTGTGTCGATCGGCGTGCAAAGCCTGCGCGAGGATGATCTGCGCTTTCTCGGCCGCCAGCACAGCGCGGTTCAGGCCATCAAGGCCATCGAGCTCGGCGCCAAGCTGTTCGCGCGCCTCTCCTTCGACCTCATCTATGCCCGCCCTCACCAGACCGAGGCCGCCTGGCGCGCCGAGCTGCGCGAGGCGCTCAACCTCGCCGCCGACCATCTCTCGCTCTACCAGCTCACCATCGAGGAGGGGACGAAATTCTTCACCCTCTTCGCGCGCGGCGAATTTCCGCTCCCCGACGAGGAGCTGGCCGCAAGGCTGTATGACGCCACCCACGAAGAGGCCGCCAAATTCGGCCTCTTGCCCTATGAGGTCTCGAATTACGCCAGGCCGGGCGGGGAATCGCGCCATAATCTGGCCTATTGGCGCTATCTCGATTATGCCGGCATCGGCCCCGGCGCCCATGGGCGGCTCAGCCTGCCCCATGGTTTTGTCGCCACCACCCGCCACCGCGCGCCCGAGGCCTGGATGGATCTGGTCGAAACCCACGGCCACGGCACCACGCTCGAGGAGCCGATCCCCCGGGAGGACCGCGCCCGCGAGGCGCTGATCATGGGGCTGCGCCTCACTGAGGGCATCGAGGAAACACGCTTCCAGACCCGCACGGGCCTCGCGCTCGATGACGCGCTGGAGCCCGCGACGCTCACCGATGCGCTGGAAGACGGGCTGCTGTGCCGCGAAAACGGCCATTTGCGGGCGACAAAGCGCGGAATCAAAATGCTCGACGCATTGCTGCCCGCTCTGGTCCGATAGTATAGGCTGGCGCGGATACAGAGGAGTTTCGATGCGCTACATCTCGACCCGTGGCCAGGCCCCCGCGCTGGATTTCGCCGGCGTGCTGCTGGCCGGCCTCGCCGCCGATGGCGGGCTCTACATGCCCCGCGAATGGCCGCGCTTCTCCCCCGCCGATCTGCGCGCACTGCGCGGCCTGCCCTACCCTGAGCTGGCCGCCCGCGTCATCGCCCCCTTTGTCGGTGACAGCCTCAGCTTCGCCGAGCTGCAAACCGCCTGCCATAAGGCCTATGCCGGGTTTGCCAGCCAGGCCGTTACGCCGCTGGTGCAGCTCGATACCAACCTCTACGCCCTCGAGCTGTTCCGCGGCCCGACGCTCGCCTTCAAGGATCTGGCCCTCCAGCTGGTCGGCCATCTGTTCGAGCTGGTGCTGGCCAAGCGCGGCGAGAAGGTGCGCATCGTCGGCGCCACCTCGGGCGACACGGGCTCAGCCGCCATCGAGGCCGTGGCCGGGCGCCAGAACATCGACATCACCATCCTCCACCCGCATGGCAAGACCTCCGAGGTCCAGCGCCGGCAGATGACCACGGTGACGGCCGAAAACGTGCTCAACGTGGCGGTCGACGGCACGTTCGACGATTGCCAGGATCTGGTGAAGGCGATGTTCGCCGATGCGCCTTTCCGCGCCGAGATGAATCTCTCGGCG
This sequence comes from Pseudomonadota bacterium, assembly GCA_021781835.1. Lineage (GTDB taxonomy): Bacteria > Pseudomonadota > Alphaproteobacteria > Acetobacterales > Acetobacteraceae > Acidocella. The sequence continues at coordinate 8,213 of JAJXWD010000049.1, read as the reverse complement.
GTCAATTCCATCAATTTCGCCCGCATCGCCGGGCAAATCCCCTATTATGTCTATGCCGCGCTGAACCTGGGCGCGCCCGAGCGCGAGGTGGCGGTGTCCGTCCCCACCGGCAATTTCGGCAATGTCCTGGCCGCCTGGGCCGCCAGGCAGATGGGCCTGCCGATCACCCGCTTCATCGTCGGCTCCAACCGCAACGACATATTGGCCCGCTTCCTGGCCGCCAACGACATGAGCGTGCAGGGCGTCGCGCCCAGCCTCTCGCCCTCGATGGACATCCAGGTCAGCTCGAATTTCGAGCGGCTGCTGTTCGAATTCCTGGGCCGCGATGCGGCGCTTACCGCCCAGACCATGACCAGCTTTCGCGCAAGCGGCAAAATGGCGGTGGCCGATGAGGTGTGGCGCGCCATCACCCGCGACTTCAAGGGCTATCGCCTCTCGGATGAGGATACGCTCAAGGAAATCAGACGCTTCTGGGCCGAGAGCGAATATCTCGCCGACCCGCACAGCGTCATCGCCCTGGCCGCCGCGCGCGATCTGGGGCCCATCGGCATGCCGGTGATCGTGGCGGGCACCGCTCACCCGGCCAAGTTCCCCGATGCCATCGAGAGAGCGGTTGGCATCCGTCCGCCCTTACCCGCGCATCTTTCCGACCTATATGAGCGCAAGGAGCGCTTCACCCGCGCCCCCAACGATCTCACCGCCATCGAGACGCTGGTGCGCAATTTCGCCAACAGGAACAAGTAATTGATGACTGAACAGGTTTCCATCACCACCCTGCCCTCCGGGCTGACCGTGCTGTCTGAGCGCATGGAGCGGGTGGAAACCGTCTCGTTCGGCGCCTATGTGGGCGCCGGCACCCGCCACGAAACCGCGGCCGAAAACGGCGTCGCGCATTTTCTCGAGCACATGGCCTTCAAGGGCACCACCACCCGCTCGGCGGCCGATATCGCCGAAGCCATCGAGAATGTCGGCGGCCATATCAACGCCTATACCTCGAGAGAGCAGACGGCCTATTACGTCAAGCTGCTCAAGGAAGACCTGGCGCTGGGAGCGAACATCATCGGCGATATTCTCTGCCACTCCACCTTCGATCCCGACGAGATGGAGCGCGAGCGCGGGGTGATTTTGCAAGAGATCGGTCAGGCGAACGACACGCCCGACGACGTGATCTTCGACCATTTTCAGTCCGCCGCCTACCCCGCCCAGCCCATGGGCCGCCCGGTGCTGGGCACCGAAGCCATCATCCGGGGGCTGAAGCGCGAGGCCCTGCACGGCTTCATGGGCCAGCATTACACGCCCCACAACATGGTCATCGCGGCCTCGGGCAATCTGCGCCACGAGGAGGTGGTGGAACTGGCCGAGCGGCATTTCGCCGATTTGCCGCGCGCCGAGGCCGTCATCCCCATGCCCGCCGATTATATGGGCGGTGAATTCCGCGAACTGCGCGACCTCGACCAGGCCCATATCGTGCTGGGCTTTCCCTCGCCCAGCTATGGCGAGCCCGATTATTACCCCGCCATGCTGCTCTCCACCCTGCTGGGCGGCGGCATGTCCTCGCGCCTGTTCCAGGAGATCCGCGAGAAGCGTGGGCTGGTTTATGCCATTTATTCCTTCACCAGCCCGGTGCAGGATGGCGGTTTGTTTGGCATTTACGCCGGCACCGGCGAATCGGAGGCCGCCGAATTGATGCCGGTGACGCTCGATGAGCTGGCCAAGGTGCAAACCAACGTGACCGAGGCCGAGCTGGCCCGCGCCCGCGCCCAGCTCAAGGCCGGGCTGCTCATGAGCCTCGAATCCACCGGCAGCCGCTGCGAGCAGATTGCCCGGCAATGGCAGGTATTTGGCCGCATCATCCCGGCGTCCGAGACGGTCGCCAAGATCGATGCCGTCACCATCGCCGACATCGAGCGCGCGGCGGGGGTGATCTTTCGCCAGAAACCAACGCTTGCCAGCCTTGGCCCCGTGGGCAGCGTGCCCAAAATCTCCACCATCATCGATCGGCTGGCGGCATGAAGCAACTCGAACAGGCGGCGCGCGCGCTGCTGGCGGCGGCCAAGGCGGCGGGGGCCGATACGGCCGAAGTGGTGGTGAGCGAGGGGGCTTCGCTTTCCGTGCAGCGCCGCCTCGGCACGATCGAGGAGATTGAGCGCGCCGAGAGCCGCGATGTCAGTTTGCGGGTGTTTCTCGGCCACGCCAATGCCAGCGTCTCGGCCACCAATATCGAGCCGGGCGCCTTTGCCCGTCTGGCGGAACAGGCGGTGTCCATGGCGCGCGTGGTGCCCGAGGATCCCTACGCCGAAATCCCCCAAGCCCCCCCGCCGCGAGACGCCGCGCCGCTCGACCTCGACGACCCCGCCGAGCCCCTGGTGGAAACGCTCTCCGCCCGCGCGGCCGAGGCCGAGGACACGGCGCGGGCCGTGGCCGGCATCACCAATTCCGAGGGGGCCAATGCCTCCCGGTCGCGCTCGCGCTCCCTGCTGGCCACCAGCCACGGGTTTCTGGGCTGTTATGCGCGCTCGCATCACGGGCTTTCGGTCACCGTGCTGGCGGGCCAGGGCGTGAACATGCAGCGCGACTATGATTACAGCTCGGCCGTGCATGCCGCGGATCTGGCCGCCCCCACGGCGCTGGGCCAGGAAGCCGCCCGGCGGGCGCTGGCCCGGCTCAACCCCGCGCGCCCCAAAACCGCCCGGTTGCCCCTGGTGTTTGCCCCGCGCGTGGCGGGCAGCTTTCTGGGCCATCTGGCCGCCGCCATTTCCGGCGTCTCGATCGCGCGCGGCACCTCGTTCCTCAAGGACGCGCTGGGCCAGCCGGTATTCGCGCCCGGCATCACCATCACCGATGACCCGACCCGCCCGCGCGGCCTGCGCTCGCGCCCGTTCGACCGTGAAGGCCAGCCGGTTGCCCGCCGCGACTTCATCGAGGATGGCGTGCTGACGAGCTGGATCCTCGATACGCGCTCGGCCAACCAGCTGGGGCTGAAAACCACCGGCAACGCCGGCGGCCTGGGTAATTTCTACCTCCACCCCGGCGCGCTCAGCCCGGCGGCGCTGATGGCCGACATCAAGGAGGGGGTTTATATCACCGAGATGATCGGCTCGGGCGTCAATGGCCTCACGGGGGATTATTCGCGCGGCGGCGCCGGGTTCATGATCCGCGATGGGCAACTGGCCGAGCCGGTGGCGGAGTTCACCATCGCCGGCACGCTGCGCGAGATGTTCGCCGAACTCACCCCGGCCAATGACCTCGAATTCAAACGCGGCACCGACGCGCCGACCCTCCGCATCGAGGGCATGACCCTGGCCGGCGCCTGAAACCAGCCGGCCGCGAGGCCGGGTGGTTGCGCGCGTGGGCGAAGATGGGGCCGCCGGCCCGGGGCGCTTGACCCAATGGCCCGCGAAAAACCTGTGCGGCGATACGCTACGGCCGTTGAACCGGCGCGGTGCCCCTACACCACCGCCCGGCGTTTGGCCGGGGTTGGCAATTTGTTGAAATTGGGCACCCGCGCGCCGGTGATCCTGAAGGCCCCCACCGCCCCCGCCAGGCTGTTGATCTCAACCTTCAGCGAATGCACCGCGGCGTTGGTTTCCTCGACCATGGCGGCGTTTTGCTGCACCGACTGGTTCATCTGCCCCACCGCCTCGTTCACCTGCTCCAACCCCGAGGATTGCGTGCGCGCGGCCAGGGCGATGTTTGACACCAGCCCCTCGATCCGCCCGACATTGCCGGCAATGGTATCGAGCGACTGGCGCGAGCGTTTCACCAGCTCCACCCCCTGCTCCACCTGCGCCCCCGAGGTGGAGATGAGCGCCTTGATGGCCTTGGCGGCGTCCGCCGAGCGCTGGGCGAGGGCGCGCACCTCGCTCGCCACCACGGCGAAGCCCCGCCCGGCATCGCCCGCGCGCGCGGCCTCGACCCCGGCATTGAGCGCGAGCAGGTTGGTCTGAAAGGCGATATCGTCGATCAGCCCGATGATCTGGCCGATCTCGCGCGAGGAGGCCTCGATTTTGCCCATGGCGGCGCCGGCATCGCCCACCACGTTGCGCGAATGCACCGCGCCCTGGTTGGCGGCGGCCACCACATCGTTCACCTGGTGGGCGCCGTCGGCGGTCTGGCGCACCCCGTCGGAGAGTTCGCCAAGCGCGGTGGTGGTTTGCAGCAGGCTGGCGGCCTGGATCTCGGTGCGGCGGGAAAGATCGTCCGAGGCCTGGGAAAGCTCGTCGATGCTGTTGTCGATCACCCGCGCCGAGTTCTGGATGCTGGCCAGGGTGCCCGAGAGCCGCTCGAGCGCGGTGTTGAAATCAAGCCGGAGCTGGGCATATTCGGGCGGCAGAGTATCGCCGATGCGGTGGGTGAGGTCGCCGGCGGCCAGGGCGCTCATGGCGGTGCTCATGGCGCTCACCACGGCTTCCGCCGAGAGGCGCATATGCTCCTCGGCCGAGCGCTTGGCCGCTTCCGAGGCGGCGATATAGGTGGAAATGGCGAGGTCCATATCCAGAAACGCGACCTTGACCAGGGCGGACAGCTCGGCGGCAACCTGCTCATGCGTGACCGCCTGGCGCCAAAAGCGGGTTTTTGGCCAGCGTTTGGCCAGCAGCGCGGTGATCAGCTGTTCGAGGATGAAGGCATAAGCCCCGATATACCAGCGCGGCTCCAGCCCGATGCGGGCATGCACCATGCCCACATGGTCGGCCGATTGGGCATAAGTCTCATCGAGCCGGCCATTGGTGATATGGTCCCAATGGCCGTGCTGCTTGCTCTTGGCGAATTTCATCGCCTCGTCATTGTGAAAGAACCGCGCCACCTCCGGCACGCCGCGCACCTTGGCGTAAAACGCCTCGAGCCCGGCGGGCAAAGCCTCCATGACGATGAATTTGATGCCGCGCAGGCGCGCGAGCGCCGGGCTTGAGAGGCCGAGAAACTCCAGTCGTTCCGTCAGGGCTTTGATATCGGGCATGAGACCTCGAAATAAGGCGGGGTATGCGCCCATTATTGGTCCATCCGGTTAAGTGCGGATTAAATCCGCGTCACGTCCGATACGCGCCCGCGCATCAGGTCCAAACCGCTGAAATATCTGGAAAACACCTGGTAGCGGCGGAAGGATTTGAACCTCCGACCAAGGGATTATGATTCCCCTGCTCTACCACTGAGCTACGCCGCCACGGTGTGAGGCCAGCCGGTTACCGCGAAGCGGGGGATAAGTCAATCCAATGAAAAACGCCCCGGCGCGCGGGCCGGGGCGTTTTTTTGGCCGCGGGGCGTCAGCCTTCCATGTCTTTGGCGATGCTGGCCAGCACCTGCGGGGATTTGAATTTCAGCACCAGGAACCACACCAGCCCGATGCCCATGTAAATGGCGAAGGCCGGGGGCAGGTCGTTAAAGGGCGCGGCCGGGTAGGGCACCACGCTCGAATAGATGACAAACGCCATCATCAGCGCGCCCAGGCCGCCATACACCACATGCGAGAGCTTGAGCACGCCGGCCTTGTACATATCGACGGGCGCGGCCAGCGCGACCCCGAAATACACCACCACGAACCCATAGGTGGCGATGGTGCCCGAAAGCCCGAACCCGTTGAGCAGCCCCTGGGGCACCAGCGCCAGCAGCACCAGCAGGGTCAGCCCGGCCGAGACGAACACGGCCATGTGCGGGGTTTTGTGCTTTTTATGCACCAGCCCCATCGAGCCGTGCAGAAACTGGTAGCGGCCCATGGAGAACAGCATGCGCGAGGAGGCGTTGAGGCAGGCCAGCGCGCAGGCGAAGGCCGAGATCATGGCGGCGAAATACACCACGCCCGCGGCCCAGGGCAGGTGGGCCATGTCGGTCATGTCCTTGAAGGGTGAGGCCGAGCCGCCGATGGCGGTGGCGTTGTCGTTCATGCCCAGCACCATGAAATAGGCCATGACGGTGAAGAACGCCCCCGCGATGGCGGCCGAGCCGATCACCGAATAAGGAATATTGCGGGTCGGGTTGCTGGATTCTTTCGCCAGCGTGGCGGCGCTCTCAAAGCCCACGAAGCTGAACACCGCGAAGGCCATGGCCGACATCACGCCGCCGAAATTCAGCTTGGCGAAATCGAGCTGGGCGGGATCGACCACCGTGCCCTTCTTGGCCACCACCAGCGCGGTGATGACAATGATGATGCCGACCGAGACGCACTCCAGCACCAGCCCGATGCGCGAGGAGAGCTGGATATCGCGATAGGCCGCGAACATGACCAGACCCAGGAACAGCACGGCGAACACCACCTGCATCGCGAGCGGCAAGGTGAGCCCGAACACGCCGAGGAAATTGTTGAGAAACAGCGGGAAACTGAAAATCACCGCGACGGCGGTGGTGATATAGGCCAAGATCATCGCCCAGCCCGCCAGCGCGCCGGGCACGGCGCCAAAGCTCCGCCCGATATAGACGAAATAAGAGCCCGATTCGGGGTGGCGCTTGGCCAGCGTGGAAATCGCCGCGCCGACAAACACGCAGCCAATGGTGGCCAGCAGATAGGACAGCCAGGAATCAACCCCCGCCAGCCCGGCAACCACCGAGATGTTGAGCGCGGGCGTGAGTGTGGGGGCGATGTTGGCGATCGACTGGCCAAGGGTCTCAAACAGGTTGAGCGCCCCTTGTTTCAATTGCGGGGGGGCGTGGGCGGCGTCTGTGGTGGCTACCATGTCTTCGTCTCCAAAATAAACGGGACCGCGCGGGCGGACTGCCTCTTCCGTAAGCAAGCCGCGTGCCCGGAATTCAGGCAATGCTGCGCCGCACATAAAATTCGATGAAAATTGCGTTCATCCGCATCGCCGCGCAAACTTGTTGTGCGGGGGGCGCGAACCCGGCAAAGAGCCGGGAGAAATTCCGGACGGGTTTTGATACTTATATGCCCAAAGTGACAATTGGAGGGGCAGGCTTGCCTAACAATAAAACTTTCTTCCCATTGGGTGGGGCGCCATGCTGATCCTGGCCAGCACCTCGCGCACCCGCCAGGACATGCTGCGCGCCGCCGGGCTCGGCTTCACCGCCTTGCCCTCGGGGGTCGATGAAGCGGCCCTCAAGGCGGATTTCGCCGGCCCGCCGGCCGAGCTGGCGCAAGCCTTGGCCCGGGCCAAGGCGTGCCCGGTGGCGCGCGCCCACCCCGCCGCCCTCACGCTGGGTGCCGACCAGCTGCTGGTCCAGGAGGGCCGGATTTTCGACAAGCCCGCCACCCTGGCCGAGGCCGCGGCGCAGTTGCGGGTGTTTTCGGGCTGTTCGCACCAGCTCGTCACCGCCGCCTGCCTCTACCGGGGCGATGAGCTGGTCTGGTCGGGCACCGAGGTGGCGGTTTTGCATGTCCGCCCGCTCTCGGAAGCCTTCATCGCCCGCTATCTGGCGGCCGAGCGCGAGGCAGTGCTGGCCTCTGTCGGCGCCTACCGGCTCGAGGGGCTGGGCGCGCAGCTTTTCTCGCGTATCGAGGGCGACCATTTCACCATTCTCGGCCTGCCGCTTTTACCCGTGCTCGCGGCTTTGCGCGCGCTGGGCGCGCTGGCGCCGTAGCCCCCGCGCCATCGAGCAGGGCGTTGATGGCGGCCACTGTCTCGGGGTCGAGATGGCGCAGCTCGCGGGTGATGCGGTTGGCCAGCGCGGTCTGCGCCGGGGTCAGCCCGCCGGCATGGAGCTTGAGGCGCGGGCGCGAGAGCTTGGCGAGCGCCGTCAGCTCATCGGCATCGTCCCAGATCAGCCCGAAATACTGGCAGATCTGGTGGATCAGCCCGGCCGTCGGCGCGCCGCGCCGCCCATGTTCGAGCGCCGAGAGATAAGCCGCCGAAACCTCCAGCGCGGCCGCCATGTCGCGCTGGGTGAGGTGTTTTTCGGCGCGCAGCTGGCGCAGTTTCTCGCCAAAGGGCGTCATGCCCGGATCCGGCGCAGCAGCACCCGCACCGCGCCGCGGTTGCGCGCATGGGGGTGGGAGATGGCCAGGATCAGCGGCCGCAGGCCGGGCGCGTTCAGCCAGTGCGGCAGCTCGCGGGCAATCACCTCGCCCTGGCCGGTGATGATCTCGACACAGCGCATGTGCAAATCATGGGCGGCTTCAAGAAACCGGCGTACCTCGGCATGGGCGTGGGTGGCGGTGTGGCCGTGCAGGTCCAGCCGTGCCTCGGCACGGATTTTTTGCGTGCGGAATTTGGCCCAGGTGGCTTTATCCAGCCCCGCCGGCGCGCCCTCGAGCGCCAGAGGCAGCGGCG
>JAJXWD010000048.1 GCA_021781835.1 Pseudomonadota bacterium | reverse complement strand
CCGATCTCACATTGACAGACGTGCTCAGCGTCGCCGCCGAGGAAGCGGCCGCGCTCGCGGGCCAGGGCGCCATATGGCTGGCCACGCCCGGCGGCTTGCAGCTCGAAGCCTGTCGCCCCGCCGCTCCCGCCCCGGATGATGCCGCGCGCGAGGCCGCGCGCGCCTGCCTGGAAAGCGGCGCGGAAACCGGCCTTGGCACCGCGCGGCTGGCCGGTCATGCCTGGCGCTGCCTGCCTTTGGCGGGCAATGCCGGGCGGCTGGGCGTGCTTGGCGTGCGCCCCGCCACCGCGCCGCTCGCGCCCCAGGCGCAGGCTCTGGGCGCGCTGGCCGGGCAGACGGCGCTGGCGGTCGAGCGCGCGCGCCTGTCCTTGCAGGCCGCGCGTGCCCAGGCCCAGGAGGATAACCAGCAGCTCCGCAACGCGCTGCTCTCCTCGCTCAGCCATGACCTGCGCACGCCGCTCACCTCGATCCGCGGCGCGGCGGAAACGCTGACCCAGGCCGGCGACGCGCTCGATGAGGCGACGCGCGCCGATCTGCTGGCCAGCATCACCCAGGATAGCGCGCGCATGGCCCGGTTTCTCAGCAACCTCATGGATGTGGCGCGCGCGGAAGCCGGGGGGCTGAAGGTGCGCCAGGAGCGGGTGCGGCTGGAGGAGGTGATCGAGGCCGCGATCGGGCGGGTGAACGGCACGCTGCCAACCCGGCTGGACCTCGCCGCCGCCCATGTGCGGGCCGACCCGGGGCTGCTGGAGCAGGTGCTCGTCAATTTGCTGGAAAACGCGGTGAAATACGCCCCGCCCGCCAGCCTCATCCGCATATCCGCCAGCCGGCGGGCGGATAAAATCTGCCTTGAAGTGGCCGATGAAGGGGTGGGGATCGCCCCGCATGAGCTGGCGTCGGTGTTTGACAGTTTTTTCCGTGCCAGCCGGGGGGACAGGGTGGCGCCCGGCACCGGGCTGGGGCTGGCCATCGCCAAGGCGTTCACCGAGGCGATGGGCGGCAGGATCAGCGCCCAAAGCCCGCGCGCCGATCTGCCGGCCGATGGCCTGCCGGGCACCATCATCGCCGTGGAGCTGCCCGCCGCATGATCACAGCCCGGATCCTGGTGGTTGACGATGAGCCGCAAATCCACCGGTTTCTGGCCCCGGCCCTGCGCGCGGCCGGCTATGAGCCGCTGCGCGCCGAACGCGGCGAGGAGGCTTTGCGCCAGGCGGCGGCCCAGGCGCCCGATCTGGTGCTGCTCGATCTGGGCCTGCCCGACCGCGACGGCCAGCAGGTCCTGGCCGAATTGCGAACATTTTCGGCCGTGCCTGTCATCGTGCTCTCGGCCCGCGACCGCGAGGCTGAGAAAATCACCGCGCTGGATGCGGGGGCGGATGATTATGTCGAAAAACCCTTTGCGCTGGGCGAGCTTCTGGCCCGGATCCGCACCGCGCTGCGCCACCACAAGCCCCCCGCCGGCCAAAACGAGACGCTGGAGATCGGCGGGTTGCGCCTGCTGGCCGATTCGTTCCAGGCCGAGCTCGACAACGCGCCCCTCACGCTCACCCGCCGCGAGCATGGGCTGCTGCTGCTGCTGATCCGCAACCGCGGCCGCGTGCTGACCCACCGCCAGCTGCTCACCGCCCTGTGGGGCCCGGCCCACAGCGAGGATGTGGCATATCTGCGCGTCTATATCGGCCAACTGCGCCGCAAGCTGGGCCCCGAAATCTCGGCCCGGCTCAAGACAGAGCCAGGCATCGGCTACAGGCTGGAGGAATGAACCGCCGGGGTTGGTCAGCAGGTTAATGTCATCGGCCGCCCGGATAATCTGGCATTTGAGCCGTGGTGCCCCCGCACCGCGATTTAGATCAATATTGGTTTGGATTGAGTCGATAGACGTAAGCTAAACCAATGAAATTGATCGTTAAAATATAACTAGAGCGGGTGCGTCATAACGCATCCCGCTCTAGGTGAGGCAGAGACTGTCTCGCGCCCGGCCACTACACCAGCGGCTGAAACAGCCATTCCAGGTCGGCGGCCTCCAAGCCGCCGGTTTTATGCTCGGGGTCGAACACCCCGGAAGCGAGCGCCGCCTTGCGCGCCTGCAACTCCAGCATACGCTGCTCGATTGTCCCCTCGGCGATGAGTTTATAGACAAAGACCGGCTTGTCCTGGCCGATGCGGTGGGCGCGGTCCGTCGCCTGCGCCTCGACCGCCGGATTCCACCAGGGATCGTAATGTATAACGGTATCGGCGGCGGTAAGGTTCAGCCCCGTGCCGCCGGCTTTCAGGCTCAGGCAAAAAACCGGCGCCTCGCCCCGCTGAAAACGTTGCACCGGCGTTGCCCGGTCAATCGTGTCGCCGCGCAGATCGACAAAGGGAATGCCGAGCATCTCAAGCTCCGCCTCGATCAAATCGAGCATGGAGGTGAATTGCGAAAAGATCAGAATGCGCCGCCCCTCCTCGACCAGCTCGGGCAACATGTCTTTCAGATGCGCGAGCTTGGCGCTGGCCGCCACGCGTTTCGCGGCCCCCAGCTTCACCAGCCGCGGGTCGCAGCACACTTGCCGCAGCTTCAGCAGCGCGTCGAGAATGACGATATGGCTGCGCGCCAACCCCTGCGCGTCTATGGCGGCGCGCACTTTGTCGTGCATGGCCAGGCGCACGGTCTCGTAGAGGTCGCGCTGCGCGCCCGCAAGCTCTACCGGCCTGGTAATCAGCGTCTTTTCCGGCAGTTCGGCCGCCACCTCCGCCTTGGTCCGCCGCAAGATAAAGGGTTTCAGCCGTTGCGCCAGCACGCTCTGCCGGGCCGCATCTCCCTTGCGCTCGATGGGCGCGCGGAAGGTCCGGGCAAAACGCTTCGCATCGCCCAGCAGGCCGGGCATGAGGAAGGCGAATTGCGACCAGAGATCGCCCAGATGGTTCTGCACCGGCGTGCCGGTCAGGCACAGACGATGCCGCGCGGTGAGGCGGCAGGCCGCCAAGGTCGCCTTGGCGGCGGGGTTTTTAATCGCCTGCGCCTCATCCAGAATAACGATGTGCCAAGGCTGTTGTCCCAACATCTCCTCATCACGCGGCAGCAGGGCGTAGCTGGTCAGTGCCAGATCGGCGGTGCCGAGTTCAGCAAAACGCCCGGCCCGGTCAATGCCATGCAGCGAGACGACGCTCAGCTCCGGCGCGAATCGCGCGGCCTCCGCCCGCCAGTTGGGCACCAGGCTGGTCGGGCACACCACGAGACAGGGGCGGTCGAGCCGGCCGGCGCGCTTCTCGGTCAAGATATGCGCGAGCGTCTGCACGGTCTTGCCCAGCCCCATATCGTCGGCGAGGATGCCGCCCAGTTCATATTCGCGCAGAAATTGCAGCCAGTCGAGCCCTTGGTGCTGGTAGGGCCGCAGCGGCACGGCGAACCCTTCCGGCGCGGGCACGCGCGCCACGCGCTCAAACCCGGCCAGCCGTTCCGCCAGCTGGCGCAGCCGCGCGGCCCCAAGCCAGCGCAGTTTCAGCGCCGCCTCCAGCCCCGCGAGCGCCGCCGCCTCGCCAAGCGAGATGTCGAGCCGGCCATTTGCCCCAAGCGCGCCAGCATTAAATAATTCGACCAGGGCATCGAGCAGGGGCGCCACCCGCGCCAAGGGCAGGGCAATGAGCGGGCCGTCATCTTGCCGGAGATAGAGCATGCCGTCATCCGCCAGGCTGGCGAGGTCGCCGTCGCCAAGCCCGTGCAGCGCCCGCACCAGCAGCGGCAGCAACGCCACGCGCCGCCCCTCAACCTCGATTCCAAGATCGAGCGAGAACCACCAGCCGCCATCGCCCTCTTCAATGTCGGCCTGCCATTCGCCACTGGCGTCGATCACGGCATGGCGGAAATTTTCGGCGGTTTCGATGCGCCAGCCCTCGGCGGCGATGCGCGGCAGCTCCCGGTGCACAAAGCCCGGCCAGCGCTCGGGTTTGGGCATGGTCAATGTCAGGCCCGTGCCAGATGCCGCCACGCTGGCATCCTCGGCCAAACCGCGCGCGCGCAGCCGCCGCAAGGCCGCCTGTTCGGCCTTCAGGTCTCGCCGCCGGACAATGACACGCCGCCCCTCGACATGGCGGAATTCCTGCTGCGCCGCCCCGGGCGCGATGACCGTGCCGCCATAATCGAAGGTCAACCGGGCGATATCGGTGATAACCGGCGCGCCGGCGCGCCACAGGCCATACCCGGCCGGCCGGGACACGCTGGCGAGATGCAGGCAGGGCACCGGCTTTGCAACAATAATCTCCTCGGTCGTTTCAGCGTCGGGCAGCGGCAAGGCGTGGCCGGGCAAGCTCTTGGCCAGGGCGGCGCGCAGAGCGGGGATTTGGCGCATGGCAACGGGCGGCGCCTTGAGCAGGGCGGCCGCCATTGCCCCAGGCAAGCCGGGATCGAGCGGGCCAACCGTCAGCGCCTCGGTATCGACATACCAGGAAGCCTCGCCCGCGATCGCCACCAGGGCGGGCGATCCGGCGTCGATCATCGGGGCTTGGCTGCCATCTGGCAGCAGGCGCCAGACGATGCGCCCCTGCCGCGCCGCGCCGGCGCTCAACGGCGCGCCATCCGGGCCGCGCCAGTGGCAGCGCCCGGTGGCGAGCAGCCGGCGCAGCACCACCTCCAGCAGTCCCGGCTCTTCCGGCAGCAAGCCGGCGGGGGAGCGCCAGCGCTCAAGGGTCAGGAGCTGCGCGATGACCCGGTCCTCCGGGCGCACATATTGCCCGCTCGAGGAGGCCACGGTGGCGAGCTGCACCGGCCGCGCTTTCCCATAGCCGCCCGCCTTCAACCGGCGCACGATCTGCGCGGCGATGGTGACCGTCAGGCCATGGGGCGCACGGTCGAGGATGAAGACCACGCTCTCGTCAGCCTCGCTCTGCGCCTCCCGCGCCATCGTGGTGGCGATGCCATTGAGCCAAGAGGCGACCGGCCCGGCCAGCGGGTCGGCTGGCCGGTGGGCCGCCATGGGCCGGTTTGGCGCTTTTCCTTGGCGCGCCAGCACCTCGGCCAGCACGGCGGCGGCATGTTTGCAATGGTGCCCGACTGGGCAGGAACAGCTTGTCTCAAACCGGACATGCCGCCACCGCCGGTCATCAGGCGCATCCAGCGCGATCTCAACCCGGTAGGGGCGCGGCGCCGTGCCGGCAACCCACGCGGTAATGGTCTCCCCGCCATCCTGGAACGCCAGATTGCTCACCCGCCCTTGCTTCTGGTAGGCGCGCCCGCGCTGGAGATCCTGCTCGGGGAATTCGCGGGCAAGGTCTTGGTCGGTGAACATCATCTGTCCCATGGCGCCTTTTAACTATATTTGGTTTTGGATTTCACCTGGGCTGAAACGTCAGCTTCAGCCGGCGGTCGAAAGTGACCCGAAGATCAGCCGATGCCATTTGACCCACCACCATCTCCATGGCCGCCCTCTCAAGTCGCCGTCATCATCTTGATTTTTATATAAAATTCTTGGCCGGGCGTCACGATACCGCGGAGCTATCTGGGAAATCCGGGCTAAGAGCCTGTGATTCCGTCAGTTGTCGCAAACCAACAGAAGCACAACAGAGCTGGCCGGGTTTATCTGAAGGGCGCCTCGAAGAATGGCGTATTCGGCGTGACGCCGGGGGGCTGATGTGGTGACGGCCGAGCGGGCTGTCGATTTTGGTGTGATTGGCTGCTGTAGCCTGGTGATGCTGGGTTTTTTTCCAGGCGATCTGGCCATTTGGGGATCAAGCAAGGTAAAGTGGGTGTTATACGCGCTCAGGTTTTGGATTTACGACCGAGGCGCGGGTCGTACAGCCATTTCCTTACCTTGCGCGCTTTGATCCGGCCAGCGTCTGGATGCCCGGGGTTGACCAGCGCATTCTGCTCCTCCGGCACGATAACGGACGGGACCAACAGTATCGCCGATCGGTTACTGTTTACCCAATCCGTGCCAAAGGTGACGCTGACCATTCCCGCAGGCGCGGCGTCCCAGCCCACCGACAGGCTTGCTGGAGTAGCGACCTCCGCTCCGGCCCAAACGTCATCTGGCACGTCGATTTCAACGAGATAGCGGTTGAGCGGCAAGCCACCGGCGTTTAGGTGGACCAGGGTTTCCAGGCACGCGAGGGAGCGGTTGCTCGACGCATATACCATGGCAACACCAACATCGTTCCACCGGCCGCCAGTGCTTTTGGCACCAAGCCCCTTCATGTCGTCGGCTGTGTAGGTCTTAGTGTCAGTTGCGATCCGCCAGAGTATCTGGCTCACGCGTATGCCCCGCTCTGGATCTGCGAGAGCGCACGCGATACCAGGGCTTGGCCTTCCATCGTGTCCAAAAGGTCGATCGGCTTGCCGCCACCGAGGGCAGGCAGCGGCTCGCGCAGCCACCGGGACAACCATTCGGGCGCGTCAAACCCCTCCGCATCACCGGCCTCTTCAACCATCGCCTCAAGCTGTCCGACAAGCTTGGCGAGCCCCACGACACGTTCGCTGTCTTCGGCCGACAAGGGCTCGTTTCGAGCCGCTTTCTTGTTCACCGTCGCCGTCTTGAGGTTGAGGGCCTCGAACATCACATGCTGCTCTAGGTGCAGCTGGGTAATAAAATGCTTGACCATTCTGGCCGATACCCCGGCCTTGATGACCTCAATGCGATCGAATGGCGAGGCCCGGTAAAGGTCAACAAAGGCGAAGGAGCGAGTACCATGATCCCGCACCTTCCTATGTTCAGCAAGGGGTTTTGGCATATAATGCTCCTTTGAGCATTATAATAGCGCTTTTGAGCGTAAATTCAAGGGTGTCGATAAGCAAGGCGATATAGATATCCGAAGCCGACTTGTGGGCATATGCGCGGCGATGCGCTCGCCACGGACAAAAATCTCGACGGTGCGCGCGGTCAGGCGCACCTCCACCTGCGCCTTCGCAAAGCGGTACGGCACGCTGTAATAATGCCGCTCAACATCGACATGATAATCAATGCCGACGCGCCGGATGCGCCACTCCGCGAACAGGTAAGGTGCCGCCGGCAGGGGCTTCAGGTGGGGCCGGTCGAGATCTTCCAGCAATTGCCCGCGGGTGACACCCAGGCGGCGGAGCGGCCGCTCGTCGTTGATCTTCACCAGCAGATCCCGGATCGCGGCGTTCAACTCGGCCAGGCGGTGGAATAGCTGGTGGCGCAAACGGCCCAAAAGCCAGCGCTCCATGATCAGCACGGCGGCTTCCACCTTGGCCTTGTCGCGCGGCTTGCGCGGCTGGGCGGGCAGAATCGCGGTGTCGTAATGTGCCGCCATCTCGGTGTAACTGCGGTTGACCGTGGGCTCATAGAAACAGGCTTTGATCACAGCCGTCTTCGGATTATCGGGGACGAAGGCGTGGATTACTAAAAATAAATGGCCCGCCAATTTAATTAAATGCCCCCGAATTAATTTAATTGGCGGCCCATTAAATCATTTATTTGGCATTTATTGTCTCGGTTTGGCCTATTTTTTTTGGCCCAGCCAATGGCGGCTGTGGTGGTTTTGCTGCTGAATTTGGCCTGGCGTGCGATTTGTTGTTTTGTCAACATTTTTCGGCCGCCCATTTTGGTGGTGGGCGAGACGCGTTTTTGGCCTCACTTTTAGCCTTCTGTTTTGCTTTTGGTGGCATCGGATTGGCTGTTTTTGCTTTAGTTGGGCCGATTTTGCTTCGTTTGACCGCTGCGGGCGTATGGATGGGCCAAAAAATGGCGGTTTACCTAGCTTTTTGGTATAACCAGATATTTGGTTTAACGATTCAATTTTGTTCGACCCCCCCCCCATTAGGCTACTATTTTGTATCCTAAAACAGGTAGGTGATATGAAAAAAATAGTCATTTTATAAAATTTTCATACTAGCTTCTATTTTGATGCGCAGCGTCTTTTGACGCAGTATTTTGGTTATTGAAGAAAATGTGGGTGAATCGAAGTTAGTATAAAAAGTTTATAAAGTGATAATCGGATTTTACATCCAACATCCATGGAAGACTGAATTTTTTAAATATGTGGACCGCGCGGACCGCGCGGACCATGTGGACACAAATTTCACAAAATCGAATTTGATGGAGATTCCGCGATCTCTGCAACACACGATAGCCTTGTAGCTGTGGGTGAATGACCAGCGAAAAAAACGGTTGTGCGGGAACGGCATTAGATAGTATATCCTTTGTGGATATACTTTGGGGTAGTCATGTTAACGCGCACGTCATTGTTTTTGTCCAACCGTTCACAGGCGGTCCGGCTGCCTAAAGCGGTGGCTTTTGCCGAGGGCGTGCATGAGGTCGTCATTGTCCCCGATGGCCCGCGGCGGATCATCGCCCCGGCTGACGCCGCCTGGGACGATTTCTTTGATGCCCCGGGGGTTGAGCTCGGAGACCGTGCACAACCCGCGATGCAGGAACGCGAGCGCTTTTGATGTTGCGTTATTTGCTGGATACGAATTTCTGCATCCGCGTGCTGCGGGACAGACCGCCGGGTTTAAGAGCACGGTTCAATGCCAATGCCGAGGCGTTGTGCCTGTCTGATGTGGTTCTGTATGAATTGCTCTATGGTGCGGAACGCTCCAACGACCCACAGCGCATCCGCCGTGAAGTCGAGCATTTTGCGGCCCGCCTGATTGTGTTGCCCTTCGACAGCGAAGCGGCAGCCCATACCGCCGAGATACGGGGTGATCTTGAGCGGCGTGGTAACGTGATCGGCCCCTATGATCTGATGATTGCTGGCCATGCGCGCAGCCGTGGCTTGATTGTTGTTACCGGCAATCTGGGGGAGTTCGAACGGGTAGTAGGGTTAAGATGTGAAGATTGGTTGGCATAACTTGATATCGCGATTAGCACATTTTTCAGGATTTGCCGTAACGAACTCGCTAAATTTAGCGCATTATTTATCACATAACGCAAAATATCTTAAATAATATAAGTATATCATATTACTACAATGTAGCTCGTCAGGCTCTGCGCCTGACGCGGGAGCCAATGGCCAATGTCGAGCGTTACGACGCCCTGCGTCTCCCTCAGGGCGAAACCAAAAGCTCAAGTGTCGTCTCAACAGACGCAAAGCCATTCCATGAAACCTGAATCATGGTAGCACATTGATTCAGAACTCGAGCCGCTTCGCAAGAAAAAAATCACAACTGTAATGCTAAGCCTCAAAGCTCGCGCGGTTGATGTCATAGCGCTGGAGCTTGTCATAAAATGTCTTTCGGGGAATGCCGAGCGCCGCCACCGTCAAGCGCACATCGCCTTTATGTGCCGCCAGCGCCTCGCGGATGAGGCGGGCTTCATAGGCATCCACACGTTCGGGCAGCGTCCCCTTGGCGGGTTCAACCGGGTCGGCGGCATCGAGTTCGTGGGTCAGCCCCAGCACGAAACGCTCGGCGAAATGGCCAAGCTCGCGGACATTGCCGGGCCAGTCATGGCGGTCCAGATATTGGCGCAGGGCATCTGGCACAACCGGCACACGGCGCTGAAAGCGCTTCGCGGCCCGCTCGAGCAGATGCGCGAAGAGCAGTGCTATGTCGTCGCGCCGCTCCCGGAGCGGGGGAATGCGGATCGTCACGACATTGAGCCGATGATAGAGATCCTCCCGGAATTCAGCGCGTCGTTCCGGCGCCCCCAGATCGACCTTGGCCGCGGCGACCACCCGCAAATCCACCGCGCGTGTCATATTGGTGCCCACCGGCATCACCTCCCGCCCTTCCAGCACGCGCAGCAGCCTCACCTGCGTATTTGGCGGCATGCTTTCAACCTCATCGAGAAACAGCGTGCCCTTGCTGGAATGTTCGATCAGGCCGACGCGCTTTTTCTGCGCCCCCGTAAAGGCCCCGGCCTCATGGCCGAATAATTCGCTGTCGATGACCGTCTCGGGCAAGGCCCCGCAATTGAGCGCGACAAACGCCCCCTGGCGCCGCTGTCCAAGCCTGTGCAGCTCGCGGGCCACCACCTCCTTGCCGGTGCCCGTCTCACCGACGAGCAAAATATCCACATCCGCATCGGCAACCGCGCGCAAGGTTTCGCGCAACCGGCGGATGGCCGGCGTATCCCCGATGATCGGCGAAGCGGTCGCGGCCTGCTGTGCCGCGTCAAATAATTTGCGGTTCTCCATGACCAGCGCGCGCTTCTCCACGGCGCGCGTGACACTGCGGATCAACTGGTCGGCCGCGAAGGGTTTGGAGAGAAAATCATAAACCCCCTCGCGCATCGCCTCCACCGCCGTCGCGATATCGCCATGGCCGGTCACCAGAATAACCGGCAGATCGGGGTCCATGGCGTTCAAGCGGCGAAAGAGCTGCATGCCGTCCATGCGCGGCATCCGCAGATCGGTCACGACAATGCCGGCAAACCCGCCATCCACGGCCTCCAGCGCCTCGGCCGCCGAGGCAAAGGGCAGGGGCTTGAAGCCGGCCAGTTGCAAGGTCTGCGCGTTCGCGGATCTGACTTGCGCGTCGTCATCCACAAAGGCCACGGGCAGCACGGGCTCGGTCATGATAACGCCTTCCGAAGTGAGAGCATGAAGCAGGTGCCTTGATCTGGCGTGCTGGTCACATCCAGCCGCCCGCCAAACTCGTCGATGATGTCTTTGGAAATCACCAGCCCCAGCCCAACGCCGCGCGGCTTGGTGGTGACAAAGGGCGTAAACAAAGCCGCCATGATTTCGGGCGCAATGCCGGGGCCGTTATCGGCGACACTCAGGCGCACCTCATCCCCCCGCGCCACTACGCCAATATGCAGCTTGGGGTACGCGCGGCTTTCGGTGGCCTCCAGCGCGTTTTGCAAAAGATTGACCAGCACCTGCGACAGCCGGACCCGGTTGGCGATGACATGCAGCGCCGGGCCGGCATCGTCGGCGGTCAGCTCCACGGCCTGCTGGCGCGCCCTTATGCCCACCAGCAGCAGCGCGCTATCGACAACATCCTTCACGCGCGTCGGGCCGATCGCCCCGGTCGCCTTGCGTGAAAACCCCCGCAACTCCCCCGTGATCGTGCCGATCAGCTCGGTCAGTTGCGCGATCGTCGCGAGATTCTGCCGCGCCCCCTCGGCATCATCGCGGCTGAGAAACACCGCCGCATTGTCGGCATAGCTGCGAATGGCCGCCACGGGCTGGTTGACCTCATGCGCCAGCCCCGCGGTGATCTGGCCCAGCATGGCAATGCGGTTGACCTGCGCCAGCTCATCGCGCGAGGTCTGCAATTTCACCTCGATTTTCTGCCGCTCCTCGATTTCCGCAACCAGCCGGGCATTGCTCAGTTGCAGATCGGCGGTGCGCAGCGCGACACGGCGTTCAAGCTCGGCGCGCGCCGCCGCCTCCTCGCGCCCGCGGCGTTGCGATCTCTCGCGCCAATAGAGCATGATCCCCAGCAGCACCAAAAGAGGAAGGGTAATCCCAAGCCCTGTCAGGCGGCCGGTATAGGCGCCGGCGGCAAGGGCTGCGCGCGCGGGCAGCAGCACATGCAGCTGCCAGGCGGTGGAGCCCACCGGCTGCGCGCTGGCCAGAAACAGCCTGTGGCCCGATATGGCAACAAAATCGCCGCCAAGCGCCTCACCGGCCGGGCCAAACGGCAGCTTCGTCAAGGCCGCATCGCCAAATTGCGCGCTGGCATGAATCGCCGCGATCTCGCGTGGCGATAGCGGCGCCTGGGTCAAAAACCGCCAGCCCGGCACGGAACTGAGCAAGACAATGCCGCGCGGATCCGTAACATAAACATCAGCGCCCGATTGTCCCCAAACCTTCTCGACCTCCCTGAACTCGACCTTCACCACAATCACGCCGAGCACCACGCCATCAACCTCGATCCGCCGCGAGATATAGAGGCCCGATTGCAGGCTGACATTGCCGAGCGCGAAATATTCGGCCTGGCCGTCTTGCACGGCGCGCACATAATAGGGGCGAAACGCATAATTCACGCCGACAAAGCTGGTCGCGTCCTGCCAGTTGCTGGAGGCAATGGCCGTCGCCCCGCGGTTGAGCAGATAAATGACATTGGCCCCCGTGCCATCCTTCAGGGTCGCGAGCTTCCGGTTCAGGGCGGCAATGCTGGCCGGGTCCGGGTGCTGGAGGGTCGCCACAATATCGGGGTCCTGGGCGAGAATGAAGGGCAGGGATCTCTCCTGGTCCAATTCGCTGCGCAACACCGCGACATCGAGCGCGGCATTGCTCCCGGCCTGCGCGCGCAGCGCCGCCGCCGCCTCGCCCCGGCCCCAATTCCCCGCGAACCACAACACCAGCAAAATCGCGGCGGCGGCCAAAACGCCCCCGCTCACCCATGCCGCGCGCGTGCTCACTGTCGCTTGCCGTTTACCCACGTCGTCTCCCTCGCCATCAGATAGGGCGAAAATCCGCACAACGTCAAACCAGAACAGGCGAAAATCCGCCCAAAAGCGCGACACCCCCGCGGGTCTCGCAAAATATTTTAAATCATTACAATGTGTTATAAAATATTATCAGCCTGGCACGCCGCTTGCTCATTCCCCCATGCGCTACCGCAAGGGGGCGAACACCAAACAAGACCGGCGAGGCACAGCCATTGCCGGTCACCACCGGAGGAAACGATAACCGCCCGTCACGCCAGGCGGCGCCCATGCTGCGCCGCACCAGACTGAACTGCCCCTCAGCGCCCCGGCGCGCGGGCCAATTTACCCCGGCGGCACCCCGCCACGGCATCGAAATATAAGGAAACGACATCCAATGATGAAGATCACACGCAAGAATTTTCTGCTCGGCGCGGCCACGCTCGGCGCCGTTCCCCTGGCCCGTCCGGCGCTCGCCAGCGGCCGTTACATGATCAGGTTTGGCATAGATCTCGCGAGCGACCACCCCTCCACGGTCCACGCCAAGGCCGCCGCCGCCGAAATCGAGGCGGCAACCGGCGGCAAGGTCACCATGAAAATATTCCCCAACAGCGAGCTGGGCGACGACACGCACATGCTGTCCGAAGTCCGCTCCGGCGCCATCCAGATGATGGCAATCGGCGACAACATCCTCAGCACGCTGGTTCCCTCGGTCGCCATCGATAATCTCGGCTTCGCCTTCAAAGACAGCCAGACCGCCTGGAACGCGCTCGATGGTCAGGTCGGCGCCCTCGTGCGCGCCGACATCAAGGCCGCCGGCCTGCACCCGATGGCGCGCATCTGGGATGAAGGGTTCCGCCAGGTCACGTCCCGGAGCAAGCGGATCGGCACCCCCGCGGATTTCGCGGGCTTCAAAATCCGTGTGCCGCCCAGCCCCATCTCGCTGTCGCTGTTCAAGCATCTCGGCGCGGCGCCCACGGTCATCAACCTCGCCGAGCTCTACACCTCGCTGCAAACCGGCGTGGTGGATGGCCAGGAAAATCCCCTCTCCCTGATCCAGACGCAGAAATTCTACGAAGTCCAAAAATATTGCGCGCTAACCAACCATATGTGGGTGGGCTACTGGCCCATCGTCAACGGCGCCTTCTGGGACGGGCTGCCAGCCGCTTACCAAAAAATCGTCAGCGCCGCGTTCGACAAGCAGGCGCTCGCCCAGCGCGCCGCCAATCTGGGCCAGAACAACTCCCTGCAAACCAACCTCACCGCCGAGGGCATGGTGTTCAATTCCCCAGATTTGGCACCGTTTCGCGCCAAGTTGGCCGCTTCTGGCTTCTACGCCGAATGGCAGGCCAAGTTCAGCCCAACCCTCTGGTCGGCCCTTGAATCCTATGTTGGCAAACTTGCTTAAGACGATGATGATGCCGGGTTCACCGGCGGATCGGCAGGCGCTCAGCGCCTGCCTGGTTCGCCTGCGTGATGGCGCGATGGCGGTTCTGCGCGCGCTCGACCTGGTGAGCGGGCGCCTCGCCGAGCTGCTCGCCGCCGCCCTCGTGGTCATCGAAGTCGCCATCCTGCTCGGCGGGGTGGTGTTCCGCTACGTGCTGGACAATCCTCTCGTCTGGACCGACGAACTCGCGGAAATGCTGTTCTTGTGGCTGATCAGCCTTGGCGCCGTCATCGCCTTGCGCCGCGCCGAGCACATGTCCATGAGCTTCCTCACAGACCGGCTCGGCCCGCGCCCGCGCGCCCTCCTCGCGCGCTTCGCCAGCCTGTGCGCGCTGGTCTTCATCGGCATCGTCGCGGGGCCTGGGCTCGCCTATATGCGGCAGCAGCAAGCCATCACCACGCCGGCCCTGCACATACCAGGATCGTGGCAGATTGCGGGCGAGCTGTTCGCCTTCGCCCTGATGCTAGTTTGCGCCACGTATAAATTCCTCGCCGGCGCCCGGCCGCTGGAGCTTGCCATCGTGCTCGCCGCCGCCGGGCTGGTCGGGGGCGGTTTCTGGCTGCTCGAGCCCTGGCTCCAGGCGATCGACAATGGCAGCCTCGTGATCTTCTTTGTCGGCATGGTATCACTTTGCATTTTCTGTGGCGTACCCATCGTTTTTTCATTCGGCATCGCCACCGCCGCCTATATTTTCTACACCTCCACCATCCCGCTCACCATCATCATCAGCCAGATGAACCAAGGCATGTCCGCGATCGAGCTGCTGGCCGTGCCGATGTTCGTCGTGCTGGGCCTCCTGCTGGACATGACCGGCCTCGCCCGCGCGCTGATCAACCTGCTAAACGCCCTGGTCGGGCATCGCCGCGGCGGCCTGTCCTACGCGCTGATCGGGGCCATGTACCTGATCTCGGGCATCTCCGGCTCCAAAGCCGCCGACCAGGCCGCCATCGCCCCCGTGCTGGTGCCCGAGATGAAGCGCCGTGGCGGCCATCCGGGAGACCTCGTCGCCCTGCTCGCCGCCTCGGCGGCGATGTCGGAGACAATCCCCCCCAGCCTGGTACTGATCATCGTCGGCGCGGTAACCGGCGTCTCCACCGCCGCCTTGTTCTCCGGCGGCCTGCTGCCCGCCAGCGTCGCCGCCCTCTGCCTGGTTCTGCTGGTCGCTTTCAAAAGCCGCAAGGATGCCCACAACGGCGAGAGGGCCGGCTGGCGCAAAACCGGACGGTTGTTCATAATCGCCTTGCCAGCCCTCATTCTTCCCATCCTCATCCGCTACGCGGTGCTCGAGGGCATCACCACCGCCACCGAGGTCGCGACCATCGGCGTCGGCTACACGGTCATCGTCGGGCTGCTCATCTACCGCCAATTCGACTGGCGGCGCCTCTACCCCATCCTCACAGAAACCGCGGCGCTCTCGGGGGCAATCCTGATGATCATCGGCACCGCCTCGACAATGGCCTGGGCCCTGACCCAAGCCGGTTTCGCCGATACGCTCACAAGCTTCATGACCACGCTGCCCGGCGGCAAGGCCAGTTTCCTGGCCATCTCCTGCCTCCTGTTCGTGGTTCTGGGCTCGGTGCTGGAAGGATTGCCCGCGATGGTCCTGTTCGGCCCGCTGCTTTTCCCCATCGCCCAGCAGCTCGATATCAACGTGGTGCAATATGCCATTGTCGCCATACTGGCCATGGGCATCGGCCTGTTCTCACCGCCATTCGGGGTTGGCTTCTACCAAAGCTGCCTCATCACCCGTGCCCGGCCAGACCAGGCGATCCTGAAAATCTGGCCCTATATGGGGGTTCTCGTCATCGCCCTCATTCTGGTGGCGACGGTGCCATGGCTGTCCACGGGACTTGCGCACTAGAGGGCGATGACGCCCTCACCGCCTTCTACCTGAATCACACCAGGTTGTTTTCTCCTGGTGTACAAATTCTGAAATGAAATGAATTTCAGAACCGTCGCACTAGCCGCAAGATGCCCTCATACCAGGAGGATCACGCCTCACGCAAAAACTCAGTGAAAATACCAATACCCAACCAACCATTTCAACAGGGACATAAGGTTCAAGATCATGACAACCAAAATCGGTTTTTCCTCCCGTCGCGCGGCCCTCGCCGCCTCGGCCGCCTTGCTCTCGTTCGGCGCCACCCAGGCCCACGCGCAATCTGCGTCTGATTCGTGGCTGAACAGCTTCCTCACGCGCCCGACCATGACCGGCGACTGGAATGGCGGCCGCACGCGTTTGCTTGATGCGGGCGTGCTGTTCCACGCCT
>JAJXWD010000013.1 GCA_021781835.1 Pseudomonadota bacterium | reverse complement strand
CAGGGGCCGAGCCCCTGGACCTCAATAATCGGCCTGTTTGGGGTACCCCCTTGTGGGGTGCCCCAAACAGGCCGCCTGGGTTCCAAGGGCCTCTCGGCCCTTGGCAGGGGGTTCCAGGGGGACAGCGTCCCCCTGGGGCACCGTCCCAGTCTCAGGAGCACTTCCCATGATGCCACGTCTTTCGCCGCACATGACCGTCATGCACGCCGCCGCCAACCGCGCGGCCAAGCGTTTGCTGCGGGATTTTCTCGAAGTTGAGAATCTTCAGGTTTCCATGAAGGGGCCGGGCGATTTCGTCAGCCAGGCCGATTTGCGGGCCGAGCAGTCCCTGCGTGAGGATCTGGAAAAAGCCCGTCCCGGCTATGCCTTCCTCATGGAGGAGTCGGGGGCCTCGGGGTCCGACAAATGGTCCTGGCGCTGGGTGGTTGACCCGCTGGACGGCACCACCAACTTCCTGCACGGCATTCCGCACTGGGCCATTTCCATCGCGCTTGAAAAGCGCCTGCCCGATGGCGGCTCCGAGATTCAGGCGGCGGTGGTTTATTCGCCGGTCAATGGCGAGCTGTTCTGGGCCGAGAAGGGCATGGGCGCCTATCTGAACGACAAGCGCCTGCGTGTCTCGGCCCGCCGCGACCTCAAGGACGCGCTGTTCGCCACCGGCATTCCCTTCGCGGTTTCGGCGGCGCCCGCGCGTTTGTCGTTCGCGCGCACGCTGGGCCAGCTCATGCCGCAAGTGGCGGGCATCCGCCGCTTCGGCTCGGCGGCGCTCGACCTCGCCTGGGTCGCCGCCGGTCGTTATGACGGCTACTGGGAAACCGGCATCCACCCGTGGGACATCGCGGCCGGCATGCTCATCGTGCGCGAGGCGGGCGGCTACGCCACCGACGCCACCGGCAAGGACCATATCGCCAACACGGTCATCGCGGCCAACCCGCACCTGCACCCCAAACTGCTCGAAGTGGTGCAGGACGGTCTGGCGGCCTCCAAGGGTTAAGGTTAAGGTCTCGTCGTGAGACCTTTTCCCATCCTTCTGTTTCTGCTCGCATCCGTGGCGCCGGGTCTGGCCGCCGCGCAGGTGGCGCTCAATCCGGCGGCGCTGGCCCAGCTCGCCGGCCAGCCGCCCGCCCCGCCGCCAAGCCTGGCGCCCGCGCCGTCCCCTGTCATGGCCCCAAGGCCAGCGGCCAGGCCCAAGACCGCCCGGCCGGCGCCAAAGGCCGCCTTGCCCCAAACCAAGCCCGCCAAGCCCGCCGCCGCGCTGGCCGCCAAGCCCGTGGCCGTGCCCGCCCCGGCGCCAAAATCCAGCCTGCCGGCCCAGCCGCTGCGGCTTGGCTTCGCGCCCCAAAGCGCGGCCCTGCCGGCCGGTGCCGTCCAGGCGCTCGCGCCTTATTGCCAGGCCAGCGCCCGCCTCACCATCGGCGCCCACGCGCCGCTCACGGGCAACGACCCCTCCACCGCCATGCGCCTCTCGCTCGCGCGCGCCCAGGCCGTGCAGGCCGCGCTCGAGGCGTGCGGGGTTCCGGCGGCCAACATCATCCCGCGCGCCCTGGGCCCCGCGCCCATGCCCGCGGACGACGACACCGTTTCGGTCGGAGGCTGAAGACATCCATGACCAAGCCCACCAATTTTCTGTTGCGCATGGTGCTGTTCTGCGTGGCGGTTTACGGCATCGCCGCGCTCATCTCGCCGCAGCTGGCGCGTTTCTACATGGCCAACCCGGTCATCAACAGCGTCATCGTGGCGGTCGAGCTGTTTGGCGTGGTCTGGAACATCCGGCAGGTCCAGCGCCTCTACCCCGAGGTGCTGTGGGTCGATGAGTTCCGCCGCCACCGTCATGAGCGGCTGGAGCAGTCCCAGCCCCCGGTTCTGCTTGCCCCCATGGCGCGCATGCTCCAGGGCCGGGCGGATGGCGAGCGCCGCATCACCCTGTCGGGCACCGCCATGCGCACGCTGCTCGACGGCATCTCGTCGCGCCTCGATGAAAGCCGCGAATTGTCGCGCTACACCACCGGGGTGATGATCTTTCTGGGCCTGCTCGGCACCTTCTGGGGCCTGCTGCGCACCGTCTCCTCGGTGGCCGAGGTCATCAACGGCATGACCCTGGCGGGCGGCGACGTGAACGGCATGTTCGCCCAGCTCAAGGCCGGTCTGGCCGGGCCTTTGGCTGGCATGGGCACGGCGTTTTCGTCCTCCATGTTCGGTCTCTCGGGCGCGCTCATCCTCGGGTTTCTCGACCTCACGGCCGGCCAGGCCATGAACCGCTTCTTCAACGAGCTGGAGGAATGGCTGGCCGGGCTCACGCGCCTCTCCTCGGGCGGGCTGGTGGGCGATGGCGAGGGCAGCGTGCCGGTTTACGTTCAGGCCCTGCTCGAGCAGACCGCCGAGAACATGGAAGCCCTGCAACGGCTCATCTCGCGCGGCGAGGAGGGGCGGGCGCAAAGCAACGCCGCGCTCATCAACATGGCCGAGCGCCTGAGCCTGCTGGCCGACACGCTGCACGTCAACCAGCAGCTCATGGAGCGTCTGGCCGCCAATCAGGTGGCGCTGGGGCCGGCGCTGCAAAAACTCTCCGACACGCGGGGCGATGAGGTGAGCCGCGCCCATCTGCGCAATCTCGAGCTGCTGCTCCAGCGTTTGGTGGCCGAGACCGAGCAGGGCCGGGCGCAAAGCCTGTCCGAGCTGCGCTCGGACCTCAAGCTGCTCACCCGCACCCTGGCCTCGCTGGCCGACAGCCCCCGCCAATGAGAGGCAAGCGCGCCGGCGGCAACGGGTTGGAGGCCTGGCCCGGCTATGTGGATGCGCTCTCCACCCTGCTCATGGTCACCATCTTCGTGCTGCTGGTGTTCGTGCTGGCCGAGGCGTTTCTCTCCGCCGCCCTCACCGGCTCCAACAACACCATCACCACGCTGAAAGAGCAGATCGCCGAGCTGACCTCCTCGCTCTCGATGGAAACCAGCAAGGATGCCACGCTCTCCCAGGAGCTGGCTGCCCTCAACGCCCAGCTGGCCACCGCTCAATCGGCCAATGCCGGCCTCACTGCCCAGCTGGCCACCTCCAGCAGCCAGCTCACCACCCTGCAGGACCAGCAAAAAACCCTGCAAGCCCAGCTCTCCGACGCCCAAACCCAATCCGCCGCCGCCGCCGCGCGCCTCTCGGCCCTGCAAGCGCAGATGGTCGCGGTTGCCGGCACGCCGGATGTGCAAACCGAACTGGCCACCGCCAAAACCCAGCTTGCCGCCCAGCAACAGCTCACCGCCCAGGACGCGGCCCAGATCACCCTGCTCAACCAGCAGCTCGCCGCGTTGCGCGCCCAGCTCGCCGCCCTGCAAACCGCCCTCGACGCCGCCCAAACCGCCGATACGGCCGACAAGGTGCAGATCACCGATCTCGGCAAGCAGCTCAACGAGGCGCTGGCCCGCAAGGTCGAGGAGTTGCGCCAATATCAGAGCGATTTCTTCCGCGCCCTGTCGGAGAGCCTGAAAGGCGAGCCCAACATCAAGGTGGTCGGCGACCGCTTCGTGTTCGAATCAGACGTGCTGTTCCCCGTCGATGAAGCCACCATCACCCCGGCGGGCCAGGCCGAGATCGCCGATGTCGCGGTCGCCATCAAGCAGATCGCCACCAAAATCCCGCCCAGCGTCAACTGGGTGCTCTCGGTCGATGGCTATGCCGACGCCCAGCCCATCACCGGCGGGCCGTACAAATCGAATTTCGACCTCTCGACCGCCCGCGCCCTGGCCGTGCTCGACCAGCTGATCGCCGATGGCGTGCCCCAGCAATATCTGGCGGCATCGGGCATGGGCGCCAACAACCCCATCGCCCCCGGCACCACCCAGGCCGACTACGCCCAGAACCGCCGCATCGAATTCCGCCTCACCACGCCCTGAGACATGACTCAAACCGTTCAAAAGTTTTTGGGGGTGTGGGCTTCGCGGCATACGCGAACCAATGGCGTACCGCCGCTTAGTTTTCCAAAAGCCCCCCCATCGCGCGCCTTTTTTATAAAAAAGGCGCCCCAAAAAATTTTTGATCCTCGGGGCGGTGCCTACTCTTGCCGCTTCCGCGCGTGCCCGCCGTGACCGAGACCAAGCCAGCGCTGCGCGCCCGCATGCTGGCGCTGCGCGCGGCGCTCGACCCCGCGCTCGGCCACGCGCTCGCCCAGCATTTGCTGGCCGCCAACATCATACCCGCCCATGCCGTCATCGCCGGCTATATCCCGCTCAAGGGCGAAATCGACATCCTGCCCCTGCTCCACGCCCTGCATGAGCGCGGCCACCCGCTTTGCCTCCCCGAAACCCCGCCCCGCGGCCACCCGCTCATTTTCCGCGCCTGGGCGCCGCACGTGCCGCTCACCACCGGGCGCTTCGGCACGCGGCACCCGCTCACCGAGCAACTCACGCCCGCCATCATCCTCACCCCCCTGGTGGCGTTCGATGAGGCGGGCAACCGGCTGGGCTTTGGCGCCGGCTATTACGACCGCACCTTCGCCCGCCACCCGGCGGCGCTGCGCATCGGCATCGCTTATGGCGCCCAGCAAGTCCCCCTCGTCCCCACCGGCGAGCACGACCTGCCGTTGCACTTCATCGCCACCGAAAAAAGAACCCAGAGGCTTTGAACCATGGCAATCCCTGATTACCAGTCTTTGATGCTACCGGTCCTGAAAGAAGCGGCCGTCGGGGAGGTTCGTATCGGGGAGGTGGTTGCACGATTGGCCGACCACTTGCAGCTCACCTCCGATGAACGGGTCATCCTGCTGCCCTCGGGCAAGCAAACTCTTTTTGCCAACCGCGTTCACTGGGCCAAGACCTATCTAGCTAAAGCAATGTTGGTTGAATCGACCCGCCGGGGCTATTTTCAAATTACGCCGCGCGGGAAAGAAGTTCTGACCGCGAACCCCTGGCAAATAGACAATAATTTCCTCAACCAGTTTGAGGAGTTCAGGAGTTTCCGCGAGCGGACCGTGGAGTATTTTCCCGGAGCAACCGAAGACGCCAGCAGCGAACCCAAGCCAGTGCAAGGCGCGAACGCCACGCCCGATGAGGTCATGCGTGCCGCTCATCGGCAAATTGAATCTGCCCTTGCGCAGGATCTGCTCGACCGGATTCTTTCCTCCCCGCCTGATTTTTTTGAGCGCCTGATCGTAAGCCTGCTCCTGGGCATGGGGTTTGGCGGCACCGCGACAGCAGCTGGCCGTGCCTTGGGCCGCAGCGGTGATGGCGGCGTTGATGGTGTCATTGACCAGGACGCGCTTGGGTTGGATCGTATCTATATCCAGGCCAAGCGCTATGGGCCGGACAACAAGGTCAGCTCTGGCGCCATCCGGGATTTCTTCGGCAGCCTCGACAGGCACAAAGCCTCGAAGGGCTTGTTTGTCACCACGTCGTCGTTTTCATCTTCAGCCCGCGAAACGGCGGAATTTTTGAGCAAGCGAATCGTGTTGATCGATGGCGTTCAACTCACAAACCTCATGATCCGCTACAATATCGGCTGCCGGGTCGAAGAGACGCTTTATTTCAAGAAGATCGACGAAGAGTTCTTCGAGTAATCCGGCTTTCTCAGCTTTCCAAAGCAAAGGCCGGGGCATTGTTGCGCCCCGGCCTGACCCTCACGCCACCTTCTTGCGCTCACCATATTGCGCCCGCCGTGGTTTGGCGCTCTTGGCGGCGGGTTTGGCCGTGCCCGGCTTGTTGTCCTTCACCTTGCGCACCACCATGGCCGGGTGTTTTGGCGCCTTTTTCACCGGCAGCGCCTGGGCCGGGCGCACCCCGCCCGCCACCTTCATCTTCACCCCGGTCAGTTTCTCAATCTGGGTGAGATAGGTCAGCTCCGTGGCATCGCAAAACGCCACCGCCACGCCCTCGGCGCCGTTCCTCGCCGTGCGGCCTATGCGGTGCACATAAGACTCCGCCTCATTGGGCAGCTCGAAATTGAACACATGCGAAACGCCGTTCACATCGATGCCGCGGGCCGCGATATCGGTCGCCACCAGCACGCGCGAGTCCCCGCAGCGAAACGCCTCCATCGACTTCACCCGCGCCCCCTGGCCCATATCGCCATGCAGCGCCACGGCCTCAATCCCCTGGGCGCGCAAATGCACGGCCACCCGGTCGGCGCCGCGCTTGGTGCGCGTGAACACAATGGCCCGCTCCACCGCCGGGGCGCGAATCAGCTCCACCAGCAGCGTCCGCTTGGCCGCGCCCTCGACAAAATGCACGCTCTGCTCAATGCGCTTCGGGGTGGAAGCCACGGCGGCCACCGCCACCTTCACCGGCTCATGCAACAGCCCCTCGGCCAGCTTGGAGATTTCGGCCGGCATGGTGGCCGAGAACAAGGCCGATTGCTTGCGCGCCGGCAGCTTGTGCACGATCTTGCGGATATCGGGCATGAAGCCCAGATCGAGCATCCGGTCCGCCTCATCGAGCACAAAGAACTGGCAATGATCGATCACCAGCTCCCGCGTGTTCATCAAATCCAGCACGCGGCCAGGGCAGCCCACCACAATATCGGCCCCGCGCGACATGCGCTGCACCTGCGGGCTGCGCCCCACGCCGCCCACAATCAGCACCACGCGCAAGCCCAGCCCGGCGGCGAATTTGCGCGCCTCTTGCTCAATCTGCTGGGCCAGCTCGCGGGTGGGGGCCAAAATCAGCGCCCGGGTGGAAAATTTATGGCCATGCAGCTTCTGCCCGGCCATGTGGTGGAGCATGGGCAGCAAAAATGCCGCGGTCTTGCCGGTGCCGGTCTGGGCCAGGCCCAGCACGTCCTTGCCCAACAGCCCGTGCGGAATGGCACCGGCCTGAATGGGGGTGGGTTTCTCGAACCCGGCGGCCTTCAAGGCGCCCAAAATGGTCGAGGCCAGCCCCAGGCTGGCAAAGGTCACATCACTCATAAAACAATAAGCCTCCGGCGCCGCCGGCATCTCCGGGGCGCTGTTCGCCATCCATGCGCGAAACTGGAAAAGCACAATCAGAACGGGGTCTCAAAACCCCCACACCACCCCAGCCGGCTCAAACCGGTCGCGCCAGGGCGGCAAGCGTGGCCTGCCTAGCCCAAGCGGCCAGCCCTGCGCAAGCAAAACCCGCGCACCCCAGCACTGCGCCAGGGGGTAAAGGCCAAAAAGAAGCGGGGGGCTTTTTGAAAAAAGCCCCCCGCACCCCGCAAAAACTTTTAAAACTCTTTCGTGGGCGTCAGTCGCCGGCCGCCGGGTGCATGGCGCCCAGTTGCGCGGGCGCCGCCACCGGCTTCATCACCGCCACCGGCTTGTGCTCGGGCGCCGGCAGCGACGCCAGGATCGAAACCCCGACCGAGGCCAGATAAGGCATCGACTGCACAAACATCACCGCCACCCACAGCTTGGTCTCCGGCGTCGCCCAATGGTGGCCAAACCCGACCGCCAGCGCCAAGCCCCAGGTGGCGGCCAAAATCACCAGCTCCTCGCGGGCCATCACCAGCCCCTGCACCAAAGCCGGCGCGTCCTTCATCTTAGGGGTGCGCAGGAAGGGCAGCTTGTCGGAGAACAGCCCCTTCCACACCGCCTTGCCAATGGCGTGGGACAGAGCCAAGCCCGCCGCCGCCGCGCCCAGCCGGTCGGCGAAGCCGCACGGCACGCGGTTTTTATAGAGCGCCAAAATCTGCACGATCTTGAAGAAGAACAACCCGATGGACGGCAGCATGAACAGCACGATCGGGAACTCGAACCGCACCGGGTCCATCACCAGCCCAACCGACCAGGCCAGACCCATGGCCAGGAAGACAATGCCCAGCGCATCGCCAAACCAGGGCAGCCAGCCGGTGATGAAGTGCCAGCGCTGGCCCAGCGTCAGCTCCTTGTTAAAGGGGTTGAAGAGCGCGTCGGCATTGGCGCGCACAATGCGCATGGCGCCATAGGCCCAGCGGAAGCGCTGCTTGCGGAAGGCCGTGTAATCGTCGGGCATCACGCCCTTGCCAAAGCTCTTCTTCGAATAGACCGCCTCATAGCCAGCCCGGAACAGCCGCAGCCCCAGCTGCGAGTCCTCGGTGATGCACCATTCCGCCCAGCCATTTTCGTTGATCAGCGCCTGCTTGCGCACCAGCGTCATGGTGCCGTGCTGAATGATGGCGTTGCGCTCATTGCGGGTGACCATGCCGGCATGGAAGAACCCGGCATATTCCCAAAACATCATGCGCTTGAACAGCCCGCCATCATTGTCGCGGTAATCCTGCGGCGACTGGGTGAAGCCGACGGCGGGGTTGTCAAAGGCCGGCACCATCGAGCGCAGCCAGTCCGGATCGACCAGATAGTCGCTGTCGATCACCCCGATGATCTCGGCGTCCGCCGCCGTCTCGCGCAGGCCGAAATTGAGCGCGCCCGCCTTGTAGCCCTTGTATTTGCCAAGGGTGAAGAAGCGGAATTTGGGCCCCAGCCGGGCGCAATGCTCGGCCACCGGCTCCCAGACGCCAGGGTCCATGGTGTTGTTGTCGATCACCAGCACCTCGAACCGGTCATAATCCTGCGCGGCCAGCGCATCGAGGGTGAGCTTCACCATCTCGGGCGGCTCATTGCAGATCGGCAGATGGATCGAGACTTTCGGCAGCTTGGCGCCGGCGGGGGCGGGCATCGGCTCGTAATGGCGCTTCGAGACGCGGCCATAAATCGTCTCCACCAGGTCGAAACTGTCGGCGATCAGCAAGAAGAGCAGCAGCCCCTGGCCCGCCGCCAGCCCGCCCCACACCGCGGCCGCGCCGAAGCTGAGATAGGTCTCGCTCATGTTCATGAACAGCATGGCCAGGATGGTGGTGAAGCCCTCGACCAGCCCGGCGAAGATCAGCTTGCCCGTAAAGCGCACATCCGGCCGGCGCGAGAGCAGCGCCATGGTGGCGAGCGCCGAGAACAGCACCGCGCCGAGCGCGAAGAAGATCCAGCCCGGATTATTCTCAACCGGCCCGGTCAGAGACCATTTCTGCTGCCGGTCGAGGTTGAACATGCCCCAGTACCCGGCGGCGCGCCCCTCGAAGCTGGTCTTCCAGGGCTGGTCGAACGCCTCCATGACGAAATATTGCAGATGGCGCTGCTGCGCGAGATTGAAGAAATCGCGCATGAAGCGGGCCTGGTTGACCGTGCTGGCGCGCGCCGCGCCAATGTCGATACCGTTCGACGGCCAGCCGATCTCACCGATCACGATGCGCTTGCCCGGGTAGGCGGCATGCACGGCCGCCAGGCGGTTCATGGCGTCCTGCACCGCGATATTTTCCGGCACGCCCTCCCAGTAAGGCAGCAGATGCACGGTGATGAAATCCACATGCGCGGCGAGCTGCGGATATTTCAGCCACACATGCCAGGGCTCGGCGGTCGAGACCGGCACATGCGTCTCGGCCTTCACGGTGTCGATGTCCGAGATCAGCTCATTCACCGGCAGGTCGCCGCGCAGCAGGGTCTCGTTGCCGACCATGATCTGCTTGACATCCGGGTTGGCATTGGCCACCGCCACCAGCTTCTTCAGCTCGGCGGCGTTGGCGTTGGGGTGGCGGTCCAGCCAGCCGCCCAGGGTCACGTTCAGGTTCATGCCCTCGGCGAGCGCCGGGATCTGCCCAAGATCCCCCTCGACCGTATAGGTGCGGATGTTATGCGTGTAGCGCGCGGCCAGGGTCAGGTCGGATTTGATTTCAGCGGTGGTGGGGTATTTGCCGGTCTGGGGGCTCTCGCCCCGATGAAACGGCGAGAAGGCGAAGCCGCCGATCTCGCCGCGATAGGCGGGAATATCGGTCACCGGCCGGTTGGTATAGCTCCAGATGCCCAGCGCCACCGCGCCAACCCCCAAAACCGCGGCCCAGGACTTGGCGTTGAGCCAGCCCTTGCGGGGCTTGGTGGTTGAAATCTGCGCCGCTTGCGGCCGGATGGGCGACTGGTACGTCATGGCTGCTAAATCCACACTGACCCGGGACGATCCCCGTTGTGACGAAGAGTGTCATTCCAGTGCGGCAGACGCTGGGCGCGATTGTGTCCCAACTATGGCAAAATATTCATGATCGTGGTGGCGCGGGCTGCGTTTTGGCGCGCGAACCGCTATGGTGGGGGCATGTCCCTGCCGCTGCAACTCCTGGTCCTGGCCCTCCTCATCCTGCTCAACGGCGCGTTCGCGCTGTCCGAGCTGGCGCTCGTCTCCACCCGCCGCGCCCTGCTCGCCCTGCTCGAGCGCCAGGGCCTGAGCGGCGCCGCCAAGGCCCGCCAGCTGGCCGACAACCCGCAAAGCTTTCTGCCCGCCTCGCAATTCGGCATCACGCTGATCGGCATCCTCACCGGCGCCTTCGGCGGCGACCAGCTGGCCGGGCAGCTCGAGGCCCCGCTGCGCGCCGTGCCCGTCCTCAGCCCCTATGCCGGGCCGCTCTCGGTGGTGGTGACGGTGATTTTCATCACCTTCTTCACGCTGGTGTTTGGCGAGCTGGTGCCCAAGCAGCTGGCGCTGCGCCACCCCGAGCAGGTGGCCAGCTTCATCGCCGCCCCGCTCAGCCTGCTGGCCCGCCTGTTCGCCCCCGCCGTCTGGGCGCTCGATGCCTCGACCCAGCTGGTGCTGAAACTCTTCGGCCCCGCCCCCGAGGACCGCCGCGCCATGTCGGAAGAAGAGCTGAAGGCCATGCTGGTCGAGGGCGCGGAGACCGGCGTGCTGGAAACCGAGGAGCGCGACATCATCGAGCGCGTGCTGCGCCTGGCCGACAAGCCGGTGCGCGCCATCATGACCCCGCGCACCGAGATCGTCTGGATCGACCGCACCGCGCCGCGCGCCGACATCATCGCCCGCCTGCGCACCGCCCCCCATTCGCGCTTCGTGGTCTGCGACCGCACGGTCGATAACGTCACCGGCATCGTTTTGACCAAGGATGTGCTCGACCGCGTGCTTGATGGCCGCGATGTCAGCCTGGCCAGCGCCATCCGCCAGCCCATCGCCCTGCCCGATTCGGTGACCGCCCTGGAAGCCCTGGAGCGGCTGAAGGCCGACCCGCTGGGCCTTGCCCTGGTGCTCGACGAATATGGCAGCTTCGAGGGCATCATCACCGCCGCCGATGTGCTCGAGGCGATCGTCGGCGATGCCGAGGACCAGGGCCCCCCGGCCCATGCCCCCGAACCCGACACCGATTCGAGCTATGAGCTGGACGGGCTCACCCCCATCGATGAAATCAAGGCCCGGCTGCATCTGCCAGACCTCCCCTCCGAGGGCACCTACCACACGCTGGGCGGGCTGCTGCTCGCCCTGCTGCTGCGCCCGGCGCGCCGGGGCGATGCGCTGATCTTCGGCGGCTGGAAATTCGAGGTGCTCTCGATGGATGGGCGGCGGGTGGAGCGGGTGAAAGTGGCGCGCGACACGGGCGAATAGCCCGCCCACGCCAATTGGGCGCCAAACCCACACAAAACCACAAAAAATGTGGGTTTGTGTGGGGGCGTGATGTTATGCGCGGGTCAGCCCAGCGCGCGCTCGATGGCGCGGGCGATTTTGAGCGCCAGATCGTCGCGGTAGAGCGGCGCGGCGATTTGCACGGCGAGCGGCAGATTGTTTGTGTTCACACCAACCGGCAGGGTGAGGGCGGGTTGGCGGGTGAGGTTGAACAAAAAGCTCCAGGGCGCCCAGTTGTGCACCAGGGCGTGCGGCGGGTCTTCGAGCAGGGCCTGGGCCAGCGGCGCGGCGTGGGGCACGGCGGGGCAGAGCAGGGCATCATGCCCGAGCGCCGCCATGTCATGCGCGGCGCGCAGCCGCCTTGCTTCCGCATCGAGCAGGTCAAGCCCCGAAACATTCTGGAATTTCCTGGCGGTTTCGACAAAGAGCGGGTCGAGTTCGGGGTGTTTTTCGGGGGTGATGAGCGCCAGCTGGCGGGCCTGGGCGATGCCCCAGAGCGTGACCAGCAGGCGCGAAACATCGGGGAGGGGGAGGGTGACATCGCTGATGATGGCGCCTTGCTGTTCGAGCAGTTGGCGCGCCTGGTCGAGCACCTGCCATTGTTCGTCATCGGCCGGGGCGGCGAAACCGGGCGTGCGCAGAATGCCGATCTTGAGCCCCGCTACACCATCTTCGAGGGTGGCGGTGTAATCGCGCCGGGGCAGATCGAGGGAGAACGGATCGGCTTTGTGATAGCCCGCCAAACTTCCCAGCAGCAAAGCGGCATCTTTGACAGTCCGCGCGATTGGCCCAGCGGCGCCGACATGGCCGAAGGCGCCGAGCGGCCATTGCGGCGTGAGGCCGAAACTTGGCTTCACCCCCACCACCCCGCACCAGGCGGCGGGAAGTCTGATGCTGCCATAAGCATCGGTGCCGACATGGAGCGGGCCGAAAAACGCCGCCGCCGCCGCCGCCGCCCCCGAAGATGAGCCGCCCGTGTCGCGCGATTTGTCCCACGGGTTGCGGGTGACGCCGGTGAGGGGCGAATCTCCGGCGATTTTCCAGCCAAATTCGGGAGCGGTGGTTTTGCCGATGATGACCGCCCCGGCGGCGCGCAGAAACTCGACCACCGGGGCATCATGGGGGGCGGGGGCGGCGCTGGTGGCCTTGCTGCCGCGCCGCGTGGGCAGGGTTTTGACGTCGAGAAAATCCTTGATTGTGACAGGCACGCCGTCAATCGGGCCGCACGGCGTGCCCTGCGCCCAGCGCGCGGTGCTGGCGCGCGCGGCATCGAGCGCCTCGGGGTTCATGACCGAGAAGGCGTTGATTTCGGGGTTGCGGCGGGCGATGCGCTCCATCACCGCCTGCAAGGCCGCGAGCGGGGTGAGCGCGCGGGTTTGGTAGGCGCTCAGCAGCTCGGTGGCGTCGAGCAGGGCGGGTTCGCTTACATCCATGACGGCACCGGCAGGTTTTTCGATTTCAGGAAGTCGGGGTTGAATAATTTGCTTTGATAACGCGCGCCGGAATCGCAGAGCATGGTGACCACGGTGTGGCCCGGCCCCAGATCGCGCGCGACGCGGATGGCGGCGGCGACATTGATGCCCGCCGAACCGCCGATGCTCAAACCTTCATGAATCATCAGGTCGAAAATCTGTTCGAGGG
Source organism: Pseudomonadota bacterium (assembly GCA_021781835.1). Taxonomy (GTDB): domain Bacteria; phylum Pseudomonadota; class Alphaproteobacteria; order Acetobacterales; family Acetobacteraceae; genus Acidocella. The sequence continues at coordinate 53,471 of JAJXWD010000013.1, read as the reverse complement.
CTTCGGGATCGGGGATTTTCACGGCGTCGTCGATCGGGGCGCCATCGAGATTGCCGGGCACGCGCGACTGGCCGATGCCTTCGGTGATGGAGGAGCCGGTGACGGTGAGGTCGTTGTGCTTCACCCACCCGTAAAGCCCGGAACCTTCAGGATCGGCCAGCACGATTTTGATATGGGGGTTGTGTTCTTTGAGCGCGAACGAGACACCGGCCAGCGTGCCGCCGGTGCCGCAGGCGCAGGTGAAGGCATCGATCTTGCCGCCGGTCTGAGCCCAGATTTCGGGGCCGGTGGTGCGGCGGTGGCCTTCGCGGTTGGCCAGATTATCGAACTGGTTGGCCCAGAGCGCGCCTTGCTCCTCGGCCAGGGCGCGCGAAACATGCACGTAATTGCCTGGATCCTTGAAAGGCTTGGCGGGCACGAGGCGGAGATCGGCGCCGATCATGCGCAGGAAGTCGATCTTCTCGCGGCTTTGGGTTTCGGGCATGACGATGATGCTTTTATAGCCCCGCGCATTGGCGACCAAGGTGAGGCCGATGCCGGTATTGCCCGCCGTGCCCTCGACGATGGTGCCGCCAGGCGAGAGCAGGCCGCGCGCCTCGGCATCTTGGATGATGGCGAGGGCCGCGCGGTCTTTGACCGAGCCGCCGGGGGAGCAGAATTCGGCCTTGGCCAGAATCTCGCACCCGGTGGCCGCCGAGGCCCGTTTGAGGCGGATGAGCGGGGTGTTACCGATCGCGCCAACCAGACCGTCCGCCACTGCTGTTCCCATGAGCGTTCATCCTCGCTATGTTTGTGCCAAACTCTATACGACGGAGGGCCCGATGATTGAAGACGTCATGCCGCGGGATGTGTGGGAGGCGCTGATGAGCGACCCCGACGCCGTGCTGGTGGATGTGCGCACCCAGGCGGAGTGGAATTTTGTCGGCGTGCCGGAACTGGGCGAGGCGGGCAAGCAGCCGGTGCTGATTTCCTGGGCGGGGCCGGTGACGGTGACGGAGAACCCGGAATTTGTGGACGGGCTGAAGGCCGCGCATATTGGGGTTGGCGCCAAGGTTTATTTTCTCTGCCGGTCGGGTGTGCGCTCGAAGGCGGCGGCGCTGGTGGCCCGGGCGGCCGGATATCGGCAGGTTTATAACATCAAGGACGGATTCGAGGGGCCGCTGGACGCGAGGGGGCACCGCGGCACGGTGGCGGGCTGGAAGGTTGAGGGGCTGCCCTGGAAGCAGGGATAGTTTTGTAAAACAACAAAATAACTTAGGGTTTCTTGATTCGTGTGGGGCAAGAAAAATAAATTTGAGCCATATTTTGGAGGTGAGAGACGGTGTCTGTGTTGCGTTTAAAAAAGACGTTTTTGAGAAATTTTTTCTCTGAACTCCGTAAAAATAAGCTGAGCATCGGATGACTGAAATGAGTAAAAAGAAATTGATTATTTCTCCTCAGGCGGGATTTGGCAATAGGCTGAGAGCTCTTTGTTCTGCGAAGCTATTGGGGCTTCTGACTGGCCGAGAAGTTTATCATTTTTGGATTAAGGATTCGGCTTTAAGCATTGTTGATCATGTTAATTACATGAAGGAAACGGATCCTACTCATTTTTTTGACATTAAAATTCCTTTGTTTGAGGGGACACATGTTGATGTGTGTTTTACTGAATGGATGCCGGATGATGGTTGGTATAAGGAGCAGTCGACGGCTCAAAGTCATTTAATTTTCGATCATAGAATAAAAAGTAAGCGAGCAGAACCGTTTCAAGATGCTTCTGAGATCGCTTCAAGTTCTGCAGATATAATTTTGGTAGAAACTTCGTTGGAGTTACGGCTACCTCATATGGAGTCTTTTCAAGAGATGTTGATGAGCCAAATTTATCAAGAAAATTTTCAACCGGCGGGACGATGGAAAGAAATGCTAGAAAGCCTGCCTGTTATCGAAAATGGTGTTTCAATTAGACGGGGAAATTTAATGAAATATTACCCGGAAGCAGATATTAGTGTTGAGAAAATGTGTGAAAAAATTAGCCTATTGAATGGCCCGAAAATTATTTTTAGTGACGATAGTGAGTATTTGGAAAAGATAAGAACTAAATCGAATTGTCCGTTAAATATAGACGGCTTGACAAAAATATTGTCTCCGGTAGAATTTTCTTTTGTTCAATTTCTTTTTTTAGCAAAATGTAAAAATGTTTTTGGAACAAAAAATTCATCTTTTCCGAAGCAAGCGGCAATTTTTGGAGGTCGCCCGTATTACTCACTATAACGCTTCTATATGACGTGACATGGTCATGTCATATTTGAAATGAAAAATTTTTATTTAGAATGTAAATAAAACGATTGCCGGGTATTTGCAGTACTGGGGCTCTATTTTCTGGGTAAATCACCGCTCGAACACCACCACGCTTTCCAGATTATCCGAATATAAAAACTGGTCGATCGGGGTGGCGTGGAGGAGGGCGAAGCCGGCGTGGTGGAGCTGGGCGGCGTCGGTGCTGAGCGCGTCGGGGTTGCAGCTGATATAGATCAGGCGCTTGACATCTGATTTGATAATGAAACGGATTTGCGGGCCCGCGCCGGTGAAGGGCGGGTCGAGGATGATGGCGGCGGCGCCGTTCAGTTCGGAAGCTTGCAGGGGGCGCCTGGCGAGATCGCGTTTGGTGATGGTGAGGCGGCCGGTGAGGGCGCGGGCGTTGGCGGCCTGCTGGGCGGCATAGACGGCGGGTTCGGCGCCCTCGAACGCCTCGAGCCGGGCATGGGGGGCGAGCGGGAAGGTGAGCGTGCCGCTGCCGCAATAAAGCTCGATGAGCCGGGATTTTTGGGTGAGTTTGGGCAAGGCGGCGAGCACCGCCGCCACGATGGCGGCCTCGCCCTCGGCGCTGGCCTGCAAAAACCCGCCGGGCGGCGGGGTGACGGGGACGCCGCCAAACTGGATGACCGGCGGGCGCAGCACGGCCAGGGGCTCGGGCAGGTCGGACCCCGAGGCGATGGAGATGCGCGGCAGATCGTGGGTTTTGGCGAAGGCGATGAGGCGGGCGCGGTCTGGCTGCTGAAAGGGGGCGTCGGTGCGGATGAGCAGGTCGGCGCCGGTATCGAGCCAGTTGATGTGCACGGCGGCGGTGCGCTTGAGGGCCTGGAGGCTGCGCAGCACCACGCGGAGCGGCGCCAGCAGGGCCAGCAGCTCGGGGCGCAGCAGGGCGCATTCGGCCATGTCCACCACCTCGCGGCCGCGAGGCTTGTGCAGGCCGAGATGGAGCGCCGGGCCGATGCGCTCGGCGCCCAGATCGACCCGGCGGCGCGAGGCGGGGGGCACGGCGATGAGCGGGGCGAGGCTGGGCGCGGCGTAGCCGGCCCGGGCGAGGGCGGCTTGCAGGCGGGCGGATTTGTTGGGCGTTTGGCCGGTGGTGTGGGCGCAGCCGCCGCAAATGCCGAAATGGATGCAATGGGACATGGCGGGCCGAAGCGTTTTGAAAGTTTTTGGGTGCCGCCTTTTTGTTAAAAAAGGTGGCGGGAAGGCGGCCCCTGCAGGGGCCGCGCCCCACGATCTTCGGGGCTGATGGTGCGGGTCTTAGTCCTCGTCGTGGGGGAGGATGTCGGGGGTTTCGTCGTCGCCGGTTTCGATGGGGGGGTGCTGGCCACGGCGGCGGAGCAGCATGAAGGCTGGAACCGCGCCGCCAAAGCCGCGCACGGAGGGGCCGAGATCATGGCGCTCGAAGCGGTCGCGGCGGCGCTCGTCACGCGCGGGGTCCTCGCGGCGCGGCTCATCGCGGCGCTGATCGTCGCGGCGCGGCTCGTCACGGCGTTCGGGGCGGCGCTCTTCGCGCTCGCGGCGGGGCTGGGCTTCGGCGCGCTCACCACGCTCACCACGTTCGGGGCGCTCACCGCGTTCAGGGCGCTCGCCACGCTCGGGACGCTCGCCGCGTTCGGGGCGGTCGCCGCGGGCGGGTTTGCGGTCTTTGTCGCGCGGCGCGCGTTTGTCGCCACGGCCGCCACGGCCACGGCGGCCGCGCCCGTCATCCTCGGCCCATTCGACTTCGTCGAGTCCCTCGACCGTGACGCGCGGGATGGGGGCGGCGATGAGTTTTTCCACCGCCTCGACGGCCAGCCGGTCCTCGGGGGTGGCGATGGTGTAGGCGTGGCCCTCGCGCCCGGCGCGGCCGGTGCGGCCGATGCGGTGGACGTAATCCTCGGAATGGTGGGGCACGTCGAAATTGAAGACGTGGGAGAGGCCGCCAATGTCGATGCCACGGGCCGCGACATCGGAGCAGACCAGGAGCTGTAACTCGCCGGCCTTGAATTTCTCAAGGGTCGCGAAGCGCACGGGCTGCGGCAGGTCGCCATGCAGGGCGCCGGCGGAGAAACCGTGGCGGCTGAGCGATTTGAGCAGAATATCGACATCGCGCTTGCGGTTGCAGAAGATCAGGGCGTTTTGCACGTCCTGGCCACGGATCAGGCGGCGCAGCGCCTCGCGCTTGTCGTGCTCATTCACCAGCACGAGGCCGGTGGTGATGGTGGTGGCGACCGTCGCCGGGCGGGCGACGGTGATTTCCTTGGGATGGGAGAGGAAGGCATCCGCCAGGCGGCGGATCTCGGGCGCCATGGTGGCGGAGAAGAACAGCGTCTGGCGCTTGCGGGGCAGCAGCGAGACGATGCGCTCAATGTCGGGGATGAAGCCCATGTCGAGCATGCGGTCGGCTTCGTCGATCACCAGCACGCGGACATCGGTGAGCAGCAGGCCGCCACGCTCGAACAGGTCGATCAGGCGGCCGGGGGTGGCGATGAGCACATCGACGCCCTTGGTCAGCACTTCCTTCTGGTCGGCCATGCTCTCGCCGCCGATGAGCAGCGCGTGGTTGAGCTTGAGGTGCTTGCCGTACTGGACGAAATTCTCGGCGACCTGGAGGGCCAGCTCGCGCGTGGGCTCGAGGATGAGCGAGCGCGGCATGCGGGCGCGCGAGCGCGAGCCTTGCAGGATGTCGAGCATCGGCAGGGTGAAGCTGGCGGTTTTGCCGGTGCCGGTCTGGGCGGTGCCCAGAACGTCTTGCCCCATGAGCACGGCCGGGATGGCCTGGGCCTGGATGGGGGTGGGGCGCAGATAGCCCTTGTCGTGCAGGGCTTTTAAGATCGGGTCGGACAGGCCGAGCGCGGCGAAGCCGGGTTCCTCGGCGGGCGGGGCCTCGGCGGGGGCGCTGTGCGCGGACGGGTCAGATGCCTCGGCGCCGGGCGCGGGGGCGGCGGCGGTGGGCGCGGCGGGGGCCGTGTCGCCTTCGTGCGGAGCGGGGTGACCGTCTGCGGGGAGCGTTTCGGCGTGGTGAATGTCTGACAAAAATCCGGCCTGTTCGTGTGAGGGTGGCGCGCGCAAAAACAGGCGGCGCAGCAGCCCGACCAGTTTGCGCGTGCCCGGTATCGGCAAACCCGGCGGGGAAGTCAAGAATTACACCATAATTTGCCGAGCTGGGGCGGGTCGAGCGCGTCCAGGATCGGGCAGTGGGGGGAGGAATTGCCGGGGCAGGCGGTGGTCAGGCGTTTGAGCGCCTCGCCCATGGCGGCGAGCTGGGCGGCCTTGGCTTCCAGCTCGGCGACATGGCGCAGCGCGATTTGCTTGACCTCGGCCGAGGAGCGGCGCTTGTCGCGCAGCAGGGCGAGGAGCTGGCGGATGTCTTCGAAGGGGAAGCCGAGATCGCGGGCGCGGCGGATGAAGCAGAGGCCGCTGATATCCTCGGGGCTGTAGTAGCGATAGCCGTTTTCGGTGCGCGTGGGCGCCTTGATCAGCCCGATACTCTCGTAATGGCGGATCATTTTGGGGCTGACGCCCGTGGCCTCCGAGGCTTGCTTGATCGTTACCAGTGTCATGCCGGTCTTCAATGGCGCAGACGCAGCGCGTTGCCAAGTACCGAAAGCGAGGAGGCAGCCATGGCCGCCGCGGCGAGGCCGGGGGAAAGCAGGCCCAATGCCGCCGCCGGGAGGGCGATGATGTTGTAGATCAGCGCCCAGGCGAGGCCCTGCCAGAGCACCCGCCAGGCGGCGCGCGCCAGGCTCAGCGCCTCGGCGGCGAGGGCGGGGTCGGGGCGGAGGAGCAGCAGGGCGGCGCTGTCCTGGGCGGCGTCGGTGGCGGTGGCGAGGCTGAGCGAGAGATCGGCGCCGGCCAGGGCGGCGAGGTCGTTGATGCCGTCGCCCAGCATGGCGACGGCATGGCCCTGGGCTTGCAGGGCGCGGATGGCGGCGAGTTTTTGCTCAGGGCTGGCGGAGGCGATGATGGCGGCGTCCAGCCCCAGCGCGCGGGTGGCGGATTCGGTGTCGCCGGTGAGGATGAGCGGGGTGATGCCCATGGTTTTGAGCCGCGCCAGGGTGGCGGGCACATGGGGGCGGAGCGTGTCTGTGAAGGTGAAGGCGGCGAGCACGGGGCCGTTTTCGCGCGCCAGATAGGTGGCGCCGGGGCGCGCCGGGGCGTGGGGGATGAGGCGCGCCGAGCCCAGCAGATAGGGAACGCCGCCAATGGTGGCGCGCACGCCCTGGCCGGGGATGAGGGTGAAATCGGGCGGGGCGGGCATGTCTGGCCGGGCGAGCGCGCGGCCGAGCGGGTGGGGGTTGGCGGCGGCCAGCGCGGCGGCCAAGGTCAGCGCCTCGGGTTCGGGGATGCCGAAGCACTCGGTTGTGGCGAGGGTGAGCGCGCCCGAGGTGAGGGTGCCGGTTTTGTCGAGCACCATGGTGTCGATTTTGGCGGCGCGCTCGAGGGCGGCGGGCTCGCGCAGCACGATGCCGCGCTTGGCCGCCGCCAGCGTGGCGGCCAGGATGGCGGCCGGGGTGGCGAGGCCGAGCGCGCACGGGCAGGCGATGACCAGCACCGAGACCGCGACGATGAGGGCATGGGCCGGCGTGGCGCCATGCAGCCACCAGCCGGCGAAGGTGAGGCCAGAGAGCAGCAGCACGCTGGGCACGAACCAGGCGGCCAGACGGTCCGCCAGGCGTTGGAAGGGCGGTTTGGCGGCCTGGGCGTCGGCAACCAGGCGGGCCAGATGGTCGATGAAATGTTCGCCCGGGGGGGCGGTGACGCGGAGCTGGAGCAGGCCATCGAGGTTGAGGGCGCCGGTGAGCAGCGGATCGCCCGGGGATTTGGCGAGCGGGCGGGATTCGCCGGTGAGCAGGCTTTCATCGATGAGCGCGCGGCCCTGGGTGATGACGCCATCGGCCGGGATGCGCTCGGCGGGGCGGATTTCGATGGTTTGGCCAGGGCAGAGGGCGGCGGCGGCGATGTCGGCCCCGCCCGGCAGGTGGGCGATGGCGGGGGCCAGGGATTTGAGGCTGGTGAGGGCCGAGGCGGTTTGGCGCTTGATGCGCGTTTCGAGGAATTTGCCCAGGCGGATGAAGGCGATGATGGATACCGCGCTGTCGAAATAAAGCGGGCCGGTGGTCAGGAAATCATGCAGCGAGAGGCCGTAGGCGGCGCTGGTGCCCAGCGCGATGAGCACGTCCATGTCGGCGCCGCCGGCGCGCAGCGCCGCGTAGGCGCCGCGATAAAAGCGCGCCGCCAGCCAGATTTGCGCGAGGCTGGCCAGCGCCAGGGCCACCCAGGCCGGCAAGGGCCAGACCATGCCCGCCCAGAGCGGCAGGGCGAGGGCGAAGGCGGCGGCAAGCTCGAACGCTTCGCGCCCGTGGCGCGCGGGGGCGGGCTGGGCGATGGGGGTGGCGGTGAAGCCGGCCTTGGCGACCACTTCGGCCAGGGTTTGGAGGGTGATTTGGGGCGTGGCGGTGAGGCTGGCGCGCTCGGTGGCGAAATTGACCCGGGCATCGCGCACGCCGGGGGTTTTGTTGAGCTGCTTTTCCAGCCGCGCCGCGCAGGCCGCGCAGCTCATGCCCTCGATGGCCAGCTCGATGCGGGGTGAGGGGGGGGAATGGTCCATCGGTGCGTATATGGGGTTGACATGATGGGAAGGTCAAGACGGTGGTGCCGTGGTTCAGTTTGGCAGTTTTAAGTTGAAATTGGCGGGGCGGTGGTGCTCAAGATTGCCGTGAGGAGAGGGGCGATGGGGGAAGCTGGTGATGAGGGGCGGGATGTGGCCCATGAGAGCTTGAGCCGGTTGCTGGCCGGGCTCTCGCGCGAGGTGGCGGCGCGGCTGGAGGTGCCGTTCGTGGCGGTTTCGGTGCCGGCCCGGACGACCCGGATTTTGGGCCGGGATGTGCGGCTGGGCGCCACGCATGTGCCTTATGACGCCGCGCCCTGTGTGGCCACCATGGAGCAGGGCGGCCTGCTGGCGCTGGAGAATATGGACGAGCTGGCCCGCTTTGCCGCCAACCCGTTTGTGGCCGGGGCGCCGGGGGTGCGCTCTTATCTCGGCGCGCCGGTGCTGGGGCGCAACCGCGAGCCGCTGGGGACCGTGTGCGCCTATGACCCGGCCAGGCGCGGCTTTGACGAGGCGGCGCGCGACGGGATGCTGGAATTCGCGGCGCGGGTGGCGGACATGATCGAGCGGCTGAACATGTCGGAATGGCTGCTCCGGGCGCTGGACCGGGACCAGCTGGCGGGGGTGGCGGATCATCTCGCGGTGCTGGGATATGGCGAGGTGACGGATTATCTGGTCTCGGTGGTTTATGAGCGCCGCGAGGGGCGGCGCCTGCCGCCAGCCGCTTGACCTTGCCATGATGGGAGGGTTGATGAGGGGCGCAAAGGAGTTCGCGCGATGACTGGAATTCAGAAGGCCGAGGGGCAATGGCATGAGTTCGCGGTGCCCGAGATGCATTGCGGCGGCTGTGTGAGGGCGATCGAGGCGGCGGTGAAGGCGGTGGAGCCGGATGCCCTGGTGGTGGCCGAGCTGGAGGCGCGGCGGGTGAAGGTGAAGGGCACGCTGGCGGCCGGGGTTTACCAAGAGGCCATCGAGGGCGCGGGGTTTGATGCCCGCCTGGTTTGAGGGCGCCGCGCAAAAAACGTTTGAATGATTTTGGTTATACAAGTCAGCCCCAAGGCTGACTGGTATGCGCGTGGGGTTGGCGGGGCGGCCACGCGCAAAATCAAAGAGTTATACCATCCCGCCACCGGATGTGAAGAGCCAAGCATTTGGCGGGATGGTATTACATGAAGGAGACCGGGTCGATGTCGATGTCGAGCCGGGCGCCGCGGGGCAGGGCGAGGTGGGTGACCCAGGCGCGCAGCAGCGGTTGAACGGCGACTTCACGCGGGGTTTTGAGCAGCAGGCGGCGGCGGAAGCGTCCGCGCAGCAGCGCGATGGGCGCGGGGGCCGGGCCGAGCACGGTGATGCCGGGGCCTTGGGGCGCGGTGCGGGCGAGGGTGCGGGCGATGTCGTCGGCTTCGCGCTCTTTCTCCGAGGAAATGATGAGCGCGGCCAGGCGTCCGAAGGGCGGCCAGTGGCCGGGGCGGCGGAGGGCTGATTCCTGCGCCAGGAAGTGCGGCAGGTTGCCCGAGATGAGGGCTTGGATGACCGGGTGGGTGGGGTCGAAGCTTTGCAGCAGCACGCGGCCCGGATTTTCCGCGCGCCCCGCCCGGCCCGCGACCTGGTGGAGCATTTGCACCGTGTGCTCGCCGGCGCGGAGATCGCCGCCGCTCAAGCCCAGATCGGCATCGACCACGCCGACCAGGGTGAGATGGGGGAAATGCCAGCCCTTGGCGACCATTTGCGTGCCGATGATGAGGTTGACCTCGCGCCGGGAAATGCGCGCGGCGGCGGACTCGGCCTGCTGGGGGCCGCTGATGAGGTCGGAGGCCATGATCAAAGGCGGGTGATCGGGGAAGTCCTCGGCGATTTCCTCGGCAATGCGCTCGACGCCCGGGCCGATGGGCACGAAACTGTTTTCGGCGTCGCAGGAGGGGCAATGGCTGGGGCGGCGCACCGTGTGGCCGCAATGATGGCAAGAGAGCCGGGGCGAGGCTTTGTGCTCGACCAGCCAGGCCGCGCAATGCGGACAGGAGAGCCGGTGGCCGCAGGCGCGGCAGAGGGTGAGCGGCGCATAGCCCCGGCGGTTGAGGAACAGCATGGCCTGCTCGCCGCGCGCGAGCGTGTCGGCGATGGCCGAGACTATGAGCGGCGAGAGGAAGCGCCCGCGCGCGGGCGGGTGGGCGCGCAGATCTATGGCCTCGACCTGGGGCATGAGCGCGCCGCCATGGCGGGTTGGCAGGTCGAGCCGGTGATAGCGGCCTTGGGCCGCGTTCTCGACCGTTTCAAGGCTTGGCGTGGCGCTGACCAGGATGAGGGGGGCGGCGCACAGCTTGGCGCGCACCACCGCCATGTCGCGCGCATGGTAGATGACGCCGTCTTCTTGTTTGAAGGCGGATTCGTGCTCCTCATCGACCACGATGAGGCCGAGATCGGCGAAGGGAAGAAACAGCGCCGAGCGGGCGCCGACCACGATGTCGGCCCGGCCCTCGGCCACCGCGTGCAGGGTTTCGCGGCGCTGGGCGGGGGTGAGGTCTGAGTGCCAGGCGGCGGGTTTGGCGCCAAAGCGCGCGCCGATGCGCGCCACCGCCTGCACGGAAAGGGCGATTTCGGGGAGCAGGATGAGGATTTGCTTGTTCAGGCGCAAGGCCTCGGCCACGGCCTCGAGATAGGTTTCGGTTTTGCCTGAGCCGGTGACGCCATCGAGCAGGGTGACGGAGAAATTTCGCGCGCTGACGCGGGCGCGGAGCGCGGCCGAGGCGGCGGCTTGCGCGGGCGAGAGGGTGGGGCCGGGGTGGTGGGCATCGGCAGGCGTGAAGGCGATGGTTTTGCCCGCGCGCTTGAGCGGCGCCAGCAGAGGCTCCTTCAGGGAGAGCGCCAGCACGTCGCCCTTGGGGGCGAGGGTGTAGGCGGCCACCCAATCTATGAACTGGCGGAGATCGGCGGGGTAGGGCGGGACATCATAGACGCTGGCGACGGGCTTGGTGGCGATGGCCGGGTCGGGCGGTTCATCCCACACCACGCCGGCGACGGTGCGCCGCCCCAGCGGCACGCGCACCACCGCGCCCAAGGGAAGCGGCGTGGCGCTGGCATAGGTGAAGGCAGCCCCGAATTTGAAGGGGAGCAATACGCTGACACGGCTTGTTTGGGGAGGCGGCTCCATGCTGTAAGCTTATCGCAATTCATCTCCTGACCCGAAAGAGTGCCATGAAATTCTTTGTCGATACCGCCGAGATCAACGAAATCCGTGAACTGGCCGCGACCGGCCTGCTGGATGGCGTGACCACCAACCCGTCGCTGATCGCCAAGTCCGGGCGCAGGATTTTGGACGTGATCGCCGAGATTTGCGAGGTGGTGAGCGGGCCGGTGAGCGCCGAGGTGGCCGCCACCGAGCATGGGCAGATGATGAAAGAGGCCGCGGTGCTGCGCAAGATCGCCCCCAATGTGGCGATTAAGGTGCCGCTGACGGTGGATGGGCTGAAAACCTGCCATGCGCTCGCGCAGGAAGGCGTGATGGTGAACGTGACGCTGTGCTTCAGCGCCGCCCAGGCGCTGCTCGCCGCCAAGGCGGGGGCGGCGTTTATCTCGCCCTTCATCGGCCGGCTCGATGATATCGGCCAGGACGGCATGGGGCTGATCGCCGATATCGTGCAGATTTACGCCAATTACCCCAACATCAAGACCGAGGTGCTCGCGGCCTCCATCCGCCACCCGATCCATCTGATCGAGGCGGCCAAGATGGGCGCCGATGTGGCGACCATCCCGCCCGGCGTGATCAAGCAGCTCTACAATCACCCGCTGACCGACAAGGGGCTGGCCGGGTTTTTGAAGGACTGGGCCGGCACCGGCCAGAGCATTGTCTGAGGCACTGGTTGCTGAATTTTGCGCCTGGCTCGGCCTTGAACGCCGCGCCGGGGGCCTGACGGTTGAGACATACGCCCGCGATGTGCGGGCGTTTTTGGCGCACATGGCCGAGAGCGTGGGCGCAGAGGCCGGGCTGAGCACGCTGGGCGCCCTGAGCGCCGCCGATGTGCGGGCCTTTTTGGCCAAGGCGGCGGCGAAGGGGGATGTCAACGCCACCCGCGCGCGCAAGCTCTCGGCGGTGAAGACATTTTACCGGTTTTTGAAGGTCCGCCACGGCGTGGCGGGCGTGGCGCTGGATTTGATCGCCCGCCCCAGGCCCAAACGGCCGCTGCCCAAGGCGCTCTCGGAAGCGCAGGCGCGCGAGGTGGTGGCGGGGATTGGCGAGGTGAGCGAGGTGGCCGCCACGCAGGCGCGCGACGAGGCGCTGATGCTGCTGCTATATGGCGCGGGCCTGCGCATTGCCGAGGCGTTGGGGCTGGATGTGGGCGATTTGCCTGCCAGCGACGACGCGCTGCGCGTGACCGGCAAGGGCGGCAGGACGCGCCTGGTGCCGCTATTGCCTATTGTAAGGCGGGGAATTGCCGCCTGGCTGAGGCACCACCCCTGCGCGCGGGCCGATGAGCCGCTATTTACCGGCGTGCGGGGCGGACGGCTGAACGCGGGCGTGGCGCAGAAGCAGCTGCGCGATTACCGGCGCCTGCGCGGCCTGCCCGAACATACCACGCCCCATGCGTTAAGGCACTCGTTCGCCACGCATTTATTGGCCGGCGGCGCGGATTTGAGGTCCATCCAGGAGCTGCTCGGGCATGGCGCGCTCTCGACCACCCAGCGTTATACGGATGTGGAGACCAGCCAGCTTATGGCGGTGTGGCGGCGGGCGCATCCACGGGCATAAGCTTTGTTTGCCGATAGGGAATTGAATGTTGGTGTGAGGCAGGGTATGAACACCCGACTGATACACTAGGAATTATGATGATTGCACCTGCTTATGTGGGTTCCGGGCTGCTGGTCGGGCTGCTGGTGGGCATGACCGGCGTGGGGGGCGGCTCGCTCATGACGCCGCTGCTGGTGCTGCTGTTTGGGGTGCATCCGAGCACGGCGGTAGGCACGGACCTGTTGTTCGCGGCGGCGACCAAAAGCGTGGGCACAACCATTTATTCGGCCGGCAAGACGGTGGAATGGCGCATTGTGCGCCGGCTGGCGGCTGGCTCGGTGCCGATGACCCTGCTCTCGCTGTGGGTGGTGGCGCATTTTGGCACCGGCAGCCGGGCCGTGGGGGCGATGGTGACCACCACGCTGGGCGTGGCGCTGCTGCTGTCTGGCGCCTCGCTGCTGTGCAAGGGCTGGATCATCGCCCGGGCGGGGGCGTGGTTTCCACGGCTGGAGCAAGACAGCCCGGCCTGGGTGACAATGCTGGTGGGCGCGGTGCTGGGCGGGCTGGTGACGCTCTCGAGCGTGGGGGCCGGGGCGCTGGGCACGGTGGCGCTGGTGGTGCTCTATCCGCGCCTGCCGATGGTGCGGATCGTGGGCGCCGATATTGCCCATGCGGTGCCGCTGACCTTGCTCGCCGGCTGCGGCCATTGGTGGCTGGGGACGATCAATTTCACGCTGCTGGGGGCGCTGCTGCTGGGCTCGGTGCCGGGCATTGTCGCCGGGGCGCTGCTGGCGCGCTGGGCACCCGACAAGTTGCTGAAATTTGGCTTAGGGGTGGTTTTGGCCGTGGTTGGGGGGCGGATGCTGGTGTGAAGCGGGGGCGTTCTGGATGCTGGGCGTTCGGGCACGACAAAACCGGATAACACCAAATAAGGTTAGAGCGGGATTTTGCCCAGGCCGCCTGGGCGGTCGAGGATGTAGGTGGGGAAGGCGGTGCCGGAAATCTGGCCGCGCAGAGTGGCCAGGATTTCGCGGCCGCGCTCAGGGGGCACGAAGAAGCGCGCGGTGCCGGGCGCGGCGTCGAGCTGGTGCAGGTAATAGGGTTTTATGCGCGCGCGCAGCATGGTGCCAAACAAATCCGCCAGGGCGGCTTCACTGTCATTGACGCCCTTGAGCAGCACGGTTTGGCCGAGCAGCGGAATGCCCAGCCGGGATAAAGCGCGCGTGGCGGTGAAGGCGGCGGGGGAGAATTCGGCCGCGTGATTGGCATGCACCGCGATGTAGAGGGGTTTTTCGGTCTCCAGCGCGCCGAGCAGGGCCGGGGTGATGGCCTCGGGCGTGGCCACCGGCACGCGGCTATGGATGCGCAAAAGCTCGATATGGGGGATGGCCTCGAGCCGGCGCAAAATGGCCGAGAGCCGGCGGGGCGAGAGGATCAGCGGGTCGCCGCCGGTCAAGATGACCTCGCGGATGGCGGGGCGGGCTTCGAGATAGGCGAAGGCGGCTTCGAGCTGGGCGGGGGTGAGCAGCCCGCCATCGGGGCCGACCTGCTCGCGGCGGAAGCAAAAGCGGCAATAGACCGGGCAGGCGAGCAGGGGCTTGAGGAGCGCGCGGTCGGGGTAGCGGTGGACGATGCCGGGCAGGGGGGAAAGCGCTTCATCGGCGATGGGGTCGGCGCTTTCGTGGGGCGCCAGGGTCAGCTCGGCGGGATCGGGGAGGAATTGCAGGCCGAGGGGATCGGCCGGTGAGGTGATGCGCGCGGCCAGGGCGGGTGGCACGGCGATGGCGTAGCGCGCCGCCACCGCTTCGGCGCCGGCGCGCGCGGCCTCGGGCAGCAGCCCGGCCTCGATCAGCGCGGCGGGGGTTTTGAGCGTGCAAGATGGGGTCGCGTCTGGCATCGGGGCGATGTAGAGGCTTCGGTATGAGCGGACAATCCTGGAAGACCATCGAAGACCGCATGCCAATGCTGCGCCGGCGCGCCGAGATCGCCCGCGGGGTGCGGGCGTTTTTTGCCGCCCGGGGCTATATGGAGGCCGAGACGCCCTATGCGGTGGCCGCGCCCGGCGAGGAGGTGCATGTGCGCGCCCGCCCCGCCGGCAAGGACGCGTGGCTGCATACCTCGCCGGAATTCGCCATGAAAAAACTGCTGGCCGGGGGCGCGGGGCCGCTGTTTCAAATGGCGCGGGTGTGGCGCGATGAGCCGTGGTCGGACACGCACGCGCCGGAATTCACCATGCTGGAATGGTATGCGCTGCATGACGACATGGGCGCGCTGATGGCCGAGAGCTTCGCGCTGCTCACCGCCGTGCTGGCGCCCGAGGTGACCTGCCGGGGCGTGACCACGCGGCTGAACGCGCCGGAATTTTTGACCGTGGCCGAGGCCTTTGAGCGCTATGTGGGGGCCGATGTGCTGGGCACCGCCGACGATGCCAGGGCGCTGGCGGCGCAGGCCGGGGTGCGGCTGCGCGAGGGCGAGGACTGGGAGGATTTGTTCTTCCGGCTGATGCTCGAGAAAGTGGAGCCGCATCTGGGCCGCGAGCGGGCGACGTTTTTGACCCATTGGCCGGTGGCCCAGGCGGCGCTGGCCCGCGTGTGCCCGCAAGACCCCCGCGTGGCCGAGCGGTTTGAGCTTTATGTGTGCGGCATGGAGCTGGCCAATGCCTTTGTGGAGCTGACCGACGCGCCCGTGCAGCGCGCGCGCTTTGTGGCCGACCGCGCCCGGCGCCATGCGCTTCATGGCCCCGACTGGGAGATGGATGAGGGGTTTTTGGAGGCTGTTGGCCGGTTGCCGGCCTGCGCGGGCATTGCGCTGGGGTTTGACCGGCTGGTGATGCTGGCCACCAATGCCCGCCGGATTGCCGATATTTTATGGCTGCCGGCGTAATGTCATCAACATGTTACGCGGATGGGTGTATAGAGGTGTCATGAAATACATGATGCCGCTTTTGATGGTGATGACACTGGCCGGCTGCGCGCGCGAGCCCGGTTTGCAGGCGCGGATGCGGGGCTATGTGGGCCAGCCCGAGCAAAAGCTGGTGCAGGAATTGGGCGTGCCCGATAAGCAGATCGCCGTGAATGGCTATGAGTATCTGGCGTATGTGCGCGCGGATACCCAGTTTGAGCCTGATATTTCCGGGCCGATCTGGGGGCCTTACGGCATGCCGATGATGGTGGGGCCAGACGATGTGGTGGTGTGGCGCTGCGAGATTACGTTTGCCGTGCAGAACGCCAAGGTGCTGGGCGTGGCGTTCAAGGGCAATGCCTGCCGGTAAAGGCCGCGAGTGAAGGCCGCGCCGGGGTGAGGTGGCCCGCGCCATGAGGCGCGGGCGTTTTTATGCCGCCCGGATGGCCGCGAGCAGGGCGCGCACACCCGCGGCCGGGCCGTTTTCATGGGCCCATACCGCGCCGACGACGGCCAGGAACTCGGCGCCCGCGCGCACCAGCGGGGCGCAGTTTTGCGCCGTGATGCCGCCGATGGCGACGCAGGGTATTTCCATGGTCTGGGCCCAGATTTCCAGCGTTTCGAGATCGGCCATTTCTGGCGGCTCTTTGGTCTGGGTGGCGAAGAAGGCGCCGAAGGCCACGTAATCGGCGCCCGCCTCGCTGGCTTCCATGGCCAGGTGGCGGGAGTTGTGACAGGTGACGCCGAGGGTGAGATCGCCCAGGATCTTGCGGGCCTCTTTGGCGCTGAGGTCGGTTTGGCCGACATGGGCGCCGTCGCAGCCCGATTGCACGGCCAGGTCGGGGCGGTCATTGAGCAGGAAGGCCACGCCGCGCGACTGGGCGATGGGGCGGAGCCGGTCGATGGTGCGGCGCAGCTCATCATCTGGGGTGTTTTTGAGCCGCAGCTGGAGGGCGGCGATGTCGCCGGCATCGAGGGCTTCGGCCAGCTGGCGCTCGAAATCGGCCGGCAGGGTGGGCGGGGTGATCAGGTAGAGGCGGCAATCATGGGACATTGGCGGGTTGTGGCGCGGGTGCGGGCATTTGTCCACCGATGAGCAGAACGTGCAGATGCGCGGGGCCGTGGGCGCCGCGGACGAGGGTGCCCTCGATGTCGGTGGTGCCCGATGCGCCGGTGACGAAATTGAGGTTGCGGGGTGCTGGGCGGGCGGCTTCGAGGGCGGCGGCGTCCTCGAGCCAGGGGACGATGCGCGCGGCTTCGAGCACCACGATGTGGTGAAGCGGCAGGAAGGCGAACAGCGTGGGCATGTGGGGCGAGGAGCGGAACACCAGGGAGGCGGTTTCGGCCACCGCGTAATCGGCTTCGCAGACGGAGACGGGCTCATCGACCGCGATGGTGGGGTGGGGGGTGAGGCCTGACCAGTCGAGCGTCTGGAGGGCTTGGGTGGGCTGGAGGGCGATTTGCGGGCCGAGGGTGTTGGCCGCGAGATAGGCGCGCACGGCGGCGGGGATTTCGGCGCGGGTGGCGAGGCGGGTGGCGGTGGCGGCGATGACCGGGCCGGTCAGGCGCTCGAGAAAGCTGGCCACCTGGTCGGGGCCGACGCGCGCGGGGCGGAGGGCCGGCACGCGGGCCAGCAGGGCGGCGGCTTCGGCGTGGGGGGCGGTGCCGGCCGCGCGCGGGAGGGCGGCGAAGATGTCGTCACGCGCGGTCATGGCGGCGCTCCTTTATCTGGTCGAGGAAGCTTTGGCGGGCGGGGGCGGGGAAGTCGCGCTGGCCGGTCCAGCCGCTGGCGAACGGCAGGGCGCGCGCCCAGCCAGAGCGCGCGAACAGCCGCAGCACCGGCAGCGCCAGGCGCGTGCCCAGACGGTAGAGCGCCGGGCGCGTGGCCGCGAAACGCCACAGGCGCAGCGCCAGCGTGACGGCGCGCGGCTCCAGCCCCAGGCGCCAGGATTTGTTCCGCCAGCCCTTGATGAGCGTGGGCAGGGGGATTTTGACCGGGCAGACCTCGGCGCACAGCCCGTTGAGGGTGCAGGCGCGGGGCAGGTCCTGGGCGGTGGGCAGCCCGTCGAGCACGGGGGTGAGCACGGCGCCCATGGGGCCGGGATAGGTGCCGCCATAAGCGTGGCCGCCGATCTGGCGATAGACCACGCAATGATTGAGGCAGGCGCCGCAGCGCAGGCAGCGCAGCATGTCTTCCAGACCTTCGGTCAACATGCGGGTGCGGCCATTATCGACCAGCACGATGTGGAATTCCCGCGGGCCGTCGGCGTCATCGGCGCGTTTGGGGCCGCAATGGAAGGTGGTGTACTGGGTGAGCTCGGCGCCCGTGGCCGAGCGCACCAGCAGGCGCAGCAGGCTCATGGCGTGGGCGGTGGAGGGCACCAGCTTCTCGATGCCCGCCGTGACGATGTGCACGCGCGGCGGCGTGGTGGTGAGCTCGGCATTGCCCTCGTTGGTGACGGTGCAGATGGCGCCAGTGTCGGCCACCAGGAAATTGGCGCCGGAGATGCCGACATCGGCGCGCATGAATTTTTGCCGCAGCTCGCGCCGCGCCGAGGCGACCATGGCCTCGACGCTGTCCAGCCCGCCGGGCTCGTGATGCAGGCAGGCGAACATCTCGCGCACCTGCTCGCGGGTTTTGTGCAAGGCCGGCCAGACGATGTGGGAGGGGCGGTCGCCCGCCAGCTGCACGATGTGCTCGGCGAGGTCGGTCTCGACACGGGCGATGCCCGCCGCCTCGAGCGCGTGGGGCAGGCCGATTTCCTCGCCCAGCATGGATTTGGCGCGGGTGACGGATGTGGCGCCCGCCTGGCGGCAGAGCCGGACCACGATGTCGCAGGCTTCATCGGCCGTGCGGGCCCAATGGATTTGGGCGCCCGAGGCCAGGGCGTTGCGCTCGAACGCGGCCAGGTAAAAGGCGAGGTTTTGGGTGACGTGGTCTTTGATGTCGCGGCCGAGGTCACGCGCGGCCTCGAAGCTCGGCCAGGCGGCGACGGCGGCGGCGCGCTTGGCGCGGGCATTGCCGGTGGTGCGCTCGATGGCGGTTTTGAGCGTGGGGTCGGTGAGCGCGGCGCTGACGCGGGCGGTGAAGGCGGCGGTCATTCGGGCTCTCCGATGGCGGGGCCGTGGCCGCGCCCGGCCAGCAGCTCGGCGGCGTGGAAGGCGCGCACGGGCACGCCCTGGCGGTGCAGGCGGCCGGCCATGTTCATGAGACAGCCAAGATCGCCGCCGAGCAGCAGATCGGCGCCGGTGGCGGCGATGTTGGCGGTTTTCTCGGACACGATGGCGGTGGAGATGGCGGGGTATTTGACGCAGAACGTGCCGCCGAAGCCGCAGCAGGTTTCGGCCTCGGGCATTTCGGTGAGGGTGAGGCCCGCGATGCCGGCGAGCAGGGCGCGGGGCTGGTGCTTGACGCCCAGCTCACGCAGGCCGGAGCAGCTGTCGTGATAGGTGCAGCTGGCGGGGAGGGCCAGGTTTTGCGGGCGCCAGTGGCGGATGTCGTGCAGGTAGGAGAGCAGCTCGAAGGTTTTGGCGGCCAATGACTGGGCGCGGGCGTGCCAGGGCGAGGTGGGGGGGAATAGTTCGGGGTAATGGCTGCGCAGGGTGCCCGCGCAGGAGCCGGATGGGATGATGATGGCATCGAACCCTTCGAGCAGCGCGATGTTGCGGCGCGCCAGGGCGGCGGCGCCAGCCTGGTCGCCCGAATTGAGGGCGGGCTGGCCGCAACAGGTTTGGGTGGGCGGGATTTCGACGGTGCAGCCCGCCTGCTCGAGCAGCTCAAGCGCGGAAAACCCGATGGCGGGGCGCAAGGCATCGACCAGACAGGTGGCGAACAGCGCCACGCGCGGCGCGGGGGAGGTGGGTGTGGACATGGTTCCGGCCCCTTGAGATGGGTGTTGGCCCGGCCTATACCGGAGGCGGGGTGTTTGGCAAGAAAATTTTACCAAGACTGGGGCGGGCGGATATTT
Source organism: Pseudomonadota bacterium (assembly GCA_021781835.1). Classification (GTDB taxonomy): domain Bacteria; phylum Pseudomonadota; class Alphaproteobacteria; order Acetobacterales; family Acetobacteraceae; genus Acidocella. The sequence goes on along the minus strand of JAJXWD010000013.1, from coordinate 33,994 downwards.
CCAAGGTCTGGCAAAATATGGTCAAATCACCGGCAGGAGTTGAGGACCAAAGCCGTGCCAGAACCGATTCGCCCCGTGAAACTCGCCGAGGCCATTGCCGAGCGGATTCAGACCATGATTTTGGAAGGGGTGTTGAAGCCCGGGGAAAAACTGATCGCGGAGCGCGAGCTGGCCGAGGCGCTGGGGGTTTCGCGCCCCTCGCTGCGCGACGGGCTGGCGCTGCTGGAGGAAAAGGGGCTGCTGGTGACCAGCAAGGGCGGTACGGTGGTGGCGCGGTTTCTCGACCGGCTGGCCGACCCGCTGGCCGAGCTGCTGGGCAGCGATGAACGCGCCGTGGCGGATTATTTCGAGTTCAGGCTGATGCTGGAGCCCCAGGCCAGCGCGCTGGCGGCAGAGCGCGCCACCGAGATCGACCGCGGCGAGATCGCGCGCTGTGTGGCGGCGATGCGCGCCGCCCACGGCGCCGACGACCCGACCACCGAGGCCAATGCCGATGTGGCGCTGCACACCGCCGTTTATGAAGCCACGCATAATGTGTTTCTGCTCCACATCATGACCGTGCTGGCCGATTTGTTGCGCAAGAACATATTTTATAACCGCGACCAGCTCTACCGCCGGGCGGGGGTGCGCGATTTGCTGCTCGAGCAGCATCTGGCCATTGGCGAGGCGGTGCTGGCGGGCGACGCGGCGGCGGCCGAGGCGGCGGCGAGCGCGCATATACGCTTCACGCGCTCAACCACCGCGCAGATCCGCGAGGAGGAGGCGCGGCTGGCGACCTCGCTCAGGCGAATCGAGCGCGCGGATGTGGTGCAGAGCGGGAAATGAGCCGCTGCCCGGCGCGCGGGCGGCGGGTTTGGTGTTGTCCGCGTTAGAGCGGGATGCGTTGTGACGCACCCGCTCTAGTCATATTTTGACGATCAATTTCATTGGTTTAACTTGCGTCTGTCGACTCAATCCAAACCAATATTGATCTAACGCAACACGGCGCCGTCTGGGCCGTGGACGCTGACCTGCACGGGGATGCCTTGCTGAACGCTTTGGGTGACGGTGCAGAAATCCTCGAAACTGGCGAGCGCGCGGTCTAGATGAGGGAGCAGGCCAGGGGTGGTGCCCATGTCGATCTGGACCTCGAGGCCGGTGATGCGGATGCGGTTGCGCTCGTTGCGGCCGGTATGGCAGGTGACGCGCGCGCGCAAGGGGCCGGGATCCTCGTGATATTTGTCGCACGCGAAGGTGAGGCTGGCGCACAGGCAGTTGGCGATGGCCCCAGCCAGAAGATGCTCGGGCGAGGGGCCGCAATCGGCGCCGAGGGGGGCGGGCTCGTCGACCATCAGCGAGGCGTAATGAGGGCCGAAATCAATGAGGAAGCGATAGCCCGCCTGGCGGGTGATGGTGATGGTGACATCGCTCATGTGGGTCTCCTCGAGGGCGGGACGCTGGTTTTGTGCCGGTTATTTATATAGAGCGGGACTGGCGGCCGTGCCATGTTTGCGCGCGGCCCGGGGCTCAGGCGAGATGGTGCGGGCGCAGGGCGGCCGCGTGGGGCTCTTCTAAAAAATGTTGCAATGCAATGGCGATGCCGCCCATGGGCACCGCGAACGCGCCCAGCGAGGAGACGCTGATCGCGATCGCGCAGCGTATTTCGCGTAGCGCATTGGCCTCGAACACCGGCCGCGCCGCCGGCAGCAGAAACGCCGACAACTCCCCCATGGCGCCGCCCAGCACGATCCGGCTGGGGGCAAAAATATTGGCCAGATTGGCCAGGCCCAGCCCCAGATGCCGGCCACATTCGGCCAGCACCGCGCAAACCGGCGCCTCGCCGCGTAAGGCCGCCTCGCGTACCGCCGCGATATCGGGGAAGACCAGTTTCGCTTCGCGCAGCAGGCTGTCGAAGATGGCGCGTTCGGAGACATAGGTCTCGAAACAGCCAAAGCCGCCGCAGGCGCAGGGCCGGCCATTGGGCACCAGTTTCATGTGCCCCACCTCGCCCGCCATGCCGAGCGGCCCGCGATAGACCGCGCCGCCGAGATAAAGCCCGCCGCCAACGCCCGAACGGCCAGACAGATAGATGAAATCCGCATCCGGCGCGCCCTGCCCGAAAAGATGCTCCGCCGCCGCCGCCGCCTTGATGTCGTTTTCCAGCTGCACCGGCACCGCCAGAGCCGCCGACAGCGCGCCGCCGAAATCGACATCGTGCCAATCCAGATTGGGCGCCAGCGCCAGCCGCCCGTTGAGCCCCACCAGCCCGGGCACACCCACACCCACACCCGCCAGCGCCTTGCGCGGATAGCCAGCCTGTTTGAGCAAGGTGGCGAGCGCCGCCTTGATCGCCGCGATCACGCGCGCCTGGTCTGTGCCGCCGGCGAAACGCAGGCTCGCCAGGCGCGTGCCGGCGAAGCTGCACAGCACCGCCTCGCTCTCATCCACATCCACCGCCACGCCCGCCAGCACGCCGGTTTTCTCGTTGATGCTGAGCAGGCTGTTGGGCCGCCCGGAGCGGCCGGTGCGTTGGCCCTGGGTGCGCTCCACCAGCCCGTCCTGCTCCAGAGAGGCGAGAATGATCGAGATGGTGGCGAGATCTATGCCGGTTGCCTTGGAGAGGCCTTGCGGGGAAATGCCTGGCGCCTTGCGGATGCCGTGAAATACCCGCGCGGCATTGATCTTGCGGATGGTGTTGGAATTTATCCGACGTGTGTGCATGGCGCCACAGGCTTAGCTTAATCGTCACAGGTCGGCAATTTTTTATTTGACAGCGTCGCGGGAGATTCATATTTGGTTTATTTGAGGATAAAATAATTATCGCGTAAACCAAGCGGGGCGGCCCGCGGAAATGAGGAACGGCACAGACAGCAATAAAGGATTTTTTGACCGCGCCCGCCCGGATTGCGCCGCCAGTGGCATACGCTGCGATGCAGCGCGGGCTCGTGGTGAAAATCAGGCGCGTGGCGAAAACGTGGAAGCAGACCAAAAAACTTTGTACAGCAACAATGAGGATGACGACATGTCCAGGGTAACAAAAACCATCGCAGCTATGAAAAATTCTTGCAGCAAGGCGGCTTTTTTCGTGTCCGGCATGCTGCCGCTGGCCGGGCTGGCGCTGCCGGCCCACGCGCAGAGCCTGCAGGACGCGCTGAAGCAGACCACGATTTCCGGCCAGGTCGGCGCGTATGATTTCACCTACGCCAATGCCGGCCATGGCGCGGATACCAAGAACGCCTTCGCGGTGGGCGGCAATCTGAACCTGCATACCGGCGCGTTCGAGGGCTTTAGCGTCGGGCTCGGCGGTTATACCGGCCAGTCACTCGGGCTTTATTCACACAATCCGGCCCATGACGGCAGCTCGGAACTGACCAGCCGCACACATGGCATGCAGTCTCTGCGTGAAGCCTATTTGCAGTACGAGAACAGCTTTCTGGAAGTGCGCGGCGGGCGGCAGTTCATCAACACGCCTTATGCCAACCAGGATCTCTACACCTTTAGCCCGCGTGCCTTCACGGGCGTTTCGGGGGTCATCAACGTCATCGGTCAAAATACCAGCGATGCCGATTCCGCGCCGATGAGCCTGAACAGCAGCACGGCCACGCTCTCCGTGTTGGCCGCGCGCATGTTCAATTATAATTCGCGCTACAGCAGCACGTTCACCGACGGCAATCGCTACGAGGCGAAGTCCAACGGCTTTATCGTTTTTGGGTCGAAATATCAGAACAGCTTCCAAAACATCAATTATGCGTTGCAGGGCTGGTATTATAATTTCTATGGCCTCGCCCAGCTTTTCTACGGCCAGGCGGATTTCTCGACGCCGATGAGCAGCACCAGCTCCTTGTTCGGCTCGGCGCAGGTCGCCTCCGAGGGCAATTCCGGCGATGGCTACACCCCCAATGGCGTGACCTACAAGGTTGACGCGCATGTGTTTGGCGGCAAGCTGGGCATGAGCTTTGGGGACGACAATGTCGCGCTGATTGGCAGCTACAGCCCGCAATCCTATAACGCCTTCCATCATGGCGGGATGATCCATCCCTATAACGATAATTCCGGCACGACCTTCACCGACACGATGCAGGTTGGCATTCCCGATCTCGGGCCCGGCTACGCCTATGGCATCACCGGCACCATCATGGCGCTCAACGGCAAGCTGAAGATCAACCCCACCTATGTCGAATATAACGCCGATTATGGTTTTGGCGGCAACACCTTCACCTATGGCGGCGCGTATGGCTTCCCCACGGGCATGACGCCCATTCATAACGAATCGATCCACGTTATCGATGCGGGCTTCACCTATGATCTCGCCGATGTGCTGAAGGGCCTGTCGGTTGCGTGGGACACGGATGCGGCCTTCGCGCAGAACAGCTCGACCACCAACGTGTATTATGAAAACCCGTATTTCAGCAGCCGTTTTTATCTGAAATACGCGTTCTGAGCGCGACGCCGCTCCGCGCCACCGGCGGCGGAGCGGCGGGTTGCGGGGCAGGCTCTGTCCCGGTGGCAATGTTGTAGAGGCCATGCCTGGTTTGACCCAGGCATGGCCTTTTTCCTTGAGGGGGGGCGTGATTCTGGCTCAAGCGGGCTGTTGGCTGAGCCGTTTTGGCCGTCTGACGAAGGTTATAGGCCGCGGTGAAGGGGGTTGAAACCTTTGAGCTTGGACGTGGTGAGCCCGGCGCTGGCCTTGGCCCGGCCGAAGACCGCCGCGATGCGTTTTCGGCGGCGCTCTTTCGCCGCGTGTGACATCAGCGACATCGTAGGATTTGTCAGCACCCGGCGTGATGCGCCGCGGTCGGGCATGGTCAGGGGTGCTGCGCGCCTGGTGGCGCGGTGGCATGGGTGAGCGTGCCGCCCACCACCAGAGCGGTGCGATTTTCATCAACATGCCCCATATGGCACAAGCGCGCAGGCTGGCCGTTGCCCTTGCGGCACAGCCGGGCATAAGGAGCGGGGGATGAGGCAGGCGCACAAAACGGAAAAGCTCGCTTTCTCGTCTCGTGGCGTGATGGCATAACTCTTTTATTTCGCGCGTGGCCGCCCCGCCAACCCCAAGCTTAATACCCGTCAGCCTCAGGGCTGACGGGTATCGGTCAATGCAGGGTTTGCAAAGGCCTGCTCAGGGCTTGGGACAATGTGGAGGCGACGATGCGAACCATCACGAAAAAGAGCACTCCAATCACTTGGAGTGCTCTTCGGTGTTAAGTTGGCGCCTATGGGGCAAAGCCCCCTTGTTGGGTTTAGGAAACGGCGAGCCGGGAGGCTCGCCGTTGCTTTCAGGCGCGGCCGGAGCGCAGCCGGCGCTGGCGCAGGAGCGTGTCGATGGTGATGGCGGCGAGCAGGATGACGCCCTCCACCCCAAACCGCACGGACGAGGGGGCGCCGATCAGATCCATGCCGTTGCCGACCGAGGCGATCACCAGCGCGCCGAAGAAGGCACCATAGACCGAGCCGCGCCCGCCGAACAGGCTGGTGCCGCCAATGACCGCCGCGGCGACCGCGTTCAGCATGATGTCGGAATCACCCACCGTGGCGGAGGCGACACCCAGACGCGCCGCATCCAGAAGCCCGCCAAGCCCGACCAGCGCGCCAGCCAAGGTGAAGGCCGCCAGCTGCACGAAGCGCACATTGATGCCCGCGCGCCGCGCCGCCTCGGCATTGCCGCCGACCGCATAGAGATACCGGCCAAAGCGCGTGGATTTGGTGAGGAAGGCGCTGGCGAACAGGGCCGCCAGGAAGATCACCAGAAGTACCGGCATGCCTTGGTAGGCGCAGAGCAGCCCGACGCCGATGACCAGAACCACCAGCATGGAGGCGAGCTTGGCGAAGACGATGGTGTGTGCCTCGCCAGCCCCGCGCCGGCGCCGGTCGGCGTGGCGCCTGAGCGAAAAGACCGCGAACACCGCGAACAGCGTCAGGGAAATCACCCAGCTCCAGAGCGGCGGTACGTTCAGCGTACCGACGGCGGTGGAGAGATTATCGGACAGAGGCACCGAGCCACCATGCTGGGTGAGCATCGCCAGCACCAGCCCCTCGGCGATCATCGCGCCGCCCAGCGAGACCACGAAGCTCGGCACGCCGACCCGCGAGATCAGGATGCCTTGCAGGAAGCCGATCACCACGGAGGCGCCGATGCCGAGAAACACGCAGGGCCAGACAGGAAGATTGAAAAACACCGTGCCGACGGAAAAGACCGAGGCGGCAACCACGCTGCTCCAGCCGATCGACAGGTCGATCATGCCGAGCAGGATCACCAGGGTCTCCGCCAGCGCCAGCGTGCCCGTCACCACGATCTGCGCCGATAGATTGCTGAGATTGCGGGGGGTGAGGAAATGCGGATTGAGGATTTCGAAGATGATCCAGATCGCGATCAACGCCGCGATCACGGGCATCATGCCGAGATCCGTTGAGTTGAAAAGTTTCTCGATCCAGCCTTTCAACTTCGATTCATTTTGTGTTGTTGTCATTTGATTCACCGCGTTCATGCTCAGGCCATGCCCCCGATGGTGGTGCGCGAGCCGGTAATGCAGCCCACCACGGCCTCGGGTGTGAGATTGGATTTGCGCTCTTCCATCACCGTCTGGCCAAGGCGCAGGACCACCACGCTGTCGGCCACCTCGAACACGTTTTGCATGTTGTGGGTGATGAGGATGACGCCAAAGCCGTGCTCGGCGAGGTCGCGCACCAGGCGCAGAACCTCCGCCGTCTGCGCCACGCCAAGGGCGGCCGTCGGCTCATCCATGATGACGATCTTCTTGCCCCACAGCACCGCGCGCGCGATCGCCACGGCCTGGCGTTGCCCGCCGGAAAGAGCGGCCACGGGGGTATCCAGAGCGGGCAGGTTTACCCGCAGGGTTTTCAAAACCCGCCGGGCCTCTTCTTCCATGTCCACGTCGCGCAGCAGCCCGAACGGCCCGCTCACGCGCTCGCGCCCGAGAAAGAGATTGGCGCAGATGCCGAGATTGTCGCACAGCGCCAGATCCTGATAGACGGTCTGGATGCCGAGGCTCGTCGCGTCGGCGGGGCGGCGGATATGAACCTCCTGACCCTCGAGCCGGATGGAGCCGCTATCGGCCGGTGCCACGCCGGCAATGGCCTTGATGGTGGTGGATTTGCCCGCGCCGTTATCGCCTAGCAACGCCGTGACCTCGCCGCGGCGCACTGTGAAACTCACATCGCGCAACGCCGTGACAGCCCCGTACTTTTTGTGCAGGCCCTTCACGCTCAACAAATCATGCGTGCTGGCTGAATTCATGGAAATCTCCGAAAAAACGAGAAGATGAAACGCCGGGCGCTTCACCTTCTCGCGTTGTTATTTGATTATTTCTGGCAGAGTGTGGCCGAGGCCGCGTTGCCAACGCAGATCGAGGGCAGGGTGGTATAACCGGACTTGATCACGGTATCGTTCATGTTGGCGGCGGTTACCACGATCGGTGTCAGCAGCACCGAGGGAACATTGATCTTGCCGTTATTCACCTGCGCGTTCACCAGACCCGCGGGCGGCTGGCCGTTGGCGGCCAGGGAGACGGCGAACTGCGCCGCCGCCGCCGCTTCCTGCGGCACATATTTGAACACGGTCATGGATTGCAGACCTTCAAGGATGAAGGTCAGGCCGCCATTCGTCGCGTCCTGGCCGGTTACCGGCACCTTGCCGGCCAGCCCGACCGCTTGCAGCGCGCGGATGGCGCCCGAGGCGGTGCCGTCATTCGCGGCCAGCACGCCATCAACCTTGTTGCCCAGGCGGGTGAGTGCCTGCTGGGTTTCCTCGAAGGCGTTCTCGGGGCTCCAGTCCGGCGTCATCACCGTGTAGGAGATCTTCAACTTGCCAGCTTTCACCAGCGGGTTCAGCACCGAGAGCGCGCCGTTCTTGAAGTCGAACGCGTTCGGGTCGGTCGGCGCGCCGTTGATCATGATGATTGAGCCGCCCGCGGGCACGTGCTGGGCGATATACTGGCCCTGCAGTTCGCCGACCTTCTTGTTGTCGAAGGAGACGTAGCCGGCGGGCTTGGAGTCCTGGATCAGCCGGTCATAGGAGATGACCGGCACGTGGTTGCGCGCGGCGAACGCCACGATCGCGGCGCCGGCCTTGCCGTCCACCGGGTCAACCACCAGCACATCGGCGCCGTTGGTGATCGCCGACTGGGCCTGATTCAGCTGCGTGTCCGGGTTGGAGTTGGCGTTGGTGATGATCAGCGTGGCGTTGGGGTCGGCGGCCATCGCCATCTTGGTGAATTCAGGGCGGTCAACCTGCTCGTAACGCGGCGAGGAATTCTCCGGCAGCAGGAAGGCGATGGTCACTTTTTTGCCGCTGATCTGGCTCACCTGTGGCGCGGCAACGGTTTGCGCCATGGCGGGCAACACCCCGGCCAGGGCCAGAGACAGAGACAGCGCCGTCACGCCAAAAAGGCTGGTGGACTTCATTTGGTTTTCTCCCGTTGGACTGTTTCTCGAAAGTAGGGCAGAGCCCAGGCGCATTATATGTCTGCGCAAAGATGTTCCGCCCGAATTATTTTTACCCTCGTATAAACAGACGTAACGAGGCCCCCCGTCCCTGTCAAGCTGAATAAATTCAGTTCCACGAGAAACGCCGGGGCGGGCTGAAACGGGCAAACCACGACCCGGCAAGGGCGGGTTGGGGAGCGCGGATGCGCGGCTCTGGAAGGGCCAGACAAGGCGGAGGCCGGTGAGCCTGGCACGTGAAGCCAAACGCGATACCCAGGCCCTTGGCGTGGCGGGAAACGGTTTTCATGGAAAATGCGACCGGGAAAAGTGCGGCTGGCGGAGGAGATGGGATTCGAACCCACGATACGCCTTGACAGCGTATAACGGTTTAGCAAACCGCCGCCTTCAGCCTCTCGGCCACCCCTCCACGCCGCGCCAGGCGGGCAAGCCGCCGGGTGCAGACCGCTCATAAGCGGCGTTGGGCTGGCCGTAAAGCCTCTTTTGGGGAGGAAAAGACGGAAAATACGTGCGGAGGCGGAAAAAGCTTTACGCATTGGTGCAGTGCGGCCAGCGCATGCTGCAATGCAAAATTTATCTTGCAGCGCAGCATAAGCCTGAGCTACATATTGAGGCACAGGGTGAGTTTTCTCCCCTGTTTCTTGGACGTTTCCTCCCTAAACTTGGCGGCGCATTTTTGCGCCGCCTTTTTTTTTCGCCGCTTTTTTTCTCCCACGCGCGGTTGGGGGGGGGGTTTGGGGGGGGCGGGCTCTTCGGCGGCGGCGCGCGCCTCGGGGCCGGGGGCGCCGAACTGGCGCACGGCATCGCGCATGGTTTCGAGGAAGCGGGTGAGGCGGGCGCGCAGATCCTCGAACCCGGCATGTTTGAGAAACTGGCGCTCATGCATGTAGAGCCCGCGCGCCAGCTCGATCTGCATGACCTGCACGCCCGCGGCCGGGCGGCCGTAATGGCGGGTGATGTAGCCGCCGGCATAGGGGTCGTTGCGGCGCACTTTCAGCCCCAGGGCGGTGAACTCGGCGGCCACGAAGCGGCTCCAGGCGGGGGCGCAGGATTCGCCGTGGCCATCGCCCAGCACCAGCTCGGCGCGGGGGCCGGCGCGGCCAGGGGCGGAGGGCATGGAGTGGCAGTCCAGCACCAGGCAATGGCCGAATTCGGTGACGGTTTCGGAGATCAGCGCTTGCAGCGCGGCGTGGAAGGGCTGCCAGCATTGCTCGATGCGCGCCCGCGCCTCGGCGAAGCTGAGACGGCGGCCGTAAATGGGCTCGGAGGTGCCGACGATGCGCGCGATGGTACCAAGCCCGGCGGCCACGCGCGGCGAGCTGGTGTTGGCATAGGGGGGCAGGGGGTCTGAGAACATCGCGGGGTCGAGCTCCCAGGCTTCGCGGTTGGCGTCGCAATAGGCGCGGGGGAAGGTGGCGGCGAGCAGGGGCACGCCGAGCGCGGGGGCGGCGGCGAACAGCTCATCGACGAAGCAATCCTCGGAGCGGCGGATGGCCTGGGCATCGAGGCGCGAGCCGGCCAGGAAGGCGGCGCTGTAGAGGCGCCCGGAATGGGGCGAGGTGAGCACCAGGGCCGCGCGCTGGCGCGCCGGACGGTGCAGGGTGAAGGGGGGCGGGGCGCTCATGCCGGGGCCATGCCCGGCGCGTAGGCGCCCCGGATGAGGATGGCGGCCAGCACCAGCAGCGCCAGGACCGCGCAGGCCAGGCACAGGCCGCCCCAGCCAAACAGCGCCATGGCCGGGCCCGAGAGCGCCGTGCCGGCCGCCCCGGCGGCGAAAAAGCTGGCGATGAACAGGCCGGTGAGGCGCGCGCGCAGCTCGGGCGCCTCGGTGTAGATGGCGCGCTGGCCGACGGGGAGGTTGAACTGCACCCCGCCATCGACCGCGATGGCGGCGGCCACCAGAAGCGCCAGGCTGTGCCATTGCCCGCCCAGCCAGCCCAGGACAAAGCCGCCCGCGATGCATAAAAGCCCCGCCCAGGTGGCTTGGCGGCCATAGCCGAAATCGGCCAGGCGGCCGGCGAGCGGCGCCACCAGCGCGCCCGCCGCCCCGGCCAGCGCGAAACCCGAAATGCCGAAGGAGGAAAAGCCGAAAACATTGTGCAGATAGACGGGCGCCTGGGTCCAGAATACCGAGACACCAAAAAAGCTGACCGCCTGGATGAGCATGCGCACGCGCAGCATGGGCAGGCGGAAGGGCAGGGCGAGCATGGAGGCGACCAGAGCGCCATAGCCGAGGCGGGACTCAGGGGGGCAGGGGGGCAGCGTTGCCCGCAGGGCCAGCGCCATGGCCGAGGTGACCGCGAAAGAGACCAGAAACACCGCCCGCCAGCCCAGCCAGCCGGCAATGAGCGCCGCCGCCGGGCGGGCCAGCAGGATGCCGAACAGCAGGCCGCTCATGACCGTGCCGACCACCTGGCCGCGCTTGTGGAGCGGTGTGAGGCGCGCGGCGATGGGCACCAGCATTTGCACCGAGACCGAGGTGAGGCCGATGAGGAGGCTGGCGATGAGCATGACCGGGCCCGAGCGGGCGGCGGCGGCCAGAAGCAGGGCGGGCAGAGAGACCGTGACAGTTGCGAGAACAAGGCGGCGGGTTTCAAACAGGTCCGCCAGCGGCACGAGCCCCACCAGCCCCACCGCGTAACCCACCTGGGTGAGGCTGACGATGAGCCCCATGCCGCGCGGACCCAAGGCGATGTCTGGCCCGATCAGCGCGATGAGCGGCTGGGCATCGTAGATATTGGCCACCAGAACGCCGCAGGCGATGGCCAGCAGCAGCACGGGGGCGGAAACGGGCGGGTCTGCATTGCGCATGGCTATGGCTTAACGCAGCGCCAAAATTCTGCAATCACCGTTTTCATCGCGGCGCGCGCCGCCCAATCGTTTCGGGAGTTTACATGGATTTCCTGCATGCCATGCTGTTTGCCGTTCTGCAGGGGGCGACGGAGCTGTTCCCCGTGAGCAGCCTGGGCCACGCGGTGGTGGTGCCCGCCCTGCTGCATTGGGGCATAGACCAGAAAAGCGCCGGGTTTTTGCCGTTTCTGGTGATGTTGCATGTGGGCACGGCGGCCGGGCTGCTGATCTATTTCGCCGGAGAGTGGACGGCGCTGGCGCGCGGCGTGCTGGGGATTGGCTATGAGGCCGAGATTCAGAGCGCGCGGGCGCTGCTGTGGAAGCTGGTGGCCGCGACCCTGCCGCTGGTGGTGGTGGGCGTGCTGATTGAAAAGCCGGTGCGCCATTTGATGGGCACGCCGCTGGTGGCCTCGCTGTTTCTGGTCGCCAATGCCGGGCTGTTGCTGGGGGGCGAGCGGCTGCGCGGGCGGAGTTTGCGCGGCTCGCGCATTACCGTTGGCGATGCGCTGGTGATCGGGGTGTTTCAATGTCTGGCGTTTCTGCCCGGCATTTCGCGCTCGGGCGCGGCGATGGTGGGCGGGCTTTACCGGGGCATCAACCATGAGGAATCGGCGCGATTCGCGTTTTTGATCGGCACGCCGGCGATTTTGGCCGCCGCCGTGAAGGTGCTGCCCAAGCTTGCCCATGCCCACCAGCTCCATGCGCTGTTTGGCGTCTCGCTGCTGGCCGCCTTGGCGGCGGGGGTGGTGTCTTACCTCAGCACGGCGTTTTTGATGCGCTATTTCGCCAATCACGACAGCTGGGCGCTCAAGCCGTTCGCGCTTTATTGCGCGCTGTTCGGGGCGGGCAGCTTTTTGCTGCTGCTGGCGGGGCTGTGATGCGGCGCTGGCTGCTGGCATGCGCGCTGCTGGCGGCGTCGGGGGCGGCTTGGGCGAAGGGCAATATCGCCATGGCGCCGATTGGCCGCATGGATCTGCCCTGGTGGCACAGGCAGTTTGACGAATCGCGCGCCGAGGCGCGGGCGGACCTGGGGGCGCGGATTGTCTGGCTGGGGGATTCGATCACCTATTACTGGCAGCGCCAGGGCGGGCATGGCTATGACGATGTGCGGCCGGTATGGGACCAGTATTACGCGCCCTATCAGGCGCTGGATTTCGGGTTTATCGGCGATACCACCGCGAGCCTGATCTGGCGGCTCGACCATGGGCAGGTGGCGGGGCTGCACCCGCGGCTGGTCATTATTCTGATCGGGGCCAATAATTTTGGCCGGGTGCATTGGGATGCCGCGATGACCGTGCCGGCCGTGGAGGCGGTGGTGAAGAATGCGCATCAGCGTCTGCCGGGCGCGCATATCTTGCTGCTCGGCGTGCTGCCTTCGATCCGGAGCGCTTGGGTGGATGAGCAGACGCTGGCCACCAACGCGGCGCTGGCGCGCCATTATGCCGGCTCGGCCGAGGTGACGTTTATGGATGTGGGCGGGGTGCTCGAGCAGGGCGGCAAGGCCGATGCCGGCTTGTTTGTGGACCCGCGCCTGACCCCGCCCGCGCCCGCGCTGCACCCAGACGCCCAGGGCATGCGCCGGATTGCCGAGGCACTGGCGCCGGTGGTGGCGCGGTATGTGAAATAAAGGCTTTTGGGGCGGTTCTGTTTTAAAACAGGGGCCGCCTCTGGGCGTTTGCCACAAAAAAAGCCCCCGGTTTCCGGGGGCTTTTTTTGTGGCCTATGTGGGGCCTTTTTGTAAAAAGGCCCCACACCCCCAAAAACTTTGGCTCAGGCCTTGTTCAGGTAGATGTCGATGATGGTCTGGAGCATGGCGAGCGCTTCCTCGCGCGGGCGCTGGAAGGTGTTGCGGCCGATGATCGAGCCATTGGCGCCGCCATCGCGCAGGCCGCGGATTTCCTCGTAGAGACCCTCGAGGCTCTTGGATTCGCCGCCCGAGAACACCACGATGCGCTTGCCGTTGAAGCAGGACTGCACGACGTGGGCGACGCGCTTGGCCATGGTCGAGCCATCGAACCCGGCATAGGATTTCTTGGCGGCGTCAAGCGAGATGACATCCGTGGGGGGCTTGACCTTGATGATGTGGGCGCCGAGCAGGGCCGCCATGTGCGCGGCATAGGCGCAGATGTCGAGCGCGGTCTCGGCCGCCTTGTCGAGGTTGGGGCCGCGCGGATAGGACCACACCACCACGGCCAGGCCCGCGGCCTTGGCCTCTTCCGACATTTCGCGGATCTCTTCCATCAGGTCGAAGGCGAATTCGGAGCCGGGATAGATGGTGAAGCCGATGGCCGCGCAGCCGAGGCGCAGCGCATCCGACACCGAGGCGGTGATGGCCTGGTTCTTGTCGGTCGCCAGCGAGTTGGAGGAATTGACCTTGAGGATGGTCGGGATCTGGCCGGCGAACTCGGCGGCGCCCACCTCGAGCATGCCAAGCGGGGCGGCATAGGCGGAGAGCCCGGCATCGATGGCCAGCTGGTAATGGTAGTACGGGTCGTAGGCGGCGGGGTTGGGGGCGAAGGAGCGGGCGGGGCCGTGCTCGAAACCCTGATCGACGGGCAGAATGACCAGCTTGCCGGTGCCGCCCAGCTTGCCCTGCATGAGGATGCGGGCCAGGTTGGTTTTGGTGCCGGGATTGTCGGACTCATAGTGCGACAGAATGTTCTTGACCGTCTGCGTGATCGCCATAGGTGTTTCACCCTCGAATGAATAAAGACCGTGCGCCGTGTAGCCGAAACTTGCGGAAATGTCATCCGCGGGGCCTGGGCGCGGGCGGGTTTTGCGCAGAAATTTGCGGCATAATCATGGTGGCGGCGTGGGAGGACGCGAAATTTCGCCAGACAGCCAGAGGGCGAGGCGCCGCGCGGCGGCGGGGCTGGCGAGGTCGAGCGCCGGCGGGGGCGCGGCGAGCAGGCACGCGCCTTGAGCCTGGGCCAGGGCGGCCAGACGCGCCCAGGCCGGGCAGGGCCGCAAAACGAGGCCAGGCAGGCCAAGCGCCAGGGACTCGAGCGCGCGGCCGGGGGAGGTTGCGCAGTCAAGCAGGCTGGGGCCGGTGTGGTTGCCCGCGCGGAGCAGCGCCGCCCACCAGGCCGGGCCGGCATAATCGGCCGCGCCCGGGGCGGAAAGCAGCGTGACGGGCAGGCCCGGCGCGTGGGCGCGGCGCAGGTCGGCCAGGCCGTGAATGATGAGCGCGGGCGGAGCGGGCATTAATAAAGCCTGAAGAAACTTGCCTTGACCTCGCATGGTGGCGTCGGGTTGAATAGCCCTTATGTCCGAGTCGGAATCCGAAGACGAAATCCTCCAGCGCATCGAGACCGCGTTGCGCCGCATTGCCCAGGCGGGCACGAGCCAGCCCGGCGCCGGGGAGCCGCGCGTGATCGCCGGCGACGATGAGCTCGACCGCGAATTGCTGCGCGAGGCGCTCGATGAGGTGATCGGCAGATTGCGCGCCGGCCTGGACCTTGGCCACCACCCGAAGGCGGAGTGAGACATGGCGCAGGTTACGTTCCGTATCAATGGCTTTACCTATATGGTGAGCTGCGATGATGGGCAGGAAGAGCATCTGGGCCGCATGGCCGAAGAGGTGGAAAAGCGGATCAACTCGATCAAGGCGATTGGCGGGCAGTCTGGCGAGGCCAGGCTGCTGATGCTGGCCGCCCTGCTGCTGGCCGATGAGGTGCACGACCTCAACAAGGCCCGTCCCCAGGCGCCCGCAGACCCAGAGCCCGCCAGCCCCGAACGCCGCGCCCGCCTGCGCCGCCTGGCCGCGCGCGCGGAAGAGATTGCAGCCGACATCACGGGCGCTTAAATAGGATTCGGAGCTGCCCGGTGCGTCAGGCCTATCATCCCCGGGGCCGTTAAGCATCTCCCAAGGGAGCTGGCACTGCCCAGGCCGTGGCCTGGGTATCTGGCGCCCACCTGCACTAGCAGGCCTTGGGTGGATGGACACGCCAACGGCCAGGGCGGCTCCACTTTTTTCCAGCGCCGCCCTTGTTCCGGGCGGGGCAGCCGGAGCGGATGGAAATTTCGTGGCCGGGCAAAGTGTTATTGACCCAGAGCCGCCATGCTGGCATCGTGGGGCGGGGGATTTCCATGACACGCTCTGAGTTGATTGCCAGTTTGGCCGAGGAAAATCCGCATTTGACCATCGCGGATGTCGAACGCATCGTCGGCGCCTTGTTCGACGAGATGACCGCCGCCCTCTCGCGCGGCGAGCGCGTGGAGCTGCGCGGGTTCGGCGCGTTTACCGTCAAGCAGCGCCAGGCGCGCGCGGGGCGCAACCCGCGCACCGGCGAGGCGGTGGAGGTGGCGCAGAAATGCGTGCCCTTCTTCAAGGCCGGCAAGGAGCTGCGCGAGCGGATCAACAAGCCCGGCAGCCCGGCGCCCGCCCGCAAAAACGCCGCGGGAGCGAAAAGCTGAAACTCGTCGTTTTCGCCGTTGACCTCGCCGCCATCGCGGCGCTGGTGCTGTTTGTGCTTTCCAACCGGGTGCTGGTGCCGCTGAGCCTGTGGCCGCTGGGCGGCGTGAGCGTGTGGCTGGGGCCGCTGCTGGTGGGCACGCTGCTGTTTGGCTTTGCGGCCGGGATGGTCGCGGGGCTGCCGAAACATTTTCACTATCGCCGCCGGGCCAGGGCGGCTGAGAAAAAAATGGCGCAGCTGAGCGAAAAAGACGCGGCGGCCAGCGCCAAGGAGTGACCATGACCAAAAAACTGATCGCGGCGATCGACACGCCCGATATCGCGCGGGCGCGCGGGCTGATTGCCGAACTCGCCCCCCATTGCGGGCTGGTGAAGCTGGGGCTGGAGTTTTTTCTCCATCATGGACCCGAGGGATACCGGCGCGCGGCCGAGGGGGCGCCGGTGTTTTTGGACCTCAAGCTGCACGATATTCCCAATACCGTGGCGGGGGGCGTGCGCTCGCTGCTGGGGTTGCGGCCGAAAATGCTGACCATTCATGCCCAGGGCGGGGCGCGCATGGTGGCCGCCGCCGCCGAGGCCGCCGCCCAGCTGGGGCCGGAGCGCCCGAAAATTTTGGCGGTGACGGTGCTGACCTCGCTGGGAGCGCCGGATTTGGCCGAGATGGGCGTGGCGGGCGAGGTGGGCGCGCAAGTGCTGCGCTTGGCCCGCGTGGCGCTGGAGAACGGCGCCGACGGGCTGGTGTGCTCGGCCCATGAGATTGCCGCGCTGCGCGCCGAGTTTGGCGCCAAGCCGCTGCTGGTGGTGCCCGGAATCCGCCCCAGGGGCGCGGCGCTGGGGGATCAGACGCGGGTGATGACGCCGGAAGAGGCGGTGGCGGCGGGGGCGGATTATATTGTGGTGGGGCGCCCGATTACCGGCGCCGACGACCCGGCGCGGGCGGCGGCGGCGATTGCCGCCAGCGTGGCGTGAAGATCGTCAAGATTTGCGGGATTAATTCGGCCGCCGCCATGGATGCGGCGGTGGCGGCGCGCGCCGATATGATCGGGCTGGTATTCTACCCGCCCTCGCCGCGCTTTGTGACACCGGTGGAGGCGCTGATGCTCTCGCAGCGCACGGCGGCGAAGATGCCGCTGCGGGTGGGGCTGTTTGTCAATCCCGGCTTCGATGAGGTTGAGGATGTGCTGCGGGTGATCTCGCTGGATGTGGTGCAGGTGCATGGCAACCCGGCCCTGGTGGCGGCGCTGCGCGACCGGTTTGGCCGGCCCGTGTGGCGCCAGGCGGGGGTGGCGAGCGCGGCGGAGTTTCCGGCGCCCGATGAGGTGGCGGACGGGTTTATTTTGGAAGCCAAGCCGCCCCAGGGCGCGACCCGCCCGGGCGGCAACGCGGTGATGGCCGATTGGGGGCTGCTGGCGCAATTCCGCTCCCCCAAGCCGTGGCTGCTGGCGGGCGGGCTGCGCCCTGACAATGTGGCCGAGGGGCTGCGGGTGACGGGCGCGGATGGGGCGGATGTGTCATCGGGCGTGGAGAGCGCGCCGGGGGTGAAATCGCCCGCGCTGATCGAGGCGTTTGTGCGGGCCGCGCGGAGCTCGGGTTTATAAAGAGCGCCTCGGGCGGACGCCGCCATTTTTGGGATAATGCGCCCGCGCTTTGGTTGAGCGATCAATCACGTGGGGGGCTTGGGGCGGACGACTCAAGCCAATATTGACCTAAACCAATAAAATTCAGCTTCGCCCCGCGGCTTTGACCTGCATCAAGGACAAGCCCTCCCGCCCTCCCTCTAGCTGAGCGCCTTTGCGAAAAGGCGCCGCAGCCATGATCGTTGCCGATGTCATGTCGCGTGAGGTCACCACGGTCGTGACCACCACCAGCCTGGCCGCCGCCGCGCGGCTGATGGTTACCCGCCATATCAGCGGCGTGCCGGTGCTCGATGGCACCGACCGCCTGGCCGGCATTTTGACCGAGGGCGATTTGCTGCGCCGGCCCGAACTCGGCACTGGCGGGCGCCAAGCCGGCTGGCTCAAGGGCCTGGCCACCAGCGCTGACCTCGCCAGCGCCTATGCCCATACCAACAGCCGCTTTGTGGGCGATGTGATGACCCCCAACCCCGTGTTCATCCGCCCCGAAATGAGCCTGACCAAAGCCACCGAGCTGATGATCGGGCGGCGGGTCAAGCGCCTGCCGGTGCTCCGCGCCGAGCGTCTGGTGGGCATGCTCACCCGCTTCGACCTGCTCACCGCGCTGAGCGCCCGCCTGCCCGAGCATAATGGCGAAGCCCCCGACGATGAAATCCACGCCGCCATAGCCAGTGCGCTCGCCAGCCAGCCCTGGGCGCCCCAAAGCGGGGTACGCTATGCCGTGCAAGCGGGCTGCGTGCGGCTTGAAGGCCAGGTTTTCTCGAGCGCCGAGGCGCGCGCCCTGCGGGTGCTGGCGCAAAATACCAAGGGGGTGAAACATGTCGTTGATGCCTTGCGGGTCAACGAGCCGGCGCGTGCCCACACGCTGCGCGCCGAATGAATTTTACGGAAAAAACGCCGGAACGATCAGTGTTTGATTTGAATCAAGGACCGGGCCCGGGGAAATGACCATAAACAGGTCATCCCAAAGCGGATACACTCCCCAGACTTAATCCTGTCGTGGACTCCACGACAGGATTTTTTTTATGACAGCCAGGTTAGCGCAGCTCGCGGCGCGTTGCAACCGCCTCGCAAACGATACACCGCCCTCACGGGGAGCCGCCTGGGGCGCCGTTTTCAGGGGGCAGTTAATTGATATTGATTGCTTTTTTGCGTACGGAGGGGGTTCCGTGGAGACACCGCCCCTGTTTTGTAAAAAAGGGGCGGACCCAAAAAACTTTTGAGACCGATCTGGAGGATGGTCTCGATAGGGGGAAAGCCGCGCGGCTATTCAGT
Organism: Pseudomonadota bacterium; assembly: GCA_021781835.1. Taxonomy (GTDB): domain Bacteria; phylum Pseudomonadota; class Alphaproteobacteria; order Acetobacterales; family Acetobacteraceae; genus Acidocella. Next base: position 15,382 of record JAJXWD010000013.1, on the reverse strand, counting down.
GGAGGGGATGCGCGGGGCCGCCCACCAGCTCGCCCATGCCGGCGATATGGCGCTCCTCATCGGCCAGCAGCGCCATCAGCAGCGCCCGGCTGTCCCGGTCGCGCCCGGCGAGATAGCGCAGCGCCGCGCGGTACAGCTTGATCACGCCCCGCTCGCCGAGCAGGTTGGCGGCGACAATTTCGAGCCGCCCGGCCTCCACCGCCATGCTTCCCGCCACCCAATCATCGAGCCCGGTGAACGGCGCGCCGCCCAGCGTCTCTATGCGCGCGCCCAGCTTCAGCGCGTGGCGCAGCTCATCCTCGGCCTGCTCCAAAAACAGCGCCCCCAGCCGGTCGTGTCCGGCCTCGATCTGCGCCCGGGCCAGCGACGCATAGCGCCGCGCGCACACCAGCTCGGCCTCGAGCAGCATTTGCAGCAGCGCGCGTATGTCGGTCAGGGCGGGATCGGGAGCGCCCCGCATCAGCGCCGCCGCGCGCGCGCGCAGCCCTGAAATTTCCTGGGCAAAAGGGGAGGAAGCGGCAAGTGGGGACATGGCAGCCTCAAACAGCCTGGGCGTGGCGGGGCGCCGTGGCGCCCTTTTGCAAATAAACATCGAACAGCGCGGCAATGTTGCGCACAAACGGCCGGCCGCGCTCGGTCACCTCCAGGCGCGCGCCGTCAAACCGCGCCAGCCCGTCCGCGACAAAGGGCGCCACCCCCGCGCCATCGCGCAGCAGGGGCGCGGGGTCGGCGCCAAAGGCCGCCGCCATGGCCGGTAAATCCACCGCCAGATCGCACATGATCCGCTCGATCACCGCGCGCCGCAGCCGGTCATCGGCCGTTAGCGCCACGCCCTTGGCCGCCGCCAGCCTGCCCGCCGCGATGGCGGCGTTATAGGCGGACACCGAGGGCGTGTTTTGCGCATACCCAGCGGGCAGCGTGCCGATGGACGACGCCCCAAGCCCGATCAGGATCGGCGCGGCATCGGTGGTATAGCCCTGAAAGGAGCGGTGCAGCGTGCCCGTGCTCATGGCCTGGGCCATGCTGTCGGACGGTTTGGCGAAATGGTCGAGCCCGACCGCCACATAACCGCCCGGCCCCTCGAGGATTTCGCGGATGACATTGGCCTGGGCGAGGCGCGAGGCGGCATCGGGCAGGGTCTCATCGGCGATCAGCGCCTGGTGCTTTTTCATCCAGGGCACATGGGCATAGCCAAACACCGCGATGCGGTCGGCATCGAGCGCCAGCGCCCGCGAGGCGGTGATGCGCACCGAATCGGGGGTCTGCTCTGGCAGGCCGTAAATCAGGTCGAGATTGAGCGAGTTGATGCCAAGCCCGCGCAGCGCCTCGGCGGCGGCGCGGGTTTCCTCGAAACTCTGGTGGCGGCCGATGGCTTGTTGCACCTTGAGGTCGAAATCCTGCACCCCCAGGCTGGCGCGGGTCACCCCCATCTCCTTGAGCGCCGCCAGCGCCGCCGCATCGAGCGAGGTGGGGTCGATCTCGATCGCCACCTCGGCGTCAGCGGGCATGGCGAAGCGGGCGCGAATCTCCGCCATCACCGCGACCATGCAATCGGCCGGCAGGGCGGTGGGCGTGCCGCCGCCCCAATGCACATGCGTCACCCGCCCCGCCCCGCCGATGCGCTGCGCCACCAGCCCGATCTCCTTGATGAGATTGGCCGCATAAGCGCGTTTTGGCCGCTCCTGGCGCACCACGGCGGTGTTGCAGCCGCAATAGAGGCACAGACGGTCGCAAAACGGCACATGCACGTAAAGCGAAAGCTCCGCCCCCCGGGGAATGGCCGCCAGCCACCCGCCATAGGTCTCATCCCCCAGCGGCGCGAAATGCGGCGCGGTGGGGTAGCTGGTGTAGCGGGGCACGCGCGCATCGTAGCGCGCGATCAGCGAGGCATCAGAGGTCATGGCGCGGACCATGACCGGCCCGCGCCGTCCCGACATTGATTCACGTCAAGTTGGCAGGAAATCAGGCACCGAAAGATAGCGCTCGCCCGTGTCGTAGTTAAAGCCCAGCACCCGCGCGCCGGCCGGCAGCTCGGGAAGCTTTTTGGCGATGGCGGCCAGCGTGGCGCCCGAGGAAATGCCCACCAGCAGCCCCTCGGTCAGCGCCGAGCGGCGGGCGAATTCCTTGGCCTCCTCGCCTTCCACCGTGATCACGCCGTCAATGGCATCGGTGTGCAGATTGACCGGGATGAACCCGGCGCCGATGCCCTGAATCGGGTGCGGCGCCGGCGCCCCGCCTGAAATCACCGGCGAGGCGGCCGGCTCCACGGCCAGCACCTTCAGGTTCGGCCAGTGTTTTTTGAGCGCCTCGGCGATGCCGGTGATGTGCCCGCCCGTGCCCACGCCGGTGATGATGTAATCAAGCCCGGCCGGGAAATCGGCCAGAATTTCCAGCGCGGTGGTGCGGGTGTGGATGTCGATATTGGCGGGGTTCTCGAATTGCTGGGGCACAAAGGCGCCGGGATTTTGCTCGGCCAGCTCGGCGGCGCGGGCAATGGCGCCTTTCATGCCCTTCTCGCGCGGTGTCAGGTCGAAGCTCGCCCCGTAAGCCTGCATCAGCCGCCGCCGCTCAACTGACATGCTCTCCGGCATGACCAGGATCAGCCGATACCCCTTCACCGCCGCGACCAGCGCCAGGCCAACGCCGGTATTGCCCGAGGTCGGCTCGATGATCAGCCCGCCCGGCCGCAGCCGGCCATCGGCCTCGGCCGCCTCGATCATGGCCAGCGCGATGCGGTCCTTGATCGAGCCGCCCGGGTTGGCGCGCTCGGATTTCACCCACACATGCGCCGTGGGGAACAGCCGGCTGAGCCGGATATGCGGCGTCTTGCCAATGGTTTCGAGCACTGAATTGACCGGCATGTCTTTCTCCACGGATTTTGCAGGGTTTTATCAAGTACGGCGCGTCCACCCATCTTCAACCCCGGGCGGGCAGATTGCACCCGGCGAGAATGCCCCCCTGGCGGCAAAAAACAAGGGGCGGGCCAAGGCCCACCCCCCTGATAAGCCGCGCGGTGTCTGAACTCAGGCCGCCGCCGCCCCCGCGCCCATCAGCCGGGCCCGCAGCGCGGCGGGCAGTTGGCGGGCCGATTTCACGCGCGGATACGCCATTTCGGCCACTGGCGTGGCGGGTGTCACGCGTTCATCGAAATTACTGAAATGCCGGCGGTCGATGTTGTCGACGAAGCTTTCCGCCGGCATGCCCTCGGCCAGCAGCAACTCGTGGCGCGCCAGCTCGACATGGTAATAGCTGAACAAGGCCGGTATTTGGGTTTCACGCCATATGGTGGTGCCGTTCACCAGCGCGCCGGCCTGCACCAGCAGCCCGTCGAGAAACAGCGCGTGATCGGGCGAGACACGCAAAGCGCGCGCCGGCAGCCCCGCGCCCAGCGCGCCCGCCGCGATGCGGATGGGATAGTCGCGCATCGCATCGGCGAAGCGCCGGGCCACCCGGCTCTCGCCCAGCCAGCGCACCGGCAGGGCCTGACCGTCCATGGTCAGCACCAGATCTCCCGCCCGCAGCGTCTCCACCGCGACCTCGCCGTTGGGGGTGGCGATCAGCGTGCCCGCGCAATAGCAAATGGTGTAGCCGCCCGTGCCCGAGGAGGGCAGGGTCTCGTAACTCTGCCCGCTATCTGGCGTGAAGGTGACGTTGGAGGCCAGCGTGACGACCGCGAATTTGGAATCATAGCCCGTCGAATTGGAGAGGTAATAGGTGCCGCCCTCATTGAACAGATAAAGCTGGCCGCTGGAGGAGATGACATCCCCGGCGCCGAAATTATTGATCGTCAGGTTGGGGGAATAGCTGATCTCCAGCGTGATGGTGCTGTTCGAGCCACTGGCGAAGGCCACCACCGAGCCGCCGGACGTGGTATTGCCGGTTACCTGAAAATCCGCGCCATTGGCCAGCAGCACGGTGCCGCCGCCCTGGATGCCGGGCGCACTCAGCGTCACGCCGCTTACCGTCAGCGTGGCGCCCGCGGCCACGGTCACCGAATTACTCTGGGTATTCAGAGTGCCGGCGCCTGTAATCGTCGCCGTGCCGGTCACGTTCACGCCGGTGCTGGTGGCCAAATCCCCCCCGGCGGCGATGGTGACGGTGCCGCCCGCGTCGATCGTGATGAGGTTGCTGACCTTGGCTGTTCCATCGACCGTGAGCGCCGCATTGGCGCCGACCGTGAGCGCGCCGCTGACCGACAGGATAATGCCCGCGCCGGTGGTGAGGGCGGCGCCCGTGCCGATCACCAGGCCGTTGATTCCGGAGAAGCTGTTGCTGCCGATGAAGGACACCGCCGCGTTGATGTCGAGTTCGCCGATGCCTTGGGCAAATGTGCCGTCGATGGTTACCACCGCGGCGCTGTTGAACTGCACATAGTCGGCGTAATTGGTGATGCCGGGAATTCCGGTGGTGGTGGCGCCGTTGAGCAGCCAGTTGGCCGTGTTGTTCCAGTCCCCGCCCGTGCCCGGGCCGTTCCAGCTGTAGGTTGTGGTCATTGCGCAGGTTCCCGGCGAATGTGAGCGGAATCGAAATTATCCCGTTATCGGCGGTTTATTACCAGGGCAGTGCGGGGGGCGGGAAGCTCAACAGGCCGCAAAATCAAAGACATGACGCGAATGTGATGGCGGCGCGCGGCGCGCGAAAAAGCGCGCATCCCTGACGGGATGCGCTGAGGCGCCCCCGTTCTCCTCTTGTTTTGACGATCAATTGCATTGGGTTAGCTTATGTCCGCCGACTCACTCCAAACCAATATTGATCTAGCGGGGCGTGAGCAGCCAGGCGGACTCGGTGGCGGGGCAGGTGCCTTTCATGCCGCCGGGCACGGCTTGGCTGTGGGCCAGGGCGATGTGGTGGGTGGCGCCGTAATGGGCGTGCAGCTCGGCCTCGGAGATGGAAAAAGGCGGGCCTTCGATGAGCGCTTGGTCGTAGGTGAAGGTGACGATGAACTGCGGCACGGGGCCGGCGAGCGCGGTGAGGTGGGCGCTGTAGCGCGCGCGCAGGGCGGGCGGCAGGGCGACGAGGGCGGCGCGGTCGTAAATGGCGGCGACGGGGCCGAGGGTTGCGGGCGTCAGCTCGAAAATATCGCCGACGAACATGGTGACGCCGGCGGCGGAGCATGTTTGCAGGGCGCCGTCGGTGGTGGTTTTGGGGGTCAGGCCGCGCTCGGCGAAGAATTGGGCGGCGGCAAGGGGGCTCAGCTCGGCGCCCACCACCTCGAAGCCCTGGGCGCGCAGCCAGTCCATGTCGTGGGATTTGCCGCAGAGGGGCACGAAGACGCGCCCTGGCGGGGTGAGGCCCAGCGCGGCGAAATGGCCGGCGAGCAGGGCGTTGGGGGCGCCTTGGTGAAAGCCGATCTGGTTGGTTTGCCAGCGTGCGTGCCAGAATTGCGGGTCCATAGTCAGCCTCTGTGCAAGGGGGCTTTGGTTTGAGGAAAGCGGCCGGGACTCAGCCCTGGTCGTTCAGCTGGTCGTAGGCCTCGAGCGCCTTGGCGGCGTACATGACGCTGGGGCCCGCGCCCATATAGACCGCCATGCCCATGACCTCGAGGATCTCGGCGCGGGTGGCGCCGAGCTTGACGGCGGCTTCGGCGTGATAGGCGATGCACGGCTCGCAGCGCGCCGCCACGCCCAGCGCCAGGGCGATCAGCTCCTTGGTTTTCTTCTCCAGCGCGTTTTCGGCCAGGGCGGCCTGGGCCAGGGCGGAGAAGCCTTTCATCACATCGGGCGCGCCCTGGCGGAGCGCCTTGACGCCGCCATTCATGTTCTCGATCAGTTCAGCCCAGTTCTGCATCATGGGGAGTGGTCCTTATTTGACGTGGGGGCGCCCGTCATCGCGCAGCACCACGTAGATGGCCGGGATGACGAGCAGGGTGAGCAGGGTGGAGGAGGCGAGACCAAACAGCAGCGAGGTCGCGAGCCCCTGGAAGATCGGGTCGGAGAGGATGGTGGCGGCGGAGATCATGGCGGCGAGCGCCGTGAGCAGGATGGGCTTGGCGCGGATGGCGCCGGCCTCGAGCAGCACGGTGCGCAGCGGCCGGCCATCGCGCTGGCGGCAGCGGATGAAATCGACCAGCAAAATGGAGTTGCGCACGATGATGCCGGCCAGGGCGATGAAGCCGATCATCGAGGTGGCGGTGAAATCGGCGCCCAGCACCCAATGGCCGAACATGATGCCGATGAGCGTGAGCGGGATGGGCGTGAGCACCACCAGCGGCAGCGTGAAGGAGCCGAACAGCCCCACCACCAGCACATAGATGCCCAAAATGGCGACCCCGAAGGCGATGCCCATGTCGCGGAAGGTGACATAGGTGATCTGCCATTCGCCATCCCACAGCAAGGAGGGTCTGGTTTCGTTCATGGGCTGGCCGAAGAAGCGGATTTGGGGTTTTGGCAGCGCCCCCCAATTGCCTTGCTCGATCGCCTTGTCGACGGCGAACATGCCATAGATCGGGGCCTCGAATTTGCCGGCCAGCTCGGCGGTGACCATGTCGGTGAAATGGCCGTCGCGGCGGAAGATGGTGCGCGAGCCCTGGACCTGCTGGACATGCACGAGATCTCCCAGCTCAACCACGCCGCGCGCGCCGGGCAGCACGTTGGCGGGCACCGGGGTGGCGGCGATGCTGCTGTTCCAGGTGAGGCGGGATTTGGGCAGGCCGACGGCGATTTCGAGCGGCGGGTGGTCGGCGCCGCGATAGGAATAGCCGATGCCGGTGCCATCGAACAATTCGCGGATGGTGGTGTTCACGTCGGACTGGGTGACGCCGTAATATTCCAGCTCGTCCTGATCGACGGTGATTTGCAGGCGCGGCGGCGGCCGGCCGTAACTGTCATCGACATCGACGATGAAGGGGATGGATTTGAACACCTGCTTCACCTTCTCGGCCTCGGCCAGGCGCGCCTGCGCGGTGGGGCCATAGATTTCGGCCAGCAGCGTGGCGATGACCGGCGGGCCGGGCGGCACCTCGACCACCTTGATGACGCCGCCGGGCGGCAGGGGGATGCCGGCATCGAGCTGCCGGCGCAGATCGACGGCGATCTCATGGCTCTGGCGCTTGCGGTCGTCCTTGTTGACCAGCACGATGTGCAGCTCGCCCAGTTCGGGTGAGGCGCGCATGAAATATTGCCGCACCAGGCCGTTGAAGTCGAACGGCGCGGAGGTGCCGGCATAGGCCTGCATATCGACCACTTCGGGCATTTTGCCGGCGATGCGCGCGGCGGCGAACAGGGTGCGCTCGGTATCTTCGAGGGTGGCGCCGGGGGGCAGGTTCAGCACCACGTCCAGCTCGGATTTATTGTCGAAGGGCAGCAGCTTGACCTTGACCAGATCGAAATAAAACAGCGAGCAGGAGAGGATGGTGGCGCCGCCCACCAGGAGCAGGAAGGTGAGCGCGCTTTTGCGCGTGCGCAGGATGGGCGTGGCGATGTGGACATAGAGCCGGGTGAGCTTGCTCTCCTCGTGGCCGGCATGGGCGGCGTGGCCCGAGGAGAATTTCATCATCAGCCAGGGGGCGATGATCATGGCGACGAAGAAGGAGAACGCCATGGCCACCGAGGCGACCGCCGGAATGGGCGCCATGTAGGGGCCCATGAGCCCGCCGACGAACAGCATGGGCAGCAGGGCGGTGATGACGGTGAGGGTGGCGATGATGGTGGGGTTGCCGACCTCGGCCACCGCCTCGATGGCGGCTTGCAGGCGGGGGCGGTTGTCTTTCATGCCCCAATGGCGGGTGATGTTCTCGACCACCACGATCGCGTCATCGACCAATATGCCGATGGCGAAGATGAGCGCGAAGAGCGATACGCGGTTGATGGTGTAGCCCATCATCTCGGCGCCAAACAGGGTGAGCAGGATGGTGGAGGGAATGACCACCGCGGTCACCCCCGCCTCGCGCCAGCCAATGGCGAAGCCGATGAGCAGCACGATGGAGACCGTGGCCAGAGCCAGATGAAACAGCAGCTCATTGGCTTTTTGCGTCGCGGTCTGGCCGTAATCGCGGGTGACCTCGACATTGATGTCTCCGGGGATGAGCGCGCCTTGCAGGGTTTTGACCTGGGCCAGCACATCCTTGGCGACGGTGACGGCGTTGGCGCCCGAGACCTTGGCGATGGCCAGCGTGACCGCCGGGCTTTGCGCCCAGGCGGCGCCGTGGCGGGTGAAGGCCCAGACGCTGCTTTCCTGCGGGGCCGGGCCGAACACCACCTTGGCGACATCGCGCACATAGACGGGGCGGTTATCGCGGGTGGTGATGAGCAGCATGCCGATATCGGGGATGCCGTTCAGGGTGGAGCCGGCATCGACGCCAAACATCTCGCCATCCTGGCGGACGCTGCCCGCCGAGAAGGCGGCGTTGGCCTCTTTCAGGCGCGCCACCAGCTGCTGGAGCGTGACGCCATAGAGCATCAGCTTGCCGGGATCGGGCTCGATGCGGATTTGCTCCTGATCCTCGCCGGCGATGTAGGTGAGCCCGACATTGGGCACCTTGATCAGCTCGCCCTGGAGTTTTTGGGCCAGTTCGGTCAGGCTGCCCTGGTCCCAGCGTTTGTCGGCATCGGATTTGGGGGTGAGGGTGAGGGTGAGGATGGCGACATCGTCGATGCCGCGCCCGACCACCATCGGCTCGGGGATGCCGATGGGGATGCGGTTCATGTTGGCGCGGATCTTGTCGTTGACCAGCAGCACCGCCTTGTCCTCGTTGGTGCCGACCACGAAGCGGGCGACCACGGTGACATGGTTGTCGACGGTGGTGGAATAGATATGCTCGACGCCCGGAATGGCGCGCAGCACCACCTCGAGCGGCTTGGTCACCAGCTCGACGGCGTCAGACGCTTTCAGCCCATCGGTGTTGACCATCACCTCGACGAGCGGGACGTGGATTTGCGGGTCTTCCTCGCGCGGGATGGTGGCCAGCGCGATGAGGCCGCACAGCACCGCCGCGATGAGGAAAAGCGGCGTGAGCTTGGAGCGGATGAAGGTGCGCGTGAGGGCGCCGGAAATGCCCAGGCTCATGGGGCGCTGCCAGGGGGAAGCAGCACATCGCCGGGTTTGAGGCCGGAGAGGATTTCAACACCATCGGGCAGGCCGGGCGTGGGGGCGGGCTGGCCTGGCTGGATGGGCACGGCGATGGCCTGGCCGTTGGGGGCGCGGACATCGGCGTAATCGAGGCCGAACCGGTCATCGATGAAGCTGGAGGGGATGACGATGCCCGGGCGCTGGCCGACGAACACCCACACGCGCACGCGCGCGCCGACGAAATAGCCGCCAATATCGGGGGCGGTGGCGTCGGCCTCGATCTGGCCGTTCTGGATTTGCGGATAGAGCAGGGTGATGCGGCCGAACTGGGCGGGGGTGGCATCGAGGCGCACCGGGTCGCCGACATGGAGGAAGCGGGCATGGCGCTCGGGCAGGTCGAGGCGCAAAACATAGCCGGCCTCGGCGATGGTGGCGATGGCCTCGCCGGGCTCGACCACCGTGCCCTCGGTGACCTGGGTGAGCAGCACCCGGCCATCGACCGGGGCGAGCACGTCCCCCTGGCTGATTTGCTGGGCGAGGGCGCCATGGGCGGCGATTTTGGCGTTGAGCGTGGCGGTGGCGACGTTCACCTCGGTCTTGGCCTGGTCATACACAGAGCGCGACACGGCGCCCTCGCCCACCAGTTTCTGGGCGCGGGCGAGGTCGGTGTTGGCCTGGGCGAGCTGGGCGCGGGCGGCGGTGATGTCGGCGCTGAGCGCCGCGAGCTGCTGGGCCATGGTGCTGTCGGCGATGGAGGCGATGACCTGGCCAGCTTTGACCATGTTGCCATCCTCGACCAGATAGGACATGACCGTGCCGCCGATGCGCGCGCGCGCCTGCACCACGTGCGAGGCCTCGACGGTGGCGAAAACAGGCTTTTGGTCGTCGATCGGGGTGGCGGCAACGGTGAATGAGACGGGCTGGGCCAGGGCTGGCGTCGCCGCCAGCCCAAGCCCCAGGGCGAACAGCCAGGGGCGCGCGCGCATGAGGGTTTTCCTTGGGGTCGCGGGGTCAGCCGGCGATGACGGGCAGGCCGGCCTGCAGCCAGCCATTGAGGCCGCCGGCCAGGTGGCCGGTGATCTCGCGCCCGGCCTTGGCGCATTTATCGGCCGCCATGGCCGAGCGCTTGCCGACGCCGCAATGCAGCACCACCGCGCCGGCGGGCAGGCGGGTGGGGTCGAAGGAGGAGAGCGGCATGTTGAGCGCGCCCTCGATGCGCACCTGCTCATATTCGCCCACCTCGCGCACATCGATGAGGGTGATGGTGCCGCCGGTTAGCATCTCGTGGAGCTCGCGGGCGGAAATGTCGCGCAGAGTGGCGGGTTTGGAGCCGAAGGGGAACATGGAAGGGATTCCTTTGGAGGGAGTGAGTTAATTAGGGGCGCAGAGGGAGGATTCGGCGTCCTCGGCGCTGGTGCAGAAAAGCTCGAACAAGGTTTCGAGGATGCGGCGCGCGGGCGCGCTGGCCACGCCGTAATAGATGGTTTGGGCCTCGCGGCGCGGCACCACCAGCCCATCCCGGCGCAGCAGCGCCAAATGCTGCGACACGGTGGAGCTGCGCAGATCGAGAAAGGCCGCGAGATCGCCGACCGAGCGCTCATGGTCGAGCAACTGGCAGAGGATCATCAGCCTGTGCGGGTTGGCCAGCGATTTGAGCAGCTCGCTCGCCTGGCCCGCGGCCGAGTGCATGACGTCGGGGTTAACTTTCATGGTTGCGAAGATACGATAAAACGAATATATGAACAAGCGTAAAAACCAACAGGGGCCGAAAGCCGTGGCGATGAGCATCGTTTGGGGGGTAAGCAAGGCGGCGAACGACCCAGGATACCGCGCGCTGGCCGTTTTATGAAACATTCATCTCGAAATTCGCCGGGCGCCATAAAGTCGAGGGGAAGGCGGTGAGGACATGACGGCGGTTACCCTGGTCTGCCCGCGCTGCGGGGCGCAAAACCGTGTGCCGGAGGCGCGCTTGGCCGATGGTCCGCGCTGCGGCGCGTGCAAGGCGCCGCTCTTTACCGGCGAGCCGGCGGCCGTGGACGAGACCGCGCTGGCGCGCCACATCGCCCATGACGGCGTGCCCGTGCTGGTGGATGTGTGGGCGAGCTGGTGCGGGCCGTGCCGCGCCATGGCGCCGCAATTCGCCGCCGCCGCCAAAACGCTGGAGCCGCGCTGGCGGCTGCTGAAACTCGACGCTGACCAGGCGCCGCAAACCATGAGCCGCCATGCCATTCGCGGCGTGCCGACGCTGCTGGTCTTCTCAAACGGCCGGCTGGCGGGCCAGCAGGCCGGGGCCATGAGCGCGGCACAGATTACCCAATGGGCCAAGGCCCAGATTTCACAGTGAAAAAGGATTTGTGATGAACCTCGACCGAATTGTTCTGTCTTTCGCCGGTGTCATGGTGCTGGTGAGCGTGGCGCTCACGCAATACGTGTCGCATTGGTTTGCGCTGTTGACCATTTTCATCGGGCTCAACCTGTTTCAGGCCGGGTTCAGCCGCAAATGCCCCGCGGCGATGATCTTTAAGCGTCTTTTCGGCGTGAAGGCCGGCTGCGCGTTCGAATAACATGATCGCACTTCTTTGCGGCGCGCTGGTGGGGCTGATTTTGGGCCTGATCGGCGGGGGCGGCTCGATTTTGGCGGTGCCGCTGATGGTTTATGTGGTGGGGGTGAAGGATCCCCACATCGCCATCGGCACCAGCGCGCTGGCGGTGGCGGCAAATGCCCTGACCGGGCTTTATCACCATGCGCGGGCGGGCAATGTGGTGTGGCGCTGCGGCGTGGCCTTTGCCGCCGCCGGCGTGCTGGGCGCGGCGCTGGGCTCGAGCGTCGGCAAGGAGGTGGACGGCCAGCGCCTGCTGCTGGCCTTCGCGCTGCTCATGCTGGTGGTGGGCGGGCTGATGTTTCGCCACCGGCATCTGGAGGGCGACGAGCAGGTGGTGTGCGCGCGCGAGCGCCTGCCCAAGGTGCTGGGCTATGGCGGGCTGACTGGCATGTTCGCCGGGTTTTTCGGCATTGGCGGCGGGTTTTTGGTGGTGCCGGGGCTGGTGCGCTCAACCGGCATGACCATGCTCAACGCGGTGGGTACCTCGCTGGTGGCGGTGGCGGCCTTTGGGTTCACCACCGCCGCCAATTATGCCCTCAACGGGCTGGTGGATTGGCGGCTCTCGGGGCTGTTCATCCTGGGCGGCGTGGCGGGCGGACTGCTTGGCGCGCTGCTGGCCAGGCGCCTGGCCGCCCAGCGGGGCGCGCTTTCCAGCCTGTTTGCCGGGGCTATTTTTCTGGTGGCGTTTTATATGATCTGGCGCGGGGTGGGGCAGCTGCATTTGTGATGCCTGGCGCCCCCGGCGCGGTTGGATAAAAAAACGGCCTGAGAACTCAGGCCGTGAGAAAGCAGATCGGGAGTTACGTAAAACGGCATCACAGAAAACGGGCCGCCGCGAGGCGGCGCGTCTTGTGGCGCTTTATAACGTACCGTTTAGAACATTGCAAGCGAATTTATCTGGACCGGGTGCCGGAGCTTGGGGTATTGCCTGTGGTAATATAGAGGAAATTAGCCATGATCTCGCGCGTTCCCCGGCCCAAATCCATCGCGACTGTTTCACTGTCTGGTACATTGGAGGATAAGCTGGAGGCTGCCGCGGCGGCGGGGTTTCAGGGTGTGGAGATTTTCGAGGCCGATCTGCTCGGCTTTGACGGCACACCCCGCGATGTGCGGCGCATGGCGGAGGATTTGGGGCTGGCGATTTACATGTTCCAGCCTTTCCGTGATTTCGAGGGGCTGGGCGAGGCGCAGTTCCGGCGCAATCTGGCCCGGGCGGAGCGGAAATTCGATGTGATGGCGGAGCTGGGCACCGATCTGCTGCTGGTATGCTCCAACATCCAGCCGCATGTGAGCACCGACCCCGCGCGCCTGACCCATGAGTTTCACGAGCTGGCGGAAAAGGCCGGGGCGCGGGGCATAAGGGTGGCCTATGAGGCGCTGGCCTGGGGGGCGGGCGTGAAATTCTGGCGCCAAGCGTGGGAGCAGGTGCAGCGTGTCTCGCACCCCGCCTTCGGGCTGTGCCTGGATAGTTTCCACACCCTCTCGCTGGGCGATACGCTGGCCGGGATCGAGCGCGTGCCGGGCGAGAAGATCTTTTTCATCCAGCTGGCCGATGCGCCGAAACTCTCGATGGATGTGCTATCCTGGAGCCGACATTACCGCAATTTTCCCGGCCAGGGGGATTTCGACCTCAAGGGGTTTTTGGGCGCGGCGCTGGCCACGGGCTATAATGGCCCGCTGAGCCTGGAGATTTTCAACGATGAGTTCCGCGCCGGCCCCACGCGCCCGACCGCGCTCGATGGGCTGCGCTCGCTGATCTGGCTGGAAGCCGAGGCGGGCGGTGCCGTGCTGCCGCCGCCGCCCACGCTCGATGGCTTCGCCTTTGTCGAGTTCGCGGTGGATGGGCCGAGCGGCACCCGGCTGGGGCGGCATTTGCGGGGGCTGGGCTTTGCCCGGGCCGGCACGCACCGCTCGAAGGCGGTGGAGCTTTATCGCCAGGGCGAGGTGAATATCGTGCTGAACGCCGAGCCGGACAGCGCGGCCTCGGAGCATTTCGTGCTGCACGGGGCGAGCGTGTGCGCGCTGGCGCTGAAGGTGGATGACGCCGCCGCGACCCTGGCCCGCGCCGAGGCGCTGCTCTGCCCCACCTGGGCCGAGCGGCTGGGGCCGGGCGAGCATCCGATTCCGGCGGTGCGCGAGCCCGACGGCACGCTGCTTTACCTGGTCGATCCCGGTACGGCCGGAAAAATGTGGCAGGATGATTTCGTGCTCGAGGAGACCCCGCCCGCGGGCGAGGGCGTGGTGATCGACCATGTCGCCCAGGCGTTGCGCGCCGGGGCCATGGACCGGTTCGTGCTGTTTTACCGCACGCTGTTTGGGCTGGCGCCGGAGCCGACGGTGGAATTTGCCGACCGCTTCGGGCTGGTGCGCTCGCGGACGATGAAAAACGCCGCCGGCAGCGTGCGGATTCCGCTCAACATCTCGGAAAGCCCAGCGACCCGGACGGCACAGTTCGTCTCGGCGGTGCTGGGCTCTGGCGTGCATCATATCGCCTTCGCGGTGGCGGATGTGGCCGAGGCGGTGGGCGAGGCGAAGGCGCGCGGCGAGGCGCTGCTCTCCATTCCCGCCAATTATTATGAGGATCTCGAGGCCCGCTTCGGGTTTGACGAGGCGGCGCTGGCGGCGATGGCCAAGCTCGGGCTGCTCTATGACCGCGACGCGGGCGGCGAGTTCGTGCATGCCTATCTGCCGCCCTTCGATGGCCGGTTTTTCTTCGAGTTCCTGCACCGCGCGGGCTATGGCGGGTATGGGGCGCTAAACGCCCCGATCCGCCTGGCGGCGATGGCCAAATTCGCCGCCGAGCCGGGCTGACAAGGCGGGGGGCTTTGGCAAAAGCCCCCTTCGCCGCCCGCTCAGTTCGGCGCCATCATCAGCTGTACGATGGCATCCGCGATCAGCCGGCGCTGGCGCTCGCGGGTGCGCGGGTCGGAGACGTCGATGTCGTAGAGGGCGCCGAAGGTCCAGCGGTTGGACATGCGGTAGAAACAGAACGAGCTGATGAGCATGTGCAGCTCGACCGCATCGATCTGGCGTTTGAACACCCCCTCGGCATGGCCGCGCGCGAGCAGATGGGAGAGCACGGCGATGGCCGGGCTGTTGGTGGTGCGCAGGCCCTTGGACGTGCGCACATGCGCGGCATGGTGGATGTTTTCGATCATCACCAGCCGGATGAATTCGGGGTGTGACTCATGGTAGTCGAAGGTGAATTCGACCAGCCGGCGCAGCGCCGTCTCGGGCGGCAAGGGATCGAGATCCATGTGCGACTCGACCCCGCGTATGCCGCCATAGGCGCGTTCGAGAACGGCGCTGTAGAGCCCCTCCTTGCTCTCGAAATAATAATAGATCATGCGCTTGGTGGTGTGGGTGCGGGCGGCGATGGCATCCACCCGCGCGCCCGAGAGACCGTGGGTGGAGAATTCCTCGGTGGCGATGCGCAAAATATCTTCCCGCGTGCGCTCGGGGTCGCGCTGCTTGGGCGGCACGGGGTCGGACGAGTCGGCCGGGGGAGGAAGCGGGGTATGGTCGGATGGCATGGTCATTCTGGCGCGATCATAACGGGGGTTTCGGGGTTCTGACAGCCCCGCGCCGAGCTTAGGGAAGGATAAAAAAACCGGCCCTGGGGCCGGTTTTCTCAAGAAAGCCGAGGCTTAGAAGAACGCCTTGACCTGCGCGCCGAACGCCCAGGCGTTGGCGACATGTTTGTAGGAGAAGGTGCCGGGGTTCATGATGTACTGGACGTTGGGGTGGATGAGCAGCCAGGGTGTGGCCTGGAA
>JAJXWD010000047.1 GCA_021781835.1 Pseudomonadota bacterium | reverse complement strand
TCAAACATCAATTGTCCCGATATTTTAACCGCCCCCTCAACCGTAACGGCGCCGATATTCTCAGGCGTGCCCCAGTCATCGAGCGGCATGCGGTCCATGTCGAGTTTAAAATCCAGCATCTCATTGTCTCCTATTCAGCGGCCAGGGCTTGGCGGTGTGTGGCGATATGGTGGGCGATGTAAGCGGCATCATGCCAAACCCCCCAGATAAACGGCGAGGCCCGCCGCGAGAGCCAAGCCAGCCCCAGAAAATACAGCCCCGGCACCGCCGAAACGCCGCGCTCATGGCGGGGATTGCCGGCACAGTCGAACACATCGAGCTTGAGCCAGCCAAAATCCAGCCCATAGCCCGTGGCCCAGACGATGGCGGTAACATTGGCCGCCTTCAGGTCGAGCGTGGCCAGGGGCTGGGTCACGCAATCGGGCAGCGGGCCCAGCTCATGGGCCGCGGGCTCGGGCGGCAGGTCGAGCCCATTGGCGCGCACATACTCATCGGCCGCGCGCAGCATCGAGAGGTAAGTCTCATCGCCCGCGCGGATATTGGCCTCGATATCGGGGGCAAAGCGCAACACGCCGTTTTCGCAGCCAACACTGCGCCCGACCAGCGTGATGCCGGCCGCCGCGAGGTTCCGGAAATCAACCGTATGGCCGCCCTCGGCGCCGCTCACGGCAATGGTGACATGGGCCATGTCCGGCGCCACGGTCTTGGCATCCCACATTCCCAGCGCGCCCAGCCACCACACAAAATCCCGCCCCCGGTAGCGGCGCGGCGGCCGGTCGTGCGGCCCGACCGAGAGATAAACCCGCCGGCCGGATTTGCGCAGCTCATCGGCGATCTGCACGCCAGACGACCCCGCCCCGATCACCATCACCGCCCCCGCGGGCAGCTGTGCCGGATTTTTGTAGTGCGCGGAATGAATTTGCACGATGCCAGAACTGGCCACGACCAGGGGTGGAATCACCACGCGCTGAAAAGGCCCCGTCGCCGCCACGACATTTTTGGCCTCCACCACCCCGGCCGAGGTTTGCGCCACAAACACATCTCCCTGCCGCGTGAGGGATTTCACCTCAACCCCCTCCCTGATCGGCGCGCCCACCTGTTCCGCATACCCAACCAGATAAGAGACGATCTCGCGGGCCGGGGTAAACCCGTCAGGCCCCGTGGCGCTGAATTCGCGGTTGGGAAACCGGTCATGCCAGGCGGGGCCGTTGGCCACCAGCGAGTCCCAGCGTTCGGAGCGCCAGCGCTCGGCGATGCGGCCGCGCTCGAGCACGAGATGCGGCACACCTTCCCCCCCCAGATGCTCCGAAAGCGCAATGCCGGCCTGGCCGCCGCCAATGATGAGCGTATCGATTTTCTCAACTGACATGTCCGGTATCCTTTGCGATATTTCCCCGAAATTTCAGCGCTTGCGCTGATGTTCCCCTAAGTTTTAGGTGAGGCCGTGGTTTAAAAAAATAATGATTTAATGCGGTTTTGGTTTCAAAAATTAAAAGCCATGCCCGGTAAAATGGCAGTGCCTCCCTCACTCTTTCAGCAACGCGGTAATTTCACGCTTAAAAGGCAGCATGTCGGCGGGGCGCACGGGCGCATCCAGCTCCTCGGCAAAGCGGCGCCCCGCATAGGTGGCATGGGCAATGGTGGCGGGCGCCAGCGCATCCCCGATCGCGCTAAGCTGCTCTATGCCAAGCGCCGCATGGTTGGCCGCGCGCAGCTCATGCAGCAGCGCGTCGTTGGGCAGCCGCGCGCTCACCGGCACCACCGCGCCAACCTCAAGGATTTTTTCCCGCCCGGTAAACATGCAGGTCAACACGGCATGATCAGCCTCCACCCGCCCGATGCCATGCGAGACAATGATCTCGACCCCGGCCTCGAGCAGGCGTTTTTGAATAAAATGCTGCTCCATGGTGTTGCGCGTCCAGGTCGAGGCTTCCGAGGCCGGCGTGGCATAAATCACCCGGTGTCCCCGTTTCGCTAGCGCCTCGGCCATCACGCCGCCCATGTAATAATGGTCATCATCCCACACCAGCACGCGCTGGGCGGCGGGGTAGGTGCCGTTCATAATATCGTCGGGGGTAAAAATCCGCGCCTCCGCCGCCACATCAAGCGGGTGCGTGTGCTGGTGGCCGACAAAATCATTCCGCCACCTCGCGCCGGTGGCCAGCACCACGCGCGGAAACCCAAACTCCGCGACATCCTCGGCCTTCAGGTGGCTGTCGAGATAAACCTGCACATTGGGCAGCTTGTGCAGCTGCATCATCCGGTAATCGCGCACGCGGCCCCAGGCGGCAAGCCCCGGCAGGCGGCATTCCCGCGCCACCCGGCCGCCCAGCTCGCGCCCGGCCTCGGCCAGCGCCACTTCATAGCCGCGCTTGCCCAGCGCCTGCGCGGCCTCCAACCCGGCAGGGCCGGCGCCGATGATCAGCACCGGCTTGTCCGTTTCCTTCGGGCGGATGCGCTCGGGATGCCAGCCCTTGCGCCATTCCTCGGCCATGGTGGGGTTTTGCGTGCAGCGCAACGGCGATTGCGTAAAATCCCCCGAGACGCAAATATTGCAGCCGATACATTCGCGTATATCCTCAAGCCGGCCTTCGCGGATCTTGTTGGGCAAAAACGGATCCGCGATCGAGGGCCGCGCCGCGCCGATCATGTCGAGCACGCCCTTGCGCACCAGTGCCGCCATGCGGTCAACCGAGGTATAGCGCCCAACCCCAACCACCGGCTTGCTGGTCAGGCGCTTGACGCCCGAAATAAACGGCTCCTGCGCGCCCTCCTCGGCAAAGCGCGAGGTGCGGCTGTCATTTTCCCAGCCCGCCAGCGTCACATCCCACAAATCCGGTAAATCCCCCAGCAGCCCGATCATATCCTCAACCTCGGCCACCTCCAGCCCGCCCTCGCCCAAAAGCTCATCGACCGAAATGCGGATCGGCACGGCGCACGTATCGCCGATGGCGGCCTTGGTGTCTTCGGTAATCTCGCGCAGCAGCCGCACGCGGTTCTCAATCGAGCCGCCATATTCATCGCCGCGCTGGTTGTAGCGCCTGGACAGGAAATGATGCAAAAACCCCAGCGCGTGCGCGGCATAAACATAAATCAGGTCGAACCCGGCGCGCTTGGCGCGCTTCACCGCCGCCAGATGCCAGCCGCGCAGATTGGCGATGTCGGTCTTGTCCATCGCGCGCGCCTGCACGGGGTCGTAGGTAAAGGTGGCCACCGGCAAATGCGCCGGCCCCATCGGCACCTCGCGCGAATAAAGATTGGGTCCGTTCATGCCGTTATAGGCAAGCTCTATGCCCGCCAGCGCGCCATGCTCATGAATCTTCTCGGCCATGCGCGCCAACGCCGGAATATCGCGGTCATCCCACAGGCGCAGCTCGATGAACGGGGTAATGTCCGACGAGTAATGCAGTTCAACCTGTTCGGTGCACACCACCGCCCAGCCGCCTTCGGCCTTCACGCCGCGCATATGGGCCAGGGCGGTGGGGTCGCGGTAGCCCATGCCATTGCAATGTGGCACCTGGTAGAAGCGGTTTTTCGCCGTCACCGGCCCGATCCGCACGGGCTCGAACAAAACATCATAGGCACTGGTCATGAAAACTTTATCCAGCTGGTCTTGAGGTATGAGAATTTTTCCAGCGCGTGGAGCGAGAGGTCGCGCCCGAATCCGGAATGTTTGATGCCCCCAAAGGGCGTTTGCGGCGAGAGCGCGTCCACCGTGTTGACCGAAACGGTTCCCACCCGCAAGGCTTGCGAAACACGCAGCGCGCGGTTGATATTGCCGGTCCATACCGAGGCCGCCAGCCCATAGCAGGAGCCATTGGCCAGCGCCACCGCCTCGGCCTCGTCGTCAAACGGCGTCACCGCCAGCACGGGGCCAAAAATCTCGTCCTGGCAGAGTGGCGAGGCCGGGTCGGCATCATCAAAAATCGTCGGGGCAAAAAACGCGCCACCAGGATGCACCGGCACCGTTTCGCCCCCGGTAACCAGCCGCGCGCTTAGTTTGGCCGCCTCTACATGCCCGCGCACCTGGGCGAGATGCGCGCCATCAACCAGCGCGCCCAGCCGCGCGGCCGGGTCGAGCGGGTTCATCGGCACATAGCGCGCGGCCTGCTCAACCAGCAGGTCGAGAAACCGCTTATGCACGCCGCGCTGCACCAGCAGGCGCGAATTGGCCGAGCAAACCTGCCCGGCATTAAAAAATATGCCCAGCGCCGCGGCCTCGGCGGCGGCGGCCAGATCCTCGGCATCGTCGAACACGATGTTGGCGCTCTTGCCGCCAAGCTCGAGCCAAACCTGCTTGAGGTTCGAGACCCCCGCATACTCCATCAGCGTGCGCCCCGTGCGGGTGGAGCCGGTAAAGGCCAGACAATCGACATCCTGGTTCAAGGCCAGCGCCTTGCCCGCCTCATGCCCAAACCCGGTCACAACATTGAGCACCCCGTCGGGCAGCCCGGCCTCGCGCGCCAGCTCGGCCAAAATCAGCGCCGAAAAGGGCGAGCGCTCAGAGGGCTTGAGCACCACCGAATTGCCGGCGGCCAGGGCGGGGGCGCATTTCCAGGCCGCCATGTCAAAGGGGAAATTCCAGGGCACAATGGCTCCCACCACGCCCAGCGGCTCGCGGGTCACCAGCGCGAGATTGCCGGCATCGGTGGGCGCCACCTCGCCGCCCACCTTGTCGAGCGCCTCGGCGTAAAAGCGCCATACGGCGGCGGCGCCCGGAATATCGATGCCCAGCGCCTCCGCCACTGGCTTGCCCATATCCAGGCTCTCGGCCAGCGCCAGGCGCGGGGCATTGGCCAAAATAAGCTCAACAAGCCTGAGCAAAACATCGCGCCGCGCGGCCATCGGCTTGGCGCGCCAGCGCCCATCCTCAAAACTCGCGCGGGCGGCGGCCACGGCCTTGTCAATATCCGCCGCCCCGCCCCGCGCCACCTCGCCCAGCAGGGCGCCTGTGGCCGGGTTGAGCTTGGCCCAGGCCGCGCCATCCTCGGCGGCGACCATGGCGCCATCAATAAACATCAGGCAGGGCAGGCGCAGCGTGCCGGCCGCGCGCTGCCACGCGGTAAGGGTTGTTTCGGTCATGTTCGGGGTGCTTATTTCTGAGGAATGAGTTCGCCCTCGACCTCGTAGCGGCGCGGGCGGAAGAAGGCGATGCCGGCCACCAGCGTGCCGATACCGACCGCCGCCGTGGTGAGGTTGAAGGTGGTAATGGCATAAAGCCCAACGCTGATCAGCGAAATGGCGCTGAGGAACGGATAGACGCCATAGAGCAGAAAATGCCGCCACGAGCTGCGATAGGCCGTGCGGTGCACCCAGGCGCAGGCCAGCCCCGCCATGCCGAAATAAAACGCCACCTGAAGCCCCGAGGCCGTAACGGCATCGGAGAGAATGGCGCTGACCGAGGGCATGAAGCCGGTGAGCAGAATGCCGACCAGCCCGGAGCCGATGAGCCACCACGTCGCCGTGCTCGGGTTTTGCGTGCGCTGATTGACCTTGCCGAAAGCGGTCGGCAGCGCGCCATCGCGCCCCATGGCAAACAAGGTGCGCGTCACCTGCAACATGCCCGTCTGCACCGTGGCGGCCGAGGAGAAGATCACCGCCACCGAAACCACCAGCCCGCCCACGCGCCCAAGCCCGGCGGAGAGCGCGATATTGTAAAGAAGATTGCTCGAATCATTGCCCGTATCGGCGGCGCTCAGCAGCAGCAGCGTGACAATGGCAAACAGCGAATAGAGAAAAATGGTGACAAACACGCCAGACAACCCGCCATTGCCCGCGGCATGCTGGCCATTGGCGGTCTCCTCACCGAGATTGGCCGTCACATCCCAGCCCCAATAGAGGAAAATGACAATCAGCGCCGCCGCCGAAAATTCCGACATCGAGGCGCTATGGAAAAAGAAGCTGGGCGAATAATCCGCCATGCTGAAGGGGTTGGCGGGGATGGCGCCATGGCTGTGAATAACCGCCGCCACGCCCACGAACAAAAGCACCAGCATCTCGAACGCGACCATGAAAATCTGCGCGTAAGAGGTGGTCTTGATGCCAAACATGATCACCCCGACAATGACAAAAAACCACACCACCGAAAGCCCCGTGGTAATGGCGATGTTATTGGCGAGGGCTGGATTGATGAAATCCAAAACAGCGGTGGAAAGCGGCACCACCCCGGAAATGATAAAGATCATCTGCGCGGTAATCAGCGCCCAGCCCGACATGAAGCCGAAAAACTTGCCAAAGGTGAGGCTGACCCAGTTAAACGCCGCCCCGGCATGGGTGACATGGCGGTTGAGCGCCTTGTAGGCCAGCGCAATGCCCAGCATGGGCACGGCAAAAATCAGCACGTAAAGCGGGCTGCGCAGAGAGGCGGTGGTAATCAGCCCGCCCATGGCGAGGGAGATGGCATTCGCGGGGCCTGAACCGGCCACGCCGAGCGTGAGGGATTCAAAAAAAGACAAGGAGTCTTTACGCAGACTATGGGTCATGGTCGCGGATCCTGTTGAGGGGGGAGGGGGGCGGCATATGCCGCCCTTGGTTATAGGGCGGCCGAGAGGCTGGGGGCGGGCGAGAATTTCTTGGCCAGCAGGTAGTAAACCGGGCTGATGACGGCGATGCCGACAATCCAGGAAATATCAACCCCGCCCAGCATATTGGCCACCGGGCCGGTATAGAGCGTGGTATCGACAAAGGGGAGCTGGATGAGAATCCCCAGAATATAACAGGCGATGGCGGGCTTGTTGAAGCGCCCGTAAATGCCGCCCTCGGGGCGGAAAAATGCATCCACGTCATATTCGCCGTGGCGCACCAGGTAGAAATCAACCAGGTTGATCGCCGTCCACGGCACCAAAACATACAGCAGCAGCAAGATGAAATTTGTGTAGTTGGTCAAAAAATTCCCAGCCGCGAACAGGGCAATCCCCAACCCGATCACGGTAATCGCCACGGCGGTCACCATCCGCGCCGCCGGCCCGGCCTTCCAGCCCGGCGCAAACGTATGCACGAGCGTAATGGTTGACAGCACGCCGCAATAAAGATTCATGGCATTGGTGCCCGCTATGCCAATCGAGAAAATCGCCACAATGGGAATGGCCGCGGCCCCGGTAAAAGCCGTCAGCCCGCCCACCGGATCGCCATTGGCGGCCACCAGCCCCAACAGCGCGCCCAGCACCATGGGAAAAATGGAGCCCAGCGTGCAGCCCCAATAAGAGGCCCAAAATGCCGGCACGGCGCCGGTATCGTGGGGCATATAGCGTGTATAATCGGAGACATAGGGCGCATAGGCAATCTGCCAGAGCGCGCCCACCGAAATCATTGAGCAAAAGCCGGAGATGGTAAAGCCGTTCATATGCGCGAGCCCGGCGGGCAGGCCGTGCACAAAGGTCATCCACACAAAGGTCAGCACCAGCGCCCCGCCCGAGGCATAGGTCAGCACGCGCGCATAAGCATGAATGAGATCATGGCCAAAAATAGTGGCGATAACCGAAATCACCGCGATGGCGGTAATCAGGAAATCGGGGCTGGCATGGGGCAAAATGGTCGCCAGAGACTGTCCGCCCAGCACGATGTTGGAGGCCAGAAACCCGACATACATGATGATGACGATGGCCACCACCAGCACCGCGCCCATGGAGCCGAACTGCCCGCGCGTCTGCACCATTTGCGGCACGCCAAGCTGTGGTCCCTGCGCCGCGTGCAGCGCCATGAAGACAGCCCCCACCAGATTGCCAACCGCGATGGCGGCAATGGCCGAGAAAAAATCCAGCTTGAACACCGTCGTCGCCAGCGCGCCGGTGACAATGGTGAGCATCATGATGTTGGAGCCGAACCAGATGGTGAACAGGTCACGGAATGTTCCGTGGCGCTGGTCTTTGGGAATCTGGTAGATCGTATGCTGCTCTACGGCACCTGGGCGTTCGCTAGCCATGGGCGGTCTCCTTGGGTGTGAGGCACAAAAGGGGCGCAACAGGCGGCGGGGCAGGGCGCATATAACCGCATCCCGCCAAGGCGGGCACACGGCACGCATCTCTGCGCAAATCATTCACGCGCGGAACACGAGACATGCTCGCTACCACTCCCCTAGCCTTTGTTGCTTCAAGATTACACAAACCCTAACGGATTTTGCATTGAATTTACCGAACCAACAGCGAGCCTTCACCATAGCCATGATGAAAGATCAGGCATGACGCGGTGCACATGGATGAAACCGCGAGCATTCCAAAATACATAGACAGCCCCGCCCGGTTTGCTAAACTCTCCCAATGCCCAACACCGTTGAAATGCTGGCGGCGCTTGCCGCTTTCCCAACCATCAGTGCCGATAGCAACGAATCCCTCATCCGCTTCGCCGCCCAGAGCATCACGGATTCTGGCGGGCATGTTCAAAAACTCGTGGGATCTGAGCCAGGAAAATTCAACCTCATGGCCAGCTTCGGGCCTGCCGTGGGGGCGGGCATCGTGCTGTCTGGCCATAGCGATGTGGTGCCCGTAACCGGGCAGGCGTGGCAGTCCAACCCCTTCGCCCTCACCGAGCGCGATGGCCGCCTGCATGCGCGCGGCGCCTCGGACATGAAAGGCTTCCTGGCCGCCATGCTCACCGCCGCCGCCCGCTGCGAGGTGGCCAAACTCACCCGTCCCCTGCACCTTATTTTTTCCTATGATGAAGAACTCGGCTGCCTCGGCGTGCGCGATCTCCTGGCCCGCCTCGCCGCCGAGGGGTTCACCGCCGCCGGGGCGATCATCGGCGAGCCGACCGAAGGCCGGGTCATCACCGGCCACAAGGGCAAGCTCGCCGGCTGCATTTGCTGCCGGGGCCGCGCGGCCCACTCGGCCAACCCGGCGCTGGGCTGCAACGCCATCATGCTGGCGGGCGAAATGCTCGGCGAACTGCGCGCCCTGCAAACCGCTGTGGCTGGCGGCGCGCGCGACGATGCCTACCCGTTTCCCTTCACCAGCCTGCATGCCGGGCGCATCAAGGGCGGCGTGGCGCTCAACATCGTGCCTGATTATTGCGAGATCGAGTTCGAAATCCGCCATCTCCCCGGCACCGACACCTCAGCCCTTCTGGCGCGGCTGCGCGATGCCGGCGCGCGCATCGGGGCGGCTTCAAATGGCGGCTCGGTAACGGTCGACATCACCAACCATTATCCCGGCCTCGAAACCGCGCGCGGCGCCGCCATCACGCAAATCGCCCTGCGGGCTTCGGGCACGGATCAAACCGGCAAGATCGGCTTTGGCACCGAGGGCGGGCTGTTTTCCGAAACATTGGGGCTGGAAACCATCATTTGCGGCCCCGGCAGCATCGACCGCGCCCACAAAGCCGACGAATACATCACGCGTGACGAGCTCGCCGCCTGCGATGCCTTCCTCGATCAGGTCATCGCAACCCTCTTCTAAATTCAGCATGTGCCGGGCAGGGGCTTGCCCTCCAGCAGCTCACGGCACAGCTCTATAAAGGCTTCGGCGGTCGGCGTGCGCCGCATGCCGCGAAACAGCGCGATGCCATATACCAGCGGCCGGAGCGAATCTTCCAGCGCCAAATAAGAGAGTTTACGGCCATCGAGTGTCGAGAGGTTGCGCGGCCGGGCATTGGCGAGGCTATAGCCCTCGCCGCGCCCGACAAGGCTGCGAATCACATCGATATACCCATAGCGTCCGGTAATGTTGGGGTTCACCCCCGCCTGGCGGAACAGCGAGAGAAAATAATCCCGGCTCATCGGCAGGTCGAGCAGCAGAAAATTATCCTCCGCCAGCTCGCGCAGCATCACCGAGCGCCGGCGCGCGAAACGGTGCGCGGTGCCGACATACGCATAAGGCTGCACCGGCGCGAGCGGCAAAAACTCAAAATCGGGCGGAATGGCGAGGTCATAGGTTAGCAGCAGAGAAATCCGGCCCGAGCGCAGATGCTCAAACAGCTCGATCTGGCTGCCCGCGAGCGCCGCCGCCCGCGCGGCCTCGAAACGGTGCCGGAACTGGCTGAGCAACTCCGGCACCACCAGCGGAAACAGCGTCGAGAGGCAGCCCACCTCGAGCGGCCCGGCCACGCGCGCCGAGATTTCCAGCGCCGCGTTTTCCACCTCCTCGGCCTGCAACAGCAGCGCCCGCGCCTCGCGCAAAAACCGCTGCCCTTCGGCGGTGAGCGAAAGCCCCTGGGCATGATGGCGGATGAAAAGCTGGATTCCATAAGCCTCCTCCAGCGCCGTAATGGCCGAGGAGATGGAAGGCTGCGAGATATTCACGCGCTCCGAGGCCAGGGTGATGCTGCCGGTTTCGGCGGTGGCGACAAAATAAGCGATCTGCTTGAGGGTAAAACGCATGGGTTATGGGTTTCCGAAGCAAAGCCTTGGCAGATTATGTTTTACATAACCACCGCCGAAGGCAACATGAAACTACCAAAAAGGAGTGCCGCCCGTGACCTTTTCTCTCATCGCGCGCTGCCCGCGCACCGGCCAGTTCGCGGCGGCCGTCACCTCGTCATCGCCTGCCGTGGGGGCGCGCTGCGCCTTTGCCCGCGCGGGTCTGGGGGCGGCCACCACCCAAAACATCACAGACCCCCGGCTCGGCCCGGCCCTGCTCGCGGCCCAGGCCGCCACCTCCACATCCGAGGCCGCGCTCGCCCAGGTACTGGCCCAGGCGCCGCACCCCAGCTATCGCCAGCTCACCCTGCTGGGCGCCACGGGCGCGGGCGCGGCATGGTCGGGCGCCCACACGCTTGGTCTGCATGGTCAGGCGGTGGGCGCGCATGCGGTCTCGGCGGGCAATCTGCTCGCCAACCCCAACGTGCCGGCCGCGGTGGTGGCGGCCTTCGCCGCCTCCAACCCGGCGGAGGAGCTTGGCGCGCGGGTCATCGGCGCCTTGCGGGCCGGGCTGGCGGCGGGCGGCGAGGCCGGTCCCATCCGCTCCGCCGGCCTCATCCTGGTGGCCGCGCAAGCCTGGCCCCTGGCCGATTTGCGCGTGGACTGGCACGACGAGCCACTGACCGAGCTGGCCCGGCTGTGGGATTTGTGGGCGCCGCAGATGCATGACTACGTCACCCGTGCCCTCACCCCCGCCAGCGCGCCCTCCTACGGTGTGCCGGGGGACGAGTAATCCCCCTCACGGCAACTCGGCGATGATATCAACCTCCACCAGCCATTCCGGCCTGGCCAGCGCCACCACCACCAGCCCGGTAAACACCGGATAAACCCCCTTCATCCACCGCCCAAGCACCCGGTACACCGGCTCACGATGGCGGATATCGGTAAGATAAACCGTGACCTTGCAAATGGTCTCCAGCCCCGCGCCGCATTCCTCCAGAAGCAGGGCGATGTTCGCCATCACCTTCTCGGCCTGCCCGGCGGGGTCACCCACCGCCACATTCTCGCGCGTCTCGAGATCCTGCGCCACCTGGCCGCGCAAATAAATGCTCTTCCCCGCCACCACCCCCTGGCAAAGATCATTGTCGAGCCGCTGTTCCGGATAGGTATCCTTGGTATTGAACGGGCGGATGCGCTTATGGATCATGGTCATCCTCATTTGCGGTTATACACTCCGGCCTAAGGCCGTCCGGCACTGTGGCACCCCCGCATAACCATATAAAGCGGATACTAACGGCGCTTGGCTTCGGCTTTTTAAAAGCCATGGCTTGTTTTTTAGGCAGAGGTCGGCATTTTCCCCTGAACCGCCCCCTGAAACAGCCTCCTCATCTCCCCACTCTCCAGCCGCTCGGCCGCCAAAATGATATGGTGCTGGCCGTTTTCACGCGCCCCTCTGAAGGGGATAAGTCAAACAGGATCTGTGTTCGTATGGCGAGCCCCCCCCAAGCGCGCCTTGAAAGAAGATTTAACCCAGTGAAGGGGGGTTTTCTTGTAGCGCGCCTTGCAATGGGGGGAGATGGCTTGGTTCAACTCATGCCGCCGCAACACCGCCAGTCCGGGGAGCGGTGCTGTTGTGTTTTGGGCGCATAAATGCTGTGCCAGGGCGCGGGTCACCAAGCCGGGCCCGGTTGAGAGCCACAAAATATCCGTATCACCACGGTTGATGGCGGTAACGGCTTGGTGCATGGCAAACGCCATCACAGGGTTGCCTGGCGCCGAGGCCATGAAATTATTTCCAAGAGTTCCGTATTCTTCCTGGTAAAAAACCATATCGGCGCCGGCGGGCAGCAGGGTTGCCAAGGGTGCCTTACAAAAATCATCGGCATCGGCATAAACGCCACCGGCTTTATAAAGCCAAGCCAGACGAAAGAGATCGGCGCGTTTGGTCGGTTCGATGCGGCTGACGAAGGCCCGCGCCACCGCTTCGGAGCAAGTCTGGCGCAAAAAAGCCGATGCCTCATTGAACGAGAAGCGGCGCACCTCATACTCGGGATTTTGCGTGCTCCAGCTGCCCATCAGCCGGACGACATCCTCGGGCGGTTCATCCGCATCCCAAAACTGCGCGATAACCCGTGGAATCGACACCGGCTTGTCGCGCGGCTGTACATGGTCGAAGCGCCCCGCCTCACGCAGCGCAACCATCAAGGTGGTGGCAATGGCGACATTGTCGGGATAGAGGGCGGCCAGCAGGCGCAAGGCTTCGGCCCGATGCACCGGTTGAAAGCCCCCGATCGCGCGCATTTGGCGCAGCACCTCGCTGTCGATGGCGTATTCGTCGAGGATTTGGCCGAGATGGCTCTGGGAAACATTAAGCGAACTGCCCCCACGTAAAATAATGACCAGGTTGATTTCAGCGATCCGGGCGAGATGGTATCGGGCGCCATCAAGATCGAGGCGTAAGATTTTGGTGCGCGCCAGCTCTCTGTGAAACGTGATTTCCTGTGGGGTGGCGCTCAGTGCCGCCTGGTAGTGGCGGATCGCGGTATCAATTTGGTCCACCCGCTCGGCGAAGCGGCCGAGGAATAAATGGCGATATGCCTGTTCACTCGTGCTTTTGGCCGAAGCGCCACGCAAAAATGCCACCTCGGCATCCTGCGGGCCAACCAGCAGCGCCGCTTGCATCCGCTCGATTACCAGCCAGAAATTGCCAGGAAACCGGGCTGTTGCCGCCTGTGTTAGCCGCAATGCAAAAGCGGCGTCGCCGGCCTCGCGGGCAAGCTGGCTCCAGGCCAGATAAAGCTCGGGGGTCAGCCGTCCCTCGGCGGCCAGATCCGCAAAGCCCTCCAGGGCCTCGTCCAGTTCCCCGCTCATTCCGCGCGCCCTCAGCGCCCCTATGCGCAGGGTCAGGTTTTCCGGCTGATATGTTAATGCGCGGCGATAATAGGTTAGGCTTTCTGCGGTATCGCCATATTGCTGGTCATATTCGGTCAGCAAGGCGAGGGCGGCAATGTTGCAGGGGGCCAGATCGAGCGCCTTGGTCAGCAAATCATTGGCGTTGGCGAGCCGGCCGCTCTGGCCTTCGATGCGCGCGAGATCCGTCAACAAGTCGGCATTGGCTGGAACGCATGCCAAAGCTTCGCGTAAAATTTGCCCCGCCGTGTCGATTTGCCCCGCGCGCAATTCTGTTTCCGCCAGATTCCGCCAAGGCAGCGGATCAGCTTCGTGCTGTCTGAGCGCCGCGCGGGCGGAAATGCGGGCGGCCTCGAATTGGCCTTGGTCACGTTCTTCGGTGGCGCGGGCAAGCCAGGGCCACAGGCTGTCCGGCGCCAGTGCGCAGGCATGCGTGAAGTGGGCGAGCGCGCCAGCGTTATCGCCGCGCGCGCGGGCACAGCGGCCAAGACCCAGCGCCGCCAAATGAGCATCGCCGCCAAGGCCGGCAAAGCGGCTGTAAGCCTGTTCGGCCTCGGCCAGCTTTCCTTGCGAGACCATAATGTCGCCGCACTCGAGACAGGGCCATGGGTTTTCCGGTGCGGCCCGGCAGGCCGTCAGGAACAGCTCCAGCGCCGCGTCCATCCGCCCGGCGTCCCGCGCCAGTTTACCTAAACCAAGCAGGGCAAAAACATAATCTGGTTCGCGCGTGAGCAGGTCCCGATAGAGCTGTTCCGCTTCATCCCGCCGGCCCAGCGTCACCAGCTCGGCCGCGGCTTCGGTGCCGGCCCACAAAGTTTCGGGGGCAATGGCCAAAATTTTGCGAAACAGGGCCAGGGCGCCTTCATGCTCATCGCGCGTGCGCGCCAACCTTGCCAATCCGTTGAGCGCGAAAATATTTTCAGGGTCCAGCCGCAAGGCCAGCTCAAACGCCCCGGTCGCGGCGGCCTCGTTGCCAATCGCCTGGTATTCGGCGCCAATCTGTACCTGGACCCAGCCAGCCTCGGGCAGCAGCGCCGCCACTTCCAAAAAGGCCGCCAGCGCCGCCTCATGTTCCCCACAAGAGCGCGCCGCATGGGCCTTGGCGTCAAAGACGCTCCACGCCGTGTCAGCGCTCATGTCATCGCCGGCCAGACGGAGTTCATTCGCTATTGATACTCAATTCAAATAGGCCCGTAAAGCGGGTGTGCCATCACGCTAGGCTCTGGCGTCAGCCATCTCGCGCAAATGCTTGGCCATGGCGCGCAATGCCAGGGCGGTGGCCGCGGCTTTCCGTGTCCGCCCTAAATCGCCCACGGCGTCTGCTGCCTCCGCCACGTGTTGGCGCAGCGTCGCGATGCCGGAGGCCAGCAGAGGGTTAGCCTTTAATTTCAAGGCATTGATTTGCCAGAAGATGGTTTTTGTTCCAGCGGCCCGCAGCGCCGCATATTTCCCGTCGACCAGCACGGCGGGGGGCAGTGGCAGGTTGAAAGCATGATAGCCGTCGCCAATCCCGCGCTCGCGTAGATCCTCGCGAAAACGGGAGGCAACCACCGTGCGCGACGACTGGCCTTCCACAATCAACTCAACCGTAAGGCGTGCCCTTGGAAGGCTGGGATTCCAGCACCATCCATGAAGCACGCCCTCGAGGTCGAGATGCGCTTCGCCAAAGAGTCCGCCCCGCGCGCGCGCCGGCATCTCAGGCCGAGGCCACCGTAATGCTCATGAAACAGAAGCCGAGCTGGCGTTCATCCGCGCCGATGCCCAGCTCGCTCGGGCTGACGCTTTGCGGAATATGCCAGCGAACATCGCCAATGGCCATGCCGTCGCGGATCAGCCACTGCTCCGGCTCGATGCGGGCTTCAAGCACAACGCGCCGCGCGTCGGTAAGAGACCACCAGCCGAGGCGCAATCCATTGACATAAAGCGTAACCGTCTGGCGGTTGGCTTGCCCTTCTATAAATGGCGCCCCCTCGACACGAATAACGCAAGCCTCGCGCGGGGGAGAGGTTAATTGCAATCGGTAGCCGACCTCCGGACCGTCATTCCAGTTTTGGTTGTCTTCCGGAGAGGCCAGCCGAACAGCAGGCGATCAGGCTCATTGCCAAGGCCAAAGAAGCGGGTCAGATCCACGTGGTCAGCCTCCGGCGCGGGGTAGGGAGATTTTAGCTTCCAAGCTGTCGTTGCATCCATCATCGATCAAATCTTTCCGATATTTATCAAGACAACATGAACTGGCATGGCCACCTGATTAAATATGTCCGTGGTAGTCTTTTCAGCCAATTATCAACCAAAAGTTTACCGCGCAAGGGGGGGGAGATGACAATTTTGCGGTAATGCAATGAGGGGGAATATGACCGCCACCCTCTTGAACTTGTCAAAAAAAAATGGCCATGGTGAGGGGAATGGCCGCTGCTACCCATCATGATGTCGCCTTGATCAACCGTTTGCTCGATGTCGAGGAGCGGACGATGAATTTGATCTCGGAAAATAACCATCTGCGCGAGGGCTTGAAGCAAGCCGCGGGGGGCGGCGGCGGCGTCAGTTTCGATGTGCCGAGGACCGTTCATGAGTGGCCGCTGTCCCGCGCGGCTATGCCGCCGGCTGAATTGACGGCCTATGACGTGCGCGTCGATGATGCCGTGATTCTCGAAGGCTGGCGGGGCGAGGCGTTTTTTACCCGCTTCTTCGCCGAAGGGGCATTGCCGGATTTTGCCGGGGCGGTGAGTCATCTCAACGCCATCACCCCTCCAGCCTCCCCCTCGAGCTCGCTGCCCGATGCGTCGATCGTGGTGCCGATTTATGGCCAGCTCGCCTATACGCTCAATTGCCTGGAAAGCCTGTTCACGCACAGCTCAAGATACAGTTTCGAAATCATCATCATAGACGACGTATCGCCCGATGAATCCTCGCGGTACTTGCCTCATGTAAACGGCATACGGTATCATCGTCAGCCCAAGAACGGCGGCTTCATCAAGAGCTGCAACACCGGCGCCACCATGGCCCAGGGGCGCTTCATGGTGATGCTCAACAATGATACGCGCGTGGTCGAGGGGTGGCTCGACGAGATTCTCGACAGCTTCATTTTATGGCCAAAAGCGGGGCTGGTCGGCTCGAAGCTTTTTTATGCCGACGGCAGTTTGCAGGAGGCGGGGGGGTGGTGATATCGATG